>JAZLLP010000025.1:0-8387 GCA_045598225.1 Acutalibacteraceae bacterium | reverse complement strand
TTTACTTTCTTCTCGAAGCATCTTTTTTCTCCTGTCTTTTGATGCTTCAATTATACCATAAATCAAGTGCTTTATTGTTCCTTTTTGCTATATTGGAATTTTATTCAGACTTTTTCAGTGGTTTCGAACCGTCCCCCTGTCCTTGCGTAATATCTGAATTGACAGATCAGTCTTTTGATTCATTAGCAAAAGATAATATTACAGTTTAATTGAATGTGTTTTGTTTCAATATAAAAATTATACAAATAATTATACCGTTTTGACTAAACTCCTTTTTATTCGTAATTATATGTTATTATTAAAAAAAATTACGATTGGAGTTTATTAAAATGGATGAATATTTAAGTTTGGATATACCGGCAAGAGCAGTAATTGTGAGAGTGCTGTCATCCGATCCGGAAATCGAAACTCTTTTTGGCCGATCCAAAGACGAAGATCTTTTTTTTCAGGATCTTTTGACAATAGGTTTTGATTTTTATGAATTATTGGAGTTATTTATTAATTGTGATGCAATAACAAAACGTTCTGTAGCCTGTATTGTTGATAATGTTCCGAAAAGTGAACTTATAAAAAACTTTTCGGAAAAAGAAATTCGCAGAATGATTCCGCACTGGACATCATCGAAGTATCATTCCGCCTCAATAAACGAAATATGTATTGAACTGAAAAAACATATTGAAGAAGAAACTGACGGGTTGTTTGTTTATAATAGTAATCGAAATAGTACAAATAAGAAAAATTATAACGATATGTATATCTTAATTATTACAGAGAAAACCAAGTTTTTCTTTGATGTGAACAGGAAAAAGGCATATAGATTATGTGATTTCAGAAAGGAAAATACAGATGCTTAATATTTCAATATGCGATGACAGTCGTTATGATATAGAATTGCTTAAGAAAAAAATACAAGAATATTCAACAAAAAAACATATACAGATTAATATAACAGAATTTGAAAAACCAGAAATGTTGTTATATGAATTAACAGACGGGAAAATAGCAGATATATATTTTTTGGACGTGTCAATGCCTGAAAAAGACGGGTTTGAATTGGCAGATGAAATAAGAAAATATACATCCACATCAATAATTATGTTTTTGACTTCACATGATGAGCAGGCGGTGTGCGGGTATAAAGCCAAAGCATTAAGATATATACTGAAGTTGAATATGGAACGGGATATAGAAGAGGCGTTAGACAGTGCTGTTTCAGAATTGTCAAAGGAAGATGAAAACACAATAACGTTACATAGGTATAATGACTATTGGCGTGTTCCTTATAAAGAAATAATAAGCGTCACAAGAATATCACGACAGTTGAACATTGAAACAGTATCATTCGGAACGCTTACCGATAATCGAGGCATTACTGAATTCTTTGATATTTTAAATAATGACCGTTTTATGTTTATTGACAGAAGTTGTTTTGTGAATATTGATTTTATATCTCAAATTAACGGATATAACCTGAAACTTAAAAACGGACAGGTATTACCGATAAGCCGCAGGTCTTTGCAGAATGTAAAACAAAAACTTTTAGAGTATTGGGAAATAAATAATTAAGAGGATTTTATGGATATTTTATGTACTGGTTTGGAATTACTGGCAACATTTGTTGAAGGTATAATAGCAATATCGGTTTCAAGTAATTTAGCGATTGTAAAATTCAAAAAGAAAAAGCAATTATTATTTTCATTTTTGTTTGCTGTAATTTATACAGTCTTTATAACATTTCTTAATAAATGGCAGAGTTTTTCTTTTGTTACTTTATTATCTGCACTTTTGCTGACTTTTGCCGCAACAAAACTGTTATCGAAAGGCAAAGTATTACTTTGTTCCGTATCTTCAATGATAACCTGGTTTTTTATGACGGCAACAGATTTTTTATTTACATACAGTTACATTATGATAATAGGTGGCTCTGTGGATATTTACAAGGGTATTTCTATGATATTGGCACCCGGTATTCCTCGAATATTTTTGCTTATTACCGTAAAAGGTTTGCAGTTTTTTATTTTTTCGATTTCTCATAAAATGTATTCCAAACTCCGTTTAATAAATAAAAAGAATCTGGTATTGGTTTTGGTTTTGACAACATTGGCATATATTGTAATTTCTGTTATTACAGCATTGATTTTAACGGATTCTTTTATTGTTTTGCAGGTAGCCGTTATTTTTTCACTGTTTTTCATTGTTATTTCACTTATTTCTACAATAATAATTATTTCATTAAATTCTTATTATCAGGAAAAGAAAAAAGAAACTCAGTTAATGAATTTAACAAATGAAATGCTTGAAAAAAACTATAAAGATATGCAAAACTCGCAAAATTTAATCAGACGGCAGGTTCACGATTTTAAAAATCACATAAGAGTATTAAACGGTCTGATTGATAAAGAGGAGGAAGCACAAAAATATATAAATGATTTACTTTCCGTTACATATTCAGACTCTGATTTATGTAAGTGCGGAAATAGTATAATAGACTCAATAATAAATTGTAAATTTGAAACTTCCAAAGAAAAAAATATCAAATTTATATATGATATTTATTTGATAACCGAATTGAAAATATCTTCCGTAGATATATGTGCAATTCTTTCCAATCAGTTGGACAATGCAATAGAGGCTTGCGAAAGAATAAATTCGCCGGAAGAAAGATTTATAAACGTAAAAATATGGCAAAAAGAATCTTTTTTGTTTTTTAAAGTTGTAAACTCCGCAAACGAAAATCCGTTTAATGAAAAAAACGAACTTGTTTCAAATAAAAAATATGAAAACGGACTTCACGGATACGGAATAAAAAACATATATGAAACCGCAGAACGTTACGGCGGAACAGTAAAAAATGATTATTCCGATAAAAAATTTACGTCAGTTGTAATGATATTAAATAACGAATAATACAAAAAAAGTAACCATTTAAACAAAAACCCCCTTTTAATTTCTGTAATTGATATTATGATTACAAGATTTTTAAAGGGAGTTTTTTATTTATGCTTACTAAACTTGCAGAAACTTGCTTTTATATTCTTAATCGTAAATGTGAAATGAAAGGAGAAAAGGAAATATATATTTATGGTTTGGAATTAATAATTTCGACATTATTTTCAATGCTTTCTATTAGTATTATTTCAATTATTGCAGGTCATTTTATTTATGCTGTTTTTTTCTTTTTATTTTTCTTTTCATTAAGATTATTTTGCGGTGGGTATCATGCCGAAACCTACCTGAAGTGTTTTATAATAACAAATTTTTCTTTTTTAATTAATATTCTATTAACTTACTTAATTGAAATGGCGAATATAAAATGGCTCTTACCATTTTTTATGTTTGTATCGTTTATTATCATTTTAATTAATTCTCCTGTGAAAAATACTAAACATCCGTGTTCGGAAAAAGTATTTAATAGAAATAAAAAGGTATTAAGAATTCTATTATTCGTCTATATGATAATTTATTGTTTTTCATTTTTTACAATAAAGAAAGATTGCATTTTAATAAATATGTCTCTTTCTTTTATGTTGGTATCATTTATGATTGTTATTGAAAAAATAAGAATAAAGGGAGGGAAGAATAATGCAGTTTATAGCTAATATTATTAGAAGTGTGGCTGAATTTGGTGCAGGTGTAGTATCAGCAGGTTTTACTTATGAACCGAATATGCCAAAAATTCTTATTGTAGAATAACAATGAGTTTTAAAAAAGAGTTTCCTTTTCAGGTAACTCTTTTTTACCATTTGAACAAAAAATAACACCAAAAATACCAAAACTGTCATTTTGACTTCTTTTTGTGACAATATAGAAACATAAAAACATGTTTTTATTAAGTGATGTGGAGATGATATGTTAATTTATTCCATATTTTTGCAGAAAGGGGTTCATTATGAAAACGACAAAATTATTTTTTAAAATAATATCACTTGTTTTATCGCTTTTGGTATTTACAAGCGTAGTGCCTATTAATTCTCTTGCGGCGGAAGTTAACGAATTAATAGCTGTCGAACAAACAGAAACGACAGAAAAAGAAAAAAATATTACTGAAGAAAAAGACGTTGAAGAAAAAGAAAATTCTGAAGCGGAAAGCGCAGGGTCTTTAATACTTGGTGAAGATGAAAGCAAAAGAAGCCTTCAGACCAAATTTTTTAAAATGAGTGACGGCTCATATAAAGCGGCAATATACTCTTCGCCGATTCACTATGAGGAAAACGGTGAGTGGAAGGATATTGATAATACGCTCATATATGAGGATTCAAAATCAGAAAATGATTTTAATGGTTATGTTAACAAGGCTGGTGCTTTTAGAGTTAAATTCAATGAAAAAGCAAATGATGACGGTTTATTGAAAATCGAAGAAGACAAATTCACTTTATCGATGGCATTTAAAACTTCATTATTACATGAATTTACTTCAAAAGCGGAAGTAATGAAAAAAGAAGAAATAACCGATGAGCAAAACTATGCTTATTATACACAAAAAAATGTTAAAAGCGTTGGGTATAACAATATTTCAAAGGATTGTGATTTTGAATATATACTGACAGGTAGTGGTGTTAAAGAGAATATTGTTTTAAAAACTAAAAGTGCCGACAATATTTATAAATTTGATTTGTGTGTATCAGGCATATATCTGAAAGAAGATGAAGGCGGGAATATAGTTGCATTCTCAAATGAAAGCGGTGAAGAATTATTTGCCGTTCCGGCCCCGTATATGAGCGATGCAAAAGGCGAAATAAGTTATGATGTTACTTATTCACTTGAACAGAAAGCCGAAAATACATATACGCTTATTGTTAAAGCATCACGTGAGTGGCTCAATAGTAAAAACAGAGAATACCCTGTAAAAATTGACCCGACAATTATTCTTAATATAAGCAAGGCAGAAACGTATGATTGCTATGTTGATAACAGTGAGCCGTCAATTGCATTTCCTTATGACTACTACCTCTATGCCGGATACAGTTCACTTGGCAAAACAAGGACTTTTGTTCGTTTTGCGTTACCTGAGCTTCCTGATAAATGCAGTATTATAACAAATGCTTCACTTTGTTTTATTCAATATGATTGTGACTATAACGGTACAGACTACATCAATGCCTATAAAGTAACATCCTCATGGAATAATGAGGCAAGAAATGTAACATGGAATAATCAACCCACCTGTGCATCTACAGTTCTTGATTATTGTCAAACAAATCCTGATGTAGGAAAACAATATAAATTTGATATTACAAAAACCGTAAAAGAATGGTACGAAGGTGAAACAAATAACGGCATAATGCTTAAATCAAATGATGAAAGCAGTATCGGTAGAGCAAGATTTATTTCTGCTGAGAATAACAGTTATGATGCATATCCGAGAATAGTACTTACATACAGAAATAATAAAGGTATTGAGAGTTACTGGAGTTATACAACTCTTTCTGCCGGAGCAGCAGGCACGGCAAGCATAAACGATTATACAGGAAACCTCGTATATGAAATACCGCTTGCTTCAGATAACAATGAGCTTATGTCAACAAATTTGAGTCTTATTTATAACGGTTACTGTGCCGGAACAAAGTTTGTTTGCGGGAAAAACGGCAGCTCAAAAACAAGCGCAGGCAGAGGATTCAGACTCAATATTCAAACAACTGTTTTGCCATCCTCTGAATACGGTCTAACCGGAACGGAAGCGTCAAATTACCCTTATGTTTATACTGACGGCGACGGAACCGAACATTATTTCAGAAAGATAACCGAAAACGGTACAACAAAATATGAGGACGAAGACGGTCTTGGTTTGACATTAACATTGAATGAACACAACTGCAAATACACAATTACAGATAAAAGCGGAAACTTAATGCTTTTTAATTTAAAGGGTAATATTTTTGAATACCGTGATAAAAACGGTCATTATAATCACATTTATTATTGTGAAGAAAGTTCGGAAATAGGTGAAAAAGAAAGAATATCTCACATAAAAAATTCGTCCGGTCATGAATTTGTTTTTTCATATTCTTCCCCGGCAAATTATCTTACCAAAATAACAGATTCGGCAGGACGGGAAACAACCATTAGTAAAAATGATACAGGTTGTATAACATCTGTAAATTATTCAAATGGTATGCACTCTTATTTAACATGGGATAATGATAAGAACATAACAACAGTTTATGACAGCAATAATTACAAACTGAAATTTTCATATACATCCGGTTCAGCAGGCAAACGCGTTTCTTCTGTAACCGAATACGGAAACGGAAACGGAAACTCGGGTCAAAAAATGACTTTTGACAGAAGCAGATATAATACAACAGTAATTCGTACAGCGGGAAAAGACGGTGTGTTTAATAATGACGATGATATACTGACAACATATCAGTTTGATAATTGGGGCAGAACTGTATCAAATAAAGTCCGTCTTGCCGACGGAACTAATTACGGAGCAAGTGTTTATAATTATAAAAACAATTCCGAAAACAGTAACACAAATATAAAGTCGGCGAACAAAGTGTTAAATTCGGCGCAGCTTGGAAAAAACACCGTAAATTTACTGTCAAACGGTAATTGTGAAAGTACTGAAAACTGGACAGAAACACAAAGCTCGGGAATTACATCTAACACCGGTACTTCAACGGTAAATCATTATACAGGCAAAAAAAGTATATATATAAAGACAACCGCAGGTAATACAGGTTCGCACAGTTTTTTGAGACAAATAGTAAGTGACATTACACCGGGTAAGAAATATACATTTTCAGCCTATGTTAAAACAGTTGATTTAAGTGCTCTTTCATCGGCATCTGACACAGGTGCAGCTATACGTATAAGTCAATATAACGGCAGCAGTTTAATTGAAACCGATTATTCCGACATAATCAATTGTGAAACAGATACTGCAATAGATAACGGATGGAGAAGACTGACAATAACCGTAACTGCTGATGAAAACGCAACACGTTTTTTCTTATACCTTTGTTTAACCAATGTTACCGGTATAGCATATTTTGATTGCGCACAACTTGAAAGAAGCAGTACTGCAAACGCATTTAATTTGCTTGAAAATGCAGGTTTTGAAAAAAGAACATCAAATATGCCGTCATCATGGACTGCATCAAATCTTTCATATTCGGTCAGTTCAAGCGGTACTGTTACAAACGGCTGTACTGAAGCAGCAGCAAAACAAGGTGATTATTCGTTAAGAATATCCGGTAACCCGAACGAATCAAAGGGCGTGTTCCAATATGTCAGCGTTGAGGGTAATCAAAAGGATACATACATTCTGAGCGGATGGTCAAAGGCATACGCAGTAAATAATACATATCATTCAGATGCAGCGTATGAAATAGTTGCAACAGTATATTTTAAAAACTCAAGCGGTGAAGATGTAGGACAGAAAAACTATTATGCCAAGTTTAATACTACAATTTCCGACTGGCAGTATACAGCGACATCATTCAGTCTTCAATTCAGCGGGCATTCCGATTATGAGCCTTACAAAATAAAGGTTAAGCCATGTTATAATAATCAGGCAAACCATGCATATTTTGACCATATTCAACTTGTAAAAGATGTTGCGCAGAGTTATGTGTATGACAGTGAAGGCAATATGACAAGTGTTTCTGCTAACGCACAGCAAAAGACAGGACTTGCATATAACGATGATAATGACATCAAAAGTTATACAGATGCGGCAGGGAATAAAACTACATATTCATACGAAAACCGAAATCTGAAGGAAACAAGATCTGCACGCGGTCGGAAGACAACAAATACATATAATGCAACAACTAAAAATATTACCGCTGTTGAAACTCAAAATAGTGCCGGAACTCTTGTAATTAAAAATACAATTGGTTATAATACAGATGGTGCAAATGCAGGCTCATATAAAACATCTGTTTCCGACGAACACGGTAATACCACAAACTATGATTATGATTACCCACGCGGAAGAATCAAGTCGGTTACCGACGCAGATAATAATACCATAACATACACTTATGTGAGCAATAACGATGACCGCTTATCAAGTGTTACGGCTACAAGTCTTTCAAAGGTTACTTATGATTATTCGGGAACAAGGCTTGACAATATATTATTCGGTTCCGGTTCACTAACAGAAAATTATAGTTTTGTTTACGATAATTACGGTAATGTGAGTAAAACAAAGGTCGGTTCACAGACACTTTCAACTAATACTTACGGTGCAAATAACGGCGCACTTTCAAAAACGACATACGGAAACGGTGATTATTTTGAATATGCCTACAATGATTTGGGCAATGTAAGTTCAATTAAGAAAAACGGTTCAACCGCATACTCATGGGCTTATGACAGTTCACAGACACCGTTAAAACATACCGACAGTGTAAACAAATTAAAATATAATTACCGGT
>JAZLLP010000024.1:0-13912 GCA_045598225.1 Acutalibacteraceae bacterium | reverse complement strand
CTTGCACGCAGGGGATATTATGACATATCCGAAGCATACAAGTCTATGCACTGTTTATGATTGAACCGCCGTGTACCGAACGGTACGCACGGTGGTGTGAGAGGTCGGCTACTCAATTAATGGGTAGCCTCCTACTCGATTGTATTATTCATTATTAAGTATTCATTCCGGCATGTTTTAAACAGTACAACTGATTTTATATGTATAATCTTCATCTTCTATTTTTTCTGCCGATAAATCAGATGAATATTTTTCGATTACATTTTTCAATTCAGCCGTTATGATGTTTTCATCAATACCGTCTGTTGAATAATAAAAAATCATATTAAGTTTGATTATTTCGGGGTTGTATTCCGTAAGAATGTTAAATTTAAGTGATTTATCGGAATAATGCGGAATAATATCCGATGAGATTTTTTCAAGTAATGCACGTGCTTTTATTATCTGTTCTTCGGAAGCGTCGCAGTTTGCTACAAATGAATTGAAGTTCTCGAAAAAACGCTCGTATTTGAAATCGGATGTGTTGAACTTTTGTTTAAGAACTTTGAGTTGTTTAATAAACGCTTTTGTTCTTTCACGTTTGGGATTGTTGAAAATTTCATCAGGTGTGCCGTCTTCATAAAGTTCACCGTTATCCATATAAAACACACGGTTGCTTATTGCTTTTGCAAGGCGCATTTCATGAGTGACAATCATCATTGTTTTGCCGAGTTTTGCAAGATTTAATATTACGTTTTCGACTTCACGCACCATTGTCGGGTCAAGTGCGCTTGTAGGCTCGTCAAGTAAAATTACTTCGGGGTCCATTGCAAGCGTTCTTGCTATTGAAACACGCTGTTTTTGCCCGCCTGAAAGTTGGTCGGGATATTGGAGTGCTTTGTCGGAAAGACCGACTGCGTTAAGCAGTTCCATTGCTTTTTCGTATGCTTCCTGTTTTGATTTGCCGAGAATGTCAACAGGGGCGAGCATAATGTTTTCGAGAACGGTGAGGTGCGGGAAAAGATTGAACGACTGAAAAACCATTCCCATTTTTTGACGGACTTTGTTTATTTTGCATTTGGGGTCGGTAATAACTTTGCCGTTGAAAATAATTTCGCCGGATGTGGGCTTTTCAAGTTGGTTAATACAACGCATCAAAGTTGATTTTCCTGTTCCCGAAGGACCGATTATGGCAATTATATCGCCGTCGTTTATTACGGCGTTTACGTCTTTGAGGGGAGTAGCTTCTTCGTATTCTTTTTTCAGATGTTTTATTTCAATCATTTTACGTTTACTCCTTTCAGTACTTTTTCAGGCGTTCTGCGTTTCGGGTCGGTGCGGTTAATTATCAACTGAACAAGTGAAGTGAGTATCTGTGCAAGAATAAAGTATATTATTGCGGTAATAATGAGCGGGAAAAACGCTTCGTATGTACGGCTTCTTACGAGGTCGCTCATTTTTGTAAGGTCTTCAACCGCTATGTAACCTACAATAGATGTTGATTTCAAAAGCGAAATAATTTCACTTTTAAAAGACGGCATGAAGTGGGCGGATGCCTGCGGAAGAATGATTTTGAAAAATGTCTTGTTTTCTGTATACCCGAGCGCAAGCGATGCCTCTGTCTGTCCTTTGTCAACTGCGCCTACACCCATGCGAAGCATACCGAGTACGGCTGCACCGAAAGTCAGCGTAAACGCCGTAACCGATACCCACATACCGTTTATTGAACTTTTTGAGAAAACTATATAGTATAAAATCATCAACAAAACAACAATCGGTGTCTTTTGAAGAATCGCAACAAAAACAACGGTAATTTTATTTGCGAAAACGTTACCGCCTTTGCAGAGCATGAAAACGCCGAAACCGAGTATTGTTCCGAAAATTATTGAAAGTACGGTGATTATTAAAGTAGTTCCGATACCTTCCGTAAAAAGTTTCCAGCGTGACTCACGAATAAACGTTTTATTAAAACTTTCTTTTATGCTTTGAATAAAACCCGTTTCGTTTTCGCTTGAATTTTCTGTTCGTACTACTGCTACGACAGCACCGTTGTAATAAGGCTCCGAAAAATCAATCGACTGTTTGCGTTCCTCGGTAATTGACATACAGGCGCTGATAATATCGGCTTTTCCCGTTGTAACGGCAGGAATAAGCGATGTAAAATCAGAACCGGTTATTTCAACTTTGTAATCCATTATTTCGGCAATATGAAGTACAATGTCAATTTCAAGACCGATTACTTTTCCGTTTTCACCCATATAGCACATAGGTTCAACTGTTTGGTCGGTCCAGTATTTAATCGTTCCGTTTTTTCCTTCCCAATTTTGTTCGATAAGCACCTTTTTTGTGTTATCGCTTCCGAGCCATTTTGAATTTAATTCTTCGAGTTTTCCGCTTTTTTTCATTTTTTTCAACGCTTTGTTAAAAGGTTCTGTCAGTTCGCTTCCTTTTTTGAAGCCGAATCCGTATGAATCATCGCTGAAATGTTCTTTTAAAACGGTTGTGTCCGGATTTTTTGACGTCATCATTATTCCGACAGGCTCATCTGCTATTACCGCATCAACTTTCCCGTTGAGCAAAGCAGTCATTTCATCGGGTTCGTTTTTATAATATTCTATTGTTTCATTACCGGATAACTGTTTGCAATCACTGACAATCTTATCAAAAACAGAGCCGGTTTTAACTGCGAATTTTTTACCGCTGAGTTCCGCTATTGAGTTGAATTCCGCTATTACGGATGTTTCGGGATTTTTAATTACAAGTACGCTTCCGCCGGAGTAATACGGTTCGGAAAAATATACGCTTTCCTTTCTTTCTTCGGTTATTGATATTCCGCCTCCGCTTAATGTTGCTTTTCCCGATACAACGCAAGAAATAACTGCGTCGCTTTTTGTTTCTTCAAATTTTATTGCATATCCGTATTTTTTGCAGAAAGAAGTAAGGATGTCTATATCATATCCCGTAATTTTTCCGTCTTTAATGAAAGCGAACGGGGGATACTGTGAATCAACTGCATAAATAAGCGTACCGTTTATATCGGTAAGACTTTCGGGTTTTATTGAAACTTCGGCGTTGTCCGAGTACCATTTGTTTATAAGTTCGTCAAGAGTTCCGGCTTTTTTGAGTTCGGTAATGTATGTTGAAAGTTCATCGCATAATTTTTTACTTTCTTCGTTTTTCGAAAAGAAAAATCCGTAATTGTCATCAGACAGATAATCATCAAGTGCGATTAAGTCGTTGTTTCGAGATTTTATTGACCTGAATACCGGCTCATCGGCAATAAACGCATCAATTCTTTTTGATTTAAGCGCTTCAATCATATCGGAATTAGTATTGAAATACAGAATCTGAGGATTATCAAACGCTTTTTTTGCCATATCATCAAATATCGTGCCTGTCATAATGCCGATTTTTGAATTGTTGTAATAATCAAGCGATAAATAATTTTCGGAAGAATCTTCTACGTTACAGGTTGCAAAAGCGGATGCGAAAATCGGAAATAAAAATGTCAAAGATGTTAAAATCGCAACAAACATAGTTACGGAACGTACTGTTAATTTTCTCATTTACACCGAAACTCCTTCTGACTTTATTGTATGAAACCGATAAAACTATTTTATTATAATTTAACAGTCCGGAAAAATCAACAAATAATGATTAAAATGTTTACAAATTAAAATACGGATAAACATATATTGTTAAAATACGGCTACAATATTATTAAAATACGGCTAAACACTACTTGAAAATAAAAGTGTAATGTGTTAAAATATTTTGGTTAAACGGGTATGTTTTCGGGAAAAATAATCACGGTGATTATTTTGAATGAATTCAACGATGTAAAAAATTTTACTGCGTCAAATCCCGCGGAAGAATTTAATAATGACGGTGACGAAAGTATTCCTCATTCCGAAGAAAATTCTTTGTCAGACGGAAGCGTGACTGTAAAACGAAACGACAGTTATATACATTGTCTGACTATTATCGGGCAGATTGAGGGACATTATAATCTTCCGTCTAATTCGAAAACGACAAAATATGAGCATATTATACCCCGAATAGTTGCCGTTGAGGAAAATCCCGATATATCGGGACTGCTTTTAATTCTCAATACCGTAGGTGGTGATATTGAAGCGGGGCTTGCCATTGCGGAACTCGTTTCGGGAATGAGTAAACCGTCTGTTTCACTTGTTCTCGGCGGCGGCCATTCAATCGGTATTCCGCTTGCGGTTTGTGCAGACCGTTCTTTTATTGTTCCGTCAGCGTCAATGACAGTTCATCCCGTAAGAATGAACGGACTTATACTCGGTGTACCGCAAACGCTTCTTTATTTGAAAAAAATGGAAGAACGTGTCGTGAGTTTCGTTACAAGAAACTCCTCAATATCATCCGAGCGTTTTCGTGAACTTATGCTTAATAACGATGAGTTGATTTCTGATTTCGGAACGGTTCTCGGCGGTACCGATGCGGTAAACGAAGGTCTGATTGACAGAATAGGCGGGCTTTCGGATGCTTTGGACTGTCTTGAATCACTTTCAAGAGAGTACAAAAGACACATTCAAAAATAATATTACAGGAGAAATTTTCCGTGGCAGATATAATAAAATCATTTTTTATGGGAATACTGCAAGGCATAACCGAGTTTTTACCGGTGTCAAGCAGCGGACATCTTTCGTTATTCAGGCATTTTTTTAATATAGACGGAGAAGCCTCCGGGCTTTTTTCGGCTATGTTACATATTGGCACTCTCGTTGCCGTTTTAATTGCATTTTACAGGCCGATTTATGATTTGTTTGTGGAGTTTATCGCTTGTATAAAAGACATAATGAATAAAAAATTTACGTTTAAACTTTCCCGTGTGAACGAAACAAGGCGAATGCTTTTTATGTTCGTCATTTCATGTGTGCCGCTTCTTGTGCTTCTTCTTCCCGCAGGCGGGGGGAAAAGCGTTAAAGATGCTGTTGAAGTATTTTCAACGGATGACAGTATCCTTGCCGAAGGGTTATGTTTTATGATAACGGGATTTCTTCTGCTTCTCGGAACGGCTGTTTCCGAGAATACCGAACGGTACAGAAAGGTTGCGCCGGTTCCCGCATTCATTATAGGTGTTGCCCAGTTTTTTGCGGCTTGTTTTCCCGGAATATCACGTTCCGGCTCAACAATTTCGGCAGGACTGTGCTGTAAAATATCAAAGAAAAATATGGTGCGTTACTCGTTTATTCTGAGCATACCGGCTGTTATTGCAAGCGCTGTTGTTGAGTTTAAAGACGCACTTGAAACAGAGGAAATAATACCTGTTGTTCCTCTTGCGGTAGGGGTTGTAACATCCGCGGTTGTAGGGGTTTTTGCTATAAAACTGTTACAGTTTTTATTAAAGAAAAATAAATTCAAATATTTCGGTTACTACTGCCTTATTCTCGGCTTAATTGTTACGGTTATAGGTGCGGTGGAAGCGTTTACGGGAATAAAATAATATTTTCGGTGTGAAACAGGAGTGAAAGTAAAATGGCGGCAAAGAAGACTGCGTCAAAGAAAACTTCAAAAAGTAAAAATTCAAAAAACAGTACAAACATCTTAAACTCATCACGCAAACAGTTTTGGGTTTTAATCGCATTTGTTCTGTCAATACTTATGGGCGCCGTTGTGTTTATTGAAGCAGACGGTATATGGGGACATCTTCGCAATTTCTTTTTCGGTGTGTTCGGGTGGAGCGCTTTTGTTGTGCCTTTTGCACTGTTTTTCATAAGCATTGTTGCCGCAATAGGGAAAGATACAAAGAAATTCAAATATAAAGTGGTTGAATGTTCGATTATTTTATTGCTTGTAATGGCTCTTGTACATATCATTCAATGCAATCCCGAACTTTCATACGGTGCACAGATAAAGAGTGCCTATGAAACATATAAAACATATATTGATGTGGGTACAAAGTACGGCTCGGGCGTTTTCGGTGCGCTTATCGGCGGTTTACCGTTAATTATTTCCGACGGCAATAAACTTGCGGCGGGAGTTATTAACGCACTTATTCTTTTTGTTCTTGTTATGCTGTTTACGGGAACTACTCTTATAAAAATCATACATTCCTTAAAGAAGCCTGCCGAAGCGGTTTCCGAATATGCCGAAGAAAAAATGGACGGGTTAAAAGAATCGTACGAAACGGTATCGGCTGATGTAAGTGATTATAAAGCGAAAAAAGCAGAACGTGCGGAACGCCGCAGAATAAAAAAAGAAGAAAAATATATGCTTGACGTTCCGCTTTCGGAAGAAAAGACAAAACCCGATATGGGTTATGACGATATTTTTAAAAATGAAGAAAGTCTTACTGCCGGAAGCGAAAAGACAACTGCAAAGTTAAAAACAAAAGTAAATAAGAAGGAACAGGAAAATAACGAACAAGTAAATATTGATTTACTTGACAGTTTTGAAAATGCACCCGTAACACCGGCACCTCCGCTTGAAGAAATTTTCAATAATAAAACCAAATCGGAAACCGTGCTTGAAAACAGAGTTGAAGAACTCAACAAAGAAACCGAAGAAGCCGAAAAAATCAAAATCGGAGATGTTGAAGAAGCACGTGCCGAAATCGAACAGGAAATAAAAAAAGCGGAAGTGCCCGAAAAAGAATATGAATTTCCGCCGATTGACTGCCTTGAATTACCGAAATCAACGGGTTACGGCGATGATAACGAGCAACTTCGTGAGCGTGCCGAAAAAATAGTCAGCACGCTTCAGAGTTTCGGTGTCGGCACACATATTGTAGATATATGCAAAAGTCCGTCTGTTACAAGGTTTGAACTCCAGCCGGAGCCGGGTGTTAAAATCAGCAAAATTACTTCTCTTGCAGATGATATTGCAATGAATCTTGCTTCTTCCGGTGTGCGTATCGAAGCACCTATTCCGAATAAAAATGCAGTTGGTATTGAAGTTCCTAACTCCGAAAAAACAACGGTTACACTTCGTGAAATAATAGATACACCTGCATATAAAAACGCAAAATCAAAACTCAATGTTGCTCTCGGCAGGGATATTCAGGGTGAGCCTGCTTATTGCGACATAGCGAAAATGCCCCATCTTCTTGTTGCGGGTACAACAGGTTCGGGTAAATCTGTTTGTCTTAACTCAATGATTGTGAGCATTCTTTATAATGCGACACCCGATGAAGTCAAACTTGTTATGATTGACCCGAAAAAGGTTGAATTTACCGTTTACCGTTCAATTCCGCATCTTCTTGTTCCTGTTGTTTCCGAGCCGAGGAAAGCCGCAGGCGCACTTTCGTGGGCGGTAGCAGAAATGGACAAGCGTTACGCAACGTTTGCGGAAAAAGGCGTAAGAAACATTCAGGGATATAACAATTACGCCGTTTCCGAAGGGCTTCCCAAAATGCCGCAGATAGTAATAATTATTGACGAACTTGCCGATTTGATGATGGCTGCTTCAAATGAAGTTGAAGACCTTATATGCCGTCTTGCGCAAAAGGCGAGAGCGGCGGGTATGCATCTTATTGTTGCAACACAGCGTCCGTCGGTTGACGTTATTACAGGTCTTATTAAGGCGAATATTCCCAGCCGTATAGCATTTGCCGTTAAATCGCAGATAGATTCAAGAACAATAATTGACGTTGCGGGCGCAGAAAAACTTCTCGGTTACGGCGATATGCTTTACTGTCCCGTAGGTCTTTCAAAACCCGTCAGAATTCAGGGTGCATTCCTTTCCGATGAGGAAATAGAAAATGTTATTGACTTCGTAAAAACACAGGGCGACGCATCTTATGATGATTCGGTTATAAAAGAAATTGAACTCAAAGCCGCACAGGAAGACAATAAAAAGAAAGGCGCTTCCGTCAATACCGATGTTTCATCCGATGACGGCGATGAAATGATTCCGAAAGCAATAGAAGTTGTAGTTGAATCGGGTATGGCTTCGACAACACTTCTTCAGCGTAAACTTAAACTCGGTTATGCGAGGGCGGCAAGAATAATTGATGAACTTTCCGAAAAAGGCATTGTAGGACCTTATGAAGGAAGTAAACCCCGTAAAGTTCTTATTACAAAAGACCAGTGGTACGAAATGCAGGCAACATCCGCTTCATCTGCACCGAAGCAACTTTCGGTAGATGATATGCCGACATATAATCAGAACGAAACAGATGAAAGCAATCAGAGCGAAGAAGATTATACAGAGCATAATTATTTCGGTAACGCTGTTTCTCAAAACAACGATGAGGATGACGATTATTGATGGATATTTTTATTGAACGCATAGAAGGGGAATATGCTCTTTGCCGTTTGCCTGATAAAGAAGGTCATCTTATAAGACTGCCGCTGAGAGAACTTCCGGACGGTGTTCGTGAACTTGACGTGGTGACAGTAAAATCAAGCGGGGTTATGTTTATTAACGCATACGCAAAGGAACTGCGTATGGAAAAAATCGCAAAATCACTGAAATGTAAAAAATATCATTTCAGCGAAAAAAATTAACAAAAAACTATTGCATTTTTTGTTAAAAGATGATATATTGTTTTAGCAAAAAACTCACGTGCAGTTATCAGAATTCCGTGTGCATTGAAAAATGTGGTTTTTTTGAGTTGAAACTGTACGGCGGTTTAACAAAAAGGAGGACATAATTATGTCAGTAGTATCAATGAAACAGCTTCTCGAAGCAGGTGTTCATTTCGGACACCAGACAAGAAGATGGAACCCCAAAATGGCTCCCTACATCTTCACAGAAAGAAACGGCATCTACATCATCGACCTTCAGAAAACAGTTAAGAAGCTCGAAGAAGCCTACACTTTCATCAACCAGGTAGCACAGGACGGCGGCGAAGTTCTTTTCGTAGGCACAAAAAAACAGGCTCAGGACTCCATTAAGGAAGAAGCAGAGCGCTGCGGAATGTCTTATGTTAACGCACGTTGGCTCGGCGGTATGCTCACAAACTTCAACACCATTCAGAGAAGAATCAGAAGACTTGCTCAGCTTAACACAATGGCTGAAGACGGTACATTTGACCTTCTTCCCAAAAAAGAAGTTATTAAACTCAACCTCGAAAGAGAAAAACTTGAAAAATTCATGGGCGGCATCACCGAAATGAAGAGAATGCCTGCCGCAATGTTTATAGTTGACCCCAGAAAAGAAAGAATTGCAGTTCTCGAAGCAAAGAAACTCGGTATTCCGATAGTTGCTATCGTTGACACAAACTGCGACCCTGATGAAATCGATTACGTTATTCCCGGCAATGACGATGCAATCCGTGCAGTTAAACTCATCTCCGGCGCAATGGCAGACGCTATTATAGCAGGCCGTCAGGGCGAACAGATGCTTCCCAAGGCTGAAGAAGCAGAAGATGCAGAAGCAGTTGAAGCAGTTGAAGAAGCAGCGGCAGAAGAAGCAGTCGAAGAATAATTTATTAATGATACGGGCGGAATTTTCTTTCCGCCTTTTTTAGGAGGAAATACAATGGCATTTACAGCTCAGGACGTTAAAGCGTTAAGAGAACAGACCGGCGTTGGTATGATGGAGTGCAAAAAAGCACTTGCAGAGTCCGACGGTGATATGGACAAAGCATTTGAGTACCTCAGAGAAAGAGGACTTGCAGCAGCAAACAAAAAAGCATCAAGAATAGCAGCCGAAGGCGTTATCATTGCTTACACAGACGAAGCAAACAAAAATACCGTACTTCTTGAAATCAACTCCGAAACAGACTTTGTTGCTAAAAACGACAAATTCCTTGCTTTCGGTCTTGACGTTGCAAAAACAATTGCAGAAGTTAAACCTGCTGATGTTGAAGCACTTAACGGCGCAAAACTTGTCGGTTCTGACAGAACTGTTGAAGAAAATCTTCACGATATGATTCTTGCAATCGGTGAAAACCTTAAAATTCGCCGTTTTGAAATCATCCCCGGTAACGTTGTAACTTACATCCACGCAGGTGGCACAGTTGGTGTTGCAGTTGTATTTGATACAGACGATGCTACTGCTGCTAAAGATGAATTCAAAGCAATGGGCAAAAACGTTGCAATGCAGATTGCCGCTATGAGCCCCCAGTATTTAGGTGTTGACAGCATTTCTGCTGATGAAATGGCAAAACTCAAATCAATCACTGTTGAAAGTTCACTTAACAATCCCGACTCACTTCCCAAGCCCATTCTCATCAACCTTTTCGCAAAGGCTATTGACGGAAAACTTCTCAGCGATGCTGATGTTGCTGCTTATGAAGAGCAGAAAAATAATAAGTTCCTTTTCAACTTCCTTTCGGAAGATGCTGTTAAGGCTCTTGCACAACTCGCAGTTGCCGACAAAGACGAAATTGTTGAAAACAAAATTTTCGCCGGTGCAGTTGACGGCCGTATGAAAAAACAGATTAAAGAAATCTGCCTTCTTGAACAGGAATTCGTTCGTTCCGACCTCTTCGAAGGTAACGTCGGCGGTTACATCAATAAAGTTGCTAAAGATCTCGGTGCTGAAATCAAAGCAAAATCTTTTGTTCGTTTTGTTAAAGGCGAAGGCATTGAAAAGAGAGTTGACAATTTCGCTGACGAAGTTGCAGGAATGGTAAAATAATCTACTCGTTTTTTTAGGACGGCTTTCAGTGAGAGCCGTCCGAAAATCTTTTAAATTTGTTAAATTTTTCTTTGGAGGTTGTAAATATATGAACAATACTAACGTACGTCCTGCCGAAATGCAGCGTATAAACACAAAAGAACTTGCTGAAAAATTCATAGAAGAACAGGTGAGTGCCGTTCGTGAGCAGGTAGGTGACAAAAAAGTTCTTCTCGCTCTTTCCGGTGGTGTTGATTCATCGGTTGTTGCCGCACTTCTTGTAAAAGCCATTGGTAAGCAACTTGTATGTGTTCATGTTAATCACGGTCTTCTCAGAAAAGGCGAACCCGAACAGGTTATTAAAGTTTTCAAAGAGGAAATGGATGCTAACCTTATTTATGTTGATGCAGTTGACCGCTTTCTTGACAAACTTGCAGGCGTTGATGACCCCGAAACAAAACGTAAAATAATCGGTAAAGAATTTATTGAAGTATTTGCAGAAGAAGCAAGAAAACTCGAAGGCGTTGAATTCCTTGCGCAGGGAACAATTTATCCCGACATACTTGAAAGTGACGGCGTTAAGGCTCACCATAATGTAGGAGGTCTTCCCGAAGACCTTAACTTTGAACTTGTTGAACCCGTCAAACTTCTTTATAAAGATGAAGTAAGAATGGTAGGTGACGTACTCGGACTTCCCGCATCAATGGTTTACCGTCAGCCTTTCCCGGGCCCCGGACTCGGTGTACGCTGTGTCGGCGCAATCACACGTGACAGACTTGAAGCAGTCAGAGAGTCAGATGCTATTCTTCGTGAAGAATTTGCAAATGCAGGTCTTGAGGGCAAGGTATGGCAGTATTTTACAGTTGTACCGGATTTCAGATCAACCGGCATTAAAGACAATAAACGTACTTTTGAGTGGTCGGTTATTATCCGTGCAGTAAATTCTGTTGATGCAACATCCGCTTCAATAGAAGAAATTCCTTATGAACTCATCTACAAAATCCGTGACAGAATACTTGATGAAGTAAAAGGCGTTAACCGTGTTCTTTACGACCTTTCACCCAAGCCTGTTGCGACTATTGAGTGGGAATAATACAAAATAATATGCTATTACCCTGCACATGTTTTATGTGCAGGGTAATTTTTAAACCATTATTTTGCCGATCAGAACGATCAGGCAGAGGATATGTTCTTTCGGCTGGTAAAAGAGCTTGCCGAAAAGGAAGGTATCACGGAAGCACTCAAAGCGGAAAATCAGATGCTTTGGGTGCAGCGGATGAACGCAATACGGGGAACGGCAACGGAAATCGTCAATAATGATCTAATCTACGCATAACAGACGCACAGCGGCGGGGAGCAATCCCTGCCGCCGTTTTTTCTCAATTCTATTGACTTTTTACCATAAAAGAGTATAATTTTATTTAAGGGAATGGAGTTCTCCCGAGGGAAACCTGAAATGCTTATCAAAGCTGATGACTTCTGCTATTACTTCACGCAGAAGCATCAGCTTTTTTGCGTCTTCAGGAGGATTATTATGTTAACTTCACTCGCGCTCATTTTTCTCATCGGGCTTGCTATGGCTTTTATATGTCGTAAAATCAAGCTTCCGCGCATCATCGGTATGCTTGTAACCGGCATCGTGCTCGGACCGTATGTGCTTGATTTTCTTGACCCGGAAATTCTCGGAATTTCATCGGAACTACGGCAGATGGCTTTGATCATTATACTGATAAAAGCAGGACTTTCTCTCAGCATCTCGGATCTGAAAAAAGTCGGCAGACCGGCAGTGCTGATGTCTTTTCTTCCAGCAGTATTTGAAATCGGCGCTTTCGTTGCCTTTGCTCCGATATTATTACACGTTACCATACTTGAAGCCGCCATTATGGGGGCGATATTAGGCGCAGTTTCTCCTGCGGTCGTAGTGCCGCGAATGGTTCAACTTATGGAGGAAAAATACGGCACGGATAAACAGATTCCGCAGCTGATTCTTGCCGGAGCATCACTTGACGATGTTTTTGTGATCGTGTTATTTTCAACCTTTATCAGTATAGCACAGGGCGGTTCTGCGAAAGTGATGGACTTCGTCAATATTCCGGTTTCGATTTTGCTTGGTATCCTTATCGGAGCAATTTTCGGATTCGTTCTTTCGTGGTTTTTTGAGTTTATGTTCAGACGAGGTGATCTGATCCGTCAAAGCTTGAAGGTGATTATCACACTTGGCACAGCATTCCTGCTGATGGCAATTGAAACATGGCTTGATGGTATCCTTTCCGTTTCAGGGCTTCTTGCTGTGATGAGTATGGCGTGTGTGATTCAGATGAGAATGTGTAAAACTGTTTCAGAAGGACTTTCTGACAAATTCGGTCGGCTGTGGCTTGCTGCCGAGGTGATTTTGTTTGTGCTTGTCGGAGCGGCGGTCGATATCCGGTATACTCTTGAAGCGGGTGCGATGGCACTTGTAATGATTTTGCTTGCTCTTGTGTTCCGTTCAGCAGGTGTCCTCGTATGTCTAATCGGAACGAAGCTGAACAGAAAAGAGAAGCTCTATTGTGTCATTGCCTATCTTCCGAAGGCAACCGTTCAGGCTGCAATCGGCTCCGTGCCGCTGTCTCTCGGATTATCTTGCGGAAACATCGTACTTTCCGTCGCAGTGCTCTCAATACTTGTTACCGCACCACTCGGAGCGATCGGGATGGATCTGAGTTATAAAAAACTTTTAAGACGGATCTGACAAATATCGGTTTCAAAGTTTACCACCCTTATTGATTTAGCGTTGACTTAAACAAATATATCTGATATAATTAAGTGACTACTTAAATAAAGGTTGGATACTATGGACACAAATCAGATGCTTAAAGCATTAGGTGAACCGATGCGCTTCAAAATCTACAGTTGTTTATTGGAACGGAAGCACTGTGTGCGTTCCCTGTCTAAAAAGCTCGGTATTACGGAATCCGCGATTTCACAGCATATCAAGGTTATGAAGGAAGCAGGTCTGGTGTACGGAGAGAAATATGGCTATCATATGCATTATCTTCCGTCGCAGGAAGCGCTGGATCAGCTTGTGCACTGCTTCACGGAAATGAGAGATCAGTCCCTTGCACTGGATCGTGATATGTCGAAATGTCAGTGTGAGTATCGGGAGGTGGAGTAAGATGCCGATTCTTATACAGCTGTTCCTCACATTCGCAAAAATCGGGCTGTTCACATTCGGTGGCGGTTATGCCATGATTTCTATGATTGAGAACAATTGCGTGGAGAGAAAAAAGTGGATCACCCACGATGAAATGATGAATGTCACCGTTATTGCGGAATCCACGCCCGGTCCAATTGCCATCAACTGTGCAACCTTTGTAGGCTGCAAGCAGGCAGGATTCATCGGAGCATTGGTTGCCAC
>JAZLLP010000023.1:0-103849 GCA_045598225.1 Acutalibacteraceae bacterium | reverse complement strand
TTTCTTACAGAGATTTTGTAATGAAAAGCGCTTTTTATATAACAGAATGTTTATTGAATTTTGCTTTTCTAAGCGTTTTTTCGCCCTCGGCATACCTTTGTATTGCCCACGGGACGAAGAAAACGCTTTCTGCATCTAAATGCGACAGTCCCTTTCAGTCTGAGCAAATTATATTGCTATGATTTTTTTATAAACAGTTTAGTCTTCTTAATCATTTTTCTACGGGACTATTTCACCTGTAAACACAGGTGTGCCGACCTCTATCAGATTACCGTCAAGGTCATAAAACCGTACAACACGTTGTCCCCAACTGTGCGTCATCGGAAGATTGACAAATTCCGTTTCCGGATAAAGCATTTTCAATTTTTCATAAAAAGCGTCAATGTTTTCTTCTTCAAAATACAGTTCGCAGGAGTTGTTTTTCGGAATAATATCCTTGCCGACAAAATCACGCCAGTATTTTTCCTCCTGCAAAACAAGTCCGTCCGACAGAATCATATTGCCGTCGTTGTCCGCAATCATTTCAAGACCGAACACATCATGATAATACTTTTTCGCTCTTTCAATATCTTTCACCACAATCAAAATACTTTTAAGTTGCATATCATTTGTCCTCTTTCGTTTTGTATTTTGAAAGCGTAAATATCGGTCCTTCCTCACCGTATTCCCCTGTCTTAATGAATCCGGATTTCATCAGCACTTTTTGTGATGCGATATTATCTTCTTCCGTTTCGGCGGTTATACAGTTCACGCCGGTCTGCAAAAACGCCCATTCCGAAACAGCCTTTACCGCTTCGGTCATATAGCCGTTCCCCCAATATTCGGGCAGAATTCCGTAACCGATTTCAACGTTTCCGTCTGAGGAAAGTCCCTTGAAACAAAGGTCGCCAAGCCGATTTCCGCCTTTATCTTCAATAAACCACACCGCATACCATTGGCGCTCTACGGGATTTTCAGAAGCACAGAAAAGCATTTCTCCGTATGCCTGTTTCAGTCCTTCGTCTTTTTCATTTAAAATTAGTTCACGCATTTCATCATCCGATGAAAGCCGTATGTTCATTCTTTCGGTTTTTATTATCATTACTTAATTATCTCCATATAAATAAATTTTGTTTCTTAATATGCCGAAGGCATATTTCACATTTGCGAAGCAAATATTTCACAGCAACGCTATTTCACTCGTTCCGCAAGGAACGAATTTCATTAAAAAATCACTGTGCCGGACTGTCAGCGGCGACTCGCCGCCAAATTCAGATTTACTGATTTTCTTGTCCGTATTATTTGCTTTTCAAATTGTTCTTGGCTGTTGAGCATGAAGCAATCAAAAGTCTGCGAATATTACCGCAATTTTTTTCCGTATTCTGATATTCCGACTCATTGATTCTTCCGGTTTCAAAAAGAAGATTCAGCCAATAACTTGTTTCATTTGCTTCTTTCAGAGCAATTTCCAATTTAGCAATAAAATCCGCCTTGCTATGTGCATATTGTGCTTCGTGAATATTTGCTCCGACAGAGGTTCCTGCCCTTGCAAGTTGGTCTATCATATAAGAACTTTTAGGTACTTTTATATTGTCAACAAGTTCTACTATGTTTTTCGCAAATTCAAAAGATAAGTCAACAAGTTTATTTTCTGCCATAACTCTCACCTTGAATTTCATTATAATGAAGAATAAAGCCGATGTCAAATGATATATCGCTAAAGCGATATGATATACCTCGCCAACCTATGCTCGGCATGATATATTTTCCTACGGAAAATATGATATAATATCCGTTCCTTAATATGCCGTAAGGCATATATCATCGCACAAAGTGCGATATCATACTTTTTTGTATATCTCGCCTGCGGCGAGGATACAAAAAGTATATCACCCGTTCCGAAAGGAACGGATATCATTGAAAGAACCCGCTTTTGTCCAATAGACAAAAGCGGGTTCTTTCATGGTGGACCTGAAGAGATTCGAACTCTCGACCTCTCGGATGCGAACCGAACGCTCTCCCAACTGAGCTACAGGCCCGAATGAGGTTATTATATTCTCTCCGGGCCGTATTGTCAATTACTTTTTCTGTTTTATCTGCTTTTTTTATTATCAAATATTTTTTCTATTTCGGTAACAACAAGCGGCACAAGACAAAGAACAAGCACAATTCCCCATTGACCTTGTGTAAGCATTACCGTATCAAAGATTTTATTTGCTTTCGGCAAAACAACAACGCCGACTTGCAGAGCCGTACAAAATACCGTGCTTAAAATTAACTGCGGATTGTCAAACGGAGAAACCGAAAATACAGACTTATCCGTTCTTACGTTTACGGAATGGAACACTTCCGCTATACTTAACGTGCAGAACGCCATTGTTCTGCCGACTTCAAGACTGAACACATTTTTTCCGTAAGTAAATGCAAAAAGCGAAATAAATCCGAAAAGAAGTCCCTCAAGTACAATATCAAATGCTTTTTCTTTTGATATTATTCCCTCATTTTTTGAAACGGGTTTACGTTTCATAATATCTTTTTCCGGCTTCTGCACTCCGAGAGCCACAGCGGGGAGTGAATCCGTCACAAGATTTATCCAAAGAAGCTGAACAGGTAAAAGCGGTGCGGGAAGTCCGAAAAGCGATGAAAAGAAAATCAGCATTATTTCACCGATATTGCCCGACAAAAGAAATCTTACCGCTTTTTTTATGTTGTCAAACAAACCTCTGCCTATTGCAACGGCATTTACAATAGTTGAAAAATTGTCATCTGTAAGAACAAGGTCGGAAGCGTTTTTTGCCACATCCGTTCCGTTTTTGCCCATAGCGCATCCTATATCGGCACGCTTTAATGCCGGTGCATCATTTATTCCGTCACCCGTCATTGCAACAGTTTCGCCGCATTCCTGCAAAATTCTTACAATGCGCATTTTGTGTTCGGGTGTAACCCGTGCATATACCTTTATTTCTTTTATATTCTTTTTTAGTTCCTCATCATCCGTTCTGTCAAGTTCAGCACCGTCTAATGCAATATCGCCCTCTTCATATATTCCGAGCCGTTTTGCTATGACTTTTGCGGTAATAAGCTGGTCGCCCGTTATCATTACGGGAGTAATACCCGCTTCTTTGCATTTCTTTACGGCGTTTGCCGCATCTTTTCTCGGGGGATCTTCCATTCCGATAAGTCCTATATATGTAAGTCCGCTTTCGGGGTCGGAAGAAAGTTCTTTCATCTCTTTAACGGCAACCGCTATTACACGAAGTCCGCCCTCCGCCATATCGTCATTTGCATTTGTAATGCTTCTTATGTCATTCGGCGTAATCGTTCTTGAAGAACCGCCTGTCATAACAGACGTACATTTTTTTAAAAGATACTGCGGTGCGCCTTTTGATATTACAAAATATGAATTATTGACACGGTGAACCGTTGTCATCATTTTTCGTGATGAGTCAAAAGGTATTTCTTTTATCCGTCTGTATATCACTCCGTCTTCTTTCGGTGAATATCCGTTTTTGAGTGCCGCTTCCGTAATTGCTTTTTCGGTAGGCTCGCCCGAAACGTTAAAGCGTGAACCTCTTTTTGAAATATCACAGTTTGTGCAAAGTGCGGCATATTTTAAAATATCTTTACATTCGCCTGAAGTCGGAACGGATACACCCTTTCTGTAAAGCCGTATTTCGGTAACGGTCATTTTATTCTGCGTCAGCGTTCCCGTTTTGTCCGAACATATAAACGTTGCGTTTCCGAGCGTTTCACAACTCGGCAAACGGCGTATTATGGCACCTCTTGAAGCAAGTTTACCGACACCACGTGAAAGAACTACGGTTACTATTGCCGGAAGTCCCTCGGGAATTGCCGCAACGGCAAGGCTTACCGCAAGCATAAAACTTGACATAACATCGTTTTTTCTTAAAACTCCGAGAAGAAAAATAATAACGCAACAAAGAAGCGCACACGCACCGAGTATTTTTGAAAGGCGTGAAAGTCGTTTCTGAAGCGGAGTGCTTTCGTTGTCAGAATTAAGCATATTCGCAATTTTCCCGATTTCGGTATTAAGGCCGGTTGAAGTGACAATCGCTTCACAATGACCGGAAACGGCAAGCGTCGAAGAAAAAATCATATTTTCACGTTCTGCTACCGGAGTATCGGGACTGCATTTAAATTCGGCGTTTTTTTCGCACGCAAGCGATTCTCCCGTGAGTGCGCTTTCGTCTGTTTTGAAACCCGAAGAAATTATTATCCGTGCGTCGGCGCTTATCATATCGCCGCTTTTGACGCAAATTATATCCCCTGTGACAATATCTTCCGACGGTATTCTTTTCTGCACTCCGTCTCTTTTTACCGTCGCTTCGGGCGATGACATTTTTTTAAGTGCTTCAAGTGATTTTTCAGCCTTTTTCTCCTGTGCAACACCTATTATCGCATTCAGTATTACTATTGTCATTATCACTATTGTATCGGTAAAATCATTATCCCCGTTTACTACCGATATCACCGCAGAAATAACTGCGGCAACCAAAAGCACAATTATTGAAAAATCCGCAAGTTGAGAAAAGAAATTCCTGATAATCCCCTTTTGTTTTTCGTCGGGCAGTTTGTTTTTTCCGTTTTGACGCAGTTTCTCGTTTGCACTCACCTCAGAAAGTCCGTCGGGAGATGAATTTAAAGACTCAATTACCTGTTTTGCACTCATTGAATGATAGTCAGCCATATTAAAACTCTCTTTCAAATTGTAAAATATTTCTTAATATAACAAATAAATATTGCCAAAGTATGCTATTGATGATATAGTTATAATGTATGTTTATGTGAAAAATTCCACGGATTCTCGTTGATCGGAGGGGTATTGTGCTCAAACTCTTAAAGTTTCTGAAACCACATAAAAAATTTGCAGTATTTACGCTGATTCTTGCGGCGATAAACAATATACTTACACTCGGTTTTCCGCTTCTTATGTCACAACTCGTAAACAACGGAATTTCAAAAGGTGACCTTGAATACATAAAATCAGTCGGTGACTTAATTCTTATCTGCTGTGTTGTTGCGGCTTTGGTATCTTTACTCAACGCATACTGTTCAAGCAAGGTGTCCACAAGTTTTGCAGGTGAAGTAAGAGATGCCGTTTTCAAAAAAGTCGAACATTTTTCTCAAACCGATATTGACAAAATAGGCGTTCCGTCTCTTATTACAAGAACTACTAACGATATTCGTCAGGTGCAGGACCTTATACTTATGTCTTTGCGCTCGATTATTACCGTTCCTATTATGCTTGTAGGCGGAACGGTGCTTGCAATAATTATGGACCCGGGACTTTCAATGTCGCTTCTTATTGTTGTTCCGGTAATAGCGCTTATTGCCGTAATATTTGCAAAAAAGGTAATTCCGTATTTTGATAAAATACAAAAAAGAGTTGACAGACTTAATCTTATTATCCGTGAAAAAATAAGCGGAATAAGAGTTATAAGAGCGTTTAACAGAACAGAACATGAAGATAAACGTTTTAAAGAAGCAAACGATGACCTTACCGGTATATCGCTTAAAGTGCAAAAAATATTTGCTTCTTTAATACCTATTGCAACACTGCTTGTATTTATGCTTATTATTTTGCTTGTTGCAGTCGGATATTTTCAGATTAACCGTCTTACCGACCCTGTTGAAATACAGAACACAATCGGTGATTTACAGGCGTTTATTATTTACCTTGTATTTATTATTGTCGCACTCGGAACTGCGGCGGCAATGTTCATTATGATTCCCCGTGCAAAAATTTCGGCAGACAGAATAAACGAAGTTCTTGAACTCAAACCCGAAATGTCATCACCCGAAAACGCAGCCAAAACCGAACACACGGGAACAATAGAATTTCGCAACGTATCATTTGAATACAAAACCGCTGACGGCAATGTTAAAAAAGTGCTTAAAAATGTAAGTTTTGTTGCCGAAAAAGGCAAAACAACCGCAATAATCGGCAGTACCGGCTCCGGCAAGTCAACAATACTCAATCTTATTCCCCGTTTTTACGATGTATCGGACGGTGCAATACTTCTTGACGGTACGGACGTTCGGGAAATGGATTTTTCGAGCATATACTCAAAACTCGGCTACATTCCTCAGCAGTCTTTCCTTTTCAGCGGAACTGTTGCGGACAACCTCCGTTACGGAAAAGACGATGCAACCGAGGAAGAACTCCGGAAAGCACTTGAAATTGCACAGGCAAAAGATTTTGTTGAAAAACTCCCCGAAAAATTAAACAGTATGATTTCGCAGAACGGTACAAACCTTTCGGGCGGTCAGAAACAGCGCTTGTGCATTGCAAGAGCAATAGTTAAACGTGCCGCATTTTATATGTTCGATGACAGTTTTTCGGCTCTTGACTTTATTACCGATGCAAAAGTAAGAAACAACATTTCAAAAGAACTTACGGACTCTACGGTACTTATTGTAGCGCAAAGAGTCGGAACAATAATTAACGCCGACAGAATAATAGTTCTTGAAAACGGTGAAGTTGCCGGAACGGGTACTCACAAAGAACTGCTTGAAACATGTGACGTTTATAAAGACATTGTTGTTTCACAACTCAGCAGTGAGGAGGTTGAAAAGCAATGAAAAAAACATCTTCCGAAACGTTGAACAACAGCGACTCAATGAACCGCCGCCGTGAAACACGAAAACAGCGATATGCTTCATACAGAGAAACAAAACACGAAGAAGCAAAAGCGGAAAGTTTCGGCGGAACGCTTAAAAAACTTTTACGCCTCGTTATGAAGCAGAAAGTTCTCATAATAATCGTTCTTATAACCTGTCTTCTTTCAACCGTCTGTAACGTTCTCGGCCCGTCATATATCGGTGATGCGGTAGACGTTCTCGGCGAACAGGTAAACATTAAACTTTCAGGCGGCATTATTTCCGCAAAATCTCTTGTTCCGTATTTGCTTTACCTTGTCATAATTTACGGCGGCATGGCAATTTTCTCATATATTCAGCAGTACACTATGGCGGTAGTAACCGCAAAAACGGTACGGGAACTGCGTGAAAAAATAAACAGTAAATTATCATCATTACCTCTGCGTTATTTTGATTCACACGCAAAAGGCGACATTTTAAGCCGTGTAATGAACGATGTTGACAACATAAGCAACACATTACAGCACAACCTTATTTCCGTAATCAGTTCAATAGTTACAATCGTCGGAATCTTCTTTATGATGCTTTACAAAAGTTGGTTTCTTACGGTTATGATAGTGCTGATTGTCCCCGTTTCACTTCTTGTTGCTTTGAGAATACTCAGAATTTCCAGAAAACTTTTCAAACAGCAATGGGACAGAATGGGTGAACTCAACGGTCACGTTGAGGAAATGTACACAGGTCACAAAATAGTAAAAATATTCGGGCAGGAAAAACTTGCAACAGACGAATTTGAAGAAATAAACACCGACCTTACAGACACGAGCCGAAAAGCGCAGTTCGTTTCGGGTATTACGCATCCGTTCATAAACCTTATGGATAACGTCGGATATGTTCTTATAGCGGTAATAGGCGGTTATCTTATCGTAAACAACGGTGTGTTCTCAATAGGCGACACAGTTCTTTACGATATGGGCGAAGCGTTCTCAATAGGCGGAATACTTACTTTTATCACATATTCAAAACTTTTCACTTCCCCGATGGGTACGCTTGCACAAATCGCAAACAATCTTCAATCGTGTATGGCATCGGCGGAACGTGTGTTTGTTCTTCTTGACGAACCTTCTGAAATTACAGACGTAAAAAAAGACGGTATTCAGTTTAATAACGAACTTCGTTTTAACAAAGTTTCGTTTTCATATTCCGATGACAAGCCGCTTATGAAAGATATGGATTTCTCGGTAAAAAAAGGAAATCTTATAGCACTTGTAGGTCCGACGGGAGCAGGCAAAACGACATTCGTAAATCTTTTAATGAGGTTTTATGACGTAAAAAACGGAAGTATAACAATCGACGGCACCGATATACGGGATGTCGAGCGTGACGAACTCCGTTCGCTTTACGGAATGGTATTGCAGGACACATGGCTTTTCAACGGAACGGTGCTTGACAACATACGTTACGGCAGGCTCGACGCAACCGACGAAGAAGTTATTGAAGCCGCAAAAGCCGCAAGGGCTGACGAATTTATTAAAGAACTGCCCGACGGATACAACACCGTTCTTGAAGAAAACGGCGCAAACGTTTCACAGGGTCAGCGGCAACTTCTTACAATAGCAAGAGCACTTTTAAAGAATCCGCAAATACTCATTCTTGATGAAGCAACAAGTTCTGTTGACACAAGAACTGAACTTCTTGTACAGGAAGCGATGAACGAAATAATGAAAGGCAGAACAAATTTCGTTATTGCGCACAGACTTTCTACAATAAAGAAAGCAGACGAAATACTTTTCATTGATAACGGTCAGATAAAAGAACGCGGTACTCACGAAGAACTTCTCAAAGCGGGCGGATATTATGCCGATATGTATATGAGCCAGTTCGGCGGAAAAGTTTCCGAAAGAGTTCTTGAAACCGACTATTAAAAATATAAATGATTCCGAAAGAAAGGATTTTGATAAATATGAACAACACGGAAAAAACAATGGAAAAAATCGTTGCGCTCTGCAAAGGCAGAGGATTCATCTTTGCAGGCAGCGACATTTACGGCGGTCTTGCCAACACATGGGATTACGGTCCTTTGGGCGCACGTCTTAAAAACAACGTTAAAGACACCTGGAGAAAAAGATTTATTCAGGAAAGAAAAAACAGTTATGAAGTCGATGCAGACATCCTTATGCACCCCAGAGTATGGGAAGCAAGCGGACACGTTGCAAGTTTTTCAGACCCGCTTCTTGACTGCAAAGAATGCAAAATGCGCCACAGAGCAGACAACCTTATTGACGATTTTGACCCCGATGCTCATGCAGACGGTATGACAAAAGAGGAAATGTTCCAATATATCAAAGACCATTCAATCCCCTGCCCGAACTGCGGCAAGCACAATTTTACCGATATACGTGAATTCAACCTTATGTTCCAGACTTTCCGCGGCGTTACAAACGACAGCAAGAGCATTATTTATCTCCGTCCCGAAAATGCACAGGGCGAATATGTAAACTTCCTTAACGTTCAGCGTACAATGCGTGCAAAACTTCCTTTCAGCATAGGTCAGATAGGTAAAGCATTCCGTAACGAAATAACTCCCGGTAACTTCACTTTCAGAACAATAGAATTTGAACAGATGGAATTCCAGACATTCTGCAAAGAGGGAACGGACACCGACCTTTACAACTATTTCAAAGAGTACGGTTTCAAATATTACTGCGACCTCGGTATTCCCGCAGAACATCTTCGTTACCACGACCACGAAAAACTTGCACATTACGCAAAAGCGGCGTGCGATATTGAATTTTTGTTCCCGTTCGGCTGGGGCGAAATCAACGGCACACACAACAGAACGAATTTCGACCTCACAAGACATCAGGAATACAGCGGTCAGAAAATGGATTATCTCGACCCCGAAACAAACGAAAAATTCATTCCTTTCATAATCGAATCGACATACGGTCTTGACAGAACGGTTCTCGCACTTCTCTGCGAAGCATACGATGAAGAAGTTCTTGACGCAGAAAAGAACGATACCCGTGTAGTTCTTCACCTTAATCCCGCTATTGCGCCTTACAAAGCGGCAGTTCTTCCCCTTTCCAAAAAACTTTCGGATGACGCACTTAAAGTTTACGAAAAACTCAGTGCAAGTTTTATGACAGACTTTGACGAAACCGGTTCAATCGGCAAAAGATACCGCCGTGAAGATGAAATCGGCACACCTTTCTGTATTACTTTTGACTTTGACAGCCTTGAAGACAACTGCGTAACAGTCCGTGAGCGTGACTCAATGGAACAGATTAGAATGCCCATAGACGAAGTTGAAAGTTACATTTCGGAAAGAATTAAATTCTGAACAGTATAATTTCAAAGGGGGATATTGATATGGAAAACACTCGGTATGTCAGCAAAAGTATGAAAGTTCTTTCGGTTATTTTCGGCGTACTTCTCGGCGGATTTATCTGGCGTTGCCGCGGCGAAGGCGGCTTCGGCGGCTCATGGGGACTTTACAGCGTAGGACTTATTCTTTTAATGTGCGTTTACCATTTTTACGGCAACAAAAAAAATATGCGCTACGAAATGATTCCCGTAGGCGCGCTTTTACTCGGCGTAGGCGTTACAGGGTACGGTACTGTTATGGACCAGCCCGCAGGGCTTCTTTTCAGCGACCTTCCCTATCAGGGAAATGTTATTTATTCCCCGATTGACATAAAAAGCGGTATTCTCATATTCTTTATAATGGGTTGCACATTTCTTCCGCTTTATTCATTTTTCGTCGGCTCACTCTTTTCGGGTAAAGAATACAAAATCCGTCACTATGTAATTGCAATAGCGGTATTTTTCGGTATCTCATATATTGCAAAAGCCACCGTTTCACATTACATATTGCAATGGATAAATCCCGAACAGGTACATTACGCCGAACTCGGTCTTGCAGACAAAGCACTTGAAGACCCGTCTTACGCTTTTGAAAACGCAAAGCAGGCATATATGGCACATTTCGGTCAGCGCAGGTGGACTCAGGAAATACCCTACTTTGAAAACTATTATATGAGCATTGAACACGTTTCCGACCTTCTGGGTATTCTGGGACTTGCAGTTTATGCATTTGTTGCTTTCAAAGATAAAGTTACGGCAATCGGCGTTATTGTTATGAATTTTGTTATGGGTTTAGGCACAACGGCTGCAAACCTTCTTCTTTTCACCGTTGACCTTCCGACAAGCATATTCGCAGATTTCACAACTCCCCGTCCGCTTGCAGGCGGTCAGTGGGGACTTTGGGAGTACGCAACCGGAGCAACTGCCGGATTTATTACAATGCTGTTTATTGCGCTGCTCCCGAAAAAATATACCGCACAGACAGAGCCCGACAACTCACCGCTTTTCGGTAACGAAAAATTCAACTGTTTATTCAACATTCTCGCAACCGGTTTTGTTTTCGGTGTTGTTCCCGCAAGAGTAATAGGTATTCGTGTTGCAAGAATATTTGAGAAAAACGGTATGATAGAAGACTCCGACACGCTTGAAATAATTCTGCTTGTCATTATTGCCGTCGGCTTGTGCCTGTTCTTCATTCCTTTCGTTTACAAAAACCTTTTGAAGAAAAAGACAACCACGCTCGGCGTATCACCCTTTAATTTTGCATTAACCGCAGAGCCGGCATATATGCTTATGTGCTGCATTCTTTACTATTTCGGCGACAGATGCGTAATAATTCACCTTCCGTATTCGGAAATTACGGGCTTTTCTTCATTCTTCTACACAATGACAAATCCGCAGTGCATTGAAGAATTTACAATGTTCATTACATTCATAATTCTTGTTGCTATGTACATTCCCGTAAGAAAAAAACTTAAAAAAACAGCGGTATAACCGAAAAGATATTTTCATTTATTCCGTAAAACCAAAACCCCTGCCGGTCCTCTTAAAACAGGAACAGCAGGGGTTTGTTGTATTGTATTTATTTTTTCAAAAGCATTCTGTTATTTACCTAATTCAAGCGTTCTTTTGTAACTGTCAACAACGGCGTTTATTACATCGGAACGGAATGCGCCTTTTTCAAGAGCCTTAACGCCCTCAATTGTACTGCCTGCGGGACTGCAAACCATATCTTTAAGTTTTTCGGGATGTTCGCCGCTTTCAAGAACGGTTTTAGAAGCACCCGAAAGTGTGTGTGATGCATACGCTATTGCTTTGTCACGGGGAAGTCCGCACGCAACGCCGCCGTCTGCAAGTGCCTCAATAAACATATAAACAAATGCGGGACCGCAACCCGAAATGCAACTTGCCGCATCTATTTTCGCTTCTTCGATTTCATCGACAAGACCTGCACATTTCATTATGCTTTTAAACTCGTTTTTCTCGTCATCCGAAACGCCGTCTGTTGTGAAAAGAACAACGCCCTCGCCTGTTGAAACGGGCATATTCGGCATAATTCTTATTACGGGAACGTCTTTACCCGCCATTTCTTTTATTGAAGCAATACTTACGCCTGCCGCCATTGAAACAAGCACAAAGCGGTCTTTGCGTTCATTTATATATTCGCCTGTTTCGTTAAAAAGACCTTTTAACATCTGCGGTTTTACACCGAGGAAAATATATTCCGAATTATTTATTACGTCTTTTACAGAGCCTGTAAAAGCGCCGTATTTTTCCTTAAAAGACTTTGTTTTATTATTATCGGCATCCGACACGATTACGTTCTGTTCTCCGACTGCTTTTACAGCCGCTAAAGCCAGCGCACCGCCCATATTGCCGCAACCGATAAATCCTGCCTTATACATTTTTATCACCCTTTCAGCGTATCTGACCGTTGCCTTTGACAATAAATTTATATGTTGTGAGTTCTTTTAATCCCATAGGACCTCTTGCGTGAAGTTTTTGAGTTGAAATGCCCATTTCACAACCGAGACCGAATTCGCCGCCGTCGGTAAAGCGTGTTGAAGCGTTTACATAAACTGCCGCACTGTCAACAAGTGATGTGAAAAGTTTTGCGGCATTTTTATCTTCGGTTATTATTGCATCGCTGTGACCTGTTGAATGAAGTGCAATATGGTTGATTGCTTCATTTGCGCCGTCAACAATATCGACTGCCATTTTATAATCAAGAAACTCGGTATCGAATGAGTTTTCATCCGCTTGTGTACCGTCAATATATTTTTGCGCTTCTTTGCAAAGCACAAGTTCTACGGGAACAAGACCTTTTTTCTCTCTTTTATCACAAAGGCGTTCTTTAACAAGCGGCAGAAAATCTTTCGCTATATTTTTATCAATAAGAAGAACTTCAGCGGCATTGCAAACAGAAGGTCTGCTTGTTTTTGCATTTTCTATTATATTAAGTGCCTTGTCAAAATCCGCCGTTTTTTCAACGTATATGTGACAAATGCCCGTACCCGTCTGTATGCACGGAACTTTGGCATTTTGAGTACACGCTTTAATAAGCCCCGCACCGCCTCTCGGAATAAGCAGGTCAACGTAGCCGACTGCTTCCATAAGTTCTTTTGCACTTTCACGTGAAGTGTCCTGAACGAGATTTATGAGCGTTTCGGGAAGATTGCAATTTTTAAGACCTTCACGCATAACATCAACAATTATATTTGCCGAATTAAACGCTTCTTTGCCGCTTCTTAAAACGCACACGTTGCCGCTTTTAAGAGCAAGCACAGCCGCATCGGAAGTAACGTTCGGGCGGCTTTCGTATATTATTGCGACAACACCCATCGGTACACTTGTTTTTTCAACAACTATTCCGCTCGGTCTTTTTACGGTATCAAGCACAACTCCGACAGGGTCGGGAAGAAGCACAACTTCTCTTATTCCGTTTGCCATTCCTTCAATGCGTTCTTTTGAAAGAGCAAGTCTGTCAAGCATTACTTCGGAAATTGTTCCTCTTGCTTTTTCAATGTCTTTCTTATTAACTTCAAGTATTTTTTCACAGTTTTCAATCAATGCATCAGCCATGCTGTTAAGTGCTTCATTTTTTTCTTCCGTTGAAAGTGTAAGAAGCACCGCTTTTGCTTTTTTTGCATCTGTTAAAATTTCTTGTGTTGTTTTCATACTTTCTCACCCGAAGATAAAAATTTTGTCCCCACACTTTTACCGTCAACAATGTCATAAAGTACACGGGGGTCTGAACCGTTTGTAATGATAACGTCTGTTCCGTTTGAAGTGCAGAGTTTAGCCGCAGAAATTTTTGTCTGCATTCCGCCCGTACCGAGCGACGAGCCTTTACCGCCGCCTAATTTCTCAATTTCGGGGGTAATTTCTTTTACAACGCTTATAAGTTCTGCATCTGCAGTTTTATGCGGGTCGGCAGTATAAAGTCCGTCAATATCGGAAAGAAGAATAAGCATATCCGCTTTCATACAAACCGCTACAATAGCACCGAGCGTATCATTATCGCCTACTGCGATTTCATCGGTTGAAACGGTGTCGTTTTCGTTTATAATCGGCATTGCACCGAGTTTAAGAAGCCGGTCCATTGTATTTTTTATGTTTTTATATCTCACTTCATCCTGAAGGTCAAGACCTGTCAGAAGTATCTGTGCGACAGTATGATTATATTCGGAAAAAAGTTTGTCGTAAACATACATAAGTTCGCACTGTCCGACTGCCGCCGCCGCCTGTTTTGTAGGCATATCGGTCGGTCTTTCTTTAAGCGAAAGTTTCCCGACACCCATTCCGATAGCGCCGGAAGATACGAGTATTATTTCATTTCCCGCATTTTTCAGGTCGCTTAACACCTTACAAAGTTCTTCAACGTGACGGATATTTATACATCCCGTACTGTGTGCAAGCGTGGATGTTCCGACCTTAACCACAATTCTCATAAAAACCCCTACTATTCTTAAAAATCCGTTATTTCTCTTTTCAGTCTTGATACAGGGAGACCGACTACGTTCAAATAATCGCCGTCAATACTTTTTACAAGCAATGCGCCTTTTCCCTGTATTCCGTATGCGCCCGCTTTGTCACGGGGTTCGCCCGTTTTGATGTATTCGTTTATTTCTTCATCCGAAAGTTCATAAAACGTTACTTTCGTTTCTTCAAAAAACGTTTTTACTTTTTCGCCTTTAATAAGCGTTACGCCGGTATAAACGCTGTGAATTTTGCCGCTTAACATACGAAGCATTGAAAAAGCGTCTTCATCCGAAACGGGTTTACCGAGTATTTTATCGTCAAGGCAAACCACGGTATCGGCAGAAACTACCGTTTCATCATCTTTTGCGGTATTTTTTACCGCTTCACCTTTTATTTTTGAAAGGTAACTGACCGTTTCACTCCCCGAAAAACCGACGGGAACGGTTTCATCACAGTCGGCAGGACAAATTCTTACGTCTTCGCTGATAAGTTTAATAAGTTCTTTTCTTCTCGGCGATGCGGATGCAAGCAGTATTTTCATATAATTCAACCTAAAATTTCATTTATTTTTTTAAGTGTATTAAGTCCCCACGCACAAGCGGTTTTTGCATCTTCGCAACCTTCAAATTCAAGCGTAACAAATCCGTCATAACCGGCTTCTTTTACTATTGAAAGACACTGCAAAACGGGAACGTCGCCGTGACCGAGCACCGCACCCCTGAGGTAATTTCCGCCTCTTGTTTTGAAAAATCCGTCACAGGGAGCAAAACCGTTGCCGCTTTTTACATGAAAATCTTTTGTATGTACATAGGAAATATATGGCGCAAGCCTTGAACACGCTGTTACGGGGTTTTCATCGGCACAAAGGAAATTGCCTATGTCAAGTTGCACGCCGAAATTCGGGTTTGCAACGCCAGTTACTATTCTTTCAACACGGTCTGAATCCTGACAGAAATAGCCGTGATTCTCTATCATTGTTTTTATTCCCTTTTGAGAAGCGTATTCTGTTACCGCTTTATACCCTGCTACTATTCTCGGGAGTGCTTCGTTAAAGCCTTTATATTTTCTTTCTTCGCCTTTAAAACCGCTTGAAGCGTCGTGGCGCATTCCCGTAACGCCGAGTGCTTCCGCAACATCAACCTCGCCTTTAAGACGTTCGATTTCTTTTTCAAGGTCTCCGTCGCTTCCGTTAATAAAATCAGCACCGATTGAATACTGTGTGGGAGTTATTCCGACTCTTTCACATTCGGCTTTAAGCATCTTTGCATATTCGATTTTATTCTGACCGTTTTCGGGATTGATTTCCGCAAATTCAATTCCGTCAAACCCCAATTCTTTTGCAACGGAAATAAGTTCGATTTCCGATACACCGTTTCTTCTCAACTGTGAAAGACTGTATGTAGTAAGTGCAAACTTCATAATAAAATTCCTTTCCATAATTTTATCATTGAGTACAAACCGCCTGAGTATTATGATAATAAAGGAGGCGATAGTTTTGAAAATTAAAGAAGTCGGTGATGAAAAAATAGTTGTGTCTTTAAGCGAAGATGACATGAAAGACCTTGACATCACCTATGATGAAATGGATTATTCCAACATTGAAACACGCCGTGTGATATGGACCATACTTGACGAAGCACGGATAAACCTTGGAAAATCAATAGATATGCAGGGCAAAATTCTCATTGAAGTATGCCCCGATGAAAACGGCGGGTGCATAATGTATTTTACCGTTATGCCGCAGAATGACGGTAAATCGGGTAAAAAACTCATAATGAAAAAGGATGCCGAGCCGCTTTTGCTTGAACTGTTCAGCGAAAATGCATTTATTGACGTTTTTCGCATTTTAAAAGATAAAAATGAAAGCGTTATTTCTTTTGACGGATATAAATACAAAAACAAGTATTATTATATTATTCAGCCGAAAGTTGCTTCATCCGTGTACCTTACATACCTGTTAAGCGAATTCGGTGACATTGAAATCGCCGCAAAAGAAGATACCGCAACTCTTTGTGAGTACGGAAAATTCTATTTCAGCGAAAGAATTGCCTGAGCGGTATCATCGGCAGAGAATATAAAACTGCCGGAAACAAGAATATCGGCTCCCGCTTCGATACAGAGTTTTGATGTTGACGGTACAATGCCGCCGTCAACCTGAATATGCGTGTCAAGATTTCTGCTTTTTATTTCATTTTTAAGGGCGGTTATTTTGGGAAGCATATCGCTGATAAAACTCTGACCGCCGAATCCGGGTTCAACAGTCATTACAAGCACCATAAAAACATCATCAAGATATTCAAAAACTTCTTCGGCAGGTGTTTTCGGTTTTATAACAAGGGCGGGTTTTATACCCGCTTCTTTTATTTTTTTTATTGTTTCTTTAACATCTCCGTTGCTTTCAACGTGAAACGATATAATATCCGCACCCGCTTTTTTGAAACTGTCAATGTAATCAAGCGGATTACTAATCATAAGATGGCAGTCGAGAATCATATCCGTACATTTTCTTATTGAAGATACTACGGGCGGTCCTATTGAGATGTTCGGTACAAAATGCCCGTCCATAACATCAACGTGAAGCATATCCGCCCCCGCTGATTTAACTTTTTTTATTTCACTGTCAAGCGAAGCGTAATTTGCTGAAAGTATAGACGGGGCAATCATTATTCTGTTACTCATTCATATACTCCTTTGCAATGGTTTCTGCCGTTTTTTTATCATTTTCTATTTGTATTTTCAATTCCGAAAGAGAGGAAAATTTCTTTTCTTCTCGTAATCTTCTGATTGGCATTACCTCGATGTTTTTTCCGTAAAGGTCGCCCGAAAAACCGAGAATATGCGTTTCGCTTCTTTCTTCGCTGTTGCCGATTGTAGGTCTTATGCCTATATTGGTTACTGCGGGGTACGTTTTATTATCCGCAACAACAAGAGCGGAATAAACGCCGTATTTCGGAACGGTAAAGCCTTTTTCAAAAAACTGATTTATAGTAGGCGCATTTATTGTACGCCCACGTTCATCGCCGTGAACAACTTCAAAATCGTACGAAAATTTTCTTCCGAGCATTTTATTTGCGGTTTCGATGTCACCGAGTTTTACCGCTTCACGGATTCGTGTTGAACTTACGGGGTAATTTTCAAACATAACCGCATCGCTGACAATGAGTTCAACACCGTTTTTTTCGCACAGGTTTTTAAGTGTTTCCACGTCACCCGAAGCATTTTTTCCGAAATGGAAATTGAAACCGACGGACAGAATTTTCGCCCCGATTGTTTCAACTATTATATTTTTAAAGAAATCGTCAGGTGACAGTTCTTTTATATCGTCAAAATCAAGATATATCGGTTCTGCGTTCCACTTTGACAGAATTTCTTTTTCTTTTCTTTTTGTAAGTAAATATGACGGTGCTTCGCCCGTAAGCGATTTAAGAGGATGTTCTCTGAACATAAGAACATACCTTTTTTCATACTCTCCTGCGGTAATTACTTTTTTGTGACCGAGATGAAGCCCGTCAAAAGTGCCGAGAGCAAGAAAGCACCCTTTTGTTTTATTGTTTTTGAGCATAATTCATCCTTCTGAATAAACTCTTTTTACAGTAAGGCTGTCACTTTCTTCCGAAAGTTCGCCTATGCCGATAAATTTTTCTTCACAGTACACACGGACAAAGCCGTTTATTCCCTTATCATTTATTCTGTTACGTGAAAGTTCGCCGCCGTTTAAAAAACGTGTTCCCTGCGGTTTTGTAACATTTAACGACGGATACGTCAACATCATTTTTTCAACGGGAATTATTACATCGTTTAAAGTACCGTTTTCGGCGTGTAAACGTAATTCCTCAAGCGTAATGCACGAGGAAATTTTAAGAGAACAGGCGCTTGTCCTTCTCAATGAAGTCATTACAGCGCCTGTGCCGAGTCTGTCACCCATATCGCTTATAAGCGTACGAATATATGTACCCTCCGAGCACGTAACAAAAAGTTTTATTTCACCGCTGCAAAGTTCTTCGGCTTCAAGAGAAAAAATTTCACATTCACGGCTTTCACGTTCAACAGTTTCACCGCGACGTGCAAGTTCATAAAGACGCACTCCGTCTTTTTTCAGCGCCGAATACATTGGCGGAATCTGATTTATTTTCCCTCTGAAATCGGGTAAAAGAATCAACACATCTTCAAAAGACGCTTCTTTTCCCGTTTCTTCAAGCACTTTTCCCCATATATCGAGAGTATCGGTGCGAAGCCCTGTTTTAAACGTGGCAACGTATGATTTTTTCTTGTCGGGAAAAAGTTCAATAAAACGTGTAGCCTTGCCGACAGCCACGGGAAGAACACCCGTAGCCATAGGGTCAAGAGTTCCTGTGTGACCGCACTTTTTTTCACCGAGTATGTGCCTTACCGTTGCCACCGCTTTGAACGATGTGCAATTTTCACCCTTATCAAGAGGAATTATTCCCGTCATTGTATAAAACCGTCCAATGATATTTTTACAGAATCAAGCAACTGTTTTTTTGTTTCTTCATAACTGCATTTAAGTTTACAGGCGGCGGCGCCTTTGTGCCCGCCTCCGCCGAGACGAAGACAAATTTCGGAAGCATCAATTTCCGTACCGGTACGCACGGAAATGCCGTAAGTTCCGTCTTCTTTTTCTTTTATTACAGCACCTACAAGAACGCCTTCGATTTGCCTCGGAAGCGCCGTAATGCCGTAACATTCGTTTTCGTTTGAGCCGCTTTTTTTGTACATATCCTGCGTAAGAGTAATAATAGCAAGTTTTTCGTCAAAATAGTATTCAAGCGTTTTTCTTGCCATAAGTTCAAGTTTTAAAAGACTTTTTGACATTGTTTCAAACATAAGTTTGTTTATCTTTTTGAAATCAACGCCCACATCAAGAAGTTCTGCGGCAATTCTGAAAACCGATGAAGTCATATTCTGATATCTGAAACAGCCCGTATCCGTTGAAATACCTGTATAAATACATTCGCCTATGTATTTATCCGTTTCAATGCCCATATATTTAATAAGTTCAAATACAATTTCGCTTGCCGCCGCTTTGTCCTCTATAAGTTCAACGGAAGCATAGTGAGTATTTGACATATGGTGATCTATACAAAGGTCAACTCTGTCGCCGTACTGTTCCTCAAGGTTTCCCAGAAGTCTTTTGTCGGCAACATCAACGGCAATAATATAATCGGGAATTATATCATCGTTTTTCAATTCGTCATATATGTACGAAAAATTCTGCGGAACATCATCGGCGCACATAAATCTGCGCTTTTTACCCATTTTTTCAAGCACTTTCATAAGCGCAAATGCACATCCGAGAGTATCTCCGTCGGGATGATCGTGGGAGAGAATGAGAAAATTGTCATTCTCTCTCAAAATATCCGCGCATTGTTTCAAATCAACTGTCATATCTATCCTCTTCAGGTACAAGTTTTTCAAGTTTCCTTGCAATTTCCATACCGTATTCTATTGAATCGTCTGCAATAAACCTCAACTCGGGAGCCTTTCTCAGTCCGAGGCGTTTACCCACCTCTCGCCTTACAAGGCCTGTTGCATTCGTGAGTGCTTTTACCGCCGGTTTTGCGACTTCAATTCCCTCAACGGCACTTACATACACTTTGACAAATGACAAATCGTGAGCAACTTCACAACGTGCAACCGTAATCATACGGTCGGCTATTCTCGGGTCTTTAAGTTCCCTTATTATAGCCGCTATTTCACGTTTTATATCTTCGGCTGCTCTGTCCTGTTTATAAACACTCATAATAACCCGCCTTATTCGGAATATTCCTCGGTAATGTATGCTTCAAATACGTCGCCCTCTTTGATATCGTTGAATTTCTGGAGTCCGATACCGCATTCATAGCCTGATGCTACGTCTTTAACGTCATCTTTGAAACGTTTGAGTGATGCAATTTCATCTTCAAATACTACTATACCGTCACGAACAACTCTGATTTTTGAGTTTCTCGTAATTTTACCGTCAGTTACATAACAACCCGCTATCATACCGGCACTTGAAAGTTTAAATACGTTTCGTACTTCCGCTTTGCCCATTTCAACATCACGGAATTTAGGCGCAAGCATACCCTTTATAGCCGCTTCGATTTCCTCGATGCAGTCATAAATAACTCTGTACATTCTCATTTCAACGCCGTCACGCTCGGCATTTGTAACCGCAACTGCATCGGGACGTACGTTGAAGCCAACTATAATTGCGTTTGAAGCATTTGCAAGCATAACGTCGGATTCATTGATTGCACCGACACCGCCGTGAATAACGTTTACACGAACTTCCTCGTTGGAAAGTTTAACAAGACTTTGACGAACTGCTTCAACAGAACCCTGAACGTCAGCCTTGACAATGATGTTAAGGTCTTTAAGTTCGCCTTCGTTGATTGAATCAAAGAGATTGTCAAGCGTAACTTTCTGGAACGCTTTGAATTCTTCTTCTTTCTGATGCTGTTTGCGCTGTTCAACAAGTTCTCTTGCAAGACGCTCATCGGAAACGCAGTCGAATGAATCGCCGCCTGTCGGAACTTCGGTAAGACCTGTAATTTCAACGGGAACGGAAGGTCCTGCTTCATCTACCTTGTTGCCCTTATCGTCAGTCATAACACGGATTCTGCCGACTGATGTTCCTGCAACGATTATATCGCCTGTTTTGACTGTACCGTTCTGAACAAGTATTGTCGCAACCGGACCGCGGCCTTTATCAAGTCTTGCTTCAATAACAATACCTTTACCCGCACGGTTCGGGTTTGCTTTAAGTTCCTTCATTTCGGCAACAAGAAGAACGGATTCAAGAAGTTTGTCTATATTCATTCTTGTTTTTGCCGATACGGGAACGCAAATAACGTCGCCGCCCCATTCTTCGGGAACAAGTTCATGCTCGGTAAGTTGCTGAAGAACTCTGTCGGGCGATGCGTCGGGTTTATCCATTTTATTAACCGCAACAACTATTGAAACGCCTGCGGCTTTAGCGTGGTTGATTGCTTCTATTGTCTGCGGCATGATACCGTCATCCGCCGCAACAACAAGAATTGCAATATCGGTAGCCATAGCACCTCTGGCACGCATTGCGGTAAATGCGGCGTGGCCGGGTGTGTCAAGGAAAGTGATGTCCTGACCGTTAAGATTAACTCTGTATGCGCCTATGTGCTGTGTGATACCGCCTGCTTCGGTTGTAGTAACGGAAGTATTTCTTATTGCGTCAAGAAGTGATGTTTTACCGTGGTCAACGTGGCCCATAACAACAACAACCGGACTTCTCGGAATAAGATTCGCCTCATCATCTTCGCTGTCGTCAATAATTCTGTCTTCAATAGTGATTACAACTTCTTTTTTGACTTTTGCACCGAGTTCGGTTGCGACTATTTCAGCTGTATCATAATCTATTATTTCATTTACAGACGCCATTACTCCCAAAGAGAACAATTTTTTAATAACTTCTGCGGCTGTTCTTTTAAGTAAAGCGGCAAGGTCGCCGACGGTAATTTCATCGGGAACTGTAATAACAAGAGTCTTTTTGGCTCTTTCCGCTTCAATTCTTTTAAGTCTTTCAGCCTCGGTTTCTTTCTTTTTGGAGCGCATACCCTGCTGTTTTCTGTACTGCTGGCTTTTCTGTTTGAGTTTCTGTTTGTTCTGAATATTGTCGTTCATTGACCTTACGGGCGCAATATTCTCATACTTCTCATTGTATTTTTCAAGTTCAAAACTGTCTGCTCTCGTGTCAATGGTATGCTTTTCGCCCTTTGTTCTTGACTGCATGGGAGCATCAGCCTTTTTCTCGTGCTTTTTAAACGGAGCGGAATTTTCCTGTTTTTTACTATCCTGAGATTTGCTTTCCGTCTTTTTCGCTTCCGGTTTTTTCGCAGAGGAATCCGCCTTTTTCTTTTCTGTTTCAGGTTTCTTTTCGGGCTTCGGTTCAGACTTTTTCTCAACGGGTTTCTGCATTGAGAAATAAGCGTCGAAACTTTCAACCTGATTTTCCTGAGTAAGAACATCGAAAATTATGTCAAGTTCTTTATTTTCAAGAGCAGTCTGACTCTTTTTGGGTTCATCAAAAAACCTCGCAAGAAGTTCCGTAATATCTTTTGTACTTTTTGCGAAATCCTTTGCAACTTCGCTTACTTTGTATTTATTTATCGCTGCCATATTATGCCTCCCCGAACATTATTTCCATTCTTTTGGCAAAGCCGTTATCTGTTACTGAAAACACACCTGATTTTTTCCCCGTACACACGGCAAAATCATTCATTGTAAAAGAAGAATTTATTACTTTTACATTTCTTCCGTCAGCACAGGCAAGAGATGTCATTTCATCTTTGAGCCTCTGTGACGAATCCGAAGAAAGAATCACAAGAAACGCTTTGTTTTTCACTATGCTTTCTTTGACGGTGTCGTGCCCGTAAAGAAGAAACCCCGCTTTACGGCAAAGACCGAGAAAACCCATTATATTATTGCCCATTTTCATTATCAAAGCGACATTTCAAAGAACAAAATCAATTAAACAACCCGTTCCCGTGCCGTTCCTTTCGTTTTAGTAATGTTAATCAAGTTGTTTTTCCATTTCGTCATATACTGCTTCGGGAATCTGTGTATCAAGCGCTTTTTCAAGCCTTTTAGCCTTACGAGCCTTGTTGAAGCAATCACGGTTCGGGCAAATGTATGCGCCGCGCCCCGATTTTTTGCCCGTTATGTCAAGGCTTATTTCACCTTCGGGACTTTTTACAATCCTTATAAGTTCTTTTTTAGGCTTCATTTCACAGCAACCCGTGCATTTCCTTAAAGGTATCTTTTTTTCAGCCATAAAAACCTCACTTGCTTTGAGGAATATAGAAACCGCTTTCGGGTTTTATATCTATTTTCCAGCCTGTGAGCCTTGCGGCAAGACGTGCGTTCTGTCCTTTGTTGCCTATTGCAAGTGAAAGTTGAGTATCCGGAACGGTAACGTGACACGATTTTTCCTGATCTTCATCAATTTCAACGCTGAGGACATCTGCGGGAGCAAGTGCTGCCGCAATAAACTTTGCCGGGTCTTCATCAAACGTAACAACGTCGATTTTTTCGCCGCCGAGTGCTTCGACTATCTGATTTACACGGGCACCGCGAGGTCCTATACATGAGCCTATGGGATCAACGTTTTCATCTTTTGCGTAAACCGCAATTTTCGTTCTCGAGCCTGCTTCTCTTGCAACGGATTTAATTTCAACGGAGCCGTCATATATTTCGGGAACTTCCGTTTCAAAAAGTCGTTTTACAAGACCGGGATGCGTTCTTGAAATCATCGCTTTCGGACCTTTTTCGGTATCACGAACATCTACAATGTAAATTTTAACAAGGTCGCCTTCGTTAAATACTTCGTCGGGAACCTGTTCGCCCTTGGGAAGAATTGCTTCGGACTTGCCTATTTCAAGCGTTACATTACCCGTTTTCGGGTCAACACGCTGAACTTTACCTGTAACAAGTTCCTGCTGTTTTGACTGAAATTCACGCATCATAAGACCGCGTTCTGCGTCACGAATACCCTGACGGATAACGTTTTTCGCAGTCTGTGCGGCAATTCTGCCGAACTCTTTTGTTTCAAGAACTACTTCTACAACGTCGCCCGGAAGAGCCGCTTTTTTATACTTTGAAGCCTCATCGACACTTATTTCGGCGTTGGGATCGTTTACTTCCTCAACAACCGTCTTTTTAAGGTAAACACGAAGTTCATATTTTTCGGGATCACAGTCACAGAAGACAATATCTTCCCCGCCGTAATCTCTTCTTACCGATGTAACAATAGCGGCACACACTTTTTCAAGAAGAAAATCTGCCGGTATTCCTTTTTCTTTTTCAAGAAGGTCAATAGCCTCAAAGAATTCCTTATTCTGATTAGAAGGAGTTTTCTTTTTCATTTTTCTTACCAATCCTTTCAACGCCCTTTCGGGACAGATAATTTATCAAATCAACCGTATTGTTTCCGACTTATTGTTAAAAGTCGAAATCGTCAAGTTTTACGAACGCTGTTTCTTTTTTAGAAGCGGTCATCTGCGTTTCGTCATCAATTTGAATGGTGATGTCGCCCTCATCGCTGTAAGATGTGAGAACGCCTTTAAATTCACGCCTGCCCTCATAAGGTCTTATAAGTCTTAAAATAACGTTTTCACCCATAGCATATTCAAAATGAAAATCTCTGGTGAGTTTCCTTTCAACTCCGGGAGAAGAAACCTGAAGATTATACGCCTTGTCAATAGGGTCGGCATCGTCAAGCGGTTTGTCGAGAGCGTGACTCATATTTACGCAGTCTTCAATTCCCACGCCGCCTTCTTTGTCAATAAAAACACGGAGATAATAGTTTGCACCCTCTTTTTCAAAACACACGTCCCAGAGAATAAGTCCGAGTTCGTCTGCTATGGGCTTTGCTATATCCCACACCGCCTGTGCGGTATTTTTTGCCATTACAGCACCTCTTTTCCGGCAATTCGTAAATATTCATACAATGACTGAGAGCAGACGGTTTCGTCTGCTCTCAATCAAGTTGATATTCTTACATTGGTAATATATCACATTTAATAAAAAAATGCAAGCGTTTTTGTAATTTTCTTTTAAAAATCAATACAAATTATATAAAATCTCAATAAAATAATTCAGAATATAAAAGGGGCTGTCGCATTCAGATGCAGAAAGCGTTTTCTTCGTCCCGTTGGCAATACTAAGTATGCCGAGGGCGAAAAAACGCTTAGAAAAGCAAAATTCAATAAACATTCTGTTATATAAAAAGCGGTTTTCATTACAAAATCTCCGTAAGAAAACCGTTTTTGTTATTTATTTCGTTTAATAAAGCGTTTTGCTTTTCGTTCTGCGCTAAATGCGACAACCCCAATAATCAATCAAAAACCGCATAAAGAACAGTATCTGCTTTTACGGAAATTTTGCTTCCGGGAGCATATTGCGCTTCTTTTGATTTTTGCTCTGTTGACCAGCCGAGAAATGTTTTGCCGCTTTTTTCGGGAACGATTTTACTGAGCGGAATATTTGTTCCGATTTTGCACATCTGCTCGTTAGGTGTTTTCTTTCCGCCGTTTGCATTGTAAGAAACGGTCGCTTTTTCGGCTTCGTCATAGACGGCTATAAAACCTATCAAAGAGCATTTTTTAAGTTGCTTCTTACTTGCAAACGAATTTGAACCGTTATTAAGCGCAATTTTGCTTTTTGTATATGTGCGGTATGCGTCTGATTCTTTAAAAAGAACGGAAACGGTTGTTAAAGATGATTTGCTGACTTTTGCGAGTTTTCCGCCGAGTGACTTTACATACGCTTTGGCAATGTCGTGAGTCATCGGAAAATCGTATATTTCGTACCTTTTGCCGCCGATTGATGCAGTATTTACGGGTTTGACTTTACTTAACGGTATTCTTACGACAAATCCGGTAGCACGTTTCTTTTTCGGAGCGGAAACGCATGTTCCGTCTGTATAAAGAATTTTGCTTTTGCCGTCAACTTTAATGAAGTATCTGTCATAATCGCCTTTTTTTATAAGTTTTGAAACGGTTTTGTTTTTTCCTGCGAGTTCACCGCCTACGCTTTTGCAGAATTTTTTTGCATCAGAAAGCGAGAGCGAATAATCATAAAGAGCATATACTGATTTTTTTGTAAATACAATCGCCGTTGCTTTGTCAACATCGGAAAGTGTTGCTGAATTGTCCTGATACTGCGGACGTGCAACGTAATTTATGCGTTCACGCATACTTGAACAGTAACCGCTTGAAGCGGGATATTTTACAGTTCGAACTTTATCGGAAAGATTTCCTTCAACCGAATAAATATAATCAGAATCAACATCGGTAACAAGACCGACGTGGTCTATACAGCCGCGACCGCAACCGCATGTGCAACAGAAAATAACGTCGCCCGGTTCAAGTGTTTTTTTGCCTGAAAAAGAAAAACATTTCGCACCGTATGACGGAAAAGACTGATATGATGAGGTTGCCGATGCAAGTTTCGGGAAAATTGATGTGGGAACACCTGCAACATAAGCGCACCATGATACGAATTTGTTGCACCAGTAACCCTGGTCGCCGTACCATCTGCCGTATTCGGTGCAGTTGCCGCTGCCCGAAGAATTGCCCGAAAGTTCACTTGAAGAAGAACTTTCGTGATAACCTACCTGCGATTTTGCGACGTTTACAATATCCGCTACCTGGTCGCCGGTAAGTTTAACTTTCATAAGATTGCTGTAATATTTGCCGTTTTTGTAAGATTTTGAAGCACTGTATTCAATGTTTGAGGCAGCCGCATTTACACTCGGAACAGTCGAAATAACGACTACGGCGGCAATAAAAGCCGCAAGAGTGTTTTTTATTCTGCTTTTAATCATAAGAATATAAGCCTTTCGTATTTTTTCGGAATATGAGAAATTTCTCAACACCTTCCGATAAATATTATTGCAAATCGGTAACTAAATATTACAAACTTGTAACATTTTTACCAACGAAAGGGATTATATCATACCGAAAATTCTTTTTCAACCCGCAAATTGCACTATAAAGCCTTCCTAAAAGCGTACTTTTTAACAATATTGCACAAAAACAACAGAAAAATTCAAGAAAATCAATTACAAATTGAAATAATAAGTTACATAAAAATTACACCCCGCAAAATGCAAGGTGTAAAATCAATAACAGTATATATACAAATCAAAAACTCATTTAATCAACAATGCAGTATATTTCGCCGTGCTTTTCGGGTGCATTCTCGCAAAATTCAAGAGATGACAAATAACGCTCAGCCGCATTTTCAAATATCTTTTCATCCGATGAAAACAGCGTTGCGAGTTTTTCGCCTTTTTTAACGTAATCGCCGGTTTTCTTTTCAATTATAATTCCTGCGGACATATCTATTATATCGGTCTTTTTTTCACGGCCTGCGCCGAGCATTACCGAAGCAATTCCGATTTTTTCGGAATCCATTGAAGAAATGTATCCGTCATTTTGAGATAAAATGTCAAAGGAGTACGGTGCTTTCGGGAAAAGTTCCGTGTTTTGAAGCCATTCTCCGTTGCCGCCCTGATATTCTATCCATTCACAGAACTTGTTGAATGCTCTGCCGCTTATTAAAGCATCGGATGCTTTGATTTTTGCTTCTTCAAAAGATATTTTCCTTGAAAGCGAAACAATTTCCGCCGCAAGTGTTATGCAGACTGTCACAAGGTCTTCGGGACCGTTTCCTTTTAAAACTTCAATGGCTTCTTTAACTTCAAGTGAATTTCCGACATTTTTTCCGAGCGGCTTTTCCATATCGGAAATAACCGCCGCTGCGTTTCTGCCGCAGTTCTTACCGATTTTAACCATTTCTTCGGCAAGTTTTTTTGCGTCTTCGGGCGTTTTCATAAACGCACCCGAGCCGTATTTTACATCAAGTACAATGGTATGCGCTCCTGCCGCAAGTTTTTTACTCATTATGCTTGAAGCAATAAGCGGCAGACTGTCAACCGTTGCCGTAACGTCACGCAAAGCATACAGTTTTTTGTCGGCGGGAGTGAGGTTTCCGCTTTGTCCGATTACGGATATACCTATATTATTAACCTGTTCAAAAAACTTTTCGGGTGAAAGTTCTGTTTTAAAGCCGTCTATTGATTCAAGTTTATCAACGGTACCGCCCGTATGTCCGAGACCTCTGCCCGACATTTTTGCAATTACGCATTCGAGCGATGCGACAACAGGCGCAACAACGAGCGTTGTTTTGTCCCCTACGCCACCCGTACTGTGTTTGTCAACGCTTTTGTCACCGAAACACGACAAATCCACGGTATCGCCCGAATTTGCCATTGCAAGAGTGAGTGCGGCGGTCTCTTCCTCGGTCATACCTTTATAAAAAATCGCCATACAAAGCGCCGAAGCCTGATAATCGGGAACAGAGCCGTTTGTGTATTCCTTTATAAAAAATTCGATTTCGTCCTTTGAAAGTTCAAAACCGTCACGTTTTTTCTTAATAATATCATACATTCTCATAGCAAAACCTCACAGTTTAAATGATAACGGAAGAAGTTCCGTTAAAGTAAACTTCTCAAATTCGCCGTTTTGTTTTGCAAGCAAAATTTCAAAATCGTCATCACAAAATTCACGCATAACCTGTCTGCAAACTCCGCACGGCGGCGTTGCATCTGCAACCGAATAATTTTTACCGCCGGCTATTGCAATTTTCAAAAACTCTTTTTCGCCCTCGCTGACCGCTTTGAAAATCGCCGTTCTTTCGGCACATACGGTGGGTGAAAACGAAGCATTTTCAATATTGCACCCTTTAAATACTTTCCCGTTTTTGCACAGAAGCGCCGCCCCGACATTAAATGAAGAATACGGTGCGTATGAGTTTTTCTGCGCTTCACAGGCAAGCATTACAAGTTCTTTATCTGTCATAATTCAAAATATCCTTTACAGTTTTTGAAATAAAGTCAAAGCCGTATATTGTTCCGAGATTTTTCGGCTCACTGTTTTTTGAATACATTACAAACGGAACATATTCTCTTGTGTGGTCTGTGCTCTCATCCCCGGGGTCGCACCCGTGGTCGGCGGTAATTATAAGGTAATCGTCATCACGCATACCGTTTATGAAAGTCGGAAGCCATTTGTCAAATTCGTTAAGCGCATTTGCATATCCGTCAACGTCCTGCCTGTGACCGTACACCATATCAAAATCGACAAGATTTATAAAACAAAGTCCGCTAAAATCTTTTTTCTGATAGGAAAGCGTTTTTTCCATTCCGTCTTTATTATTAACGGTAAAACTGTATTCCGTAAGTCCTCTGCCTGCGAAAATATCGTGTATTTTGCCGACACCTATTACGTCAAAATTTTCCTCTTTAAGTTCGTCAAGCAAAGTTTTTTCGGGCGGTTCAAGTGAAAAATCGTGCCTGCCCGACGTTCTTTTAAACGGATATTCCCCCTCAAACGGCCTTGCAATTACCCTGCCTGCACCGTAATCGCCTTTGAGTATTTCCCGTGCCGTTCGGCAGTATTCATAAAGTTTTTCACGGGGTACAATACTTTCGTGTGCGGCAATCTGAAAAACGCTGTCGGCGGAAGTGTAAACAATTAAATCGCCCGTTTCAAGATGTTGTTTTCCGTAATCTTTTATTACTTCCGTTCCCGAATACGGCTTGTTGCACAAAACGCCTCTGCCCGTTTTTTCACAAAATTCTGAAATTACTTCATCGGGAAAACCTTTCGGAAATACGGGAAGCGGTTTTTCGGAAACAACACCCGCTATTTCCCAATGACCGATTGTGGTATCTTTACCGTTTGATTTTTCACGAAGCCTTGCAACGGTTGATTTAAGTTCTCCCTCGCCGAGGAATGAAAGTCCGTCAATATTCGTGTAACCTATTGATTTTAAATTTGTTATATCAAAAAAAGGTGATTTACTTATACTGCGTATTGTGCTGCACCCTTTGTCACCGAATTTTTCGGCGTCGGGCGCTTCACCTATGCCGCAACTGTCAAGAACTATAAGAAAAACTCTTTTTGCCATTATTTATTCCCCATTTCGGCGGCAACGTCAAGTGCAAGTTTCATCATATCGGTAAAAGTATTCTGCCTGTCTTCTGCGCTGAGCGCTTCGCCCGTAATAAGATGGTCGGATACCGTCAGTATCGCAAGCGCATTTTTACCTGCTCTTGCGGCGTTCATATATAATGCTGCCGCTTCCATTTCAACGGCAAGAACGCCCATTTTAGCCCATTGAGGCGTACTTTTCATACTTTCCGGAAGATACGCTTCATCGTTATAAAACGTGTCGGAGGAAAGAACATTCCCGACAGCGTACGAAAACTTATTTTTTTCGGCATTTTCGGCGGCGCTTTTAAGAAGCGGATAACTTGCCGTAGCACAAAAAGTTCCGGGAAGTCCGAAATTGCGGACATAATCGGAATTTGTACACGCACCCATTGCAAGAATCAAATCACGGACTTTGACTTTGTCGCTTATACCGCCTGCCGAGCCGACACGGATAATGTTTTCAACGCCGAAAAAGTTAAAAAGTTCGTAACTGTAAATACCTATTGCGGGCATACCCATACCCGAAGCCATAACCGAAACTTTTGTGCCGTTATACGTTCCCGTATAGCCCTGCACGCCCCTTACGTTATTGACAAGGCGTGCATCTTCGAGAAAGTTTTCCGCTATGAATTTTGAACGGAGCGGGTCACCCGGCATAAGAACGGTTTTGCCGAAATCGTCGGGAGTTGCATTTATGTGGGGCGTAGGATAATTCATACTCATTCACCTTTCCTGTTTCAGTTATATACTGTACATTTCGTACATTTTTGAATATATGCCGCCTTTTGCGATAAGTTCTGCGTGGGAGCCGCTTTCCTCAACGCCGTTTCTTGTAACAACAAGAATACTGTCGGCTTTCTTTATTGTGGTAAGCCTGTGAGCAACCGTTATTGTAGTTCTGCCTTTTGCAAGTGTTTCAAGCGATTTCTGAACGAGATGTTCGCTTTCATTGTCAAGTGCGCTCGTCGCTTCGTCAAGAATAAGTATTTTCGGATTTTTTAAGAATACACGGGCAATGCTTATTCTCTGTTTCTGTCCTCCCGAAAGTTTTACTCCGCGTTCTCCGACGTATGTGTCATACCCGTCGGGAAGTGTTTCAATAAATTCGTCGGCACCTGCAAGAACGGCGGCTTTTTTAATTTCCTCATCAGAAGCACCGGGAAGTCCGTATTCTATATTTTCTTTAACAGTACCGGAGAAAAGGTAAACATCCTGCTGAACAATGCCTATGTTATTTCTCAAAGAATCGAGAGTAACCGTTTTAATGTCAGTACCGTCAATAAGTATTCTGCCTTCTGTCACGTCATAAAACCTCGGAATAAGGTTGCAAAGCGTGGTTTTTCCGCCGCCCGAAGGACCTGCAAGTGCAAGATTTTCACCCTCGCTGATGTGAAGATTTATATCGGCAAGCACTTTTCTGCCTTCTTCGGAATATGAGAATGATACATTTTCAAAATCAATAACACCGTTTGTTACGACAAGTTCTTTTGCATCGGGGCTGTCTTTTATTGCAGGCTCAATATCCATAATGTCGGAAAACCTTTCAATGCCCGTCATACCCCTCTGGAACTGCTCGGCAAACTCAACAATTCTTTTTATTGCCGTCAGAAGAACTGAAATATACATAAGGTATGCAACGTAATCGGCGGCGCTGATTTTTTTGTTAATGAGGAAAAATGCGCCCGTTACTACAACAACTATGTACATTATACCCTCAAACACTCTGTTAAGTGAGTGAAAAGAGCCCATATACTTATACATATTTTTCTTTATGTCAAGATATTTGAGATTGCCTTTTTTGAATTTTCCCTCTTCTATTTTTTCGTTTGCAAATGATTTTACAACACGCACGCCCAGAAGCGAATCTTCGGTCTGACTGTTGAGTTCACCTATTATTACCCTCGATTCACGCATAGCAGTGCGGAATTTATGGTTGTATGTTGAAAGAATTACAGCCATAAACGGCAAAACGGCAAACATTATAAGTGTAAGCGGAACGTTCATAAAGCAAAGAATTATAAACGAAACAACAATTTTCACGCCTGCAATGAAAAATTCTTCGGGACAGTGGTGAGCAAACTCCGTAACTTCAAAAAGGTCGTTTGTAAGCCTTGACATAAGCGTGCCGACCTTTGTGTCATCATAATAAGAAAACGGAAGTCTTTGAAGGTGAGCGAAAAGGTCACGGCGCATTTCCGTTTCGATTTTCGTTCCCATAATGTGCCCGACAGATGCCATATAATAGTTGGCAACAGCGTCTATCGCTCTTAAAACAATATATATTCCGCCGACAGACAGAATAAGTTTTGCGGTAAGTGCTTCAAGGTCCTCTGTTGCGGTATTCGTAATAAGCCTTACCATAATCGGAAGCACAAGTTCACACACCGTGGTGAGCGATGCGCACAGTAAATCAAAAGCAAGCGTTCCGATATGCTTTTTATAATACGGAATAAACCGCTTCACAAGTTTCGCCGATGAAGATTTCTTTTTTTCTTTACTCATAACAAAATATACCCCGCATAAAGTTATTTTTATTATTGTATCACAGATTTACATAAATTGGTATATATTTTTATATCCCGGCTGTAATGTTTTTTGATTATTAACCGTCAAGTACACCGAAACAGCAAAGCACCCTGCCTTACGGCAGAGTGCTTCGCTGTGGATGTGGGGTGTGAAAGAGAAAGATATGGCTTTATATAAACTCCCTTTCGGGAGAATATACCTTTTTCGGTCTTTTGCTTAGACGGTATATACCCAAACTTTATACGACCTGCGTTGTTACGGTTATGTCATCGGGTTTCGCTATTCTTATAACGTACTCAAAATATTCATCCGTTTCGCTTTTTGCGGTATCTGCGTCAATACCGGCTTTGCGTATTGTGTCAACCGCATGATTTATTGTGTTTATAAATATCCGCATATCTTTAAACCCTTTTATTGCAGGGCGGTTACCGATTTTGCGGCGTTTTAATATGTCGGATATGAGTTTCTCGGATTCCGCTACGTTAAGGTGTCTGTCGATTATTATATCAAGCGCCCTGTTGCGTGCCGAATTGTCGGGAAGAAGTAAAAGGGCCCTTGCGTGGCGTTCGGTAAGTCCTGCCGATGATATTTTGTACCGCATATCTTCGGGAAGTCTTAAAAGCCTGAGTTTATTTGAAAGAGTAGATTGTGCCTTGCCGAGTTTTTTTGAAATTTCATCCTGCGAAAGGCCGTGTTCGGTCATAAGTCTTTCAACCGCTTCCGCCTCTTCAAAAAAATCGAGATTCTGCCTTTGAACGTTTTCAATAAGTGCAAACAGAGCAGACTGTTCATCGGAAACATCCATTACAATGCACGGCAGTTTTGAAAGTCCGACCATTCTTGCGGCACGAAGCCGTCTTTCACCTGAAATAAGTTCATATTTGCCGTCTTCGAGCGGTCTTACGTTTATAGGCTGTAAAAGTCCGCTTGTCCTTATTGAAGTCGCAAGTCCCTCAAGTTCGTCATAATCGAATCTTACACGGGGTTGATTCGGATTCGGTAAAATATTCTCGTGATTAATAAGTTGAATCTGACAGTTGGCTTTATTTTTAGAAGATGTTCTTAACATTGTATCTTCCTTTCGTTATTTTTTAAAGCCTGTCCGTCTCTCTGTGACTAAAATATATCACACAAAATCAAAAAAATAAAGCATTTTACGTCGGGGTAAATCGACATAAAATGCTTGATTTTATTAAATTTACAGGGGTTTTGCGGAGATTTTTGCAGAAGCACGCGGGTATTGTGGCGAAGTTTGCGATATCTTTTTTATTTCAATAATGCTCCTTTCGCCCAAAGAGCACAAATCAAACGTGTTTACACGCTCAATTCTGCCGCCTAAGACGGACAATGCGTTTTTTGCGTTCTCCGCTTCCTCTTTTGCGGCTGAGCCTTTCATTGAAATGAAAGTACCGTCCTTTTTAACAAAAGGCAAACAAAATTCCGACAAAACTCTGAGTTCGGCAACGGCACGTGCCGTTGCATAATCAAACTTTTCACGGTATTCGGGTTTTCGTGACGCTTCCTCTGCCCTTGCGTGAAGAACCGTGCAGTTACAAAGTCCCATACTGTCGGCAATATTCGCCACCACTTTGAGTTTTTTTCCCGTGGAATCAAGAAGCGTTACGTTTAAATCTTCTCTTGCGGCGGCAATTACAAGGCCGGGAAAACCTGCGCCCGTGCCGACATCAATAACAGAAGCGCCTTTTTTGAAATCAACGTATTTGAATATTTCAAGACAGTCAAGAAAATGTTTTACCGCTATTCCCTCATCATCCGTTATTGCGGTAAGATTTATTTTCTCATTCCACTCTTTGAGCAGTCTTGCGTATATTTCAAGTTTCGGGTAAAGCGAATCATCAATTTTCGTTCCTGTTGATTCAGCCTGTTTTTTTAATATTTCAGATATGCTCATAATTTATCCTTCCGCTTTACTCGGTGACGTAAAGAAATCATCCTCTGTAAAGTTCAAGTATTTCCTCTATCGGTCCGCTGAAATTGTCAGCAACGGGAGGAAGATTTTTTTCTTTGAGAACAAAGTCGGTGAAAAGCGCACCTTTTGTATCATTATTCATCTGATATTTTGAAATAGTTTCTATAAGTGCATCCTTTTTATCAACATTCGCAAGAAAATCGCAGGTTAAAAGCGTTACTTCAAGTTTGTCATCCGGTTTTACGTTTTCAACCGTAATAACAAGTGTACCGTTTTCCGTTCCCATATTGAACGCTTTTTCACGGTTATTGACTTTAACGCTCACATCACCTTTTACAATATCACGGAATTTAAGCACATATTTTCTTTTTTCGGGAATAACCGAAACATCGCCCTGCGCTTTTTCTATTGTAAATGTAACGGTAGTGCCGTCTTCCGAAACAGTAAACGGAGTTTCGGCGTAAACACCCTTTTCGTAATCGTTTGTAACGCCGTCATCTTCGTAAAGCGTGAACGTGTTGTTGCCGCGGTAAATGAGTATTTCCATATTTTCGGGGTTATTTGTGTTGTTTGTGCGGTCATCCTCGCCCATGGGTATAATTGCACCCGCTTTTGCAAGAACGGGAATATACTCTATATCACGGTACATTTTAACAAATTTGTTACCGCTGTAAATTCTGCCGTTGAAAATGTCGGTGTAACGTCCTTCGGGAAGCCATACTGTTACGCTTGCCATATTGTTATCGTCAGCCGTATGCTCCGTAATCGGCGCAACCATAAGTTCGGTACCGAAGAAATACTGATTTTTAACTTTATACGCTTCTTCCGACTTCGGATATGTGTAATACATAGGCTCGCATATCGCCCTGCCGTCATGGTATGTACGGCGGTTCATTGTGTAAATGTACGGAAGAAGTTTGTGACGTAATCTTAAATTGTATTTTGCCACTCTTTCAATGGGACCGCTGTATTTCCACGGCTCTTTGCCCATAAATTCATTTGCGGTTGAATGAAGTCTCATAACGGGACTGAAAACGCCGAACTGCACCCAGCGGATGTAAAGCTCATCGTCTTTTTTGCCCATACAGTGACCGCCTATATCGTGGCTCCACCACGGATAACCGACATTGGAAGCGGTTATTGTAAAATAAGGCTGATAGTCAAGACTTTTCCAGACCTGAACTGTGTCACCGCTGAAGCCGAGCGGATAACGCTGACTGCCTGCGCCCGCAAAACGTGAAAGAATAAGCGGTCTGTTATTGTCTTTTGCGCTGTCAAGGAAATGATAGTGATTCAACGCCCAAAGCGGGTCAAGTCCGGGTATATTCGTTCTTGTACCCTGCTGCCAGTCTATCCACCAGAAATCAACGCCCTTTTTCTCAAACGGATGGTGAAGTATCTTAAAATAGTTTTCTACGAATTTTTCATCGGTAATATCAAATTTAACCGGTTTTTTCGTTGACGGGTCCTGTCCCATTGCTTTGCACATATCTTCATACTGATTTTCAAACCAGCGAACACCCATAGACGGATGAAGATTGAATGTAACCCTGTAATTGTCATCTTTAAGTTTTTTAAGGAAAGCATCGGGGTCGGGGAAAAGGTCGGTATTGAAACTGTAACCCGTCCAGCCCGTTGACCACACGTCATATACAAACTCCAAAAGATTTTTATGAAGCGTTTTTTTATGACTGTCCGAGCCGAATTTCGTTTTTATGTCAACCCAGTGCCAGTCCATATCGACTGTTGCTACGGCAATCGGTATTTCCTCGGTTTTAAACCTGTCCATAAGTGCAAGGTATTCGTCCTGAGTGTATGCCTTATATCTGCTCCACCAGTTTGAAAGAGCATATCTCGGAATAAGCGGAGTGTGACCCGTTAATTTATAAAGGTCTGTCGTTGCGCCGATGTAATCGTACCCGTACGCAAAATAATAAACATCTTTTTCTTTAGCGGGGCGGGGTACGATTTTGCCGTTTTCACGAAGAACAAGAGTATCGCTGTCATCAAGCAGAGCGACACCGTTTTTTGATACTACGCCGTCACCGAGAACGGGAACACCTGCGGAAATGTCAAGAGTTCTGCAAGTTCCTTTAAGGTTGCCCGAAGTATAATTTGTTACAACTCTGCCGTCACGAAGTTTTATTCTGAGCATTTTTTTGAGTTTTAATGAATAAAAGAAATTTGCTTTTGACGTTTTAATTTCTATTGTTCCGCTGCTTTCGTTTACAACAAAGTTCGGACTGTCAAAATCCCTGAACCATACGGACTGCGTAGGCTCGTCGCAGAATTTACCTGCAGACTGCTCTTCAACACGCAGAAGACAGGGAGTGATAACCGTAAAACGCACTCCTTTTCTTTCTATTATGTGACTGCTTCGCCCTTTCGGTGAAACTTTAACGTTGAATCTTTCGGAAAATTTTTCCATATTAAAATCCTTTCTGTACAGCGAACGCCGACCGAGGTATAATATAAATAACCGCTTTTACTATAAACCTATTCACTCGCAAAGTCAATAAATGAACAACAGAGTGAAAATAATATTTTCATAAAAATGAATAAAAAACATTATTAAACTTTGTCACAATGTAAAAGCATCATACATTGACAAAGTAATTAACGTTTGGTAAAATTGTAGTTTATGAAAGGGTGTTTTTATGGATTTTGAAAAGAAAATCGGATTTGACAACGATATGTATATCGAAAAACAATCCGAACAAATCGTAAAACGAATTGAAGAATTCGGCGGTAAACTCTACCTTGAATTCGGCGGTAAACTGTTTGATGATTTTCACGCATCAAGAGTTCTGCCCGGTTTCAAACCCGACAGTAAACTCCGTATGCTTCTTAAATTGAAAGAACAAGCGGAAATAGTTATTGTCATTTCCGCAAATGACATAGAAAGTAATAAAGTAAGACGTGACCTCGGCATCACTTATGACAGCGACGTTTTGCGCCTTATGGACGCATTCGGCAGCATCGGTCTTTTTGTAGGAAGCGTCGTTATTACACAGTTCAGCGGACAACCTGCCGCAATTAAATTCAAAGAAAAACTTGAAACACTCGGTGTAAAGGCTTTCGTTCACTACCCTATTGACGGTTATCCTTACAATGTTCAGCATATAGTAAGTGAAAAAGGCTTCGGTAAAAACGATTACATAGAGACAGAAAGACCGCTTGTTGTTATTACCGCACCCGGTCCCGGAAGCGGCAAAATGGCTACCTGCCTTTCACAACTTTACCATGAAAACGCACGGGGAATTAAAGCGGGTTACGCTAAATTTGAAACTTTCCCGATATGGAATCTTCCGTTAAAACATCCCGTAAACCTCGCTTATGAAGCGGCAACCGCAGACCTCAACGATGTTAATATGATTGACCCTTATCATCTTGAAGCATACGGAAAAACAACCGTAAACTACAACCGTGACGTTGAAGTTTTTCCCGTTCTCAATGCAATATTTGAAAAAATAGAGGGTAAAAGCCCGTACAAATCACCTACCGATATGGGCGTAAATATGGCAGGCTATTGCATTACAGATGATGACGTTTGCCGCAGAGCATCTTACGAAGAAATAGTACGCCGTTATTTCGCAACACTTTGCGACAAAAAAAGCGGTATTAAAAATGACAATGCAATCGCAAAAATAGAAAGTCTTATGAATCAGGCGGGCATTTCCGTTGAAAGCACCCGTCCGATTGTTAAAGCGGCTCTTCTTAAAAGCGAAACAACGGGCAACCGCCCCGCTGTTGCAATAGAACTTCCCGACGGAACAATAGTAACAGGCAAAACCTCGGACCTTCTCGGTGCATCAAGTGCGGCAATACTCAACGCTTTAAAAGCAATGGCAAAAATCGATGACAGCGAACTGCTTATCAAACGTGAAGTTATTGAGCCCATACAGATGCTCAAAACCGACATTCTCGGCAATCATAACCCCAGACTTCACACAGATGAAGTTCTTATTGCACTTACAATGAGCGCAGTTACAAGTGAAAGTGCCAAAAAAGCATTCAACGAACTTCATAACCTTTCGGGCAGCGAAGCACATTCAACAGTTATTCTTTCGCAGGTTGACAGAGATACTTTCAGAAAACTGGGTGTAAACCTTACCTGCGAACCGCAGCACGAAAGCAAAAAACTTTATCACAAATAAATATGTATTATAAAGAATACAGATTTTCCGAAATATTACGGAAAATCTGTTTCTTTTTCAGGGGAAACTGTGGTACAATAGAAAAAAGGAGTGAACAATATGATTTTTTACATTCCCGAAATTGATAAAAGCAAAGTTCTCATCAATGAACAGCGCCGTCTTATGAATGACTGGAACAAACTCACCGACCAGACTTATAAAATGCTCGTGTTAAATGCCGCATTTTTTGTTTTTGCCGACGTTATTTACGGGCTGACGGAAAATCTTTATTTTCTTATTTACCTCATTTTTCCCGCTTTACTTTTCCTTTTTTCCGGCGGAATAAAAAAGACCGATAAAATTTCGTTTATTGTATGTACGGTCTGCTCAATCGCTTTGTTTTCGCAAACTTACTTCCTTGACAGAACGGTTTTTACAGGCACTGCGGTAAACCTTGCACTTTCGTTTGACATTGTTACCTTTGCTTCGTTGTTTTTGTGCCTTTTTTATTACCGCCATTACAGGTATTTAAAAAAGCAACCGGGCTTCCCCTTGTTTGTTTTCAACACCGACGAAAAATTCAAAAACGAACTTCTTGATGAAAGAATTATTCCCGACGACAAAAAAATACCCGACAGCGAAAAAACAATTATGAATATCGGTTACGGTGAAAAACAGGAACATCTTTCCGGAAGAACCGACAAACATCCGGAAAGGAATTATCACGACACCGTTTTTATGGGAATGACTTTTAAAATAAATTACGGTGACCTGTCCGAATACTCCTACGAAGCAAAAGCAATGCTTATGAAAAAATGGCGCGAACTCTCACCGATTTTCAATAAAGTTTCAATAGCAAGTTTATTTGTCGAATTTGTAAGTGTTGCAATGAATATGACAAATATTCCCGTTAAACTCATTTTTGCGGGAGTTATTATTGCTCAGCTTTATTTTATTTCACTCATAAAAAAATACAATCTTTCCGGTTATATTCTTTATGCTCTGTCGCTGATTTCGTTCTTTTTTGCAATAGGCACAAATAATGAATCGATTATAAATGCATTCAGCACTTTTGCGGCTCTGTTCAACATTTTACCGCTGTTGTCTCTTATACCGCCTGTACTTAACCTGAAACTTTTAAAAGAACTTTCAAAATATGAAGGCTTTCCGTCATTTGCAAACACAGCCCGTGAACTTGTACTTGATGAAACTCTTAATATGACGAAAGAAGAAAGAAGAAAAGAAAAACAGTTTAGTACACCTTTGCCCGGCGGCAATGAAAACGGACCTATTGTTATGAATATCGGCTATGACGAGCCTGAAAAAAACAGCACGCCGTGGAACGCTTTCGGCTCAGACGATTTGCCCGAACCGAAAGCCGAAAACAACACAAACAAAAACTTCGCTTCGCCTTTACAATACGGTACTTCGGCACAGCCGAGCATACCCGTATATCAAAAAAACGAAAAACAATTTTCAAAAAGCACTCCCCTGCCTTTCGGAAATGAAAACGGACCTATCGTTATGAACATAGGCTACGGTGAAAAAGATAAAACACCTAAAGCAGGCTGGAACGCTTTTGACAAAAAGGAGAATGAAAATGAAGACAGTAATTAAATCACAGCACAGCGAGTTTATTTATCCCGAGTGTTCGGTAACACCGAGTTGTCACGCCTCGACGGTTTTGCCGCTTCCGAACGGCAACGTTGTCGCCGCATGGTTCGGGGGAAGCAGTGAAGGGAAAAACGATGTTAAAATATATGTCAGCGTAAATGAAAACGGAAAATGGGCAGAGCCTTATGCCGTAAGCGTTAAAGGAAAAGAACTTCCGCATTGGAATCCCGCTTTGTTTCTGAAAAAAGACGGAACTGTCATTCTTTACTTCAAATACGGTAAACCAATTCCGAAGTGGGTAACTTATTATGCTGTTTCAAAAGACGGCGGCAAAAGTTTTTCACAGCCGAAAGAACTTGTTAAAGGCGATACAGACGGCGGCAGAGGTCCTGTTAAAAACAAACCGATAAGACTTTCAGACGGCACGGTTCTTGCGCCCGCATCAAAAGAACACCCTATAAACGGCTGGAAATGTTTTGTTGACATCTCGGAAGATGACGGAAAAACATTCACACACTCAAACTTTGTTTTAAGACCTAAAAAGCACGGCAAAAAAGTAAATATGATTCAGCCGACTTTGTGGGAAGATGAAGACGGCGTTCATATGTTTGTACGCACGGACAAAGGAAAAATTTACAGAAGCGACAGCAAAACAAACGGAAAAGTATGGTGTAAAGCGTATGAAACAGACCTGTTAAACCCGAACAGCGGAATTGACGTTACAAAACTTTCCGACGGCTCACTTGTTCTCATTTCAAACCCCATAGGCGAAAACTGGGGCAACCGTTCACCGCTTACGCTTATGCGCTCGTTTGACAACGGAAATACTTTTGAGGAGTTCATAAAACTTGAAAGCATTGAAGGCGATTACGAATTCAGTTACCCTGCAATAGTCGCAGACGGTATGACGCTTTACATAACTTACACTTACGAAAGAAGAACAATTAAATATTGGAAAATTGAAATAGAATAAGCAAGTCAACAGGTACATTTCTTATGTTCGGTTCACAAGCAGGAGAACACTGCCGAGTCAAAGTTTCGCTTCACGAAAAGTTTAAAAAACAGTAAAAAGACCGTGAAAACGGAAAATATACGGTTAATTTTTGTTGACAAAAAAACAGTAATAAGTTATACTGATTTAGTTAAATTTTCCCTAAACGGGAAATCGGGAGTGGAAGAATGAAAAATTCTCAATATATTGAAATAGACTTAATTAAACTTGCCAAGGCACTTTTAAAACGTGTTTGGCTTATTATACTTGTTGCCGTTTTAGGCGGCGGTACCGCTTTTTTTGCGGCAACCCGTTTAATTTCGCCGACATATGAAGCAGAGGCTTTAATGTATGTTAATAACACCTCGTTCTCGGTAGGGTCAACTTCATTTTCCATAAGTTCAGGTGACTTATCCGCTGCTCAAAGCCTTGTAGATACATATATCGTAATACTTAAATCCAGATCCACTTTAACAGAAGTTATTAAAAAAACCGGTGTTAATTACACTTACACGGAACTTAAAAATATGATTACTTCCGAGGCTGTTTCCGGTACCGAAATTTTCAGAATAAAAGTCACAAGTACAAACAGAGAGGAAACGGAACTTCTTGCCAACACAATCGCAAAAACATTGCCTAAACGTATTGCGGAAGTTGTTGACGGCAGTTCGGTCAGAATCGTTGACTATGCCATTGTGCCGAGTAGTAAATCCGGACCTGATGTTACAAAAATCACTGCCACGGGTCTTTTGCTCGGTTTTGTTCTCGCTTGCGGAATTATTGTAATTCTTGAGTTAACGGATAACGTGATTCGTGACGAAGAGTATTTACTTAAAACATTTGAAAACATACCGGTTCTTGCGGTTATCCCCGATCTTTCAAGCGCAACCTCATCAAAAAATTATTACTACAGCAGAGATAATTCGGCAGATAAGAAGGTGAACTGAAATGGGATTTGCAAAAAAGAACAAAAACGAAAAACAGCACGATAAAAAAGCGGTTTTCGGCAATAACCTCAGTTTTGGTGCTTCGGAAGCATATAAACTTTTGAGAACAAATCTTATGCTCAGTACTCCCGAGTCCGAGGGTAACTGTAAAGTTATCGGTTTGTCAAGCCCCCTTGAAAATGAGGGTAAAAGTACTACTGTCGTCAACCTCGCCTACAGCATTGCACAAGCAGGCAAAGGTGTACTTGTCATTGACTGTGATATGCGCAAACCTACTATTAACAAATACCTTAATATTAAAAGCACACCGGGACTTTCAAACGTTATTACCGGTATGGCTAACATTTCCGATGTAGTTGTTAACAGTGAACTTCATAAAAATTTGTATGTTATTCCGGTTGGCAACCTTCCTCCGAACCCCTCAGAACTTCTCGGTTCGAAGACAATGGAAAATGTTATTTCCGCCCTTTCAAAAAAATTCGATTACATTTTAATTGACCTTCCTCCGATAAATTCGGTTTCAGATGCTTTGGTTGCTTCAAAGTTCCTTCACGGAATAATAATTGTTGTTCGCCAGGATTACTGTGTTCACGGTGCTTTACTTGAAACTGTTCACCAACTTGAGTTTTTACAAATTAAAATTTTCGGTTTTGTTATGACGAGGGGTTCATCAGGCAAGCACAGATACGGTAAATACGGTAAATATTATAAATACGGCGGTTATTACGGCACCGCAAAATCCCCGCACCTTGATCCTGTTGAGGTAAAAGAGATAAAAATGCCGGAAACAAATGATTGATTTTCACTCCCACATTTTACCGGGTATTGACGACGGTGCAAAAAACGAAAACGAAAGTTTTGCAATGCTGAAACTTTTAAAAAGTCAATCGGTCGAAAGAGTTGTGGCAACGCCGCACTTTTACAGTCACCGCGAATCTCCGGAAATGTTCGTAAAACGCAGAAAAACTTCTTTGGATTTACTTAACAATTCAAAGGAAGATTTGCAGATCGAAATTATTCCCGGAGCAGAGGTTATGTATTTCGAGGGAATTTCCCGTTGCGATGATTTGTCATTGTTAAAGATAAAAGGTACTGATTGCATTCTTTTGGAAATGCCGTTCAGAAATTGGAATTCCCGTTTGATTGATGAAGTTATTGAACTGAACGAGTGCAGAGATGTTAATGTCGTTCTTGCTCATATTGAACGTTATTTACGGTATATACCGAAAAACACTCTTAATGAACTTATTATTAAAGGTATATCAGTTCAGTCAAACGCAGATTTCTTTTTAAACCCCTTCACAAAACGCAAAGCCTTAAATATGCTTAAAAACGGTCAAATTCATCTTTTGGGTTCTGACTGTCATAACACAAAAGAAAGAGCACCCGAAATAGGCAAAGCACAAAAAGTAATTTTTGATAAGCTCGGTGAGAGTGCAGTTAAATTGATTGATAATTTCAGCGAAATGCTCCTTGATTCGGGGGTGATTGTTTGAAAAAGAAAATTGTATGTGTAATCGGCGTTATTCTTATAATAACAGGATGTTTATTACTCCTTTTGTTTTTTAAAGAAAGTTTTTTCAATAAAAATGTCAGAGAACCGGTTACCGTCGAGGTTATAAAAGCCGAAACTCAAAAAACCACCGAAAAACCGTACGAAAGCCCCATAAATTTTAAAAAACTGAAAAAACAGTACCCGAATGTTATTGCCTGGATTGATATTCCCGGCACGGAAATAAGTTACCCCGTATTCCAAAGCACGTATAACGATATGTTTTATGTTGACCACGACCGTAACGGTGACCGTTCTTCTTACGGCGAAATATTTACAGAGTACAAATACAATAAAAACGATTTTTCCGACCCTGTAACCGTTATTTACGGGCATAATATGAAAGATGATACTATGTTCGGTTCACTTCAGGCACTCTATGTTGATGAAGAAACCGTATCTGCAAATAAAGAAATTGTTATCTATCTTGAGAATTGCGAGTATCATTACGAAGTATTCGCATCAACAACATTTGATAACAGACACATTTTATATAACTACGACTTTGAGGATAAAAGTGTTTCAGACGCCTTTTTCGGCGTAATAAAAAACACCAGGTCACTTGACACATACTTTGATGAAGAAACATACGAAGCATGTTCGGGAAACAAAATTATTCTTTCCACTTGTAAAAACGGCAACTCAAACAAACGTTTTTTGGTTATGGCAGGGCAAAAAAGCCCGTATAATATAAAATAATAAATTTTGGAGGAATTATTTTATTATGAAAAAAACAGTTAGTGTTATTTTAGCATTTGTTTTGGCAGTAATTATGGTTATGCCGTCATTTGCCGCAAACTTTACTCCCAGTGTGGAGCAAAAAGCCGCTCCCTCAATTGTTCCGGTTAAAGACAAGCACGGCAAGACGGTTATAGCCGTTATTAAGGATAAAAACGGTAAGGAAGTTGTAGGTATTCCCTACGGTGAACTTGTAGTTACACCTGTTTCCGAAAAAGATGAAGCCTATGATGATATCAATGAAAATCTTTCAAATGCACAAGATCAAATTGCTTCTGCCGATTCTCTTGCAGATATCTTTTCGGGACTTGATGCACAAGTCAAGAAAATCGACCCTGACAAGAGTGCGTCCGACTGTGTAGTAAGAGATCTTTTTGACATTTCCGTTTACGGAGATTACGCAGAATATCTCGCAGTTGACGGCAACACGGTTACAATCAAATTTGACCTCGGTGTTCCTTCAGGCTCTCTTGTACTTTGCTTCCGAAACGATGACGGTTCAAGTTGGGAAAATATCCCCTTGGTTGATAATGGTGACGGCACTTATTCCGCAACATTCTCATCAGCATCACTTGTTGCTTTTGTTGTCGAAAAAACAGCAATAGATCCTAACGGACCTAAATCTCCCCAGACAAACGATGTAACTGTATTTTTTGCCGTTGCGGGTGTTATCGCAATCGTTGCCGGTGGTGCAATTCTTGTTATTAACAGAAAGAAATCTGTAAAAGCATAATTGGGGTGCTCCGATTGAAGCAAAAAAACAATAAAGTAATAAAAAAACTTATTGCCGCATTTGTCGCTTTCATAATTGTTGTTTCCGGTGGGTTGGCTGCATTAAAATATTGGGAAAATAAGCATTATAATGAAGAAGAACCCGGCGGTACGGATATTCTTTATACACCTGTATATTCCGATATTATCAGATATGACGGAAAATGGTATTGCGAAAACGAAGACTTGGAAACAATACTTGTAATGGGTCTTGATAAGTATAAAGATACCGAGGTTACGGGCAATTATGTCAACCCACAGCAAGCCGATTTCCTTGCCTTGGTTGCCGTAAACAAAGTTACCAAAACCGTTGAGGCCGTGCAAATTAACCGTGATACCATGACTGAGGTCAACATTCTCGGTGTGGGCGGCGATGAGGCAGGCAGTAAAGAAATGCAAATTGCGCTTTCCCACACATACGGAAGCGGAGGTGTTGACAGTTGCATAAACACTGTAGATGCTGTTTCGAACTTTCTTTACGGTGTGGAAATTGATCACTACGTTGCATTAACAATGGATGCAGTTAAAATAATTAACGATGCTCTCGGCGGTGTTACCGTAACGCTTGAGGATGATTTTTCTTCTTACAATAAAAAATGGACTGTGGGCTCCGAAGTTAAATTAACAGGAGAGCAGGCACTGAAGTTCGTAAGAGCAAGAAGTGAAATGGCCGACAGTTCAAATACCCGCAGAATGGAAAGACAAAAGCAGTACCTTTCATCACTCGCTTCAAAAGCCCAAAGCGTTTATAAAGAAAAAGGCGAAGAAGCATTTTACAATATTATTTTGAAAATTTCCGAATACCTTACAACAGATTATTCCGTTAACCAAATGAAAGAAAAAAGTAATGAATTTTCTCAATACGAATTTTCCGGAATCAATCAAATTAAAGGCGAAGCGGTTAAAGGGGAAGAATATATGGAATTTTACCCCGATGAAGCCGAATTGAAAACGCTTGTTGTAAAAACTTTTTTCACGCTTCAGGAAAACAAGTGAATATATTAAAATTACATCCACTCGATTTTTCGGGTGGATGTGTTATTTGTTAAGAGAGCAGATTTTCATTATCGAAAATCTGCTCCGAATAGCATTTACTTGTAAAATTTGTTATTTTACCGTAACTTTTTCACGTTTTTTGCTTACGGGTTCATCACTGTAAATGTTTGTGAAGTTGAGTATAAACATAATAACGTATGCCGCCCAAACGGGAATGTTTTCAATGAGTGCACTCTTGCCGACAATAACAAGAAGCAATGTCATTACAACTGCCATTGCAATAAAAATAATGAACGTGCCTTTGTAATATTTAAAACCTTTCTTCATCTGGCAAAACAGAAGAATACCGAGAGGGGTTGCACAAAGGAACGCAAACAGAAGTGCGCCGAGCCAATGGAAAAGGCAACGGGGATTGCTGAAATCGGCTTCTTCGCCGACAGAGGGAAGATTTATTGTCATAAAAATAGCGGCGCTTCCTATTGAGCCGAGAACTATACCGACACGGCTGTTGAAATTATGTTTGCGGAAAGCGTATATTGTATTGGTGAAAACAGAAAGTGATGAAAATACGCCCCACATTCTGAAATGCCACGGAAAACTGAGTCCGAGCATACTCGCAGTAACGTTTTTAACTTTTTGCGCTAAAGTGTAATCGCCTAAAAGTGCATACCACGTAACAAAAACAAAGCCGAAAACAAGATTTACAAGGCAAAAATATTTTATGAATTTACCCGGTTCTTTCCCGTAAAGGATTGTTTTAAGATAAACAATAAACAAAAGAAGACAAACTGTTGAAATTACCGCCCATACGGGATAAAGCCAATGTCTGCCTATCATACCCGTAATGTCGTCAAACACAACCGGAGCACCCTGTGCGAAAAGTTGAACTGTTCTTTCTTCAACCGTTTCAAATGTGCCGAGTGCCGTGTTTTTGAAAAGTATCATCCATATTGCGTAAGCACCGGCAAAAACGCTCCACATTACCGTATATGCTTTCGGCATTTTGTTTTCTTTCAATATACACACTCCGTTTCGTCAATATTTGTGTATTATTGTATCATACGGTGAATATAAATTCAATATTATTTTTGAACACATAAAAAACACATTTTTTGGTTAATTTTACACGTGTAAAATAACAAGCGGCTTATCCATTCGGATAAGCCGCCGTTTTATTCTGAATTATTTAGTTATTTAATACCTTTGTTGATGCCGCAAGAAGAATTTCAAGACCTTTTCTGAGTGTATCTTCATCGGCAAGAAGGCAGGGCATAAGTTTTACAACATCGTTGTTTCTGCCTGCACGTTCAACAATAAGACCGTTATCAAAACATTCTTTAACTATTGCTTTTGAAATAACGTCGGGTTTAACTTTATTGCAGTCAATGCCCCACATAAAGCCTATTCCGCGAATTTCAATGTTCTCGTTAAGTGCGGCGATTTTGTCGAGATACTCTTTGATTATTTTGCTTTTTTCTCTTACGCCTTCTTCAACTTTTTCGCTAAGCATAACTTCAAGTCCCGCTTTAGCGGCAACTATTGAAAGTTGGCTGCCCCTGAATGTTCCGTTATGTTCACCCGGAGCCCATACGTCTATTTCGGGTTTGAAAAGAACAAGCGCAAACGGCATACCGTAACCGCCTATTGATTTTGAAAGAGTTACAATGTCGGGAATTATGCCCGCACGTTCAAATGAAAAATAAGTACCCGTTCTTGCGGAGCCGACCTGAATATCGTCACAAACAAGAAGAATGTCATTCTTTGTGCAGAATTCACGAAGTCTTTTAAGAAAATCAACCGAGAAAACATATATTCCGCCGTCAGCCTGAACGCTTTCAATGAAAACAGCCGCCGGTTTTGAAACGCCGGAATGGTCATCGTCAAGAAGTGTCTGCATATAATCAATTACGTCAAGTTCGGGGAACATATACGGAGACGGAATATGTGTTACATCAGTAAGTGTAACGCCTGCGCCGACCCTTGAGTCACGGTCTGTTGTAAGCGAAATCGAACCGAGTGTCATACCGTGAAATGCGCCCATAAATGCAAAAATATTGTTTCTTTTTTTTGCTTTTCTCGCAAGTTTCAAAGCCGCTTCAACAGCGTTTGTACCGGTAGGACCGGGGAACTGTATTTTATAATCGAATCCGCGGGGAATGAGAATATTCTTTTCAAAGAAATCAATAAAATCCCTTTTTGCGGTTGTAAACATATCAAGAGAATGAATAATGCCGTCATTTTCAAGATATTCAATTATTTTTGATTTGATATAATCATTGTTGTGACCGTAGTTGAGAGCACCCGCACCGCAGAAAAAATCAATATACTCTTTGCCGTCCTCGGCGGTTATGACAGAGCCTTTCGCTTTTGTAAAGACAGTCGGAAAACTTCTGCAATAGGAACGCACCTCGGACTCGTACTGTTCAAAAACCGATGTATTCATTATATTCACTCCGAAAAGATAATTTATCCTGTATAGTATATCACTTTATTTGCCGTATGCCAATATGTTTACACAAATTTAATAAATAATTATATAATGAAATTTTGTTAATTGTATTGAACTTGTATATAATTTTTGGTAATATTAGTTTGTATAATAATAAATACATAGTAAGGAGAACGGTCATGCCGCAAAAAATAATACTTTCACCGCAACTGACAAGAAAAATATCGCATTACAAAAAATACGATATAGAAGTTCCGAAAGAACTGCTTGAAAAAGCACCGAAAAAACCCGATTTAACGGGATTCCCCTATCCGCTTCCGTGCAAAAAAAGCGATTACACCTGTTTCTGTGAAACAGACAACGGCGTTATGTGGTACGGCGCAAACGGCGGCGTTACACGTTTTGACGAAAACGCCGAACTTTCGTGGGATAAAGTAATGTATTTCAGCGCAAAACGTGATTTGCCCGACAATGACGTAAAATCAATAGTTCCCGACGGAAACGGCGTCTGGGTTTTAACCGCAAACGGCGTAACGCATATTGATATGGTTATGATGTCAATGGAAGAAAAAGCACTTGCACTTCTTGAGGAAACACTTACTTACGTTGACAGACACGGAATGATAAGTCAGAAACATCTTTCCGAAAGCGGCAATATAAAATCCATACTTCCCTACGGTCATTCCGACAATGACGGCGGCTTTACCGCCTGCTTTTCAATAGGCGAAATTTTCCATTACGCCACATTAAAAAAAGAAAAGGGCGACTATGACGAAGAAACAATCAAAGCACGTGAAATTGCAGTTAAAGCGTGCGAAGCATGTCTTCTTCTTATGTATATTCCCGGCAGAGGCGACGGCTTTGTTGCAAGGTCTTACGTTACAACCTCAGAGCCTGTTCCCGATGACGGTCTGTTTTACAAAAAGAACGCCGAAACGGCAATATGCGAAAACACAACAGATGCCCAAAAGCGTAAAATGGTAGGGTTGGAAATCAAATGCGACACACCTGTTCCCGAAAGACTTAAAAAACTTTATACGTCAGAGGGTTACAAGGATACCGATATAATTTATAAAGGCGACACAAGCAGTGATGAAATTACACTTCACTATCTCAATCTGCTTGTAGCGCACGAATTTCTCGGCAGAGATGACCCCGAACTTGACGAACTTATTATAAGAGCCGCTAAAGCAACTATGGACCACATCATTGACAACGGCTTTATGCTTCGTGAGTGTGACGGCAACCCGACAACGTGGGCAAAATGGAATCCCGAATACTTTATGACTGAAATGGGATGGGCAGATGCCTGCCTCAATTCAGCCGAACTTATGATGTATTTAAAAGTTACAATGCACGTTTCCGGCGAAGAGGGAAGATATAAAGAAACACTCGAAAAACTCGAAAATATGGGTTATCTCGACCTTGTAACAAAGCACCGTGACAGATGCCGTCAGATGAGTCTTGCAATAAACGAAACAGACAGATCCGACCTTATGTACGGCGACCACATGCTTGCGGTAACTTCATTTTTTGGCCTTATTTCGCTTGAAAAAGATGAAGAGAAAAAAGAAATTTTCAGAAAAGGTTTCAGGTCATGGAGATATTCTCTTGCTCCGGAATTCAACCCCGGTTATGATTTTCTTTATTTCATTTCAGATCCCGACAATGCAAAGCCCGACGAAGAACGCATAAAAACATGGTTTTACCGTTTCAACGTTTCACGTCTTGCAAGCAACATTTCTTTAAAAAACAGAATAGATATTCCGAAAAAATATGTTACGGATAATTATTACGAAACAAGTGTCCGTCTTCCCAATGATGAATGTTTCATCTCAAAATATGACAGGAATCCGCTTGAATATAAAGAGGAAGACAGCGGCGGCTCTTTCTGTGTTGAAAGTTGCTACCCGTTCACGTTTGCTTATTGGATAGGCAGATATTTCGGATTTATCGGGGAGGAAGAATAAATGAATAACACCGTACATCTTATAGGTAACGCACATCTTGACCCAATATGGCTCTGGCGCTGGCAGGAAGGCTGCGGCGAAGTTCTTCAGACTTTCAGAAGCGCTCTTGACAGACTTAACGAATATGACGATTTTGTTTTCACCTGCTCATCCGCTTCATATTACAAATGGGTTGAAGAAACAGACCCCGAAATGTTCGCGGAAATTCAGCAGATGGTAAAAAAAGGAAGATGGATTCCCGTAAACGGCTGGTGGGTACAGCCCGACTGCAATATGCCGTCAGGCGAAAGTTTTGCCCGTCAGGCACTTTACAGCCAACTTTACTATCACGAAAAATTCGGAAGAATATGCAGAACAGGTTATAATGTTGACTCATTCGGTCATAACGGTATGCTTCCGCAACTTATTACAAAAGGCGGAATGACCGCTTATGTTATGATGCGTCCCGGCACTCACGAAAACAAAGAAATGCCCGAAAACCTTTTCTGGTGGGACAGCGCAGACGGTTCAAGACTTCTGACATACAGAATACCGACCGGCTACGGTGAAAGCGGTAAAAAATCGCTTGACAGAGCGATGGACGAATATTCAAAACGTGCAGAAGAAACAGGTCACGGAATGATGCTTTTCTACGGTGTCGGCAACCACGGCGGCGGACCTACAAAAGGCGATATTGAATACCTTAAAGAAAATCTTCACCGTGAAGGCTACTGCGACCTTAAATTCTCATCACCCGACGAATATTTTAAAAGCATTCTTGTCGGAGCACTCGACATTCCCTCGTGGAGTGACGACCTTCAGCACCACGCAAGCGGCTGTTACAGCGCAACTTCGCTCGTAAAACAACTTAACAGAAAATGTGAAAATCTTCTCGCCGCTTCCGAAAAATGGGATACAATTTCATCTGTTATCACAAATTCAGCAGCACACACCGAAGAGTTTAAAGAAGCGTGGCGTGACGTATGCTTCAATCAGTTCCACGATATTATGTGCGGCTGCTCCATTATGGAAGCGTATGAAGACGTTAAAGAAAGCGACGGTCACGCACTTACAATAGCATCACGTGCATATAACAACGCTTTGCTTAAAATAGCAAGAAAAATAGACACCTGGATTGACGGCGTAAGTGATGCCGTTCTTAAAGAGGAAACACGCCATTACACAGGTTATGACAACGGCTTCCCCAGACCTGTTGTAGTTTTCAATCCGCACTCATACGAAATTGAAATGCCTGTGAGAATGTATCATCCGTCAGGCAAAGTAACCGATTCCGACGGCAAAGACGTGCCTTTCCAGAATGTTCGTTCATCTCGCTCAAACGATGACCATCTTGATACTCTTTTCCTTGCGAAAGTTGCTCCTCTCGGTTATGCGACATACTGGCTTACACGCCCCGAAGAAGAAACAAAAGCACCCGAAAAACCGACGTGCGAACAGAGTTTCTTTATGGAAAACAAGTACATTATGGTAGAACTCGACAGCGAAACGGGTTACATTAAAAATCTTATTAACAAAGAAACAAACACCGAATACGCAGGTGACAAATTCCTCAGTATACCCACGGTTATTGACGACAGTAAAACAGATACATGGGCTCATAACGTTTTTAAATTCCACGACATCAAAGGAATTATGGAACTTGTTTCAATCGAAAGAATTGAAGACGGCGATTTGAGAAGCGTTATACGCACAGTCCACAAATTCAACGAATCGTATCTTACACAGGAATTTATTCTTGCCGAAAATCAGCGTACTTTAAGAGTTGACTGCAAAGCATTGTGGCAGGAAAAATTCACAATGCTCAAATTTGCATTCCCGCTCGGCGGAAGCGATGAAATTTCAACTTACGAAATTCCCTGCGGATTTATTAAACGCCCCTGTGACGGAGATGAAGAACCTGCACAGAACTGGGCAGACCTTACCGTTACAAAGAACGGCAAACGTTTCGGATTATCCGTTATGACCGATTCAAAATACAGTTATGACTGTCCCGGCACGGAACTTCGTCTTACTGCACTTCGCAACGTCATTTTTGCAGACCATTACTCATACAGACCCGATGCGAATTTCAATTTCACAGACGAAGGCAAACAGACATTTTCATACGGAATATTCCTTCACTCCGGCGAAGTAGAAGAAAGCGACATTGTTAAAGAAGCACATCTTTTCAACAACAACGTTGTTGCCGTTCCCGAAAGTTATCACAAGGGAGATTTTGCACAGAACGACTCATTTATGTACGTCAATGCCGAAAACGTTCTTATTACTGCGCTTAAACGCTGTGAAGACGGCTCAGGCGACCTCGTTATAAGACTTTATGAAACAAAAGGCAAAGACTCTACACGCTGTATGCTTATGAGCAAACTTTTCGACAACGGCTTCTGGTTTGACATCGGCAAACACGAAATTAAAACATTCCGTGTTCATAAGGACCTCAGCGTTTCTGAAACCGATTTCCTTGAAGGGATAGTTCACTGATGGATGAAGTTATTAAAGTAAAAAAGAAAAACAGAATAGTGCCGTTTATTATCGGGCTTTTAATACTGGTACTTGCGGTATTCGGCATTGTAAAAATATCGGGTATGATAAAAGATGCCGCCGAGAAGAAAAAGAACGCCGAAGCCGATTATTCCCCCTACACCGATTACCTCACATGGGTAGTCGGTATAGACCCGGACCCGTTCACCGACATTACAAAAGCAAATTATGACGATTTGCTTAATATCGCAATATGCACTCTTCTTACCGACGGCGTAAAAACAGGCGAATATAACGTCACGGATGAAGGACTTATTGTTCCCGCAACCGATGTTGAAGAATATTTCGTCAATATGTTCGGTACAGACGTTCAGATTGTTCATTCAAGCATTGTCGGTTACGGCTATCAATTCACTTATAATGAAAAATCACGTTCATATACCGTTCCCATTACAGGCGTTACACCGCCGTTCACCGCACGAATTGAAAGTGCCGAGCACACGGGAAGCCTTGTTACTTTGCGTGTGGGCTACGTCGGCACAAGCAATATTGAAGTCGGTATTGACGGTACTTTGAGCGCCGCACAGCCCGACAAGTACAGAAACATTACATTAAAAGAAACAGAAACAGGCTACAACCTCATTTCCATTGAGGCATTAACGGTCGGTGAATATGAATGAGTTGCCGGGTGTCAGTTGTCAGTTGCCGGTTGCCGGTTGCCGGTTGCCGGTTGGCAGTTGCCGGTTGCTAGTTGCCGGTTGTTAGTTGCCGGTTGCTAGTTGCTAGTTGCCAGTTGGTATTTTATGGTTGAAATTTGTCGATAGTTTAATATTATAAGAAAAAAGCAAGTTTTCCGAAATTTGAGAAGACTTGCTTTTTGTTATATTTACGAAAAAATAGACTTCATTAAAGCAGGAAACGGTGTACTAAGAACCACAGAAAGCATATAAAAAATTATTCCCCCAAGTATAATCAGTAATGGTTTAGCGACCGTATTACTAAAGTACAAGGAGGAATAACCTATGAAAAAAGATAATGAAATAAAAAGTTTGACACATTTAATGTACAGATGCCAATATCATACAGTATTTGAATAAATTGCCGACCGACTAGCAACTAGCAACTAACAACTAGCAACTGGCAACTAACAACTAGCAACCGGCAACTGACAACCGACAACTTTATTTAATAACTTTCGTTTCAATTTCTTCAAGAGCGAGTTTTGCGAAATCGTCAATGCTCATTGAGCCGATGTCACCTGCACCACGCTGACGAACGGAAACAGTTCCGCTTTCCGCTTCTTTGTCACCGACAACAAGAATGTACGGTATTTTCTGAAGTTGTGCTTCACGGAGTTTATAACCGAGTTTTTCGCTTCTTGTGTCAATTTCAACACGCATACCGAGTTTTTCGAGTTTTTCTTTGAGTTCGTATGAAAAATCGTGATGACGGTCTGCAATAGGAGCAATTCTTACCTGAACGGGAGCAAGCCAAATCGGGAATGCGCCTGCGAAATGTTCTGTAATAACGCCGATAAATCTTTCAACCGAGCCGAATACAACACGGTGAATCATAACGGGACAATGCTTTTCGCCGTCTGCACCTGTATATTCAAGGTTAAATCTGCCGGGAAGTTGATAGTCAAGTTGAATTGTACCGCACTGCCATGTTCTTCCGAGACAGTCTTCAATATGGAAGTCAAGTTTCGGACCGTAGAATGCGCCGTCGCCTTCATTTATGATATATGTTTTTCCTACTGACGTAATTGCATCTGCAAGAGCATTTGTAGCAATTTCCCAATCTTCTTCGGAACCGATGTGGTCTTCGGGCATTGTTGAAAGTTCGATTGTGTAGGGAAGTCCGAAAAGATTGTAAACTTCATCAAACAACTGTGCTATTCTTACAACTTCGTCACGAATCTGTTCGGGAGCAAGAAGAATGTGAGCATCATCCTGAGTGAAGCAGCGAACTCTGAAAAGTCCGTGCAATGCACCGGAAAGTTCGTTTCTGTGTACTCTGCCGAGTTCACCGTAACGAAGCGGCAATTCTTTGTATGAATGAGGTTCAAGGTCATAAACAAGAATACTGCCGGGGCAGTTCATGGGTTTAATTGCAAAATCTTCATCATCAATAACGGTGGTGTACATATCGTCATGATAATGCTCCCAGTGACCGGAAGTTTCCCAAAGGCTTCTTCTCATAATCTGGGGAGTTGAAATTTCAAGATAATCCCATTTTTTATGAACTTCGTGCCAATAATCTATAAGAGTGTTGCGAAGTACCATACCTTTCGGAAGGAAGAACGGCATTCCGGGTGCTTCGTCACGAAGTGCAAACAAGTTGAGTTCTCTGCCGAGTTTTCTGTGGTCACGTTTTTTCGCTTCTTCGATTTTTGCAAGATATTCTTCAAGTTCCGACTGTTTCGGGAATGCAATCGCATAAATTCTCTGAAGCATTTTGTTTTTTTCATCGCCGCGCCAGTATGCGCCTGTGCAGGATGTAAGTTTAAACGCCTTTATTGCACCTGTTGACATAATGTGAGGACCTGCGCAAAGTTCGTTAAATTCGCCCTGTTTGTAGAAAGAGATTTTTTCGCCTTTGCCTGCGTGTTCCTCAATGAGTTCATATTTGTAAATTTCGCCGTTTGCTTTGAAATAATCAAGTGCCGCCTGCGGTTCCATTTCATATCTTTCAAGCGGAAGGTCTTCTTTGACGATTTTTTTCATTTCCGCTTCGATTTTTTCAAGAACTTCGGGAGTAAACGTAACTTCCGAATCAAAATCATAATAGAATCCGTTATCAATAGCAGGACCTATTGCAAGTATTGTTTCGGGATAAAGTCTTTTTACTGCCTGAGCCATAATGTGAGAAGCAGTGTGCCAGAAAGTCTTTTTACCGTCAAGGTCATCGCCGAACGTTACTATTTCAAGTTCGCAGTCCTCGGTAACGGGTGTACGAAGGTCGCAGTATTCACCGTTTATTCTGCCGCCGACTGATGCTTTGTAAAGCCCCATACCTATTGATTTTGCTATTTCCGCAACAGTTATTCCGTTTTCAAATTCTTTAACTTCATCACGAAGTTTTACTTTTACCATAAAATTTTCCTCCTGTAAATAAATAAAAAACTTCACCCCGAAAATGGGGTGAAGTATTAACTCCACGGTTCCACCCAAATTGCGGAATACTCCGCCACTCGAGCACCTTAACGCGGTGAAACGGAAGCACTTATCTTTAACGCTTCGTGCTTCTCTCGGAAGTGGTTTTCATCTTTTTCCCGTTCGTGCCTTTCACCTGCCGGCACGCTCTCTGAAACGAATAAAAAAGATTACTCTCTCCCTCAACGATTTATAAATATTTTATACTTTTATTACAAAATTGTCAAGAGTACTTTATTTAGCCGATTCCTCTGCCGAAGCAGGTTTTTTAGGCTCGATTTTTCCGTAACGGCTTGAAGAAACGGCATCAACTTTCTGTTCTCTCGGTTCTGCGGAATTTTCGGGAACATAAGGCGTTCTTTTTTCACGTCTGCCGCCGTAGTTTCTGCGGTCTCTTGAATAGCCGCCGCGTGAGTTTTCGGGAACAATAACAACACGTCTGCTGTCACCCTCACCGACAGAATGTGAAGAAACCCCTTCAATACCCTGAATAGCCGTGTGAATTATGCGGCGTTCATAAGGATTCATAGGTTCGAGAGAGCAGTTTCTGCCGATTTTCATTGCCCTCTGTGCCTGATGCTGTGCAAGATTGCGAAGTGTTTCGGCACGTCTTTCTCTGTAATCACCTACATTAAGCGCAACACGTTTTGAACCGTCGGAAGAACGGTTTACGAAAAGTCTTGTAAGATACTGTAACGCATCAAGTGTTTCGCCGTGTCTGCCGATTATGTTGCCGTAATCTTCACTGCATGTTATTTCAAAGTAATAATCTTCATCAGCCTCTTTAACGGTAACGTGTGCATCACCGAAACCCATACCGACAAGAATTGACTGAAGATAATTTGTAGCATCGGTTTCTTTTGATTCAACAGAAGAAAGGTCGATTTCGGGAACTTCTTTTTTAACCGCTTTAACTGCTTCTTTTTTGGGAGCCTGCGGTTTTTCTTTCTTTTCGGGTTCAGCCTTTTTTTCGGGCTTGTTTTCGGCTTTCTTTTCAGATTTATTATCCTGTTTATTTCCCTGTTTTACGGGCGGTGCCTTCGGTGCTTCTTTTTTCACCTGAGCGGGTTTCTTTTCTTCTTTGCCGTCATCGTAAAACGCTTTGACTTTTGCTTCACAACCGCCGAAAAGACCTAATATTTTTTTCTTCGGCATTTCAACTATTTCAACTTTAACATCCGCATCAGCGGGAGCGGCAAGAAGCGCAATCGCTTTCTGCTTTGCTTCCTCAATAGAGGCGGCTGTACCGATTTTTTCTATAATCATATTTAATTTACACCTTATTTCTTATCATTTTCTGCACGGAGTTTCGCATTTTGTTCTTTTGAACGTCTGACGATTGTTTCTTCAACCATCTGCTGTGCTATAACTTTTTTGGGACTGTAAAGTGTGGAAAGTGCCACCTGCTGAACAAAAGTAATTATATTGGAAACTATCCAGTAAAAACCTACGCCTGCAGGGAAAAGGAATGTAAACCAGAGCGACATAAGCGGTGACATAAAAGTCATACAGCCCATTGTCGGGTTTTTAGCCATTTCGGGATTCTGCTTTTTCTGTTTCATATACATATAAACAGCGGAAAGCATTGATGTGGCAAAAGCAAGTATCGGAATAAGCCAGAGTGCGCTCGGCTCTTTCATTTCGGGTTTGCCGGTGAGGTCAAGTCCGAAAATCATATATTTTTCTCTGAGTTCGGAAATTCTCTGTATATCGGCAGAACTGATGCCGCCGTTAAGGAGTGCATCCTTAAAATTGCCGAAAGTATCAAGGATGTTGATTTCAAACATATTTGCGTTTTTGCCCGTAGTGGCAACATTCATAATGCCCGCCATTTTTTCAATAGTGGCATCGGCAAGGCGGAGAACGCTTGAAAGAGGAGTGTAGATAACTCCGTAAAGGCCAATCATAACAAACATCTGAATAGCAAGAGGACCGCAACCCATATTGGAAGCACTGAAGCCTTCACGCTGATAAAGAGCCTGGGTTTCCTCCTGAATTTTCTGCTGATTGCCTGCATATTTCTGTTTGATTTTGTTTACTTTTGTATTAAGTCTTACCTGTTTAGCGGAATTTTTCTGCTGTTTGATAGATACGGGAAGAAGAAGAAGTCTGATAATAAGTGTAAGGAACACTATTGACAGAACGTAACTTCCCGTCAGATTGTAGAAAGCGCTGAGCACGCCGCCGAATACGGGCGCACAGATGTTTCTTATAAAATCATAAATTCCTGACATTACGCGGATTCCTTTCTGCGTATTACTTTTTTGTTTTTTTCGGCGGAACGGGGTCTACTCCGCCCGGGAAAAGAATATTGCAGCGTGAAAGCCTGAATAACGCAAGCAACGTACCTTTGAATACACCGTGAATTTTTATTGCTTCCAGGGCATACTGCGAACAGGTCGGGTAATACCTGCACCTTGCCGGAAAAAGCGGTGAAATACGGCGCTGATAAAATTCTATGAATTTAATAAGTTTATCCTTCATCGGAATCACTCGCAGTTTTAATAATGCCCTCTTTGAGCATCATTTTACGCATAATATCTGCAATGCAGGTGCTTTTCATATATTTCGTTTTACTTCTTGCGACAAACACAAAATCGTAACAGGGCTCAACATCTTTAAGCACGCTGACATAAGCGGCTCTGATAACACGCCTTGAACGGTTTCTTTCAACCGCATTACCGATTTTTTTGCTTGTAGTTATACCTATACGACAAATTCCCGCGCGGTTTTTGGAATAATAAACAACCAGCGCAGGATCTGTTACAACTTTACCGCGATTATACAAGCGGCGAAAATCGCCGTTGCTTTTTAGTGTTACGAAATCTGACACCTGTTTTCTCCCTAATGCCTAATACGAAAATACGTATTAAGTCCGGGTGCATAAAAGCATCCGGCTGACCTTAAAATGCAAAAGTCAACTATCAGTATGTAAGTTGTTTTCTGCCTTTTTTACGACGGCGTGCAAGTACCTTGCGACCGTTTCTGTCTGCCATTCTTTTTCTGAAGCCGTGCTCCATCTTTCTGTGTCTTTTTTTGGGCTGATAAGTTCTTTTCATCTTTTTTACTCCAATCTATTATTCAGGTGTTATATTCAGGTGTAAGAGGAGATAAATAACTACCTGTGTTTTGTGTATAATATCCATTGTATAAAACAACAGCATAGGACATTATATAAAAAAACGTCATAAATGTCAATACCTTTTATTTCATATTTTTCCGTTATGATAATTGATATTTAACATTCAATATGGTATTATATTACAGTATAATATTTATAAAATTTATGGAGATGTAAAAAATGAGCGAATGTACACATGATTGCAGTAACTGTTCGGCAAACTGTTCTTCAAGAGAACAGACACCGGAAAGTTTTCTTGAGAAGCCTAACGAACTTTCAAACATAAAAAAAGTAATAGGCGTTGTAAGCGGTAAAGGCGGCGTAGGAAAATCGCTTGTCACCTCGCTTCTTGCCGTATCAATGAAACGCCGTGGCTTCAAAACAGCCGTTCTCGATGCCGACATAACCGGTCCGTCAATACCGAAAACTTTCGGTATTCATGAAAGAGCAATGGGAAGCGACGCAGGCATATTCCCCTGCGAAACTAAAACCGGAATTGAAGTAATGTCCGTAAATCTTCTTCTTGAAAACGATACAGACCCGGTTGTATGGCGCGGTCCCGTTATAGCGGGTACCGTAAAACAGTTCTGGACAGATGTTGTATGGGGCGATGTTGACTATATGTTTGTCGATATGCCTCCCGGAACGGGCGACGTACCGCTCACCGTATTCCAGAGCATACCCGTTGACGGCATTGTTATTGTCGGCACTCCGCAGGAACTTGTCGGAATGATTGTTGAAAAAGCGGTCAATATGGCTTCTTTAATGAACATTCCCGTAATAGCATTTGTAGAAAATATGTCATATTTTGAATGTCCGGATTGCGGAGCAAAGCACAAAATATTCGGTGACAGCAAAATAGCGGATGTCGCTTCAAAATTCGGCGTAAAAGCGGTTGCGGAAATACCGATAAGCGACAAACTTCCCCGTGCGGTAGATGCGGGCGCAGTTGAACTTTTCGAGGGCGACTGGCTTGAAGGAATAGCAGATACAATAGAAAAACTTTGATTTTATTATGAAAATACTTGTCGCACCCGATTCATTCAAAGGCTCGCTTACATCACCGCAGGCAGCCGAAATAATAAAAGATGCCGTCAGCACGGTAAAAACTTCGGCAGAATTCACACTCTGCCCTCTTGCAGACGGCGGTGAAGGAACAACGGAAGCGTTCACAAAAGCGTTGAACGGAAATTTTATTAAATGTGAAGTTCACGACCCTCTTATGAGAAAAATCACCGCATCATACGGTATGTGCGGCGACACTGCCGTAATAGAAACAGCCGCCGCTTCGGGAATAACGCTTTTAAAAGAGGATGAACTCAATCCGCTTGTTACTACGACTTACGGCACGGGCGAACTTATAAAACACGCCGCCCGAAACGGAGCAAAACGTATTATTACAGGTATAGGCGGAAGTGCCACCAATGACGGCGGCATGGGTTGTTTTCGTGCTTTGGGCATTTCGTTTAAGGACAAAAACTCAAATGAACTGCCCGAGGGCGGAAAAGCACTCCTCGATTTAAGTGAAATAGACATTTCGGGACTTGATAAAAGTCTTTCGGGCATTGAAATTCTTGCCGCCTGCGATGTAACTTCTCCGCTTTGCGGTGAAAACGGCGCATCAAAAGTTTTTGCAAAACAAAAAGGCGCAAGTGATGAAGATATTGAAATCCTTGAAAACGCATTAAAAAAATATTCGGAAATTGCAGAAAAAACGTTTAAAAAAGATTTTTCCGTAATCCCCGGCGCAGGTGCGGCAGGCGGTCTTGCTTTTGCACTTTCGCTTTTTCTTGACGCAAAACTAATTTCCGGATTTAAAATTCTTTCAGACGTTCTCGCTCTTGAAGAAAAAATCAAGCAAGCGGATATTGTAATTACGGGTGAGGGTAAAACCGACAACTCCTCACTTTTAGGCAAACTGCCCGTCAGCATTGCAGAAATTGCAAAAAAACATAACAAAGAATGTTTTCTTTTAAGCGGTGACATCACCTGCGAAAAAGATGAACTTTTAAAACATTTTACACAATACAAAAAAGCGCGTCTTGAAACAGATACGCTTGAAGATGCAATAAAAAATGCGGGTGAACGTCTTTATGACGCCGCAAAAAAAACGGCGGAAGATTTGTTTTAAAATAACAGAAAGGATAACTGCACACATTCAAATACGGATGTGTGCAGTTTGGTATAATACTTAAAATGGTAACGACACTTCTTATTGACCTTGACAACACACTTGTTGATTTCAACAAATGCGCCGAATACGCCATGAGAACATATTTTCCCGAATTCGGTCTTGAATACAAAGAAAATATGATTGATACTTTCATAAGTACAAACGATTCGTTATGGAAAAAACTTGAAAAAGGCGAACTGACAAAAAACAGACTTCGGGAAATACGTTGGAATCTTGTATTTGAAAACCTCGGTCTTTCGGGCGACGGTCCGGCATTTGAAGAAATTTTTGAAAACTCAATCGCAAACACCGCTTTCCCCGTTGACGGCGCTGAAGATATTTTAAAATATTTAAGCGAAAAATACACTCTGTGCATAGTCACGAACGGTTTTGAAAAAGTTCAGACAAACAGAATGAAAATAAGCGGCTTTGACAAGTTTTTCAAATACATATTCATTTCCGAAAAAATCGGACATCAAAAACCCTCAAAAGAATTTTTTGACGGGTGCTTCAGCGAACTCGGCAACCCGAAAAAAGATGATGTTGTTCTTATAGGCGATTCCCTTTCAGCCGACATAAAAGGCGGCGTTTCATACGGAATAAAAACAGTATGGTTTGACAGAAAAGGCGAAACGCCCTCCCCCGAAAATACGCCCGATTATACCGTTCACTCGCTTGAAGAAATAAAGGATATTTTATAGTTGCCGGTTGTTAGTTGTTAGTTGCCGGTTGCCAGTTATAAATTATAAATATTAAAAAACTTAACAAAATTTTGTGACATACCCTGTTTATTGACAAAAAAGGTCGGATATGATAACATTTTACCGGTGCTGAAAAGCATCCGGAAAGGTGACCATAACGGTAGCGGTTACACTCTTTGCCCTCGGTTAGGAGGGATGCTTATGCAATATGTTACATATGAGAACCTGTTTGCGTTCGCTATTGTAATAATCAGTATTGTAGGTCTTTTTATTGACCGTGAGCATAAAAAGAAATAACCGCCATGTCCGTCAAAACAAGCGGTTAATTTCTTTATCGCAATTTTTGAGGGCGTAACCGTCTATCGGTTACCCTTCTGTTATTATTATAGCATATCTTCGTCGTTTGTCAACCGACTTGAATATAAATAGTTTATATTCTGTCAATATCTGCCATCTTCAACCCGACAACCGGCAACTAGCAACTAGCAACTAGCAACTAACATCTCCGTATTTTCTTCGCTGTACACAATGTGTTTTGAGTAATATTTGACGTTATTTATTCTGTCACGTTTTGTAAATGTGCCTGTTTTCAAGAATGTCAGAACATCGCACAAAACAATAAATTTCATACTGTTTATTGAAAAAGATACACGTTCACATATTCTGCCGTCAAAAAGCGATTGTGAAAAGTGGCGGAATAAAGAATAATACAAAAATTTTCTGTAATCTTTTTCACATTCGGGAATACTTTCAAAAAATGCTTTTTTATTATCATTTATTATAAGTATACTGTTTTCAATATCATTTAAAAGCGGTTGCCAGTTATCATCTACGGCTTCCGTTTTTTTCATTATCTCAACAAGTTCCGTATCCGAAAGAATTTTTACTTTTTGTACTTCGCAGTCATATTTTCTTGAAAACGCTTCCGTATTCAGTATAACTTTCTCAATACATTTTTCAAGCGTTTCGTTTTCGTTGCAGATTAAAGAAAATAGAGTATCACGGAAATCAAGTAATTCACTTTCTGTTTCTGTTTCATCTTCAGGTGCTTCTTCACATATTTCGCCGTTTTCTTCTCTTACAAGTTCAAATTCCGAACTTTCAAACAAAAGGCGTGACGCTTCCTCACAGCAAAGCCCCAGCCCCGCCTCCTCACGGGAATAAAGCGAATTGTAAAATCTCGGATGCTCTCTGCATATATCGCATAAAAAGTCACTACCGCAGTTTTTATATATCATACATAAATTTTCACCGTCAAGAAAAGCACACCGCCCGTTCTCTTTAAGAACGAAACAGTTTGAGCCGTCGGGCGATTTTGTTATATTTCTTTTTATATACTCCGAAAAATCGCCCGAAACATTTTTATACTTTTCGAGCGTATTTTCATCAATATCAATTTCCCAGCCGATACAGCAGTTGTCGGTACATTTTGAAGCGGTGCATCTGAAATCATCATAAAATTTCGGCTTAATAACAGTCATTTTTCTTCCTCAATATCCGTAACAGTCACTTTCCCGTCAAAAGACGTAAATTTTATTTCATATCCGCCGAAAGAAATGCCGTAAATTTTGAAGTCATCTTTATATTGCGGTTTCGGGTCTAAAGAAAGAATTTCAATAAGTTCTTCAAGTATTTTTCCGGGCATTTTGTTCCGTTCTTTTTCGTTTATTATTACTTCCGCTCTGTCATTTTTATGTTCTTCGGCAAATCCGCCCACGGCATTTTCTTTTATGTCGGCGTAAGGAATGTACGGCTTTATGTCATAAATCGGAGTCCCGTTTTTTAAATCAGCACCGCTGACTGTAAGATACGTTCCGTCTGTTCTGCTTTTTTCAACACTTTTAAGTTCAACCGAAGAAAGTCCGAGGTTATTCGGTCTGAAAGGCGAACGAGTAGCAAATACACCCACCCTTTTATTGCCGCCTAATTTCGGCGGTCTGACAGTAGGCGACCACTCTTTGCCGTAATTTTCGGAAAATCCCCAAACAAGCCAGAGATGTGAATACTGTTCAATTCCCCGAAGAGCGTTTTCATCACGAAATTCGGGAGTAAAAACTATTTTCGATATGACAGATTCGGCAATTCCGCCCTGACGGGGTATTCCGAAACTGCCCGTAAAATCGTTATAAATGTATGCAACAGGAGTTAATGTAAGTTCGTCACTCAAATTTATCACCGAAAGTATTTTACTATATTGATGTTGATAATACAAGCGTAATAATGTAATTGCCTGTATTGTCGGGTGAAATGACCGCACTTTTAAAATGTTCGGGAAGCGAAATATTTTTTCCTGTTCCTCCTCTGTTCTGTAAGCCGAGGAAATAAAAAGCGTTTCATTGAAAATACTCTGTACATCACTTTCAAGTTCATTAAAATGTTCGGCGGCGTATTTGTCGAGGTAAACGTCACGCTCTTTGAGATATTTCGCATCTGCTTCAAAATTTTCGGAAAGAAGATTTTGTTTATTTACAAGAATTAACGAATTGTTAAAAACAACATTTTCTTTGTTCTTCAGTTCGTCAACGGTGTACGTTGTAACTTTTTCAAATTTTTCGGGTTTTAAATTAACACTGTTACCAACGTGACATAAAACATCCTGTGCAATATAAGATACGTTTTTATTTTTGAAATAAAACGCCGCGGTAACCGGGCAAAAGTGACAATTTAAAGCGAGGTTCGGATAATTTGTGTCACGCTAAGGGATTTTAGTCCCTAAAACCCGGAATACAAAACACAAAAATGTGAAAAATATCTTTGTGTAAGTTATTGACATTATTACGGTATACCGCTATAATATATATGGGAGGAGCGAAATATGCTTATCAATGATTATTTACGGGACAACAACATGACCAAGTATCAGCTATCAAAGATGGCGGATTTACCCTACGGTACTCTCAATGATATTATCAAAGGAAAAACGGATATTGCCAAATGCACCGGTGAGACCTTGCAGAAAATTGCGAATGCACTCGAATGTACGGTTGATGATCTCTTACATGAACGGTTTTGTTCATCCGGCTTTGATTTGGACAGAATCAGAATCCTCGTAGCCCCCGTTGCGAAAAAACACAGATTACGCAGTGTTTATGTGTTCGGTTCTTACGCACGGAACGAAGCTACCGATGACAGCGATGTCGATCTTTTAATTGACCGTGAGGGTTCTGCCATACGCGGCGTATTTGGCATGAACGCACTGCTCGGTGAATTTAGGGAAACACTCGGGAAAGATGTTGATCTTGTCACTCTGCAATCGCTGAGGCAGGAAAGCACCATCCGAAACAATTCCGACTTCATCGAAAATGTTATGAAAGAAAGGGTTAAGGTTTATGGCTAATCGGGATCAAAGTGTTTTACAGCACATAAAATTGCACTGTGACGATATCGAAGGATTTATCGTAAGATTTGGCAAGGATTATGATATATTCACAAGCGACAAAGCGTATTTTAATGCCGTGTCTATGGGAATTCTCCAAATCGGTGAGCTTGCCGGAAGCTTGAGCGAGGAGTACCGTGCAAAAACATCCAAAACGATCCCGTGGTCGAACATCAAGGGGATGAGAAACATCGTAGCGCACGATTACGGTTCCGTTGATGAAGAACTATTGTGGGAAACCGCAACAGAGGACATCCCGATTTTGCTTTCATTCTGCAACGCCGAATTAGAGCGTATGAGCAAAACCAAAGACAGCGGTGTACGGTAATCGGTGTGTTGCGCATTTGTAAAAAGTCAAAAATCCCCGTATTATTTATTATAAAACAAACAGTACGGGGATTTTTCTTTTGACCTGTTCTCCAAAAACATCCCTATCAACACGCGTCGAAATTGTATAGCGGTATTTTAAAGCACCCGACTGAATTAACAGTCGGGTGCTTTGTTTTAATTAACTCAATATTTCTTTCTCTCGGTATAACCGGTGTGAAGAATTTCGTGAGCCTTGTGACTGCCGGGTTCTGTGAAGTATTCTTCATAAACTCTCTTAACGTCTTCATTGAGGTGAGATTTTCTTACGGGAAGATTTTCGTCATCTTTATAAAGACCTGCGCCGCGAACTGCACGAACATCGGTAAAGTTACGAACGCTTGCGGGAACTATGGGCTGACCGCCGCCGTTTACACAGCCGCCGGGGCAAGCCATGATTTCAATGAAGTCATATTCTTTCTCGCCGTTCTTAACCATATCGAGAACTTTCTTTGCATTGCCGAGACCGGATGCAACCGCAACACGTACTTTAGCACCGTCAAGGTCATATTCCGCTTCCTTAACGCCTTCAACACCGCGAACGTCTTTAAATACGTTGTAGTCGGGAAGTTCTTTCTTTGTAACAACTTCATAAGCAGTACGAAGAGCAGCCTCCATAACGCCGCCTGTTGCGCCGAAAATAGTACCTGCGCCCGAACCGAGTCCGAACGGAGCATCAAATTCAGCATCGGGAATAGCGTTGAAGTTAATGCCTGCTTTTCTGATCATTCTTGCAAGTTCTCTTGTTGTAAGAGAAACGTCAATGTCGGCAAGACCTTTTACTGCTGTGTGGTCAAGTCTTTCAGCCTCAAATTTCTTTGCTGTACAAGGCATAATTGATACTACGAAAATGTTTTTCGGATCCATTCCGAGTTTTTCTGCATAGTAAGTTTTTGCAACCGAGCCGAACATACCCTGCGGAGATTTGCAGGATGAAAGGTTCGGAATGAACTCGGGATAATATGTTTCGCAATATTTTATCCATCCGGGTGAGCAGGAAGTAATAAGCGGAAGATTTTCTTTCTTTGTAAATCTGCCGAGGAATTCCGTTGCTTCTTCCATAATTGTAAGGTCAGCGGTAAAGTTTGTGTCGAAAACTTTATCAAAGCCGAGCATTTTGAGAGCGGAAACCATTTTACCTGTAACAACAGAGCCCATTTCATAACCGAACTCTTCGCCCAAGCCTACACGAACTGCGGGAGCAGTCTGTACAACAACGAATTTTTCGGGATCGTTAATTGCATCAAATACTTTCTGAGTATCATCTCTTTCGGAAAGAGCACCTGTGGGGCACATATTTATGCACTGACCGCAGGAAACGCAGGCAACGTCGCCGAGGCCGTACTCAAATGCAGAGCCGATGTGTGTATCAAATCCACGTGCATTTGCCCCTATAACGGAAATGCCCTGAACTTTTTCACACGCTGCTACGCAACGGCGGCAAAGAATACATTTTTCATTGTCACGGTACATATGTGTGGCAGTTCTGTCAATGCTGTAAGGAACGGTTGCGCCCTTAAAAGCATTTTCGTCTTCAATGCCGTAATCCTTGCAGAGTTTCTGAAGTTCGCAGTTGCGGCTTCTTACGCAGGAAAGGCATTCTTTTTTATGTGTTGAAAGTATGAGTTCAAGAGTTGTTTTTCTTGATTCGATTACTTTCGGGGAATTTGTAAGAATTTCCATTCCCTCGTTTACGGGGAATACGCATGAAGCAACAAGGCTTCTTGCGCCTTTAACTTCAACAACGCATATACGGCATGCACCGATAGCGTTAATATCTTTAAGATAGCAAAGAGTCGGTATCTCGATTCCTGCATAATGAGCAGCTTCAAGAATTGTACTGCCGGCAGGAACCTGATAATCAACACCGTTGATTTTAACATTTACTGTATTTTCCATCATTAGTTCCTCCTTATTTCTTGGAAATTGCTTTGAACTTGCAGTTGTCCATGCAAGCGCCGCACTTAATGCACTTATCGGGATTTATTTCGAATGAAGCAAGTTTGTGACCTGCCGGTGTGTAATCGCTTCTTGTAATTGCTTCCGCCGGGCAGTTCTTTGCACACATACCGCAACCGATACATTTATCTTTATCAATAGTAAATGTGAGAAGGTCTTTACAAACGCCTGCCGGACATTTTTTGTCAACAACGTGTGCTATGTATTCTTCTCTGAAACGCTGAAGCGTGGAAAGAACGGGGTTCGGTGCTGTCTGACCGAGACCGCAAAGCGAGTTCTCTTTTATGTAATAGCAGAGTTTTTCAAGTCTGTCTATATCTTCAAGAGTACCGTTGCCGCTTGTGATTTTTTCAAGTAATTCAAGAAGTCTTCTTGTACCTATACGGCAGGGAGTACATTTACCGCAGGACTCGTCAACAGTAAATTTAAGGAAGAATTTTGCAATATCAACCATACAGGTATCTTCATCCATAACGATAAGTCCGCCGGAGCCCATCATAGCGCCCTTTGAAGTAAGGTTATCGTAATCTATCTGTTCGTCAAGAAGTGATGCGGGAAGACATCCGCCGGAGGGGCCGCCTGCCTGTGCCGCTTTAAATTTTTTACCGTTCGGAATACCGCCGCCGATATCTTCGATTATTTCACGGAGAGTCGTACCCATGGGTATTTCAACAAGACCGGTGTTATTGATTTTGCCGCCGAGAGCGAACACTTTCGTACCCTTGCTTCCCGCTGTGCCCATTGCATTGAAGAATGAAGCGCCTTTAAGAATAATCTGGGGAATGTTTGCGAAAGTTTCAACGTTGTTTTCGGTAGTGGGTTTTCCGAAAAGACCTTTAACTGCCGGATAAGGCGGACGGGGACGAGGCTCACCGCGGTTGCCTTCGATTGATGTCATAAGCGCTGTTTCTTCACCGCATACGAATGCGCCTGCGCCGAGACGGATGTAAAGTTCAAAATCGAAACCGGAATTAAAAATATTTTTACCGAGAAGTCCGTATTTATGTGCGTCATCAATAGCCTTCTGAAGTCTTTTAACCGCAATAGGATACTCCGCACGAACGTAAACATAACCTTTTGTTGCGCCTGTTGCGTAACCGCAGATAGCCATAGCCTCAACTATGCAGTGCGGATCGCCTTCAAGAACTGAACGGTCCATAAATGCACCGGGGTCGCCTTCATCGGCGTTACAAACAACATATTTCCGGTCTGCTTTGTTAGCCGCTGTGAAACTCCACTTTTTACCTGTGGGGAATCCGCCGCCGCCTCTGCCGCGAAGACCCGAATCCATAACTTCTTTAATAACTTCGTCGGGAGTCATCTGTGTGAGGGCTTTTGCAAGTGCCTGATAACCGTCCTGAGCAATATATTCTTCAATGTTTTCAGGATCAATTACACCGCAGTTGCGAAGCGCAACTCTGTGCTGTTTTTTATAAAAGTTTGTTTCTTTAAGAGGTTTAACTGCTTCTTTTTCAAGTGTTTCTTTGTAAAGAAGTCTTTTAACAATACGACCTTTGAGAAGATGCTCTTCTACTATTTCGGGAATATCCTCGACTTTTACTTCGCTGTAAAAGCAGCCTTCGGGATATACTATCATTATCGGACCTAATGCACAAAGACCGAAGCAGCCTGTTCTTACGACCTGAACTTCTTCTTCAAGACCCTTTTCTTTAATTTCATTTTCAAGGGCTTCAATTATCTCTGCGCTGTGATTGGAGGTACAACCGGTACCGCCGCAGACAAGTACATGAGCACGATACATTTTTATTTCCTCCTTATTCCGTTACTGCGCCTACGGTATATTCCGTGACGGGATTGCCGTTAACGAGATGTTCGTTTACGACTTTAACAGCCTTTTCAGCCGTCATAAGAACGTAAGTAACTTTTTCCTTGCCGGGTTCAAAAACTTCGACAATGGGTTCATACTGACACATACCTATGCAGCCTGTCTGTGCAACGGTAACGTGCTGAACGTTTCTTTTTTCAAGTTCTTCTGTAAGTGCTTTGAGAACGGGACGTGCGCCTGCCGCAATACCGCAAGTAGCCATACCTACAACAACTCTTATACCTTCGTTGCCTTCAGCGTCACGCGCATTCATTTTAGCCTGTGCTTTTTCTTTTATGGCAAGTAACTCTTCAAGTGATTTCATAATTTATTTCCTTTCGTTAATTTCTTCGGTCTGCTCATTTATATAGTTTTCAACCCAGTTCATGACAGACGGCTCCGAAAGCGGAACTCCGTCAAGAACGGTTTTAATTTCGGCAGATGAGAAAAGAAATTCTTTTCCGTCAATAATCCGCCTGTAAATAAAATCCTTATCCTCATTCATGCAGACCGTTGTCGCCACCGTTGAAGCAATATCACCGAGAGGTGTAAAATCAATATTATCCGTTTTAAAAAACGCATCGACCTTTGTGCCTTTGCCCTGTTCGGATGTTATTGAAAAAGTGCCGCCCGTCTGTTCAGCCGCCATTTTAAAAAGCGGAACACCCATTCCGACTTTTCTGGTGGTTCGTGTTGTGTAAAACGGATCCATAACACCTTTGACCTGCTCTTCGGACATTCCCCTGCCGTTATCGTATATTCCTATATGAAGCGTGTTTTCGGCAGTATCTTCGCTTACGAGTATTTCGGTAAGCGACGCTCCCGCGGCGATGGAATTCTGAACTATGTCGAGGATATTGAGTGAAAGTTCACGCATTTTATGCGTTCATATATTTGGCAAGTATTCCGGGAACATCGTCAGCCGTAACTTTGCCGTAAACTTCACCGTTTATTGTGAATACAGGAGCAAGACCGCAAGCACCTATGCAACGGCATGCGTCAAGTGAGAACTTGCCGTCGGGCGTACATTCGCCCGGTTCAATGTTGAGTACTTCGCAGATTTTGTCAAGTACCTGCTGTGAGCCTTTAACGTAGCAGGCAGTTCCGAGACAAACTGAAATATCATACTCACCTTTCGGTGAAAGTGAAAACTGTGCATAGAATGTGGCAACGCCGTAGATTTTTTCAAGCGGAACATCCATACCCTCCGCTATCATAACCTGAACCTCACGGGGAAGATATCCGTAAATATCCTGTGCTTCCTGCATAACGTGCATAAGTTGACTCTTATCATCTTTACATTCTGCGATAACAGCGTCAAGTTTTGCTTTCTGCTCGGGAGTTCCCTTGAAAGGTATTTTGCTGATTTTTTTGACCATTCAAACTTCCTCCATTCAAATTAGGTTTTACCTGTGGTATTCAACGGTTTTCCGTTGAGGGAAAGCAGGAAAATGCCCACTTCACCCATACATACAAAATGTATTATATCAAATGAAATTCCAAAAGTCCATAGCAAAAATCGACTTTTTTTCAAATATGATATTTTTTTAACAATATTTTCAAAACGCCGTTTTTCAAGTCGTAAAAAGTCTTAAAAAGTCTTATATATTCGCACTCTGCCTGACAACTCCGAATAAACAACCGCTGTATTGCATTATAATTGTTGTTATGGTATAATATCTCAGGCTGAATACAGTCACCATAAACATACTCGAGGGGAATATACTATGAAAATCGGTGAAATAAAAGATATACTTGATGCGGAACTAATATGCGGTGAAGAATTTCTTGACAATGAAGTTCACACCGCATGCGGAAGCGATATGATGAGCGACGTACTTGCCTACGTCAAAGAACAGGCGGTACTTCTTTCGGGGCTTGTAAATCCGCAGGTTGTCAGAACAGCTGAAATGATGGATATGGGCTGCATAGTTTTTGTGCGCGGCAAACGCCCGTCAATGGATATTATCGATCTCGCACAACAGCGTGATATAGTTCTTCTGGGTACAAAACTCGAAATGTTCACTTCCTGCGGTCTTCTTTACAAAAACGGCTTGAAAGGAGGCAGCGGTATCTGATGGAACCACTTACACTTCATTATGATGTCAGCGGAACTGATTTCACATGTGCAGGTGAGGCAAGCGGAAAAATAAAGAAAAACCTCAAAGCACTCGGTTTTCCGAGCACAATTATCAGAAACGTTGCGATTGCCGTTTATGAAGGGGAAATAAATCTCGTTATTCACGGCGGCGGCGGTTATATTGATTCGGTAATAACACCCGAATGTATATCAATAGACCTTGTTGACCACGGTCCCGGTATTCCCGACGTTAATCTTGCCATGAAAGAAGGCTATTCCACCGCACCCGAAAACATTCGTCAACTCGGTTTCGGTGCCGGTATGGGATTACCCAACATAAAAAAATACACCGATGAAATGGTAATTGAAACAGAAATCGGAAAAGGAACAACAATCCACCTTAAAGTTTTTGTAAAATAAAGGGGCGAAGTTATGGATACATACTTTCACTCGGTACGCCTTGACGTTGACAAATGCAAAGGATGTACAAACTGTATTAAGCGCTGCCCGACACAGGCAATAAGAGTGCGTGCGGGCAAAGCACACATAATAAAAGAACGCTGCATAGACTGCGGCGAATGTATAAGAGTTTGTCCGCATCATGCAAAATATGCAAGCCGTGACAGTTTAACTCAAATTATCAATTTCAAATACAGAATCGCTTTACCGGCACCTGCTCTTTACGGGCAATTCAACAATCTTGATGATATAAACATTGTATTAAACGCACTCCCCTATCTCGGATTTGATATGGTGTACGAAGTATCAAAAGCGGCAGAACTCGTTTCGGATGCCACAAGAATGCTTATGTCGCAAGGCAAGTTAAAAAAGCCGGCGATAAATTCCGCCTGCCCTGCAATAGTTCGTCTTATAAGGGTTAGATTCCCCGATTTACTTGAAAATGTCGTTCCGATAAACGCTCCTGTTGAACTTGCCGCTAAACTCGCAAAAGAAAAAGCGGCTCAAAAAACAGGTTTGCCGTTAGAAGACATAGGCGCATTTTTCATTTCACCGTGTCCGGCAAAAATCACGGCAATAAAACAGCCTCTCGGAACTGACAAATCATACGTTGACGGCGCTGTCGCAATCAATGACATTTATCCCGTTCTTCTCAAACAGATGGAAAAAGCCGAAAACGATGAAATGAAAGCACTGCACGACTCCGGAGTTATAGGAATAAGTTGGGCTACATCGGGCGGCGAAGCAGCAGGTCTTCTCAATGACAACGCACTTTCTGCAGACGGCATAGAGAACTGTATGAAAATACTTGAAGAAGTTGAAAACGGCGCACTCGATTCTATTGATTTTATAGAACTGAATGCCTGCCAGGGCGGATGTGTCGGCGGAAGCCTTACCTCCGAAAATCCGTTTATTGCAAAAACGAGGCTTACTAAATTAAGAAAATACAGTCCCGTTTCATGCAACCACATAACCTCCGGCTCAAAATTAGATGATTTTCTCACTACCGAGACGATAGAACCGTGCGATGACGTAATGAAACTTGCCGACAACGTTTCCGACGCAATGGCACGCATGATTAAAATGAAAGAACTGTTGAAAACATTCCCCGGTCTTGATTGCGGAACATGCGGAGCACCTTCGTGCAAGGCGCTTGCAGAAGATATTGTACGCGGATTCGCAACGGAAAGCGACTGTGTTTTCAGGATTAAACGTGATATAGAAAACCACGAAAAAGAAATTGATATTGATACTCTTATTCCTGTTCCGTTCAGAAAGAAATTTGAATATCCGAATAAGGAGAAATAAAAATGACGGTCAAAGAATTAAGCGATAAACTTTCGCTTACTTACCTTTGCGGCGAAGAAATTGCCGACAAAAGAAATATAAACGGGTGTTACTGCGGCGACCTTTTAAGTTGGGTAATGTCACGGGCAAAACAGGACAATATATGGCTCACCGTTATGGGCAACGTTAATTCCATAGGTGTTGCGGTGCTTGCCGACCTTGCCTGCATTATTCTCACCGAAAACGCATCTCTTGACGACGATGCAAAAAACAAAGCCGAAATGAATGACGTTATTATTCTTTCCACACCGAAAACGACGTATGAAATTGCGGCACAGTTTTCAGCCTTATTATGAAACTTTATTACGATTTTCACATTCATTCGTGCCTGAGTCCGTGCGGCGACAGTGACATGACACCGAACAACATTGTCAATATGGCAAAACTAATGGGACTTGACGTTATTGCGCTGACAGACCATAACACGTCGGGTAACTGCCGTGCCGTTATGGAAGTCGGTGAAAAAGCAGGGCTTACGGTTATTCCGGGAATGGAACTGTGTACATCCGAAGAAGTTCACATTGTATGTCTTTTCAGAGATATTGACAGTGCCGAAAGTTTTTCCGATTTTATAAAAACAACCGTTCCTCCTATAAAAAACAAGGCGGCGGTATTCGGAGAACAGGTTTTTATGAATAAAAACGACGAAATCACGGGCACGGAGGATATTCTTCTTGTTACGGCAAGTTCCGTAAGCACATCCGAAATAGTAAAAAAAGTGTCGGAATACGGCGGTATTTGTTTCCCGGCACACATTGACAGAGCATCTTACAGCATTATTTCAAACCTCGGCACAATTGACGGCAGTTTCGGTTTTACCTGCGCTGAAATAGCGGATATGACTGAATATCACGAACTCAAAAGAAATTTCCCGTTTTTGAATACAATTCGGATTTTTTCCGATTCGGATGCACATTACCTTGAAAATATGCGTCCTTCGGAACTGTATATTGAAGCGGCAGGCAACTCACTTAACGATGTTTTTGATGCCATTTGCAAATAAATAATTATTTGTATTTTTGCTCTTGACAAAGAATGTTTATTCTGTTACAATACACGTTGCCGCATATTAAGGGCGAGGTATGTCTTCACAAATACATAATAATATGTATGCCTTGTTAGCGAGACTGAGAGAAAGCAGGTAAAAACTTATGTACGCAATCATTGAAACAGGCGGAAAACAGTACAAAGTCGAGAATGGCGATGTTGTATTCGTTGAAAAACTCGATGTTGAGGCTGACTCCGAAATAACCTTTGACAAGGTTATCGCTGTTGGTGCTGATGACGGCATCAAGGTTGGCGCTCCCTACGTTGAGGGTGCTTCCGTAGCAGCAAAGGTTATCAAGAACGGCAAAGGCAAAAAAGTCGTTGTTGCTACCTACAAACCCAAAAAGAACGAAAAGCGTAAAATGGGTCACAGACAGCCCTACACAAAAGTTGAAATCGCATCTATCAATGCATAATGATTAAAATTACGCTTTACCATTTTAAAGACGGCGCTCTTAAAGGCTTTCTTATAAAAGGTCATTCGGGCTCTGCCGAAAGCGGTCAGGACATAATTTGTTCGGCGGTTTCCTCCGCAGCATACCTCACCGCAAACACTCTTACCGAAATTGCGGGAGTGAAAGCAGAAGCAGAAGTCAATGACGGGTATATGAAGTTCGTCATTGCAGATGATTTTAAAGAACAGTCGCAAATTGTTTTAAAAGGTTTTGAACTTCATTTAAAACAACTTGAAGAGCAGTACAACGCATATGTAAATATCACTACGGAGGTGTAACACAATGCTTAAACTTAACATTCAGTTATTTGCTCATAAAAAAGGTATGGGTTCTACCCGTAACGGCCGTGATTCTGAATCAAAAAGACTCGGTGCTAAACGCGCTGACGGTCAGCACGTTCTTGCAGGTAACATTCTTGTAAGACAGAGAGGCACAAAAATTCATCCCGGCACAAACGTAGGCAAGGGTAAAGATGACACACTCTTCGCACTCGTTGACGGTCAGGTTCGTTTTGAGCGTCTCGGCAAAGACCGCAAAAAAGTCAGCGTTTATACTGTTGAGCAGTAATTCGTTTAAAACAGAAAATTACCCGAAAAACGGGTAACTCGCAGAGGCAGATGTATCTGTCTCTGTGTTTTTTTATTTATTTCGTTTAATAAAGTGTTTTGCTTTTCGTTCTGCGCTAAATGTTTTCAGATATAAGATATATTTAAAACAAAACATAAATAACGAGTTTTCAGGCTTACACCTGAAAACCCGTTAAATTATTATTTGTATTTTATGACATCTGTCCGAAGCCTTTGCCTTCAAACAATCTGTAAAGGAAACTGCTCAATGCTCTGAATATTTTAAGAATCAATACTTCAAAGTTGAATGATGAAGATGAATCATCATCTTCTGCGGGTTCTGTACCGTAGTTGATAACTTCCGCTCTTACAGAATAGAAGTAATCCGATGCAGCATCAAATTCATCGGGATCCATTGCAGTGTTGTCAAGAGCCTCTTTTGCTTCTGCTATTGCAATATCGAATCTGTCAACAAGATCTGCGGGTTTGCCTGCGGTAATAGCATCGTAGTTGTACTGATAATCGGAGTTCTCGAGGTTTTCAAGATCTCTCATTATACCTTTTGAATTTCTTCCGTAGTTAAACTGCGGATATTTATCGGGATAAGAATGAACGCTTGTGAAATTACTGTCTGTAAGAAGTTCGGCAGCAAGATACATTATAATGTTGTTTGAAGCAGTTCTTTCGTGATTCTGATTGCAGAAATAGAAAGTTGTTTCGGGAAGAAGACCTGCACAGGCATCAACTATGCCGTTGGGATCTTCGTGAGAAGCGGGATTGCCGCAAGTGCAATGACTTTCAGCGCAAACATAGTCGGCGGGAAGGTCAATATCAACGCCTTCGCTGTATGCGCCCATTGATGTTGAATCGAGTTGAATTATGCCATCTGCGTTTACTTTATTCCAGGAATCGCAAATTTCGTAAAGTGCACAGTTGTAGTCAACTATATCGAATACGAGAACGCCGTCATTTATGGCATTCTTAATGTTTTCATAACGGTTGAGTTGTGCGCCGTGGAACCAGTCAGCCTGCTGACGGATAATAACAAATGCATCCTCTTCAAAGTTCGGATCTGTTATTTCGGGAGAAAGTTTGCGTGTTTCAAGGTCAAATGTGTATGTGCCTATTTCATCTGTTCCGAGGTACTTTGCACGTGCGCCGGGATCATCTTCGGTTCCCGCATAATTTGCATGAGGAAGAAGTCCCCACATAAGGGTTGAGTAACCGATATAATCGCTTACAAGAACTTCAACAGCCTTGTCAATAATGTTGTTTAAATCTGCATTGGGCATAATGCGAAGTGCAATATTAATAAGGTATGCAGACCATTCATCGCTTCCCATAAGTCCGGGGAACATCTGGCTGTAAAGTTCGTAACTGTCATCAAGAAGACCGTACTGATAAATTTCACCGAGAAGAAGAGTACCGTCAAGAGCGGGAACGATATATACTATTCTGTTAATATCTCTTGAAACGGAGATACCGTTATCCTCATAAAGTTGAAGAAGTGCAACAGCGATTGAGCCACCCTGGCTTATCGGAACGATGTTGACTTTTTCGGAACCGGAATCTTCTTTAACGAACTGAATGAAATCGTAAAGTTCGGTTGCGGTGTCAAGCATATTGCCGAATGAAGCGTATGAGAAAACATAAAGGTTTTCTTCGCCTGCAATAGAAGAATATTTCTGAAGAGGAAGTTGACCGTAAATATATTCCTGATCGTGTTCGGAAAGGTCTGCAAAGCAATCATAATATTTTGTTGCTCTGACATCATTGATAAAATGACCGTACTCGTCGCATTTCTGCTTTTCCATTAAAGTTCTGCCGAGAACTTCTGCAATTGCGTTTGCCGCCATTTCGTCTTTGTCTTCCTGAGAAATGAGAAGTCTGCTTATCGGAATGAGTGCATTAAGAACTGCATCACCGACAATGTCAAGTGTTGAGTCAAGGAAGAAAGGTGTTGAAAGCGGTTTACCGTCTTCGTCACAAACTACTTCGCCTTTTTCATAGTAAAAAACTTCACTCTGAAAAACGCCCGGAACAACTATTGACGGAACGCAACTTTCAGAAACTGCATAGCCTGCAACCGAAACGGATGCAAAAGCCATAATTACCGTAAGAAGAACGGCAAGTGCTTTAAATGATTTTTTCATAATATCGTCCTTTCCTGTGAAAGAATTTATATTTATTGAATTATAACACATTTCATTCGTGATTGTAAACAGTTTTCTTAAAATATCTTAACATTTTTTGCTGTAAGTATAAAAAATTATTTTTACATCATAGAAAAATCGGTTTTCATTACAAATTATGATTGTAAGAAAACCGATTTTGTCATTTATTTTTATATACTTTTTGCTTTTCGTTCTGCGCTGAATGACAGCCCTGTCTTATTTAACAAATTCGTGATAAATAGCATTAAGAGCCTTAATATAATCGGATTCATCAACGCCGATTATTATATTGAGTTCGGATGAGCCCTGGTCAATCATTCTGATGTTTACGCCCGCTTTTGCGATTGCGGTGAAAATTCTGCCTGCGGTACCGTGCGAGCCTGCCATTCCTCTGCCGACAACGGCAATAAGAGCAATACCGCCGTTAACGCTGATACTGTCAGCCTTTGTTTTACGCTGAATTTCGCTGATGATGGCGTCTTTTTTATCAAGAAAATCCTCGTCATTTACTATAACCGACATAGTGTCAATACCCGACGGAAGATGTTCAAAGCAAAGGTCGTGATTTTCAAGGACTTCAAGAACTCTTCTGCCGAAACCGACTTCGGAATTCATCATATCTTTTTCAATGGCGATAACAGAAAAACCTTTTTTGCCGGCAACGCCTGTAATAACGGTATCAACTTTATTTGAAGAAACCGACGGAACAATCATTGTGCCGCTGTCTTCGGGAGAATTGGTGTTTCTTATGTTAATCGGAATACCCATTTCACGCACGGGGAAAATAGCATCTTCGTGCATTACCGTTGCGCCCATATATGAAAGTTCACGAAGTTCTGAATAAGTTATTGTATCAATAACTTTCGGGTTTTCAACGCATCTCGGGTCAGCCATAAGCATACCCGAACCGTCTGTCCAGTTCTCGTAAATGTCCGCTTTAATTGCACGTGCAACTATTGAGCCTGTAATATCGGAGCCGCCTCGTGAGAACGTTTTTATTGTTCCGTTCGGCATACTTCCGTAAAATCCGGGAATAACCGCTCTTTCGTGTTTTTCAAGTATTGCGGAAAGTTCCTCATTTGTTTTTTGTGTGTCAAGAGTTCCGTTTTCGGCAAAGAATATACCGTCTTCCGCATCAATAAAGTCATAGCCGATAAATTCGGCAAGTATCATTGAGTTGAGGTATTCACCACGGCTTGCAATGTAATCTCTGCCGGCGTGGTGAACAATGGCGTTTTTGATTTTGTCAAATTCGGGCTGAAGCCAGAAATTTATGCCTAAATCTTTGATTATTCCGTTATAGCGTTCTTCAATTTTTTTGAACGCTTCTTCAATATCTTTGTCCTGTTTTACGAGTTTGTAACAATCGTAAAGCATATCGGTTACTTTTATGTCATCGGAAAATCTTTTTCCGGGTGCGGATGCGACTACATATCTTCTTTCGGGTTGCGCTTTGATTATTGCGGCAACTTTCCTGAACTGCTCTGCATCGGCAAGAGAACTGCCGCCGAATTTCAATACCTTAACCATATTACTCTCCCTTTCGGTATAAACCAAAATTATCCTGATACATACTATCATTCTTTGAGAACAATGGCAACAAAAAAGACAGGCTGTAAAAAAATTTCTAACTTTATGATAAACATTCACAAAAACAAATGCGAATATTTATTTATTTTCACCATACATTCCCCCCTCTTTATCTTTTCTCTTTCACAAACGCATTTTATATGTTAATATATTAAGTAGTTTTGAAAATAAAAGGAACATATTAAATGAACAGCGAAGAACAACTTATAATAAAACGTTTTCTCGAACTTTCCGCACGCTCCGAAATGCGTGGAATATATGTATATACCGACTTTCTCAATTTGAATGAACAAAGTCTGCTTTTGTCAGCTGTAAAACGAAACGTAACGCTTTTCGGCGGACACGAAAACGCCGAAAGAAACATTGCGATTTTCGGAAACAGCGAAGAATTCGGTTACGAATATACTCCTCCCGTAAAATGCGTAAAAGCAGAGCCGCTTAACAAAAAGTTTTCGGATGAACTGTCACACCGTGATTTTCTCGGCTCGCTTATGAATCTCGGAATTAAACGTGAAACGCTCGGCGACATAATTATAAATGAAAATACTTCATACATTTTCTGTCTTGAAACGGTTGCGGAATATTTATGTGACAATCTCACAAAAGTAAAACATACAAACGTAAAATGTTCTTTGTGCGACGAACTGCCGAAAGAAACCCAAAAAGAACCGGAAGAACGCATAGTACACGCCGCCTCCGAAAGGCTTGATGCAGTAACCGGCGCAGTATATAACCTTTCAAGAAGCGAAAGTGCTTTGTTAATTACTTCAAAAAAAGTTTTCGTAAATTCAAAATTATGCGAAAACACGTCATACGGTTTAAAACCCGGCGATATAGTTTCCGTAAGAGGTTTCGGAAGATACGTTTACTCTGAAAACGCAGGCAAAACAAAAAAAGACAGGCTAAAAGCAAAAGTTCTGTTGTATTGACAAATAATGTCTAATATGTTAAACTATTCAAAAAAATAATTCAAACAAATTTTTTCGGAGATGATTATTTATGGAAACACCCAAAGTATTTGAAAGTGAATACAGATTTTGTCTTATTATGTGGGAAGCAGAGCCGGTTTCCTGTGTTGACCTTGCAAAACTCTGCAACAAAAAACTCGGCTGGTCGAGAACAACAACATATACCGTAATATCAAGGTTATGTGACAGAGGAGTTCTGAAAAAAGAAAATTCAATAGTAACTTCCCTTTACTCAAAAGAACAAATACAGGTTAGAGAATTTAACGAACTTTTCGATAAAACTTTTGAAGGCTCGTTGCCATCGTTTATTGCGGCATTCGCAAAAAGCAGGCATCTTTCGAAAAAAGATGAAGAAGAACTTCGCAAAATTATTGAACGTGCAGGTGAGGATGATTGAATAAATTTATTACCGAACTTCTTTCAATGAGTATTGAATCAAGTTTTCTTATTGCGGCGGTAATTTTGTTCAGAATAATATTTAAAAAATCCCCGAAAAAAACAAGGCTTTTTTTATGGGCTCTTGTCGGAACACGCCTTTTAATACCGTTTTCATTTAAAACATCATTTTCCGCCGTTCCGTCACAAACGGAGAATCTTTCCGCCGTATCAAGTGCCGCAGTAAAAACAACGGCTGTCCCGCAGTCACCGGGTTTTGAGGGAATTGCGTTCAGAATATGGCTTGTCGGTTTTTTAACTATGACGGCGTATTTCATTTTGAGTACCGCATTCGTTTATTTTAAAGTTTCCGACGGCGTGCGTTTTGAAAAAAATATTTTTTTAAGCGAGAAAATCGATTCCCCGTTCGCATTCGGATTTATTAAACCGAGAATTTTCATACCGTACGGGTGCGATGAAAAAACGCTCGGTTATGTACTTAACCATGAAAAAGAACATATTAAAACATTTGACTGTATAACAAGACCTTTGAGTTTTATTATTCTTTGCGTTCACTGGTTCAATCCGTTTGTGTGGGCGGCATATCTCATGTTCGACAGAGATATTGAACTTGCGTGCGATGAAAGAGTTTTGAAAAAACTTGAGAAAAAAGAACGTCTTTCATACGCCGAAGCACTTCTCAATGTCGGTATAAAAAAGAAAAATCTTGCGGTTGCGCCCGTTGCATTCGGTGAGTTTGCACTCAAAGAGCGCATTAAATCGGCGGCAAATTACAAAAAGCCGTCAATGTGGCTTTCTGCCGTTTCTGTCGCTTTGTGCCTTGTGTTCACACTTCTTTTTATGACAGAAAGACAACCCGCAAACAATTTTAATGAAGCAAAAACGGCTGTTAAAGTTGAATCAACAAAACAAAAAACAGTTGCAAAAGAAATACAGAAACAATCAACAGAACAGGCTGCCGGAAAAAAATCAAAACAATCTAAAAAAACAGTTACAGAAGAAGCAACAAAAAAATTTGCAAAGCAGTCAAACGAAAATAAGACGAATTACAATTCCGAAGCCGTAACAGAACGCATTTCGGAACAGAAAACCGAAACAAATAAAGGTGCGGTAACAGAAGCGGTAAAACAACCGGAAGATTTTGAAATTACCGTGTCTTATGACAAATTCTCATTCCCGCAGGAAGCAACAGAACCTGCGGCAAAATCACCGCTAAACAGCGGAAACGCCAAAAAATTATCGCAGGAAGAAATTGCCGAAATAGAAGACGATATCAACGATTTTAATTTTTCGGACATATCCGATAACACCGACGATAATAACTATGACGATCCGGTCGCTCATTATTATACCCCCGGTGCCGAGGAAGCAGACGATTCAATAAGAAACAAAATTAAAAACAATATTTCGGACAACGAAGGAAAATAATTTATGAAAAAAACATTAAATATTCTTTTGGCGTTAATACTGTCGGTGTCTGCAATTACCCCGGTTACGGCAACGGCGGCAAACGGCTGTGCTAAAGACTGCGAGGACAGTTACATCTATTTATATGACAAAGAAAAAGACCTTGTTTATAAAATATGGGACAACGGAAAAACAAATCCCGCTATAACAAACGCAAGTTATGACAAGGCGACAAATACGCTTACCTTCACATATAAAAATATGCCCTGGGGCACACTTTTGGTTAACAAAATGGGTGAAGATTTTACAATTCACACAAACGGATATATTTCGCTCGGTGCAATAGAGGTAACCGGCGGATATTGGGGTGCGGGTCTCAGATTCACAGGCAACGGCACGGTTATTCTCAACACCGATGAACATTTTAAAATTCCCATAAAAATAACCGCCGATTTTTCAAAAGGCAAAGTAACATTTGCAGACACTCTTCAGGCAATTATCTGCTCACCCGAAGGTAAAATTGTAAAAATAACAAATTCTGCATACAAATATGACAAAAGCATTTTTACAACCGGTGAAAGCACAAATTATACAGTTACAAAAAGCAGTTCCGAAAAAGAAAAACCGCTTATTATTTCGGGTTGCACTCTTAAAAAAGGTGAAAAAAAGCAAAAATACATTAAAGACGGCGATAAAACATTTTACGCCCTTTATTTAAATGAAGATGACGATTATGATTTGTACAAGGTTATTTACATAAAAGAACTTGACTCTTATGTAAAAACGGAATATGTCGGACGTTACCCTGTCAATGACGACGGCGAATATTATGCAGGCAAAGACAAAACATACTATACGGTAAAAGAGTTTAACCAAAGTAAATATTTCAAAATCTGCAAGGGAAAATCATCCGGCAAACAATACGCATATTTGAATTCAAAATCGGGCAATACCGATATGATGAAAATATATGACATCGTAAATTATAACGGTAAAAACATAATGACTTATAAAGAAACCGTTGAAAAGAATACCTCAAAATACATACCGATTACATCGGAAAGTAAAACGGTTTACAATTATTATGTAAAAACGAAGCGGCTTCTTTCGGGCTTTGAAGCACCGCAATTTTCGCCGAATTTCACGATAAAACAGACTTATAACGGAATATTGATTGATATAGGCGGAAGCATCGGAACGCAGAGTTATAACATTTACCGCAAAACCAAAGGCGCAAAAAAGTGGACTTTTTTGAAAAATGTAAAAGCCGACAATTACGGATGCTGTGCACAATGTACCGACACAACTGCCGAAAACGGTAAAACATATTCGTACGCCGTAAGTGCAAAAAACTATATGGGGACAGGTCCGCACCATACAACAGGTTTATCGGTTACTTATAAAAACATTCCGTCTGTCACGGTGAAAAACTCAAACGACTTTGTTTCGCTGAAATGGGACCTTATTAACGGCGCAAAAGGCTATACGGTTTACCGCAAATCGGAGTCAGAAACAAAATATAAAAAAATTGCTTCGGTAAAATCAGATACATTTTGCGACAGTAATGTAAAAAGCGGTAAAAAGTATTACTACAAAGTCCGTTCGGTGTTTGACAAAGGATGCAGTGACTTTTCAGATGTAAAATCTGTCATTTACCTTTCCGCCCCTGCTGTCAGCGCATCAGGTACAAAGACGGGAATTAAGTTAAACTGGAATAAAATAACAGGTGCAAAAGGTTATGTAATTTACCGCAAAACAGGCTCGGGAAGTTATAAAAAATACAAAACCGTTTCAGATGCTTCCGTATTATCCTTTACCGATAAAAGCGTAAAAAGCGGTACTAAGTACACATACCGTGTCAAAGCGTATAACGGAACTCAGAAAAGCGATGCAAAAAGTATATCTTACATTTTTTTAAAACCTGTTGAAGTAACCTCCGCAACAAAGACATCAAAAGGTATTAAAATCAAATGGAACGGCGTTTCGGGTGCAAAAGGTTATTACATCTACCGCAAACCGGGCTGCGGCGAATACAGAAAACTTGATACCGTTAAGGACGGTTCTGCGGTTTCTTATGTTGACACATCCGCACAAAAAGATACAACTTATTCCTACTTAATTAAAGCATATAACGGAAGTTGCAAAGGAACATACAAAAACAAAGCAACCTGTACGAATAAGCATTGATTTTATACATTCGTAAAATCAATACAGACTGAAAAGGAGAAGCGAAATGAAAAAAAGAATTATAAGCATTTTACTCATTGCCGTAACCGTCTTCACATTATTTTCAATAAATGTTTCCGCAAAGGATTACAAAGGAAAATACGGTTACTTCATTCCGTGCGACAAAACATTCAGCAACAGCGTCACTTCGCAAACGCTGTACGGAAATAACGACTACATTTATTTGTATGCCGACTGCAGATGCTATTCAAATACTAATATTTATTACTGTTTTGAATTATACAGTGATAAAAATTACAAAAACTGCGTTCGTGAGTACACTTATTTATCACAAGATGATGAAGACCTTCCCCTTGCAGTCGGAGTAAGCCTTTCAAAACTTAAAAGCGGAACTTATTACGCCATTACATACACCGCAATTGAAGAGAACGGCAAATTCGATGTGGACACAAGTTGTGCTTACAGTTTTAAAGTTGTAATAAAAAGAAGCACTTCATCTATTAAAACGCAAACAGTTGTAATTTCCGGCATAAAAGACACCGTAAACGGTCCGAAAATTTCATGGAGTAAAATTCCGAATGCGTCAAAATACATTGTTTACCGTAAAAAAGCGGGCTCTTCTTCATGGAGTAAACTTGCAACCGTAAAAAGCAGTAAACTGTATTACACCGATACATCCGTAAAAGATGCGTCATCTAAATATCTTTATACCGTAAAGGCTTTTGATAAAGACGGTAATAAAAGTAAATACTTAGATGTCGGTGTTTTGGGCTATCACGTTCCCGCACCGAAAGCCGAATCGGCAACGCTTCAGGAAAACAACGAAATCAGCATTTCCTGGACAAAGGTTTCCAAAGTCAGCGGTTATTACATTTACAGAAAAGAAATTATCGGCGATTCAACAACAGCATGGAAAAAAATCGGTTCTGCTTCTTATTCAAGTACAACATATACCGATAAAACAACGAAAATCTCCGGCGCAACATACAAATATATGGTAAGAGCTTATAAAAACTTTTCTGACGGTAACAAATTAAAAAGCACTTACTACAAAAGTTATCCGTCTGTAAAGTTTATTGAAGCACCGTCAATAAATAAAATTGAAGCGTGCGAAAGCGGTCTTAAAGTAACATGGGGAAAAGTTACCGGTGCAACCTCTTACAAGGTTATGAGAAAACCGCTTGATTCTTCCGAAGAATTTGCGGTAATGGGAACTGTTTCGGGCGATACTGCGGAATTTATTGATAAAACAGCAACCGCAGACGGTGCATATCTGTACACCGTTTGTTCCGATGGTAAAGACTGTAAAGGAAGTTATTCTTCTTCGGGTTTTGAGTATATAATTCTTAAAACTCCCAAAATAACAAAAGCGGTAACAATCCGTGATAATGACAAGGTTTCTGTTGAATTCCGCTTTGACGTTTCACCTTATACTTCCGAAATAAAAGTTTATCTGAAAAATGAAAACGGAAAATGGGAAAACTTTGCTTCTTTCGGAAAAACGAAAAAAGCAACCGCAATTCTGGGCTATAATTTAAAATCAATTGAAAATTATGAGTTTGCTATAAAAACAATTCGCAAAAAACAGTCAACAAATTTGCCGGACACAGGGTACATTTGCACATATTACCCGGAAATTATTCCGACATCGCTTGTTTTGAAAGGCGGAATTAAATTATCGTGGTATGATGTCGGAGCCGACGAATATAAAATTTACAGAACAAAAAGCGGTACTGACAAAAAAGAACTTTTATCAACTGTTCCCTATAATTACTATGTTGATGCCGAAATTGAAGATGACACGGTTTACACTTACGAAATAACATACACTTATAACGGTAAAGAGATTATTACCGACAAAATTAACCCCGTAAGTGTCGGCAGGCTTTCCGATAACGGCGGACTCGGCAAAGTTTCATTTGGTAAACAAAAAAACAGCAAACTTACCGCCACATGGGACAACCCGAATAAAGTTGACTGTAAACTGATAAATTTTCATATTGAAGATAATACATTCTACGCTTACGAAATAACATCGGACGAAAAAAACAACTATACATTTGATTTTGCCACAGATACCTCACACCGATTGTGTGTTTCCGCGGTTAAAGCAGAAGGTAACCTGTTTTACCCGTACGACAAAGCCGAGTTTACCGAAAAAACAACTTTAGGTAAACCCGAAAGCGGAAGTTACACAAACGGTAAAACGGGAATAACACTTTCATGGGCGCCGGTTGAAAACGCCTCATATTACAAAGTCAGTTACGGCGGAAACAAAATAACAACAGAAGAAACATCTGTTTTTGTTGAGTACAAATCGCTTTCCGATTTCAGCACAGATTTCACAGTAACAACTTACGACGAAAACGGAAACTACACTAAAAAAATGTTCCGTGCTTATTCCTATGCTCCGCCTAAAGATTTAAATCTTTCAATATACAAAAACCATATAAGTATTGAAATTACAGATTATTTCGACCGTTACAACACATACAATTTATACAGAAAAGCCGAAGGTGAAGATACCTGGAAACCCGTAAAAAAGGGCGAAGGCTACAGCAACGATTATTTTTATGACAAAAGCACAAAACTCGGTAAAAAATACAGTTATAAAGCGGTTGTAATTTCAAACGGCAAAGAGGTAAGTGAATTTTCAGACGAATACTCTGTTTACTGTGTTCCCGAGCCGACTTTATCGAAAATAGAAAACGTTAAAAGCGGTGTAAAAATAACATGGAAAAAAGTGAGCGTTGCGACCTCTTACGGGGTTTACAGAAAAACAGGCTCTGAAGACTGGAAGAAAATAGCAACAGTTACTAACCCCGACACAATCTCATATATTGATAAAAAAAGTGTAAGCGGAACAAAATACACTTACAGCGTAAGAGCGTTTTACAACGATTCATACAGCCCCATCAACAAAACATTGACAATTTATTGTCTGAATCCCGTTAAAATCACTTCCGCAACAAGCACATCAAAAGGCATAAAACTTAAATGGGATGCCGTTCAGGGTGCAAAATCTTACAACATATACCGCAAAACAGGCTCCGGCGATTATAAACGGCTTACTACTATTAAAGACGGCTCCGCAAATTCTTATGTTGACACATCCGCACAAAAAGGAAAAACATATACTTACTCCATCAGTGTTTATCACGGCAGTTATTACGCAGACCATGCAAACACAGTAACATGTACCGATAAGTATTGATTCAACATTTAAAATATCATAACAAAACAGACTGTCTTGTCAAAAAAACAAGGCAGTCTGTTTTAATATAATCAGTTATATTGCAATACACTTAAACGTTTATTACGCCGTATGCCATACTCGGATTATCACTCATAATGCAGTCAGCACCTATGGAGTTGAGGTACGCAACATCATCGGCATCGTTTATCGTCCAATACTGTACCGCTATGTTGTGGCGGTGAGCATAATTTATTACTCTTTCGGTACCGAGACGGAAAACAACATACTGATTTGCCGGAATCTGCAAAGCATCAAATTTGTAGAAACTGTCTTTAAGGTCAATTCCGAATGTGCAGGCAAAATAATAAATTACAACTTCTTTAATACTTGCCGAACGCATAAGGTCGGGATAATTTTCATCAACATAATCGGTAACTTCGCCGTTAAACGTTCCGAAAACAACTTTACTTAAAAGGTCTTTTTCTTTTAATATTCTGTAAAGTTCATCTGCCGCTTTGAAGCCGTCTTCGCCGCCGTCTTTTATTTCAATGATGTAACCGAAATCGCCGTTACTCTGAAGATATGTAAGAACATCTTCTAAAAGAAGCGCACGAAGATTGTCGGGAATTTCATCACCGCGAAGTCCTCTGTAAGGATATTTGCCGTCGGTGGTGCAGAAGTTTTCACCAAAATTAAGTTCACGAAGTTCTTCATAAGTTTTTGTAACGGGAAGAACTCCCTCCGAGCCGAACGCTTCAACGGAATTTGTCGTTCTGTCAAGCGTTCCGTCATGCAGAAGAATGAGTTTGCCGTCCTTTGTTATATGAAGGTCAAATTCAAATATATCAACGTCAAAATCCTTACTTTCAATGCAGTTTTCAAACGCCATAAGTGTATTTTCGGGAGCAATTTCACCGCCTGAACGGTGTGCCGAAACAAGTGATTTTTCGGCGGTTATGTTAGGATTTGTAATTGATGATGCATCGGGCGTTTTACCCGGTAAAAATGTGCAGGCAAGTGCGGAGATGCCGAAAACGAGAACAGGGGTAAGAATAACAACCAATAAAATAATAAGTATTGTCCTGATAACTTTTTTCGCCTTTGATACAGTTTTCTTTTCTTTTTTCATAATCAACCTCCGAATTGACTTCCGAAGAAAATATTTACCGTTATAATTTAGCACAACTGCCGGTTTTTTGTCAATTTATATTGACTTTAAATCATTATTTTATATATTTATTCACCGTAAAAGTCCGCAGTTCTTCCGAGGACATTATTCATTCTGTCCGGACAGTCGGAAATAAGCCCGTCAACGCCCATTTTTACAAGTGCTTTTGCTATTTTTTCATTGTCAACCGTCCACGGATTTACCTGTAAACCTTTTTCGTGAGCCATTTTTACATAAAGGCTGTTTACGTGTAAATACATCGGGTGAAGAGCATCACAGCCTGTTTCCTCGGCATATTTGAACGGATGCAAAGCGATTTTTGCACCGAAAACACTGTTAGCAACATAAAGAAGGCCTGTTTTACAGCGTTTGTCTATTTTTTTGCAAACAACAAGAAGTGCAGGGTCAAAACTTGAAATAAGAAGCGTATCAATAAGACCGTGCTCTATAACCGCTTCAACCGTCTTTTTTGCGAGTTCCGTTCCCGACTCACCGAAAACACGGCTTTTAAGTTCAATGTCAAGAACACGCATTTTCTTTTTTGCGTAAACGTCAAGAAATTCATCAAGAGTGGGAATTTTTGTACCCTTGAACTCCTCGCCTTTATATGCGCCGAAATCAAATTCACGAAGTTCGTCAAAAGTGTAGTCTTTTATTTCACCTTTTCCGTTTGATGTTTCATCAATGGTAAAATTGTGGCACACAACGGGAATACCGTCTTTTGTGAGGTGAATATCCGTTTCAAAGCCGTCACAACCGAGTTCAATCGCCTTTTCAAATGCAGGCAAAGTGTTTTGCGGAGTATTCACATTTGCTCCTCTGTGCGCTATTACGTTTACGTATTCCATTCCGTTACACTCCCTTATATTTACATTATATGTCTTTTTTGGAAATATGTCAATCGGGTGTCAGTTGCCGGTTGTCGGTTGTCAGTTGCCGGTTGTCAGTTGCCGGTTGTCGGTTGCCGGTTGTCGGTTGTCAGTTGCCGGTTGTCGGTTGTCGGTTGCCGGTTGTCGGTTGTCGGTTGTTAGTTGTTGAACAGACTTAAGGGTATATAACTTTCATTTATGTATGACGAGATTTTTTTCTTAGGTTGACAAGCAACAAAAATATGCTATAATAATAACAGAAAGGCGACCGATAGACGGTTACGCCCTCAAAGTTTAGTTAAAGAAATAACCGCACTCATTTGGTCGTGGGGCGGTTATTTCTTCTTTTTGTTTGATATATTATAAACAAGTGCTATTATTTGCACAATTAATGTAAGTAACAAAATTGTTTCACTAATTGTCATACGCACGCCCTCCTTTTTGAGGGCTGAAGAAATATTTTTCACCCTCTTAAATACGAGGGCTAACCGTCCACCGAATATAGTCACCTTTCCGGGCACCTTTCGGCACCGACAAAATATTATCATATTCGACAATTTTTGTCAATTAATAAACATAATCGTAAACGCTGTTATTACAGGTTTAAAAAGCAGATTTTTCCGAAATTACCGGAAAAATCTGCTTTATTTTTATATTGTCAAATCAATATTTATCTTTGCATTTTACTGTGTTTGACTTATAACTCGTATAACTTCCGTTATATGCCTTTACATAGTAAGTATAAGTTTTGCCTTTTTTCGCCGACTTATCGAGATATTTTACTGTTGAGCCGCTCTTGACGGTTGCAAGTTTTTTGTAACTGTCGCTGCCTGTTTTACGGTAAACATAATATCCTTTTGCGCCTGAAACTTTGCCCCATTTAACGGTTATGCCCGTTTTTCCGCTTGTCGCTGAAGTTACATTTACTTTTGTAAGAAAAACAATAGACTTTGCAGATGAGAATGAGCCTTTATAATCTCCTGTGCATGCACGAATTTTATATGAATACTTCGTACCGCTTTTTACCGATTTATCGGTATATGAAGTTGCTTTTTTATCAAGTGTGGCGAGTTTTTTCCAACTTGAACTGCCTGCTTTTCTGTACAATTCATATTTATCAATTTTGCCTACTTTTCCCCATGTGAGCTTTATAGCATTTGAAGTATTTGCTATTGATTTAATAGTGGGTTTTGCAATTGACGGCGTAAATGCCAATTCAAAATCGTATGTTGATTCATAACAATCACTATCACGATATTCAACAAGAAAATAATATGTACCTTTCGGCAAATTAAAACTTGTCGAAGTATAATAAACATCCCTTGCCGAACTATATTCATAATCAGGACTAAATTCATATAAATAATCATCAACATCTTTTGACGAATAAATATAATAATAAGTGTAATAAAAATAAAAAATTTCAGGCTCTTCTGATTCGATATTAAATGTTATTTTTCCGTCAATCGGAACTGTAAATTTAAAAACATCACAGTTACCGTTGTAATCTGTTTTTGAAGCACCTTCGGTATATGTTGTGTCCAATTCAATTTCTTCTGCATAACTGAGCCAACCTTCCGCAAAAGCCGTTACGGAAAAAGAGAATATTATTGCAGTTATAAGCAATAATGAAATTATACTTTTCAAACTTTTTGAAATGATATTTTCTTTTTTCATTAGTTTAACCTCCATTTTATAACCGAATAGTTATACTTTAATATAAATCATCATCTGTAAAATCATCCGCTATACCTTCAGGAAGCGAATAATACCAAGTGCCCAAAAGACCGTTTTCTATAAACGATTGTGCAAAATCATATTTGAGCTTTTGAGGTATACTAACAGAAGTAAGATTGTTACAACCTATAAAAGTATTATATTCTAAATAATTAATACTATCCGGTATTGTAAGTGATGTAAGATTTTTGCAATCTTCAAAAGCATATTCGTCAATGTATTCAACGCTATCCGGAATAGTATAAGCACCGCTTATCCCTCTACAACAAAAAAAGAGTTCTGTTTTATCTTTATTGAAAAGAACACCATTCTCAACAGAATAGTATTCATTATTTTCGAAAACCTCAATCGTTGTTAAATAACTGAAATTACGAAAAATCCCAACATTTATATTTGCTGCACCGTCCGGTATAATAACGGTTGTTAGGTTATCGCATCCATCGAAAGCAGAATGACTTATATCTTCAAGACTATATCCGATTGTAACTGATGTAAGGTTACTGCAACTGCAAAATGCATGATTTTCTATTGCTGTTACATCATCGGGAATTACTATATCAGTCGCCAAATCACCGTTAATGTACAAATTATGTGCATAGTACAATGGGTTACTACTACCAGAACTAAACATAATTCCACACCAAGCGGAAAGATCGTTGATATAAACCGCTTCTAAATTGTCACAATCGTCGAAAGCAAAACCCTCTATTTTTTTTACCCCTTTACCAATTGAAACAGATGTAAGGTTTTCACAACCGTAAAATGCCGAACCCTCAATCTCAGTTACAGTATCTGCAAAAATTACAGATGTTATTCTGCTATACTGAAAGGCTTCTTCGCCTACACTCACAACCGGCAGACCGCCTATTTCTTCGGGAATAACCAAATCAGTACTCGGATAAGCCCCTATGCCCGTTATTTTGGCAACACCACCTATGTTTTCATAAGCGAGCAACTCGGTATTTTCGTTGCTTAATTTACCGCTTGTTGTACTACCACCACAACCGGCAAAACACAAAACCACGCCAATCAAAAGTGCTGATGTTATAAAGATTGCCAAAATCCGCGTTATAAAATTGTCCTCTTTCAAATTATCACCCTTCTTCACAATTCAAATTAAAAATGTATTTAATGACATTTTTTAATTTGTATCACAAATTATACACCACATCTGATGTAAAGTCAATACACTATTTCTGATGTATAATACAATGCGTATGAGGTGAAATCATGAAAACATATATTGACCGCATGCGTGAATTAAGAGAAGATAATGACCTTTCGCAAAAGGATATTGCAATTGTGCTGAAAACCACGCAGCAGGTATATTCAAGATATGAACAAGGTATAAATGAAATTCCTCTGCACCATTTTATAACTCTTGCACGGTATTATAAGGTAAGTCTTGATTACCTTGCTGGTGAAACAGATGAATAATTCACTACTGTTAAGTTTTTACTCATTATTATTTACTCAAATGTATATAATCTATATAAAACGAAAACATACTACAACACATCAACCGATTACATTCTCGGTCTGACCAACAAAAAATAAAAGCAAGTTCTTTCGATTTACTCGAGAAAACTTGCTTTTTTATATAATATTTTACCAACTAACAACTGACAACCGGCAACCGGCAACTAATAACTAACAACCGCCAACTAACAACTGGCAACTAACAACTAACAACCGGCAACTGTCACTTTTTCAATTTCTTTATTATTGCAACCGTCGGTGCTATTACCGCCGCAGCAGCACCTAAAATAAGACCGCCTTTTGCAACCTGAAGACCGTCGGCATCCCACACATAACGAAGTCCCGAAACAATATTTTTTCCGCACAAATCTTCATAAGTGAGAAATTCCGTTTCATACCTGCCGTCTTCATAAAGGGTAAATACTCTTACACCCCTGTATTTATTGCCGTAACACCTGAATGATGCGGCGGATGTCTGAATAAAGTCTATTCCGTCAATACTTCCGAAAAAGCAGTTTTGGTGGTCGTGACCGAAAACAACCGCTTTTACGTCACCGCACTCTTTCATTGCTTCAAACTGACCGTTCGGCTCTGTAACTATTGACGGATATTCGCCCATAAAACCTATGCTCGGGTCTTTAAGTTTAAAATATTTTCCGTTTTCGCCCTCAACAGCATATTTATAACTTTTGTCACATTCCTCAATAAATTCAAGCGTTTCAGCCATGGGAATATGCTGGAACATTATTGACGGAACAACCTCGCCGCCGTTACCCTCTTTGAGTTCGGCGCTTTTCTTTTTGTACCACGCTATTGTTTCGGGTTTAACCGCACAAAAGCACTTGTCAAGTTCTTTGTCTTTCCACGCGCTGTCAAGCATCCATATATTATATGCGACTTTTTCGCCGTTTTCGGAGTATATCGGAATGTTATATGTATCGCAGTCAACGGTTTTGTCCGGATTATCAAGCCCGACACAACAACTGTATTCTCTGTAAATGTCAGCCTGCTCGTCTTTCGTATGCTCGTTCATATCATCATGATTGCCGTAAATCATGGCAAAAGGAATTTTACGCTTTTCAATGGGTGCAACGAGTTTGTCAATCGCTTCACGCATTGAGGCGTTTTCCTCTTCTTTCGTGTCGATTACTTTTTTACTTCCGAAACGGGCATCACGAAGATGATTTCCGAGAATGTTGTCACCTGTAAGCACAATTAAATCGGGATTAACTCTCTCATACGCTTTGTCAAGCATATAAAGCATTGTTTTTCTGACATATTTCAAATCCTGTGCATCGCTGACCTGTAAAACAGTAAACTTTCCGTTTTTAAATCTGAAATCCATATAACACCTTTTAAATATATATTGTATTTAACTTTCCGAAATATTTATATCGGCAAAAGCATTTTTGCAAAACCGAAATAAATCAAAAGCGAAACCGCGTCAACTATTGTCGTTATAAACGGACTTGCCATAACAGCCGGGTCGAAACCGAGTTTTTTTGCAAGTATGGGAAGCGAACAGCCGATAAATTTCGCAAGCATAACCGTTGCCCATATAGTGAGCGCAATTACGAACGCAACCGAACTTGTTACGTCGCTGTTGTGCATAAGAAGCCCGTCAACAAGCATTACTTTTATAAACGCCACTACTGCAAGCGATATACCGCAAAGAACAGACACACGGAACTCTTTCCATATAACTTTGAGAATATCACCTACCGTGACTTCGCCGAGCGAAAGTCCGCGGATTATTGTAACGGATGCCTGACTGCCCGAATTACCGCCCGTATCCATAAGCATGGGAATAAATGCGGTCAGTACAACAAGTTTTGAGAGTGCATCTTCAAAAGATGAAATTATAAGTCCCGTAAACGTTGCCGACACCATAAGAAGCATAAGCCACGGAATACGCGATTTCCACAGTGAAAACGGCGTTATTCTGAGATACGGTTTGTCGGTAGGCGTAATAGCCGCCATTTTCTGGAAGTCTTCTTCCGCCTCTTCCTGCATAACGTCCATAGCATCGTCAACCGTTACTATGCCCACCATACAGAATTCTTTGTCAACTACCGGCATGGAAAGAAAATCATATTTTGAAAACATTGACGCAACTTCTTCTTTGTCGGTATGCGTGTCAACGGATATTATGTTCGTTTCCATAACATCGGAAATAATTTCGTCATCATCACAGGTAAGCAGGTCTTTTGCGGTGATAATGCCGAGAAGTTTATGTTTTTCGGTAACATAGCAGGTGTACACCGTTTCCGAATGAATACCCGCAGATTTTACTCTTTTGAGCGCATCGCCTATTGTCATTGACGGTAAAAGTGAAATGTACTCAAGCGTCATAATACTGCCTGCGCTGTCCTCCGGATAATTGAGAACCGTATTTATGGCGTTGCGTTTTTCGCCGGAAAGCCTTAACATTCTTTCAACGACGTTTGCCGGCATTTCTTCAATAATGTCAACGGCATCGTCAATGAACATATCGTCCATAATAATTTTAACTTCCGTGTCGGTAAATGCTTCAAGCAGAACCTGTTCTTCCTCCTGCTCAAGGTATGTAAATACATCCGCCGCTTTTTCTTTCGGTATAAGCCTGAAAAGAATAACCATTTCACGCTCTTCAAGTTCGGGGAAAAGCGCCGCAATATCGACCGGATTCAAGGTATCGAAAATACTTTTGATAGCCTTGTACTGCTTCTCTTTGAGAAGTCTTTCAAATACTTCTTTGTTCAATAGTCTTACCTCCTTTTTTCCGCGCTGTACCGCGGTTCAACAGAGTATAAGACATGGGTAAAAACCAAATAAAATAAAAACGACCTGAATTTTCAGGTCGGCAATGTATTCACGCCACAAACAAACCGACGGCAAAATGCAGTCAGTTAAAGGATTTACCCCTGTTTATACGGAATATGAACAGCAACACGTTCCGGAGGCTGTTCGACATCACCGGTATTCAAAAATTTACTTCGCCCATGTCCGCTGCTACTGCCGGAATCCATTATCTGTTCACTCCCTTTCGTAAGAGTATATATTTGCAGAGATTTTTCCTGCGAAAATAATATATATCTTCATCTTGATTTTGTCAAGAAAAAAGCCCCGAAAAATTCGGGGCTTTAATAAATTATTTCAATTAAATTAAAAACTGATATCAATATCGCCGCCACCGAGAATACCGCCGATAACAGAAACTATCATACCTATTACGCCGAGAATTGTGTCCATAAACGGAATTACCATTAAAGCTTCGAATACATTTTCGGTAACTTTAAAGCCTTCGGGCTGTTCCATACCGCAAATTGAACACTGACCGTCTACCATTATGTGAACGCCTTCATCACACTCTCTGCCGCATTCGCCGCAAATTCTGTAATGGTTAAGGAAGTCATACTGCATTTCGCCCTGCGGAACGTGTTTTACGGTAAGAACTGCTTCTGCGGTTTTGTCAACTGTGTTGTCGGTGTATTCAACAGCATAGCAAAACTGTGCACCGTCAAATGTTTCGTCAAGAAGACCGCCGTCATAAATAACTTCTGTTCCGTCTTTCTTTGTAAGGAACCAATATTCGTCAGCAACTGTTTTTAAAGTATTTGCGGAATATATTATTGCATCCTCACCGAGAAGCGTACCGGGGCAGATTCTTTTGTCTGAGGGGGTTGAATAAAATACCGTGTTGTCGACGCCGCCGGCAAAAGCACAAACAGCAAAAACACTTACAAGAAGTATTGCGCTCATTACTATAGAAATAACTTTTTTCATACTGAACTCTCCTTTGAATAGTATGTGTATATCTTATACCAAATATATATTAACACCGTTTTCCGAAAAAATCAATATAAATTTAATCATTTTTCGGCTGTTAAAATCAGTTTTTTATTAAGTTCCGATATATTCATTACCTGACACTGTCCTCATTTTCAAGATTACGCCGCCAATGGAAAAGATACTGCTGCGCTATGCCCTCGCTCCCCTTCATGCACTCGGGGAGACCGTCGGGATAAAGTTCCGAAACAATGCGCTTTACCCACACATCAACGGGAAAAGCCTCCATTCTTGCAAAACCGTATAAAAGCGAACATTGAGCGACCTTTTCACCAACGCCCTTGATTTTAAGAAGTTCCGCCTTTGCTTCGTCAAACGTCATTTTTTCTATTCTTTCGGCGCACACATCACCGCTTGCAAATTTTTTTGCAGCATCGACAATGTACTTTGCCCTGAAGCCGGAACGAATGGGCGCAAGGTCCTCCGCCGTCAGATTTTCGAGAACTTCGGGTGACGGAAAAGAGTAACTTTCCCCTGTTTTCTCACCGAAATTTTCACACAGACGTTCAACTATTCCCTTTATTCTCGGAATATTGTTGTTTGCGGATATTATAAACGAACAAACCGCTTCCCACGGCTCCTGGTGAAGTATTCGGATACCGGGATATGCTTCGCACGCTTTTTTAAGACTTTCGTCTGTATATGATGAAATTATTTCGGAATAATTTCTGTCGAGGTCAAAATACTTCTTCCATATATTTTCAAAATCTTCTTTTGATGTGTTTAAAAATGTGATTTCGTTTCCGTTCTGAAAAATTTCAAGATATTTTCCGTACGCCACGCCGCTCCATACACCGTTTTCGTTCTGTTTCCACCTGAACGCCTGCCCGCAGTCAAGAGTTAGCGCAATATCAAAATTTTCCGCATTATAAAGTATTATATTATTATTCTTTTCTGTAATAAACATTTTACCACCAATTCCATTTAAAAACCCGTTTGCCGTCTTGTCAAGTCATTTTCCGATTTGTAATTAAATTCTACATTTTAAACAGTATTTTTTATGTAAATTTGTCAATCTTTTTTATTTGTCGAAAATGCCGAATTTTTCCTTTAAAATTCGCATTTTATTTTTTGTCTTAAAGTATAAAATGTAAAGTGGTTACAACAATTCGTATATTTTGGGCTGTATAAATTTTTTGTAGAAAACTGTGGTGAAAATGTCGAAAACCTATCAATACATATGTTTTTAACCGAAGTTGTAGACAGTTTCTACATAGTTATGAACATTTTCAGGCAAAGTGAAGATTATACAATCCGTATAATTTTTGCTGTTGTCATTTTGCTCAAAGACGATTTTTTGCGTTTTATTTGTGCCGAAAACGGTGCTCAAAAACTGTATAAAATGTTCAAAAAAACACATTATAGAAAAGATGATAAACAAATTTATAAAACAGGAGGATTTTGTATGATAAAAGGCGTAAACAAACAGGTCCTTGAAATAAATGAACCGAAAAACGGTTTTTTTGAAAAAGCCATATTTTTTGTAAAACCGGAATACTCGGGTCTTTCGGAGGGTAAACTTCGTGAAAACGCCCGGAAAGAACTTGAAAAAACGGGAAAACCGCCGAAATCAAAATTTTTTTCGTCAAAAAACAGAATAAAATCATTCGGTGTGACTGCGGCGGTGCTGACTGCGGGAATAATTATCGGACTTATAATGGGAATTGCAATTAACTGAATGTAAAACCCATACGCTTGATAAGAGTGCTTTTATGTGATATATTATATTAAAAATCAGTCAAAGAGGTATCAGATGAGTTATAAACACATTTTATGGGACTGGAACGGCACTCTTATCGACGATGTACTTAACGCACTTGCCTGCGTGAACGATATGCTCGCTCGCAAAGGCAGAAATCCGATAACGCTTTCACAGTATTATGAATACGTTGAAACGCCTATTATCGGGTTTTACCGTCACATTCTTCCGCCCGAGGAACTTGATTTTTCGGAAATTTCGGAAAATTATCATAAAGATTATGCACGTCACATCGGTGAAACTTCGCTTGCCGAAAATGCAAAAGAAGTTCTTGAAAATTTAAAAAATCACGGAATAAAACAGTATATTGTAACCGCAACTCACATTGACGAGGCAACCGAACTGACAGAAAAATTCGGCGTAAAAGAATATTTTGAAGAAATACTCGGCCCGTCGGACAACCTTGCTCAAAGCAAAATTCAACGGGCAAAAGAACTTTTTTCAAACCGTAACATTAAAAGAAGCGAAGCGCTTTTTGTTGGCGACACACTTCACGATTACGAAGTTGCAAACGCACTCGGTATTGACTGCGTACTCGTTTCATACGGTCACCAGGGCAGAAAACTTCTTTCAAAAAGCGGATGTTTCATTGTTGACAGTCTTAAAGAAGTTGAAAAAATAATATTTGACGACAGAAAAGTTGATTTTCATACTCACTCGACGTGCTCCGACGGCTCGCTTTCACCGTCGGCACTTGTGCAATACGCAGAAAAAAACGGACTTTCGGCTATTGCGCTCACCGACCACGACTCGGTTGACGGCATAAAAGAAGCGTTAAAAGAAGCGGCGAAAACAGGAATTGAACTTATCCCGGGAATAGAATTTTCGGTAACAGGAGATACGGAACTTCATATAATAGGTCTTTTTGTTGACGTTGAAAATGAAACTCTTTTAAAAACAGTTGAAAAACTGCGTATTGCCCGCAAAAACCGTATGAAAGACATTATAAAAAAACTTCGTTCACTCGGATTTGACGTAACATACGAAGAAGCACTGAAAGAATCAAGAGAAAATTTTGTCGGAAGACTCCATATAGCACAGGTTATGATAAATAAAGGGTACACAAACTCCGTAAAAGAAACTTTCGACAAATACATCGGAATAGGTAAACCGTGTTATTCCGACAGTAAGGATTTAACATACGAAGAAGCAATTAACGCAATTTCCGCTTCGGGCGGCGTTTCGTTTCTTGCGCACCTTAATCAGACAGGTTATAACGAAGAAAAACTTCGCACGGTTCTTTCCCGAATGAAAGAAGCGGGACTTACCGGAATAGAGGGTTACTATACCGAATACACAGATGAACAGACGGCAGAATACAGAACACTTGCCGCAGACCTCGGGCTTGCTTTCTCGGGCGGCTCCGATTTTCACGGAACGGCGAAGCCGAATATAGAAATCGGAACGGGTACGGGCGCACTTCACATTCCGTATTTTGTTCTTGAAAATTTAAAAACAATAAAAAATAACAAATAATTCATAATAAACGAGGAATAATAGAACCGAAAAATTTTCGGTTCTGTTGTTTTTTGAGGTGTTTATTATGAGTTCAAATGAAAAAATCGAAGCAAAAAAACGGTTGTCTTACAATACGTTTCGCCTTTTCTTCGCATCGTTTTTAAGTTTTTTTATTCGGTATGCGGTTTTAAGCATTACTGCGGCGGGAATTTATTTTTTCGTTAAATCGGAATATATGACTTTTCTGCTTTCGTTATATAACAAATATGTAATGTACGCTTTAATATTTTCGGCTCTTTGTATTCTTGTTTTATTTGCACTTTTTGTTGTTTCAGGAATAAAACTCGGTGAAAACTTTCTGTTTTTTAAAAGAGCGCAGGGAGAATACGGCTCATTAAGACTTCTGTTTTCTTTTCTTTCGTTTAAAAAAACCGCCCGTGCTTTTTCGCTGTATTTCAAAATAAATATATACACCGCAGGGTATTTCCTGTTATATATTTCTCCGTCTTTACTTACGGGAACAATAACTTTTTATCTTTATAACTTTTACAATCTGACAATTTACGCTTTTTATGCGCTTTGCGGAGGAACGGGGCTTCTTTTGTCTACGGGACTTTTCTTTTTTACGTTTTCCCGTTTCAGATACGGCGCCGCACCTTATTATATGTGCCTCGAAAACAAAAATGCGGGGAGTGCAATCAAAAAAAGCATAAAACATACAGACGGGTTTCTGTGTGAATCGTCACTTTTTAAAGCAAGCCTTTTCGGATGGGCTCTTTCCTGTATTCTTATTATTCCGGCTTTTTATGCAGTACCTTATATTAAACTTGCAAAAGCGTGCTATATCTGCAACACGGTAAGTTCGCCTGTCAGAACCGCAAACAGAAAAGAAAGTACCGTTATTCTTACGGGACTTACGAATATCTCTTATAACACTTGAAAAAACATATACTTTTGTGTTAAAATTCTTTTATAACAAAGGGGGTACGGTAATGAAACACGCAGACCTTATTAACCAAATGAGTCTTGAAGAAAAAGTATCTTTCTGTTCGGGCTTTGACTACTGGCACACAGGCGAATCAGAACGTCTTTCCATACCGAAAATAACATGGACTGACGGTCCTCACGGAATACGCAAACGTTCCGAAAACAAAACAAAAGAGGAAAAAACAAGTCTTAAAGGCGTTCCGGCAATCTGCTTCCCTACCGCCGTAACGTCAGCCTGCTCGTGGGACCCTGAACTTCTTTACGAAATGGGCAAACTTTTAGGTGAAGAGTGCAGAAAAGAAGAAGTCGGCGTGCTTTTAGGGCCCGGCATAAACATTAAACGTTCTCCCCTCTGCGGAAGAAACTTTGAGTATTTTTCTGAGGATCCTTATATTGCCGGAGAGATGGCTGCTTCCTATATCGAAGGACAGCAGAGCACCGGAGCCCAGTCTTCTTTGAAGCACTTTGCTGCTAACTCCCAGGAGTATAAGCGTGAGAACGGTGACAGCATGGTGGATATGCGAGCGCTTAGGGAGATCTACCTGCCTGCTTTTGAGAAGGCTGTTAAAAAGAGTCAGCCCGGTACTGTGATGTGCTCATACAATAAGATCAACGGCGTTCATGCCAGTGACAATCAATGGCTTCTGACCGATGTCCTTCGAAAGGAGTGGGGCTTCAAGGGCCTGGTGGTTACCGACTGGGGCGCCATGAACAATACCATTAACGGCTTTAAGGTAGGCTGTGACCTGAATATGCCCGGTGGTTCCACCTTCATGGAGAAGGAGACCCTCGAAGCTGTCAAGAACGGTACTTTATCGGAAGAGGATATCAATACCTGTGTCCGCAGAATGCTGGAACTGGCAGAAAAGACGGAGAAGACCGAGAAGAAAAAGATTGATCTGACTTTGCATGATCGCAATCATACCATTGCCCGCAAGGTAGCAGAACAGGGGGCTGTCCTTCTGAAGAATGAGGATAAGATCCTTCCTATGGATAAGGAAGAGGCTGTCCTGATCGGCTTTATGGCAGAGACCTATCGCTATCAGGGAGCCGGATCCAGCCATATCCATCCGACCAAGCTGGTTAGCCTGAAGGATGTATGGAAGGATGTTCCCTATGTAGCATGCGGAGATAAGGATGGACAGGTCAAAGATGACGAGCTCATCAAGGCAGCAGAGGTCGCTAAGAACGCAAAGGTGGCTGTCGTGGTAGCAGGACTTCCGGATAGCTACGAGTCGGAGGGCTTTGACAGAGAGAATATGTCCATGCCTGAGGGACATATCCGTATGATCGAAGCGGTAGCAGAAGCAAACAGCCATACCGTTGTTGTACTGCTTGGCGGCAGCGCCATGGAACTTCCGTGGGCGGATAAGGTCAAGGCAATCCTTTACATGGGACTTTCCGGACAGGCAGGCGGTGAGGCGTGTGCGGCACTGTTAAGTGGTGAGGTGAATCCCTCCGGTAAACTGACCGAGACCTGGCCCATGAGCTACAGTGATGTCATCTCCAAAGAGACCTTCGGAAAGAAGAATACAGAATACCGTGAGAGCATCTATGTGGGATACCGTTATTACGATAAGGCGAAGAAGGCAGTCCGCTATCCCTTTGGCTATGGTCTGAGTTATACCACCTTCGCTTATTCTGATCTGAAGATCGACACAGCAGAGGGAAAGGATATCGTGTCCTGCACCATCACCAACACCGGTGACAGAAAGGGCGCTGAAGTCGTTCAGCTCTATGTCGGAGCTCCTGTCAATGGAATCCATCGTCCTGTAAAGGAACTGAAGAACTTTGGAAAAGTGGAACTGGAAGCGGGAGAGAGTAAGACCCTGACCTTCGAACTGGATGATCGCAGCTACAGCCTGTGGCAGGATGGCTGGAAGATCCAGAAGGGAACTTATACAATCCTTGTGGGTGCTTCTTCTTCGGATATCCGTCTTGAGGGAACCATCGAGAAGGAGGGAGAGGACCTTCAGATACCTTCCTGGCAGGCAAACAGCTGGTATGAGAACATGGAAGGAAACCCCACCAGAGAGATCTGGGAGAAGGCCATGGGTCATCCCGTAGCGATCCCTGTAGAGCCTAAGAAGGGTTCCTTCGATATGGACAGCACCTGTATGGAGATGAAGGACGGCTCTTTCGTTATGAAGATCCAGTACAAGGTAACGGAAAACATCATGGCAAAGGGCTTTGGCGGAAAGAAGGATTATTCCGATCCCGCATTCAAGATGATGATGGTCTGTGCAACCGACTGTCCTATGCGTTCGGTGATCATTTCCTCCGGAGGCATGATGAAGGAGAACCTGGCGAAGGGACTTCTGGCTATGGCCAACGGTCATTACCTGAAGGGCATCAAAGAGATGCTGTCGAAGTAATGTTTTCATCGTGATGAAGACAGAGTCATCGTCAAAAAAATAAACATAGACAAAAGGGCAGAGGCTTGAGCGAAAGGGAAGAACCGCTGTCTTTTTGCTTGCGGACGTGGTACAATAGCACCTGTCTGTGCCTGATGCATTGATAAGATATTTATGAGATCAACCTTAGGAGACCAACAATGAAATTTTCTGAAATGAAGTACGAGCGTCCCAGTGTGGATGCCATTAAGAAAGAACTGAACCAGCTGACTGAGGAACTGAAGAATGCCGCTTCCTATGAAGAGGCTAAGGCTGTCTTTCTTCGTCAGGAAGAGATGATGAAGCATGTGAATACCATGGGCACTCTGTGTTCCATCCGTTATTCCATCGATACTCGTGATGAGTTTTACAAGGCCGAGTCCGATTTCTGGAGCGGTGCCCGTCCCCAGATCGCCGAGGCTTCCAATGCATGGGATGCTGCTATGCTTGGTTCTGCTTTCCGTGCTGATTTTACCAAAGAATATGGTGAACTGATGTTCACCAACACCGAGATCTCTATGAAGACCTTAAGTCGGAGGCC
>JAZLLP010000022.1:0-61294 GCA_045598225.1 Acutalibacteraceae bacterium | reverse complement strand
TGCACGCAGGGGATATTATGACATATCCGAAGCATACAAGTCTATGCACTGTTTATGATTGAACCGCCGTGTACCGAACGGTACGCACGGTGGTGTGAGAGGTCGGCTACTCAACTAATGGGTAGCCTCCTACTCGATTATAACCACAAAATATATATAATGTAATTATATGAAATTTTAAATAACAAAACTTAAGAATCTGTTACTTTACATTTGATATTAATTATGGTATTATAATATTGCGACATAAAATTCGAATAATGATTACAGCATCGGGAACACTTTTTATGCAAAAAGTGCGTTCTCTTCTTTTCCTGTATCTCGATGCAGTAATCGAATTTTGTGTCGCAACAAAAACGGAGAATAGCATTTTTCAACGCTCCGTTTTCGGGGCGTTTTTTTATTGCAAAAAAATGCGCCGACATCACGTTTGCTATTTATAAGTTATGTAAACAATGCAAAACAAAAATAACAGGGCGTTTAAAGGAGTGTTCTATGTGAAAAAAACGAAAAAAATCGGAAAGAAAAGACTTCTTGCTATTGCAGGTATAACCTGCATTGTATGGGGAGTTTTTTTCGGAACAATTCTTGGAATAAAAGATTATTATCATAAGAAAAATACTGTATATGATATATTTACAGAGGTAAAACCTGCCGTTAAAGATGAGTGTTTCGCAATCGGTGTAATTAAACATAACGGTGACGGTTTTGATGAATATGTTGTGAAAAATACGGAAACCGATGAAGTAATTGCAGTTCCGGCAAATCTTGTTTCTTTAAGAACAGGTCAGGAAGATGGGGAAATGCGTGGTGGGATTACAATTACCAAAGATGGCTTCGGTAATATAACTTCTGCAGTTCTTTATGTGCCTGAAGATGCGGTTATGCGTGAGTACAGCGGAGCGTAAATTATATGCTTCGTTTGTCCTTAAAAATATGAAAGGGGTGTACATTATGTACGCAAAAATGATTAAATCTGTTAATAACAATAAAGGTTTTTCGCTAACAGAAATAATGATTGTTGTAACAATTATGGGCATTCTCGTGGCTGTTGCAGTTCCTGTTTATTTGTTTTCTGCAAAAAAACACAAAGAAAATGATTGCAAAATGCAGCGGACTATGATTACAACTACCGTTGAAAGTGCTATGCTCGGTCAATTTGATGACGGCAATGTTCAGGATTTTATTCCGACTTTGGCAACTGTTTCAACAGGCTATCATTACAAAGTGCGTTTCAATGATGCCGGCGAAATGATAAGTCAGAAAGAAGAAAAACACACTGATACAAACAGAGATGGTATTTGTGAAGTATGTGGATTCAAGACTGAATATCAGCATGTTGATAAAATAAACAATAAAAAAAAGGTTGCAGAACCCGACGGTAAATGTGACCTCTGTGGAAAAGTGGTTAAATATAAATATAATCCCAATGATCACGTAACTTCTCTTAATGTAAAGGTAAACGAAAATCAGGCGGGAAAAGTTCTTGACATAATACTTTACGGTGAGTATGAAGACATTGAAGAACAAAGCATCGTTGAAAATGAATCCGGCGAACCTATTCTCAATGAAGAAACCGGCGAAATTCAGTATATTTACAAAACGGATGAAAACGGAGAATATGTTCACGACGAAGAAGGTAATGAAATTCCTGTTATGCAGACTAATCATTATTGCTACACAGTAATTAAAAATTATAACTTCTTCCTTAAACTGAACGAGAATCTTACTCTCGGTGATATACGCGGTAATTATCGACCTTCCAATATGCGTAAGACTTTCGCCGGTCTTGAAGAGTATAAAGAAGGATGCGAATACGATTATTATTGCAAAAAAGAAGCAATGAAAGACACACCGTTTTATAAGTTTTTCGCAAACGGAGAAATGCCTCGTTGCCCGTTTGACGAGGATGGCGAACTCGGCTACTTTTATTATATTGATGCTATGGGTAAATGTCGTTGCACTTGTCCTGAATGTAATTCTTAAATGAACAGCAGGTCTTCCAAATTCGGAAAACCTGCTTTTTTGTATATCTGAAATCTATTATTTGAAAAATTCGCTTTTTTGTTTTTCACTTATTATTTTTATTAAACATCAACTAACAACTAACAACTGGCAACTAGCAACTAGCAACTAGCAACTAACCGGCAACTAACAACTAACATTTATATCTCCCGCTTTTTTGAGGCAGGTTTTTGATATAGCAGGGCCTACGAGTTCATAAATGAGCGTGCCGCAAAGAATAATTGCACGAATTTCTTTAGCGTGTTCGGGAAGAACGCTTGCCGCCGCAAGCGAAAGACCTATTGCAACGCCTGCCTGCGGAATAAGGGCGGGTCCGAGATATTTTTTAATGTTCTTGTCCGCTTTTGAAACAATTCCGCCTAAGGTTGCGCCGAACATTTTACCGAGAACACGGAATAATATGTATATTACTCCGGCAACACCGACAGTGGGAAGTACGGAGAGTTTTAAATCCGCACCCGAAGCGACAAAGAACAGCATAAATATCGGCGGTGTTATTCTGTCAGAAATATCCATAATTTTGTTTACATCATCGCAGAAGTTTGCGACAATAGAGCCCATAGCCATACACAGAAGAAGCGAGGAAAAACCGCAAAGTTCGGAAAGTCCGATTCCCGCAAAAATAAAACCGAATATAAGCGAAAGCCTGTTACCGTCTTTTTTGAAGTATTTAAGCGGCAAAATGAAAATGAATCCGAGAATTGCACCTACAACGAGTGCACCGCCTATTTCAATAACGGGAGGAAGAACCGTTTCTTTAAATGATGTTCCTTTTCCGGTCAAACCGGAAGCAATCGCTATTGAAAGCGAATACATTATAAGCGCCGTTGCGTCATCTATTGCGACAACGGAAAGAAGCGTTTCGGTGAGTTTGCCTTTTGCTTTATACTGTTTTATAACCATTATTGTTGCGGCAGGGGCTGTTGCGGCGGCTATTGAACCGAGAACAAGCGAAAAAGTAAGGTCGAAGCCTGCAACAACAAGAGCGATTACAACAAATACAACCGCAAACAGTGATTCAAAACACGCTATAATAATCGGCGTTGCGCCGACACGTTTAAAATAACTTATTTTAAACTCATTTCCTATTGAAAAGGCTATGAAGCCGAGCGCCATATCGGAAATTATTTCAATATCGCTTACAAAATTTTCCGAAAGAATGCCGAGAACGCACGGACCTAAAAGTACGCCTGCAAGCAGATAACCCGTTACGTTCGGAAGTTTTATTTTTTTAACAAGTCTGCCGAGAGCCATACCGCAGAATATCATTGCGGCAAGGTCGAGAAACGTGTTTAATTGAAGATTTTCAAACATCAGTGCGAAAGTCCCTCCAGACGGTCTATGGAAACGGTGAAAAGAATACCCGTATCGGGTTTGTCAAGTCCGCCTGTAATCTCGTTGACTATTTCCGAAATTATTCTTACGTTTTCTTCGGGTGTAACCATAAAAATTGTTTTATTCTCTTTGTGCGACGGATTAAGAAAACTTCTTAACGAGCCGACAAAACTGAAATCAAGGTCTTCGTGGTCTGAGAGTTCCTGCATCATACCTTTGCTGTCTATTATTGTTGCACCGGAAATATTGTTTTTGCCGAATTCTTCAAGCAAATCTTCAAGACATTCCGTTTTATTGAGAACTATTACGAGAAGTTTCATTTCTTTTCTCCTTTTCTTTTGTAATATGAACATATTATCACTTTAAAATTTTTGTTTCAACGGCAAAATAAACAATATTTATACAGTTTTTAAAAAATTTTTTAAAAACACTTTACTTTAGCACGCTAATGTGATATTATAATGCCACAACAAAGAACAGAAATGTTCAGGAGGTATTTTTATGAAAAAGAAAGTTATTTCATTAGTATTGGCACTTGCGCTTATTGCCGGTGTTGTTTGTGCTTTCGCTTCCTGCGGCGGCAAGCAGGAAACAGAAAACAAAAAGTTTATTATGGGTATAGATCCCGAATATCCGCCTTTCAGTTATATGGGCGATGACGGCGAATACACAGGTTTTGACGTTGAAGTATGTAAAGCGGCTTGCGACTATCTCGGCTGGGATTTTGAAGTTTTTGCTGTTAACTGGGACAACAAACTTGTTCAACTTGACGCAAAAGAATGCGACTGCGTATGGTCGGGTATGACAATTCTCGACAGTATGACAGAAGCAGGTTACGTTATTTCCAAACCCTATTTTGACAATACTCAGGTTCTTCTTGTTAAAGAAGACAGCGGTTTCGCTGCTTCAAAAGACCTTAAGGGCAAAGACGTTGCAGTTCAACTCGGTACATCCGGTGAAAGCCTTCTTAAAGGTGATTTAAAGAAATCTCTTGCAGACAAATTCAACAAAGTTGTTACATGCGACAGTTTCCTTAAATGCTTTGCAGAACTTGAAGGCGGCGCTGTTGACGCAGTTTTCGTTGACAAACCCGTTGCAGAAAACTATGCTGCCAAAAACGAAGGTTTCAAAATCATTGACGAAAATCTCGGTGCGGAACAGTACGGTATCGCTTTCCGTTCAACAGATGCAGAACTCTGCAAATCAATTGAAGATGCAGTTGCGGCTCTTGTTGAAAACGGCACTTATGCACAGATTGCCGAAAAATATCCCGACATTCAGAACAATCTTCTTTTCCTTAAATAATTGAATTGAAAATATTATAAAATTACTTTTCCTGAAAGCACAGAAATGTGCTTTCGGGAATTCGTGTGTATATTGAGGTCGCTTATGGATTTACTGACGATTATTTTAAAAATGGCAGAAGGCTTAGGGAAAACCTGCGCCATATTTTTTCTTACGCTGATTTTCTCGTTACCGCTCGGTATGGTGGTGGCACTTCTCAGAAAAAGCAAAATTAAAATTATTTCCGGCATAACAAGAGTTTTTATTTCAATTCTCAGAGGAACGCCTTTGATGCTTCAACTTATTGCGGTTACATACGGTCCGTATTACATTTTCGGTTTCGGCGTTTCACGTTATAAACTTATTCCGGTTGTTATTGCGTTTTCAATAAATTACGCCGCATATTTTGCGGAAATATACCGTGGCGGTATTGAGTCGATTGCGGTCGGTCAGTATGAGGCGGCAAACGTTCTCGGCTACTCGAAAACGCAGACGTTTATGAAAATAATTCTGCCGCAGGTTATTCGCCGAATATTGCCCAGCGTAACAAATGAAATTGTTACGCTTGTTAAAGATACTTCCATGGCGTTTACCGTTTCATATCAGGAAATGTTCACAATAGGTAAAGAAATAGCAAACTCACAGACGAGTTTTGTTCCGTTTATTGTTGCGGGTCTGTTCTACTACGTTTTCAATGCAATAGTAAGTACGGTAATGGGCAAGGTCGAAAAATCTATGAGTTATTACTCGATGTAAGGAGGATTTATATGAACATATTAAAAATGTCGAATATACAGAAATCCTTCGGAAGTAATAACGTTCTTAAGGATATTTCGCTCACGGTTGATAAAGGCGAAGTTGTTTCTATAATAGGACCTTCCGGCTCGGGTAAGTCAACACTTTTAAGGTGTGCGACGTTTCTTGAAACAATAGATTCAGGTGAAATCAGTTATATGGGTGAGTCTGCCGTTAAAAATGATGAAAACGGCAAAGCGAAATATGTTCCCAATTCACAACTTAAAGAATTCAAGAAGAATTTCGGACTTGTATTTCAGAATTTCAACCTTTTTCCGCATTATTCTGTTATAAAAAACGTGACTGATGCACCGATTACCGTTTTAAAGCGTGATAAAAACGAAGTATATGAAGAAGCGAAAAAACTTCTTGCGAAAATGGGGCTTGAAGATAAGGCGGAATCGTACCCGTGTCAACTTTCGGGCGGTCAGCAGCAGCGAGTTTCGATTGTGCGTGCGCTTGCCATGAAACCCGATATAATGTTTTTTGACGAGCCGACTTCCGCCCTTGACCCCGAACTTACGGGAGAAGTGCTTAAAGTTATAAAACAACTTGCGGAAGATAAAATGACTATGGTTATTGTTACTCACGAAATGGCGTTTGCAAAAGCAGTTTCCGACAGAGTAATTTTTATGGATAAAGGTTACATTGTCGAGCAGGGCAGACCCGAAGACGTGTTTGACGGTACGAGGGAAGAACGTACAAAAAAATTCCTCAGCGGATATGGTAATATATGATTGTAAAGTACAGTATTCTTAACCCGACGGGCAACATTACGGTACTTGTGACAAGTGAAGTTGAAATTGAAAAACAGCCGTATGTCGCATCGCTCATTATGAAAAAAGAACCTGCGGTTGAGCAGGTCGGCTTTATTGATGTTAAAAAGTGCATTATGCGAATGGCGGGCGGCGAGTTCTGCGGCAATGCTTCAATGTGTGCGGCGGTAATGTGCCTTGATAATTACTTTTCAAAAGGCGAATGTTCCGACATTTTTCTTAATGTCAGCGGTGCACCTGAAAAGGTTTGTGTTCACGTTGAAAAGCGTGATGACAATTCTTTTTACTGCGTTGTTTCAATGCCAAAAGCAAAAAATGTTAAGGAACAAAAATTACTTTGCGGCGGTGACGAATACATTCTTCCCGTTGTCGAATTTGACGGAATATCCCACATAATAAACGAATTTTACGAAAGGAAAGATTTGTTTTCAAAAGAAATAAAAAAGTGGTGCGCTTTTCTCGGGTGCGACAGTCTCGGAATTATGAATGTTGAAACCGAAAAACGAAAGATTACACCGCTTGTTTATGTTCCCGTTTCCGAAACGCTTGTATGGGAGAATTCGTGTGCAAGCGGCACGGCGGCGGCAGGCGTTTATTTTGCTTTGAAAAACAAGTGCGTTTTTGAAGCGGATTTTTCAGAGCCGGGCGGTGTACTCGGAGTAAAAGCGGAAAAATCGGGAAGCGTTTCTATAAAAGGAAACGTGAAAATTGTTAAACGAAATGAAGAAATAATCATATAATAAAAAGGGGTGTAAGAAACACGAGTTTTTTACATCCCTTTTAACATATTTAATAACTCGGCATATTATAAAAAAGGCGGAATTCCACGGCGGAAAAAAGGTGAAACGAAAAACCGTTTCCGCAGAACAGCCTTTTTTGTAAATCCGTGTTTAAATAAACACCGTACATCTTTTTTTGATGTACGGTGCAATGCTTTTCGGTGGTGCATAAAGTTATTTTTCTATTACCTCTTTAAGAGCACACGCAAACTGGTCGGGGCAGGAGGTCTGCTTGAAACCGCAACGTATTCCGCTTAAAGCGTTGATTATTTCCTCTGCCTTTTTTCCTTCGGCAAGTGCCGAAATGCCTTTGTGATTTCCGTCACATCCGCCGTCAAATGTAACGTTTGAAACGGTGTTGTTTTCATCAATGTCAAATTTAATTGTACGGGCGCATATACCGTGAGTTTTGTAAGTGTACGTCATAAATTTTCTCCGCTTTCATTATTATTTTCTTTTTTATCTTTTTCACGTTCCTGACGCTCTTTTTCCTTTTTCATAAGTGTCAGCGCTTCCGTAATTGCGTCAAGAGGTGTTTGTTTTAAAAGTTTTTTGACCGCTATATACGGTTTGTTGCCTGCCGACACCATAATTCTTCCGCGCATAAATTTGCCGAGCACCGCAACGGCGTTCATGTCAATTATTTGCTGATATAAAAGAAGCGAGTCGGCTTTTTGCCCTATTTCATATATGCCGAGTTCCGATGCGACGTTGCGAAGAAGCGAGATTTTGATAAGTCCTTCGAGTGATTCGGGCGGGTCTCCGTAACGGTCGATAAGTTCATCGAGAACGTCGGATGCGTCTTCATCATTTCTTATGTCGGCAATACGTTTGTAAATGGCAAGCCTTTGAGGAAGACTTTCAATATACGCTTCGGGAATATGTGCGTCTATTCTGATATCTATAAGGCAGTCTTTTTGTGAATTTTCGGGAATTTCGCCCTTTTCTTCGCTGACTGCTTCCGTAAGAAGTTTCATATACATATCATATCCGACAGATTCCATGTGACCGTGCTGCTGTGCGCCTAAAAGGTTTCCCGCACCTCTTATTTCAAGGTCACGCATTGCAATTTTAAATCCGGAGCCGAATTCGGTGTATTCTTTAACCGCTTCAAGTCTTTTTGTTGCTATTTCCGAAAGACTTTTGTTTCTGTCAAAAGTGAGGTATGCAAAACCACGTCTTGAAGACCTGCCGACTCTGCCTCTTATCTGGTGAAGTTGGGCGAGCCCCATATTTTCGGCGTTTTCTATAATCAGCGTGTTTGCGTTAGGTACGTCAACGCCTGTTTCAATAATCGTTGTGCAAACGAGAATATCGGTTTCACCCTCAAGAAGCGAACGCCAGACGCCCGAAAGTTCATCTTCGCTCATTTTTCCGTGCCCCGTGCCGACGTTGGCTTCGGGAATAAGTTCTTTAATGGTCGAAGCGACTTTCGATATTTTTTCAACGTTGTTGCAGAGGTAGTAAACCTGACCGCCACGGCGGAGTTCCTTTTTCATTGCTTCTGCGAGTATTCCCCAGTCGTGTTCAAGAACGTAAGTCTGAACGGGGAAACGGTCAAGCGGTGCTTCTTCAATTACCGACATATCACGAATTCCCGACATTGCCATATTCATTGTTCTCGGAATGGGCGTTGCCGAAAGTGTAAGACAGTCGATTGCAGGATATAGTTCTTTTAGTTTTTCTTTCTGACCTACTCCGAAACGCTGTTCCTCATCTATTATAATAAGTCCGAGGTCTTTGAATTTAATATCTTTTGAAATGAGCCTGTGCGTGCCGACAACAATGTCAAGTGAGCCTGTACGGAGTTTTTTGATTATTGATGCCTGCTCTTTCGGTGTTCTGAACCGTGAAAGCATTTCGGCGTTAATCGGAAAACCTTCAAAACGGCGCATTATTGTGTTGTAATGCTGTAAGGCGAGAATCGTTGTCGGAACGAGTATAGCGCATTGTTTTCCGTCTGCTATACATTTGAATGCGGCACGGAGTGCGACTTCGGTTTTACCGAATCCGACATCACCGCACAGAAGTCTGTCCATCGGGTGAGGGCGTTCCATATCATATTTTATTTCATCTATTGTACGCAGTTGGTCGTCTGTTTCCTCAAACTCAAATCTGCGCTCAAAATCGTTTTGCATATCAATATCGGGTGAAAAGGCAAAACCTTCGGTTTTAAGACGTTTTGAGTAAAGTGCGATAAGTTCTTTTGCCATATCTTTTGCCGCCGCTTTAACTCTTGTTTTCTGTTTTTCCCAATCCTTGCCGCCGAGCCTTGAAAGTTTGACTGTTTTCTGTTCTTCGCCCGGACCGATATATTTTGCAACAAGGTCAAGTTGAGTTACGGGAACGTACAGAGCGTCACCCTTGTCATATTTTATTTTAATGTAGTCTTTAATAAGACCGCCGACGTCCATTTTCTGAATGCCTTCAAAAATGCCTATACCGTGTACCGAATGAACGACGTAATCGCCACGTGCAAGTTCTTCAAGGCTTTGTATAGCGTCAGCCGCTTTAAACGCTTTTCGGCGTTTTATGTTTACGGAAGAATTCACCTTGCCGTAACTTATTATCATAAACTTTTCGTTCGGATAAGTAAAACCGCACGTTATGCCGCCCGTTGTTATGCAGACGGATTTTTGCGGGAATTCGGAGGGGAGCGCACCAAGGTATATTGACGGTATATCTTCATTTTCAAGTGCTTCCGCAAGAGATTTTGCAGCCTTTTCCGTTCCTGCATTTACAATGCACCGAACGCCGCGCGCAAGTGCGGGGCGAATATCGTCAAGAAGTACCGAAAGAGTGCCGTTCCAAAGCGGTAACTGCTGTGTGTTGAATGTTGTTAAGGATTTTACGGGCGTATCGAAACTGCCCCTCGGAAGACTGTCGAGATAAAACGCTTTTCTGCTTTCATAAAGTGAAAACACTTCGCTCTGCGTGAGCGCAAATCTGTCAAGCCCGTTTGCGAGTATTCCGTTTTCAAACTGCGCTTTTATTTCCTCGGTCATAAGTTTTTGAGCATTTTTAAGACTTTCTTTTACCGATGACGATTCGCATATAAAAAGCATATCATCTTTGCAGTAGTCGAAAATCGAAGCGCTTCTTTCGTATGCAAGCGAAAGATATTTGTCGGCGGAAGAAATGTGAACGCCGGAATTGAGCATATCAAGGTCTTTTTGTAAAGATTCTTTTGCTTTTTTTGAGCCTTTGCCCGAAAGATTATTTATGAAATTTGAAAGTTTTTCTTTGAATTGTTCATCGTTCTCAAAAAGAATTTCAACAGACGGAGAAATTCTGCATTCGTCAAGAATGTCTGTTCTTCTTTGCGACGACGGGTCAAATGAAACTATTGTATCAATGTTGTCGCCCCATAATTCAATTCTTACGGGAAAATCGGAATCTGTGGGGAAAAAGTCAATTATTCCGCCTCTGCGTGCGAATTGCCCCGGACCTTCTACGGTATCCGCTTTTGTGAAGCCTGCCGCAAGAAGTGAACTAACGAGTTCTTCGGGTGAAATTACGGTATCGCCGTTAATAATTAAAGTTCTTTTTTTCAGTTCTTCGGGCGGTACAGTGAGTTGCATTGCGGCTTCTGCGGAACACGCTATTACCGAGTAGTCACCGTCAAGAATTTTTGAAAGTGTTTTGAGCCTTGCCTGCTCAAATTCTCTTGAACGGTTTTCAAGCGTGTTAAATGAATAATCTCTTGCGGGGTATAAAAATGCTTTTTTGCCGATACCGCAAAATTCGTTAATATCCTGCACAAGTTTTGTTGCCGCACCTTCATTAGGCAAAACAACAACGGCTCTGCGGGAAATATCCTCGCAAAGCGAATGTATCAGATGTGCTTTCGGTGCAGGCGGAAGACCTGTTACGCCCGATGGCGCAACGCCTTCTTTTACGAACCGCAAAACATCAAGATATTCTGTGCAGTTTTTTAAAAGTTTTGAATAACAGGACATGGTGATAGTTGTTAGTTGTCAGTTGTTAGTTGTCAGTTGTCAGATGTCAGTTGCTAGTTTCAAATTGCAAATGACAATTAAACAAAATTATACATTATAATAATATTGAAGGAGAGAGAAATATGTACAGAATCGGTGTTGACCTCGGCGGTACAAACATCGCCACAGGTGTTGTTAATGAAAAAAATGAAATAATCGGCAGAGGAAAAGTAAAAACATGTGCCCCACGCCCCGCTGCGGAAATTTTCGATTCAATAAAAGAAGCAGTTGACCTTGCCGTTAAAGATGCCGGTATTGATTATAAAGACGTTACCACGATAGGAATAGGCACTCCCGGTTCCGTAAACAAAGAAACGGGTGAAATCGAATTTTCAAACAATCTTCGTTTTAACAATGTTCCTGCAAAAGAAATGCTTGAAGACAGACTTAAAAAGCCTGTTTTCCTTGAAAACGATGCAAACTGTGCCGCACTCGGTGAAGCGGTTGCAGGCTGCGGTGACGGAGTAAAAGATTTTGTTGCCGTAACACTCGGCACAGGCGTAGGAAGCGGTATTATCATTGACGGTAAAATAATTCGCGGTCACAATTACTGCGGCGGTGAATGCGGTCACATGGTTATAAACGTTGACGGTATTCAGTGCAACTGCGGCAGAAAAGGCTGCTGGGAAAAATATGCTTCCGCTACGGCACTCGCTTCACAGGCTGTTGAAGCAATGCAAAAAAACAAAGAAAGTCTTCTTTGGAAAACATGCGACGGCGACATTGACAAAGTTGACGGCAAATCAATTTTTGATGCGCTTGATATGGGTGATGATACAGCCGCGGCAGTAGTTGACAGATATCTCTATTACGTTTCGGTCGGTCTTACAAACATCATAAACGCACTTCAGCCGGAAATAGTATGTATAGGCGGCGGCATAAGCGCTCAGGGTGAAAAAATATTAAGACCGATTCGCAAATACATAAACGGCGAACATTACAGCATACACTCAAAAAGTCAAACCGGCATTCTTCCCGCTAAACTCGGTAACGACGCAGGCATAATAGGTGCCGCATTACTTGATGAATAATACAAATAAGGTGATTGACATATTTTCAAACCCCGACAAATTCGAGATAATAAAAAACACGGCTGTAAAAAACGGTTGTTCTGTAATTGAAAATGCCTCTTTAAGTGAATACACTTCATTCAGAACGGGCGGCAGATGTCCGCTTCTCGTCACCCCGTCAAATGTTGAAGGACTTAAAGCAGTCATAAAATCATTAAATGAAAATGAAGTTCCTTTTATTACTCTCGGCAACGGAAGCAACTGCCTTGCACCCGATGAAGGCGTTAATAAAGTTATTATACGCATTGCCGAAGGTCTTACGGAACTCCGTCTCGAGAATGAAGATACAATTTACTGCGGCGCAGGCGTTAAACTTGCATCGCTTTGCAAATTTGCGCTTGACAACTCACTTTCAGGCCTTGAATTTGCATACGGTATTCCCGGTTCGTGCGGCGGTGCGGTATTTATGAACGCAGGCGCATACGGCGGCGAAATGAAAGATGTAATTTTAAAAGTAAATCATCTTGACAAAAACGGTGATGAAAGTTCGCTTTGCAAAGATGAACTCGGCCTTTCGTACAGAACAAGCGCATATCAGAAAAACGGCTGTATTATTACCGGTGCCGTACTCAAACTCAATAAAGGCGAAAAAGCCGAAATAAAAGCAAAAATGGATGATTTAATTTCAAAGCGCAAAGAAAAACAGCCGCTTGAATATCCGAGTGCAGGCAGCACATTCAAACGCCCCGAAGGGTATTTTGCCGGTGCTCTTATAGAGCAGTGCGGACTCAAAGGTAAACAGTCCGGCAGTGCTCAGGTAAGCGAAAAACACGCCGGCTTCATCGTCAACAAAGGCGGTGCAACAAGCACGGATATTTTAAATCTTATTGAAACAGTTAAAATCACCGTTTTAAATGAAACGGGAGTTACACTTGAACCGGAAGTAAGGATTTTAGAGTGATATGTCTTTTTCAGCAGATATAAAAAACGAACTTTGTAACATAACACCAACGCAATGTTGCCTGAAAGCAGAGACTTTCGGGCTTTTGCTTTTCGGCAGAAGTTTTTCGCAAAGTGAAATTTCATTTATGACGGAACTCGAAAACGTCGCTTTGCGCTACTGTGATTCAATACGTGCACTTACGGGTGTAATTCCGGTTATTAAATGCTCAAAAGCGGGTAATTACAAAATAAAAATAGAAAATTCCGCCGACAGAAAAAAGGTGCTTGAATATTTCGGATATACAGGCAAAGAACTTGCTTTGAGAATTAACTTTTCAAACTTTGAAAACACCGATGAAGAATGTTGTTTCAAAGCGTTTATAAGGGGAACTTTTCTTGCGTGCGGAAGCATTTCAAATCCGGAAAAGGATTATCACCTTGAATTTAACATTCCTAAAGCAAAACTATGCAACGATTTTTTGAAAATAATAGATGAAGCAGATCTCAAAGCAAAAAAAATCACACGCAACGGCTGTCACGTGCTTTACTGCAAAGAGGCGGAATGTATTGAAGACTATCTCGGCAAAATGGGTGCAAACAGCGCATTTTTCATAATGATGCAGACAAGAGCCGTGAAAACAGTTAAAAATCAGATTAATCGTCTCACAAATTTTGAAGCGGCGAATCTTTCACGCACAATAGAAGCCGGAATACTGCAGACAGAACTTATTGAAAAAATACTCGAAAAAATAAAACTTTCCGATATGACGGAAGACCTCGCACAACTTTGCACTTTACGTCTTGACAACCCCGAACTGTCGCTTGACGCTTTGGGCAAACTTATGACTCCTCCCCTTTCACGCTCGGCGGTAAGCAGACGTTTCAAAAAACTTGAAGAAATAAAAAAGGAGTTGGGCATCAAATGAAAGAATATATCATCAACAAAAACGATGCCGGTCAGCGCCTTGACAAATATATAACAAAATCTTTTCCGCTTATTCCGAAGTCTCTTATGTATAAGTATATAAGAAGTAAAAGAATAAAAGTAAATTCAAAGAAAAGTGACATAAGTTACAAACTGTGTGAGGGTGACGTAATCAGCCTTTACATAAACGATGAGTTTTTTGCGCCGACACAGCCGAAATATGACTTTCTCGGCTCGGGAAAAACGCTTACGGTTGTTTACGAAGATGAAAATATTCTTCTTTGCGACAAACCCGCAGGTATTCTTTCACATCCCGACAACGGTGAATACGTTGATACCGCTATTACAAGAATAAAACGCTATCTTTACGAAAAAGGCGAATACAAACCTGAAGAAGAAACTTCTTTCGCCCCCGCACTTGTCAACAGAATTGACCGCAACACTTCGGGTATTATCATTGCCGCAAAAAACGCAAACGCACTTCGCATATTAAACGAAAAACTCAAAAACCGTGAAATGCACAAACTTTATCTGTGCGTTGTTATAGGCAAACTCGAAAAAGATAGCGGTGTTCTCAAAGGATACCTTGAAAAAAATGAACAGCAAAACAGAGTTTATGTCAGTAAAAACTCAAACGACAAATCAAAAGAAATATCAACAAAATACAAAGTTCTCGGTTATAACAACGGACTTTCGCTTCTTGAAGTAGAACTTCTTACAGGCAGAACACACCAGATAAGGGCGCATTTTTCATATTACGGGCATCCGCTTCTCGGCGACGGAAAATACGGTACAAACGAACTGAACAAACGCTTCGGCGGATACAAAAAACAGTTCCTTTACTCATACAAACTGATTTTTGATTTCAAAACCGATGCAGGTGAACTGCAATACCTTGACAAAAAAGAGTTTGAAGTAAAAAATGTATGGTTTAAAGATGCTTTTTTCGACAGAACAATTTAAAGTTATTTATAGCCGATATAAAAAAAACAACCGACAACCTAAAAACAAATATTACAAAAAAACAAACCTCCCATGGTAGAATTAAGAAAGTACCATAGGAGGATTTTTTTATGCTGCCGGGAATAATTTGTCAATAAGCGGAAAAACAAATGAGAATAAATACGGGAACGCAACTGAAAAAACAACGGTAAAAACAAACGTTACCGAATACCTTTCAAGAAAAGCGCAAACGTACGCAACTGCGAAAAACGGTGACAGTATTATTTTCAAAAATATATTTTTGCCGCCGTAAAGATAATCTTTAAATGAAAGTGCATCTTCAAATGAAGGTGAACAGTTCGCAAGAAAAGAAAAACCAAGCCAAAAAGTAACGTATACTACAAATGATTTTGTGTCGCCTATGTAAAACAAGCGGTAAGAACCCGTAAGAAGGAAACAACAGCCAAGTATGAAATTTACGAAAAACGGGACAAAGCACATAAAAAACGACTGACTTAGTGACTGCGTTAATTCGTGTTCAACGTGCCCGCAAAGTTCTGAAGATTTAAAAGAACGAACATCTTCGGCTACTATTTTGAAAACACGGCACATTATATGTTCGAGAAAAGTTCTCATTTCAGTTCCGAAATAAGTCAACACTCTTGTAATTACATACAAAGTTGTCATTCAATATCACCCGTCCCTTCGCTGAAAAGTTGTTTTGCAGAAAGTTTTCCGTCGATGTAACTCTGCATTCTGTCGGTAAACCCTATATTCATTTCATCAATCTGCTGTTTGATGCTGTCTGAAAGTTCTGCGTCACCTTTTTCGTTAGCAGCAACATAGTAAACATATAAAAGTGCTCCGTATTGTGATGATGCACCCTTTTCACACGCTTCACACGCTTTGTCATAATCGCCTGTTACAATATATGCCATTGCTTTCTGTCTGTAAAGGTCAGGGTCGCTCTTATTTATTTTAAGACCTTTGTCAGCCCATTCAACAGCCTTATCGGTCTTGCCTTTCATTCTTGAAATAAATGAATTTATAATGTATGCACTTGTATCTTCCTTATTGTTTTCAAGCATTAAAGAAACAAGTTCGGATGCTTTACCGTATTCGCCTTTTTGAACATCTATCATGGAAAGTTCGTATGCGTAAAGCGTTACATATTCGGGATGACATTCTTTAAGAAGATTGATGTAGTATTCAGCATCATCATAATTACCGCATGTATATGCAAGCATATACTGTTCAAAACGTACTATGCCCTCGTCATACGCTACTTGTTTGATTGAAGAGTCTTTTAAATCGGAAATACTTGCCTCAGACGATAAAAGCGACTCAATTTTGCCCATAATTTCATTATAAACTTTTTCGTCTTTGCCGTCAAAATCATCATAACTGCCGTCTGAAAAAATATCGTAAAACGCCTGCAATGTTGAATACATTACGGCAGATTGGTCACGAAGATCAACATACCTGTTATATAAAGGCAGTTTTCTTTCAAAAGAAGAAAGCGAATCTTCAATAAGCGTTGACACATCACTGAAAGATGATGCGCCGGCCGGAAGAATACGAAAAATGTTCCGAGCACTTTCAAAGCGTACTTTTCTGCACGGTATATCATTCTCATCGAAAAATGAAATTGCATTACCGAAATAATCGTTTGCGGTTGTTCTTTTGAGTTCGCTTACGTTTTTACGGGCAAGTCTTACATCTTTATACCCGCTGTAATCCGTAGCAAATTGCATAACGGAAAACACCGTTGCAACAATAATTACAAAAGCAAGAATAAAATGCTGAACGCCTAACGGATATTTTTTCATAGCGTTGCGGCATTGAGTGCAGTATTCATAATCTTCGCTTATGCTCTTGTCCCTCGGACGTTCTCCGCAGCAACGGCATAAATCTTCCTCAGGAACTTTCTCTACACCCTGCTGTTCATCAAGCTGCTGAATAAGTTCAAACGCTTCATCGGAGTTTTCATCGCCCGCTTCACTCGCTTTTTTGAGTTCGTTTCTGAATGTTTCGGCAAGTTTTTCAAGTTCATCGTCAAGGTCGCTTTTAGCATAAGAAGCAGTTTTTTCCATAACTGCTCTTACGTCGGTTTTAAATCCGCCGTCTTTCTTATTATCGGATATTTCCTGTTCGTTTTCCTGACTCTGCGATACGTTTTGCGTGCTTTCGTCCGCAGTGTTTTCAAGGCCGAGTTCTTTCTCGTTATCCAAAGAAAAACCACCTTTCAAAAATATTTCAATCTATTCTATCACTAAACAGCCGAAAATTCAAATAAAATATACTGTTTTAAATATGTTTAACAAAATATTCATATATATTTTTCACTTTTTACTGTTATTACGCTTTGTTTTTAATGTTTCGGACTGTAAATCAAAAACAGATGAAATAATAACAACTCCTAAAACTGTAATTATAAGTTCCGGAATCATAAATGAACCGTTATATACAAGCGAATACCTCCACACGGGAAGATCGCCCGCATACGCTTTCCAAATAGTTACGCCGCTGATAAAATGACACAAAAATCTTACCGATGTTACAACCGCAGAACCGAAGGCAAGACAAACCGCCTGATTTTTCAATTTATTTTTAAACATACCGCCTGTTCCGAGAACGGAAAAAGCGACAACGTAATCTGCAAGAACAAGAATTGTGTACGATGCTATTCCGCTGACATAGGAAAAATTTTCAAATCCCGTAATCATTTGAATGGCGGCAAACACAAGTCCTGTTTTAATTCCCCACTTCACTCCGTATCGGTACGAAACAAGTATAACAGGGACCTGACTGAACAGTGTAACGCTTCCTCCGAACGGAAGATTGACTACCGGAAGCACCGACAACACGGTTGAAAGCGCAATCATAAGCGCACTTTCGGCAATTCGGCGGTTTTTCTGTTTTCTTGTTAATTTGTCTTTCATATTTCCTCCCGAAAAAAATCCCGGCGGAAATTCCGTCGGGAGAAAATTTTTCATTATTCTTCCTACGGCGGCATTATCCGCATCAGGTAAGGCTTTCAGCCTAAGGGTCAGAAAAGGAATGTTTTCTATCTCAGCCTGCGTCCGCAAGCACCCCTGTTTTTTGAATTTATTATAATTATATCCATGTATACAATAAATTATAATCAGTATAATTAAATTGTCAACTAAATATTTTTTATGCGGAACGGAACATTTTCACCGCACATTCTTTTTGAAATGCGTAAAAAAGCGAGGTTTCCTTTACAGTCATACGGAATTTCACATCCGTTTGAAAAAGCAAAAATCTCATCAGATTCGGGAATAATTCCGAGAAGTTGCGCCCCCACCTCATCAATATAATCGTCAACACAATTATTGAATTTGCTTTTTTTATTAAACCTGTTAATAACAAGTCTTACGTTCTTTATTCCGCATTTTCTCACAAGTGCAGATGCTCCGGAAGCGGCACGTATACTTACAGGGTCGGGGGTAGAAACAATTATACATCCGTCGGCACATCCCGCACAAAGATTGAAGCCGCTGTCTGTACCTGCCGGTGCATCAAGAAGAATAAACTCATATTCACGTTCAAGTAACGAAATCATTTTTTCGAGTGAATCGGGCGTATAGTTTTCCGAAAAGCCGAGCGGTGCCGCAATAAGCGAAAGAAACGGATTTATCGGAATTATCGCTTTATGAACATCGCAGTTACCGTCTAAAACGTCGCCCCAGTTATAAACTGTTTTTTCGGCTACGCCTAAAAGTATATCAAGGCTTCTTGCTCCTGTATCCATATCAACAAGAAGCGTTTTTCTTTTTTGCGAAGCAAGCATTTTGCCTACACCGGCACAAAAAGAAGACTTTCCGACACCGCCTTTTGCAGATGCTACAACAACACTCATTTTATCACCTCTGTTACGGAATAAGTTCACCTGTTTTCTGTAAATCTTCAAAACTTGTTTTGCGTCCGAAATAATAATTATAAACATCAGCCGCCGCTTTTGAAATACCGCTGCCGCTGTTTACGTTTTCAGCAATAACAGCAACCGCTATTTCGGGGTCATCATACGGAGCATACGAAATAAAAAATCCGTTATTGCAATCCATAGTATAACCTGTTGTTGTTTTTCGTTTAAGTTGCGATGTACCTGTTTTTCCGGCAGCATCAACAACACAGTCTTTAAAATATTCGGAACATCCGCCGTATAAAATAACACGACGCATACCGTTTTTTACAATATTTATGTTTTTCTCGCTTGCGCCGAGCGTATTTATAACTTCGGGTTCGGTTTCCTTAATAACTTCCGACATATCGGACGAAAGCACGGATTTAATAATATACGGTCTGTATCTCGTACCGCCGTTTGCTATGGTGGCACAATAGTTCACGAGTTGTATCGGTGAAAAAAGGTTGTCCGACTGACCGATAGCCGCCTGAACGGTATCGCCGGGATTCCACACGCCTCCCGCCGCTTCACGGTTTGCAATACCGGCAAGTGTTCCCTCTGTTTCGGGAAGTTCAATACCCGTTTTCTGACCGAGCCCCAAAAGGCTGCAATATTTATTCATTTTATCAATACCGAGAGATCTTCCGAGTTCGTAAAAGAAAATATTACATGATTTTTCCAATGCCGTTTCAACGTTTAAATAACCGTGAACAGAAAGACATTTAAGCGTAATATCTTCTATTGTATATGTACTTCCGCAATAAAACGCACTGTCTTTCGTTATTTTCTTTTCTTCAAGTCCGGCTATTGCCATTGCAGGTTTAAATGTTGAACCGGGGGCATACGCACTTTGAAGCGCTCTGTTCCACAAAGGACTTGCAGAATCCGAAGAAAGTTTTGAGTAATCGCTGAAATACTTTGTTATATCGTATGACGGATAAGAAACACACGCTAATATTTCGCCTGTTTTCACGTTTTCAACCAACAGCGCACCGGCGTAATCAAAATATGATGACTGCCGATTCATTTTAAGCATTTTTTCAAGTGCGCTGTAAGCAACGGATTGAAGCCCTTTGTCAATAGTGGTAACTACCGTATTTCCCTGTCGGGGCTCGATAAGATAATCTTCTTTTACCGCACCGTCAGACGTAGTTGTAAGAGTTTTTATTCCGTTTTTCCCGCGCAGTTCACTTTCCATAAGTGACTCTATGCCGCTTTTACCGTAAGAATCATTTAATGAGTAAGCACCGTTATTTATTATCTGCCGCTGTGTCTTTGTGAGAGTTTCATCATTCAACTTTTCCGTAAGTTTCGAATTTTCCGCTTCATATTCCTCGGCACTGATTGAACCTACAACACCTAAAATGTGAGAGAACTTTACGGGATCGTCATATTCACGGTAACTGACTGTTTGTGCATCAACCCCCGGATAAGTTGTACTGTTTTCTTTTATTACGGCAATAAGTTCTCTTGAAACATCTTCGGCAAACGTGTAGGTGTTTACGGAAGAAAACGAAAGATATTTCATTCCGAAGCATACGGAAGCAATTTTTCTCGCGTCTGTTCTCGAATAACTTTGAAGAGAGTACCGTTCAATAAGAGCGTCAAGACATTCATCCGCAGTAGCATCGGTTCCCTGAGGAAGTTCAAGCATAGATTCCGACACCATAAATTCAAATTCGGTTTTCTTTTTTTTATCTGTTACAAACTTGCCGTTATTTGATTTTTTTACCGGAAGCATATCAGTCCATTCTGTATTGCTTTTTTCAAAAAGCGTTATAAGTGAAAATATAAGTTTGTTTCTGTCCTCCTGATTTTTCGACGACGGAAAACCGTTATATTTGAACACAACGGAATACCCCTGTCTGTTAGTAACAAGGGGTTCGCCGTTACACGCAAGTATTTCTCCGCGCGGCGCTTTTACAGTTGTTTGCGCCACGGAAAGACTTTCGCCTGCGGCTTTGTATTCACGGCCGTCAACTAATTGAACTTTAATGAGCATCACAGAAAGAAATACGAACACCGATGCTATAATCGCAGTTCCCAACCTTCTGCGTTTTATTCTTTGTTCCTTTGACATTTATGCCTCCGTTTTAAAGTGTTCAAAAATAGTTTTAATAAGAAAATAAAAAACAGGTATAAATAAAAGTGTTACCGCAAATGACGGCAGATAATAAAAGACAAACGCATTTATTGAAACTCCGCCTCCCGAGGCGAGAATAAACACAATAATATAAATCAGTTGATAAATAAATGTGCCCGCCGCAGACAAAACAATAGCGGAAACTATGTTGTTTCTCATAAAATGGCTGATAAGCAGACTTGCACAAGCACAAATAACAACTAAAACAAATGCATTAAATCCGTCAACACCCGATGAAATATCCGCAATAACACCGGCAAGCACGCCGAAAAGCGATGCAACCGTTTCACGTTCAAACATTGAAATACATATTACAAGCGGTAAAACGGGCAAAGCACTCACTTTGAATGAAAGCAGAACTTTAAAAGCGTTATTCTGGAGCAATACGGTAATTATAATAATCAAGGCAAACATTACCCTGCGTATTATTTTCGGTTTTGTGTCATCGTAGCGCAATGTTCACCCTCCTTAAAATACTTTAATATCAGTCTGTCAGTCCGCTTTCGCCCTGACCTTCAAATGATGTAATAACAAACACGTCGGTAATTTCGTCAATCGCATAAGACGGCTTTACTTCAGCGTAATATGATGATGTCGCCGGATCATTCTTTACCGATACGACTTCACCGATAATAAGTCCGTTCGGGAATACTCCGCCCGAACCCGATGTACATACCATTTCACCTTTCACTATTGACGTTGAAGTATCAAGCCCCGAAAGGCGGCAGAGTCCGTCTTTAAACAGGTTGTCATCACCGGAAACATAGCCGTATTCCCTTGTTCCCGATTCATAAGCGCCTATGTTGACACGGGGGTCAAGTACAGTCCGTACAACACAAGTGGAATAATTAACTTTTTTGACAATGCCTATTACATAATTTCCGTAAATAACGGGATCGTCAACTTCCACTCCGTCGTTTATACCCGTGTTGAGTACAAATGAGTTGTATGCATCAGCGGCATCTCTTGAAACAACTGTGCCGTAACTGAATTTATAATCGGGATTTCTCTTTTTTATTTCATAAAACTTCTCATAAGAATCTACACGTTTTTTAAGTTCATCATAATCGGCAAGTTTTTCTCTGTATTCGGCAATTTCCTTTTTAAGCGCTTCATTTTCTTCAATATAAGTTGAAGACGAAACGAAAGATGATGAAACATTACCGAGTTGAGCATAAACAGCGGAAGATATTTTCTGAAGAGGTTTAAAAACTACTCCCGCAACTGTTGTAACCGGTGATGAAGCATTATGTGAAAACGCGGCGAAAATAATACCCGCAAATACAACTGCCGCTATTACGACAAGAAGCCTGAAACTGTCACTTCGCAAAAATCTTTTCATTATCAGCCCTTCTTATTGAAGCCGAGAAAATCTTTTTCAAGGCATATTCCCGTTCCGTTTACAACGCAGTCAAGCGGTGAATCGGCAACTTTTACGGGCATTCCCGTTTCGGCGGCTATAAGTTTGTCAAGTCCTCTGAGGAGTGCTCCGCCGCCCGTGAGCATAATTCCGCGTTCAATAATATCAGCGGCAAGTTCCGGGGGTGTTCTGTCAAGAGTGTAGCGTATTGAATCAAGAATACTGTCTACAGGGTCGGCAAGTGCTTCACGAACCTGCTCGCTTGTTATTTCAACAGATTTCGGAAGTCCGTCAACAAGATTTCTGCCTTTTATTTCCATAGCCGCTTCACCCTCATACGGATAAGCAGAGCCGAGTTTCAATTTAATATCTTCTGCCGAACGTTCGCCTATAAGAAGGTTGAAAGTCTTTTTTACGTAAGAAATTATCGCATCGTCAAAATTATCACCTGCAACTCTTACAGATTTTGCCGTTACAATGTCACCGAGTGAAATAACGGCAACTTCGGAAGTTCCGCCGCCGATGTCAACAATCATACTGCCCGTTGCTTCAAGTACGGGAAGTCCCGCACCGATAGCCGCCGCCATAGGTTCTTCAATAAGGCTGACATATTTTGCGCCGGCACTTTTTGCGGCGTCATGAACCGCACGTCTTTCAACCTCTGTAACGCCCGACGGAATACATATCATTACCCTTGCTCTGTTAAACGGTGAGCCGCTTATTGCTCTTCTGATAAACTCTTTAAGCATATCGGAAGTCATATCAAAATCGGCAATAACGCCGTCTTTAAGCGGTCTTACGGCAGTAATTGAGCCGGGAGTTCTGCCTATCATTCTTTTGGCGTCTGCGCCGACCGCAACTACCGTTTTCGGATTTGTTCTTTCATCTACCGCAACAACTGACGGTTCTCTTATTACAATACCCTTTCCTTTTACGAATACGAGAGTGTTGGCTGTTCCGAGGTCAACACCTATATCCTGCGAAAATAACATCTATATACATTCCTTTCCGGATTATTTTTTTCTGAATAAATATGTAGCGAAGAAAATTACGGCAAGTACAGTTACTATTGTTGCACCTGAGGCAGTATCAATGTAAAATGAACCGAGAAGTCCGACAACACTGCCGACAAGCGAAATAACAACCGAAACGGTAAGATACTGCCGTGAATTTTTTGAAACGTTTCTTGCCGCGGCGGCAGGAAGAATGAGCAGTGAGTTAATTAAAAGTATACCTACCCACTTTATTGAAAACATTACAACTGCCGCAACAACAACAACGAAAATGTTTTCATACAAAACCGTTTTAATTCCGCGGCTTGCCGCAAGTTCACGGTTAATTGATATAAGAAGAAGTTTGTTGCATATCAGTATCCATATTACAATAACCGCAACAAAAACAATGAAATGCGCCGTTATTTCACCGGGTGTTATGCTCAATATGTCACCGACAAGGAATGCGCTGTATTTTGAAAAGCCGCCGCCGTATGACAAAATGAGCAGTCCGAGCGCTATTGATGTCGAGGAAAAAACGCTTATTACCGTATCGGCGGATGAAGCGCCTTTGTTTTTCACCCTCGTTATTACAAGAGCCATAAGAACACCGAACGCAACAAGGGAAATCATTTCGTTGTCTATTCCCAGAAGAACGCCGAGCGCTATACCCGTAAGCGCACTGTGCCCGAGAGCATCCGAGAAAAACGCCATTTTGTTATTTACCGCCATTGTTCCGAGAATACCCATCAACGGAGCAATGAGAAGCACGGCAATAAAAGCGTTCACCATAAATTTATAATCCGCCCACGCAAAGGTCAAAAGCGAAAATGCGTCATAAATCAAACTCATAAGTCGCCCACCTCCGCTCCGAAGAAGAAACTCTGTTTAAACTCGGAAGATTTGAAAACATCTTCGGCACTTCCGCATTTAAGAACGGATTTGTTTATAAGTACCACGTTATCGGCATACTGTTCAACAATACCGAGGTCATGCGAAACCATTGCTATTGCCATGTGGTAATTCTTTTTGAGGTCTGCTATAACCTCATAAAACTTTTCGCTTCCTTTTTTGTCAACACCGGAAACGGGCTCGTCAAGAATAAGGAGTTCCGGAAGCGGATAAAGCGCATTCGCAAGCATTACCCTTTGAATTTCGCCGCCCGAAAGGTCGCCTAATTTTCTGTTTTTAAGTTCAAGACACCCGACATTATCAAGTGCTTCGTCAATCTGTTTTTTATATTTTTTTCCGCTTGAAAAACAAACAGGGGAAGATGTACGCCCCAAAAGAAGAAAATCACCTACGCTGACGGGTGCAGAGCGGTCAAAATCAAGATGCTGAGGAACATAGCCTATTGTGATTTTGTCAAGTTTGTCACCGTCGTGCGACTCAAAACCGACTGTACCGTCATGTTTTATTTCACCGAGTATCGCTTTTAAAAGCGTTGTTTTACCTGCGCCGTTTACGCCTATAAGCGCAGTAAGTTCACCGCAATGCAGGTCAAATGATACAGATGAAAGAATCACATCGCCGCCTTTTTTAACGCCGACATCTCTTACGGATATTCTGCACAGACCGCATCCGTTTGAAATTGCCATTATTCCCGCACCGCCTTTCTCATAATCGAAATATTATCACGCATTATATCTTCATACGCCGTGAGCGTTTTTTCACCGCGTGTAACAGGGTTCAGAACAAAAATTCCGGCACCTGTTTCAAAGGAAAGTATTTCAGCCGCAGAGCCTTTGTAATCCGGTTCTGTAAAAAGAACTTTAATATTCAGTTCATTTATCGTTTCGGTAAGTTCGGCAAGTTCTCTTGCAGACGGTTCGCCGCCCTCGTCACTTTCTATTGAGCAGACTGTGTTCAGGGACAAATCCCTTGCCATATAATCGTATGCTTCGTGAAAAGTAATTATAGGCATATTTCTGAGTGAAAAACTGTCTTTAAGCAAATCCGCTTTAAGCACCTGAAGCCTCGAAACATACATATCGCAGTTCACCGAGATTCTCGAAGCATTTTCGGGCATTGTTTTACAAAGAACTTCGGAAATATTCTTAACCTGAATTATCGCATTGTCAACAGACATCCATATATGAGAATTTGCGCCGTGATTATGACCGTGTTCTTCGTGCCCTTCCTCGTGCTCTTCTTCGTGCTCGTGTTCATCTTCTTCGGATAAAAGTTCTATTCCGACAGAGGAATCGGCAACAACAAGATTTTCGGTATTTTTGTAAACATCTTCAAGAAAACTTTCCATTCCCGCACCGTTTATTACAAAAATGTCGGCATCGGCAAGAAGACGTGCGTCTTTTGCAAGTAATCTGTAATCGTGAAGACAGCCGATATTCTGCTCTGCCATACATTCAAGTTCAACGTCGGGCACGCCGTCAAGAAGATTCATTGTAAAAATGTAAACCGGATAAAATGAAGCAACTACGAGCGTTTTGCCGTCATCTTCGGGTAATGTGCATCCCGAAAGAACAAGTAATGATAATGCAAGAAAAAGCGCAATCATTTTTTTCACGGCAAAACACTCCTTTCATTTTTTAATAAACTATAAAACTGTACCCCACTTCGGACTCAACCATACCTGTTTCTATATGAACGTAATATGTTCCGGGTACCGTAAGTTCTATAACGCCGGTAATTATTCTGTCATCATCCTTTGATGACATTTTGCTTATTATGGTGTCATCATCTTCATCTGACACGCTTACAGTCCACGCAACAGAACTGTCACCGCATATTTCGTGTTCGAGTTCAACGCACACGTTACACGGCTCGTCTATTGTGAATTTGTAGTAATCGTTATCAAAATTAACATCTTTTGTTATGAGTTTTCCGTAATATCTCTTTGAAAGTTCTATTTCATTTGCACGTTTCGGAACGTTGTTCGGCTCTTTTTCAAAGTTATCATGTTTAGTGAATGACCAGAATATTGTATAGTCATCGGAATTATAATTCACACCGTCACCGTCTATGCAAATAAAATATTCACCTTTCGCAAGACCTATTTCGCTTATTTTAATTCCGCTGTCATTCCATGATGATGTCTTTTTGATTATTTCATAATATCCGTCGCCGTCTTTCTTAAAAAGGCGGATATTCCAGCCGGTTTTATTTTCATCGGTCTTTACGTGTTTAAAAATAATATCTATATAGCCGTCTGATTCAAGTGTTATTTTGAAATAATCCTTATCAAGACCGAGTACTTTCGGCGAAAGACTTCCCGTTATCGGGTCTTCCTCATCAAGGATTGCCGCAGTTTCGGGTGTATCGTTAAGTTCAAACTCACCGTTACTGTCTTCACCTGTTTCAAACTTAACGCTGTATGTGTTCCCGTATGCCACCTGCGGCTCAACACGAACATAATACACACCTGCTTTAAGCGACACATTACCGCTTGAAAGAAGCGGTTCGCTGAGTTTTGATGTGAAATCGAATATGTTTTTACCGTCTTCATTTTCAAGTGAAACTATCCATGCAACAGTCGGAAGCGACAAATCGTTATGAGCAAAGGTAAGGTTTACATATCCGTTTTCTTTAAGCACAAGTTTGTAATAATCGGTATCTATACCCTCGGTTCTTTGCGAGGAAGAACCGTAAACCGCCTGACTTTCCTTTATTTCAAGCGCTGTTTCACGGGAATCGTTAAATTCCCGCTCATATTTGCCGGTTTGAGAAAATCTGACAATAAGAGTGAAATTTATGTCAAGAATATACGCTCCCGGCTCAACCATAATGCAGTATTCGCCTGCATCAACACCCGTTTCACCCCAACCGGATGTAGTATCTTCCCAGAATGAATTAAAGTAAACAAGTTCGTCATAAGTTTTTTCGCCGTTATTTGCTTCACCGATTTTGTAAAGCGTAACACGCCACCCGTCTTTTAACGTTTCGGCGTAATTGTCATGGTCAAGACTTATACTCAAAGCACCCGGCTCGGGAACTTCAACAAGGTACGCTTCGTAATCATCCTTGTTTTTTATTATACCGTCGGTTTTACTGTTGAGTTTTATATAAGTCGGCGTGTTAAATCGAAACGTATCGTCATTCACCTTTATAACCGCAACAGCACACAAAGACAGAACTGTCGCTGTAATAAGCACCGCCGCAATATATTTAATTATTCTTTTTGACGGTTTTCTCATAATTCTCCCCAAATACAGATTATTCATTTTACAGAACACCTGATTTGTTCCTTTCTTTATTTTTTATACAAACCGTTAACGGTCTTCCTTTTTAAAACGGTGTCCGCAGTATTTGCATACAAGCGTTCCGTCCTGAAGTTCATGGAAAAGGTCGGGAAGATAATTTTCCGTACTCGTTATGCAATCTTCCCTGCCGCAATGAAAATCGTGTGTGGATTCTTCATAATCCGGTTTTATCAGTCTGCCTGTTCTGTTTGTAACGGTTTTAAGAAGTGCCGCCATTGATGAAAAAACAAGCGTATTCATTTCATCAAAACATTTTATTCTCGAATCACCGTCAACACTTTCGTCAAGTTCGACACCTCGCGGAAGTTCGTGAAGAACCGCAAGATCGGGTTTTGCCGTAAGCAGAAGTCTTTCATCAAGAACAAAATTATGTTTTCTTGATTCATACATAATAGGCGTTGCAAAAGACTCTTTTTTTACCTCCGTCATATAAAGCACGTCAAGTTCGGGTAAAATATCAAAAAGGTTATCGTAAACCGTAAACGGTTTATCACGCCTGTCCATAATATTTACATAATCGTCTGAAACGGGTTTTCCGTTTACGGAAATAAAATAGAACTCATTTCCCTTATATATGTTAAGGCACTGAAGAAGTCCGCGAACAAGCGCGTTGTTCGAAAAATCACCGAGAAAGCCTATTTTCATATTTGAAATGTGACTTTTGTACGCCCACACGGAAGCAAAATCCGAAAGTGTTTTTACCGGAAATGCTCTGCCGCCGTCACCGGCGTTAATAACAGGTATCTGAGAATAAAGCGAAGCCGCTCTCGCAGCACCTTTTTTCGGGTGATTGAGAACAATTATGTCGCCGCATGATGACATTGTCAGAACTTCATCTTTAAGTGATTCTCCGTCTTTATGTTCAAATGAAAATGTCTGACCGCCCATTCGTACTGCGGCAGTTTTAAAAGCAAGTTCGGAATTTCGGTCCCCGTCAAAAAAAGCGGTAATTACGGAACGTCCGCTAAGTTCCGCTTTATAAGGCTCCTGATTTTCACGTATAAATGCAACAAGGTTAAGCACTTCACGAAGTCCGTCACGGGAAAAATCGGTAATGTCAAGAAATTTCTTCATTGCCATAGAATATCACCTCAATAGATTAAGTAAAGTGACACTTCACCACAATACTCCATTATCCGTAAGATTATATCATATTGTTTTTTAATAATAAATACCTATTCTTTAAAATTTTATTTTTTTTTACAATTTCATTTCAGAACATAAAAAAAACCTGTTTCTGACGAAACAGGTTCTTTTATGTTTTCTATCAGTCCTGTGAAGGAGCCTCTACGGGGCAGGTAGATGCACAAGCACCGCATTCGATGCAAACTTCAGCGTCAATAACAAACTGACCGTCGCCTTCTGATATTGCCTCTACGGGACATTCTGCTGCGCAAGCGCCGCAAGCAATACAAGCGTCTGAAATCTTAAAAGCCATTCTTCTTACCTCCTTTTGCTTTCGTTTGCTTTATTGTAACATATAAAATATAAATTACAATAGATTTTTCAAATTTTTTATTCAATACCTTTAAGAGCGTCAAGTTCGCTCTTGTCAACACGTATTGTTCCGTCTTTTATTATTTTAACATCGTTCCTGTGATACACCGACGGAGCAGCATCGGGACGGCGTTCAAGAACGACTTTAAGCATTCCCGTCAAAATATTGTTATCAACGACCGTTCCGTTTCCTTCGTGAGTACGGACTATTGCACCGACTTTCGGCGTAACTTTAAGCAGATGTTCATACGAATCCTGTTCATATTTCAAACAGCACATAAGTCTGCCGCATGTGCCGCTTATTTTGCCCGGATTAAGAGAGAGACCCTGCTCTTTTGCCATTTTTATTGACACGGGATGAAAATCGCCTAAAAACTGCGAACAGCAGAAAGGTCTGCCGCATATTCCGAATCCGCCGAGCATTTTCGACTCATCACGGACACCTATCTGGCGCATTTCTATTCTTGTTCTGTATTGAGCAGCAAGATTCTTTACAAGTTCTCTGAAATCAACTCTGCCGTCGGAAGTGAAATAGAAAAGAAGTTTGCTCCCGTCGAACGTACACTCAACATCAATAAGTTTCATATCAAGTCCGAGTTCTACGGCCTTTTTTTCACAAAACTCAAATGCATCTTTTTCTTTTTTTCTGTTCTGTGCGGCTATTTTAACGTCATCTTCTTCGGCAAGTCTGATTATGGGTTTAAGAGGATGTATTATTTCATCCTCACTGACATCTTTGTTTTCAACCGCAACTTCACCGCATTCTATTCCGCGTGCCGTTTCTACAATGACTTTCTCGCCTTTTTTTAATTTTTTCTTGTCGGGGTCAAAATAATATATTTTACCGACTTCCTTAAATCTTATTCCGACTACCTCTGCCATAATATGATGTGCAGTACGCATATATTACAAATGTTCAATGATGTTTTGCGTACTGTTCCTTTCTTTATTTTTTATATCTCATTCTCTGTTTTGAAGTTTAGCGTGACGGGTTCGACTCCGTCAGCCTAACAGATAAAAGCGCCGAAAGGAGGTTGTAATTCGGATAACCCTCCGTAAGGCGAAGAAGTTCACTGACATTTTCATACATATTAAGAAGCCTTTCAACCGAAAAGCGGGAAGAAAGTTCTTCCGATGAATCAAAAAGCGATGAAACAACAGGTCTTCCGCCGTATTTAAGAACAATACAATCTCTTAACACAAGGCACAGAAGCGATAAAACTTCAGTCGTAAGTGCTTTGTCACCGTCAAGCGGCGAAGTTGCCGCAACAAGGTCAAATTCATACGAAGAAGAAAGAGATTTAAAAATATTCCTTACAACTTCTGTTGATTTTTCGGAATATTCGCCGTCTGAAAATTCTTCGAAAAGTTTAATTCGAGTTACTCTTGAAAGCACCGTGCCTATTACGGCATTCGCACTTGAACTTGTCAGTACAAACGAAGTATATGACGGCGGTTCTTCAAGAATTTTCAAAAGAACGTTCTGGCTTTCCTCTGTCATAAACTGCATTTCGCTGATAATAAAAACTTTTACATCCGTTTCATTCGGCGTAGTGTATGAGTTTTCGACAACCGATTTGACATCATCTTTTTTAAAGAATTTTTTGTCATCCGGTTTTTTCACCGTAATTATGTCGGGGTGTATTCCTTCATCCGCTTTTCTGCACGATGAACACATTCCGCAAAAACCGTTTTTGCTTTCTGTGCACACAGTCATTTTTGCAATAAGACGTGCGCAAGAATCACGAACATCTTCATCTCCGCCGTCAATAAGAATTGCGTGAGGTTTTCTGCCCGAAGAAAACATACCGTTAATTTCGACAAGTATATTTTCGTTCAACTCTGTTCCGATGTCTTTCATAATCTGATGAATTTATCAACGTCAACAATGAAAAGCGTTGCTCCGCCGATAGTAACTTCAACCGGTGTTGAATTGAAAATCCCCTCACCTACAAACGGTGTTACGGCAGGAAGCATCTGAGTTCTTCTTGAACAGCACTCTTTGAAAATGTCAACCAGTTCATCGACTTGTTCATCTTCCACACCGACAAGTACTGTTACATTGCCCGTTTTTAAAAATCCGCCTGAAGTGGAAAGTTTTGTTGCACGAAATGATGATTTTGTAATTTTCGAAAGAAGTTCGGAAGAATCATCACTGTTTACAATTCCTATAACAAGTTTCATACAAACCACTCTTTCTTACAAATTTAATAATAATATTATAGTTTATTTTTTTCGTCTTTACAACACATAATTTCAAGGTTTCTGTTAATTACCTTTTCACCGCGCCATGAAAAAGCACGGTTTTCTATTGTATCGCCCGCTTTGAAAAAAGGTTTAGCCGTTTCATAAAATTCTTTAACGGGTGAAACTTCAATCTGTTTATTCATCGGGCATACGTTCTGACATATATCGCAACCCCATATACATCCGTTTTTTCTTATCATTTCAAGGTTTTCGGCTGTAAGTTCACCTTTTCTCTGTGTTATGTCGGAAAGACAGTTCTGTTTATCAACAGAACCGTTTTTTAACGCTTTACCGGGACACGCATTACGGCACTTGCCGCATTTAAGGCACGAATTTATGTTCTTTTCGGAATATTCAAATATTTTATCGGTTACAATTTCACCTATAAAACAGAAACTTCCGTATTTTTCATTTATTAAAAGACCGTTTTCACCTTTCACGCCCAAGCCGGAAATAACCGCCGCTTTCACTTCTTTTATCGGTGAATTGTCGCAAAACGCTTCAAAAATGTAATCGGGATATTCTTTCTTTAATTCGCCTGCCGCTTCATTAAGATATTTTGAAACAATGAAGTGATAATCGTCGGAAACGGAATATTTTGAAATATTTGATTTTTTATAATATTCCTCACCGAGATAGTAGGGAAAAAGATATACTATTACACTTTTTGCATTTTCGGGTATTCTTGAAAGTGCCCTGCAAGGCAAAAGGTCATTTTTCAATTCTTCAAACGGACAGACACCCGACGGAAGAATGTCGCTCAACGGTAAATTATTTTTCATCATAAGTAACTCAAAGCCGTCATTACGGGAATTGTCACGACCGAAAACAGCGAACAGAATGCGACTTCTTTTGAAGCAACGGCAGTATCTTTACCGTATTTTGCAGAAAACATAACGGTATTGTTTGCACTCGGTGCCGCCGCCGAAATTACACAGGCGGTAAGAAGATTTCCCGATACTCCCGCAAATTTAAAAATAAAGAACATAATTACGGGAAGTACAACAAGTTTCAAAAACGACGCAAGATAATTCTGCGGAGATTTAAAAATAGTTTTCAGGTCTGTATTTGCTATATATGTTCCGAGAAACAACATTGCAAGCGGCGTCATCACATTTGAAATATGGGTAATTGATGACATACATACAGACGGAAGTTCAACTCCCGTAATAAACAGCGGCAGACCGATAAGCACCGCTATTACACCGGGGTTGAGAATAATTTTTTTCGGCTCAAATCCTTTTTCGTCGGTATCTTTCGTCATAAGCCATACGCCGTGAATAAAAGAAATGATATTGAAAGATGCCATTCCTATGGAGCAGTAAAACACACCCTCACTGCCGAGCATTGCTTCACATAACGGAAGTGCCATATACCCCATATTCCCGTAACTTACACCGAATTTATAAATAACGCCGTTCTTGTCTTTTCTGAAAAACGGAATTGCTATAAGTATGCCGACAATAATAGTTGCCGACATACATAAAAACGCCGTAACAAGTGAATTCACCGTTTCCCTGCTGAATTCCATTGTAAGAAACGATTTTATTATTGTAACCGGAGTAATTATGTAAAAAAGCAAATCATTTGATTTTTTTGCGGTGGATTGCGTAAAAATGCCGAAACGGTCGGCTGCAAAGCCGACCGCCACAATCAAGTAAAGTATTAAGACCTGTTGTGCGGCAATCGCCATATTATCAAGAAACATAATCAATCATCATTTTTATTTTTTAAGTCGGCAAGCGAAACGGAAGATATTACTTCTTCTGTTTGTTCATCTTCATTTTTGCCGAATAATCTTTTTTTCTTCTTTTTAGGTAAATCTTCATAAGAAGGTTCATCTGTTTCGCTTGTATTCTCGGAAGTTTCCGTGTTTTCGATTATATCGGCGCTGTCGGAAAAATCGTTATTCTCAACGCTTTCGTTAAAGTCACCGTAAACCGTGTTTTCTTCTTCCTCAACAGCGTCATCTGTAATTTTATCAAAAACAACGGTTTCGTTTGAATCGGAATAATAACCGTCTGTTTCGCCATCATCTTCTCCGCTCTTTTTAACAACCGTATTTTCATCGGGCAAAGCCACGTCGGAAACACTTCTGCGGTTTTTAATTCCGTTTTTAAAACCGACACCGAAAGATGCGAAAATGTAGCAGATAATAAATATCATACAAGCGAGGTCAGCGGGATTAAATTCGTTTCCGTTTACTGCATTTTTGCCGACAGCAAGCATAACAATACGGGGTACTGTAACAAGACCTGCAAAAAGAGAAGCGGAAAGTCCGTAGCCGTATATTCCCCACATACTGTCCTCTGTGAATACACCGCTTGAAATTCTTGCAAAAGTCATAAAGAACAGCATAAGGAAAACAAGCATGAATATTTCAAAAAGAAGTTCCGAAACACGAAGGAAACTTATTGCGTGCATAAGATTTGAAATGAGTTTTGTTGTAGCCCAGCAAAGCGGTGCAAGTGCAAGCACTTTATACTCTTTATAAGATGCTCTGCCGTTCAGGTGGCTGACTGCAAACACCGCAAAATAAATGATTGCAAGGAAAGCGAATATAAGTCTGAGCAGCATAAAGAATCCGCCTGCCTGCGAAATATTAGACCTTAAAACGCTGAGGAATATCTGAAAATTCGCCTGTGTAGCGGGAATAATACGGCTTTCCGTTGAAACAATGTCAAACACAAGACCTGCCGCCATTACAATCGATGCAATTCCGAGAACGGGGTTTTTCCCTGCCGGAAGTTTGGGCGACGGAACTTCACGGCTGACATAACTCAAGCCGAGGAATACAAGCGGGAACAGTATAACAAGTGCATATACAAGGTAAACCGTAGCATCTTTTTGTGCAAAAAAGCCTGTTTCGGTTTCAACTGTTGCAAGAAGTTGATATACTCTTACGGGTAACAGAATTAAAAGTGATGACGCGAACAAAAACAAAAGATATTTAAGTTTTACTGAATCCGATGAGCCTTTTAATCTTTTCATATTAATTTCTTTCCTTTCCCGGAAAAAATCCGAAACGAATTAAATTACCTTTCCTCAAGCGGTACATATTCACGAAGTTTTGGTGAATAACCCTCAATACGGTCATTAAGCGGAACATATTCTTTAGGTGTTCCGACGTTTTTATATGCCGGACGTATAACACGGTTTCCGCTTATAAGTTCTTCCATACGGTGTGCAGACCAGCCTGCTACACGGGCGATTGCGAAAAGCGGTGTATAAAGGTCCATGGGTATTTTGAGCATCTCATAAATAAGACCTGAATACAAATCGACGTTTGCGCAAATCTTTTTTGTATTATGTTTTTCCTGAGCAAAAATTTCGGGTGTAAGTTTTTCTATAAGACAAAGCGCTCTGAATTCATCGGCAAAGCCTGTTTTATCGGCTATTTTTGACGCTTCTTCTTTAAGAATAATCTGCCTCGGGTCGGAAAGTGTGTAAACCGCATGTCCCATACCGTAAACAAGACCGCTTCTGTCGCCCGCCTCTTTATTTATTACTTTTCTGAGGAAGTCGGCAACCTGTCTTTCATCGGTAATGTCTTTTACGTCTTCTTTCATAAAGCGCATCATTTCGGCAACTTTCAGGTTTGCTCCGCCGTGACGGGGACCTTTCAGCGAGCCGATACCTGCTGAAATTGCGGCATAGGTATCAGTTCCGCTTGATGAAAGAACTCTTGTTGCGAACGCGGAATTGTTTCCGCCGCCGTGGTCGGCATGAAGCATAAGGCATACGTCAAGAAGTTTTGCCTCTTCATCTGTAAACTCATGATTTGAACGTGTTGTGTAAAGTATTGTCTCCGCCGTTGAATGTTCGGGTTTTATCGGGTGGATATACATACTTTTTTTATAATAATGCCTTCTTTTTACCTGGTATGCGTAAGTCATTATTGTTGGCATCTGTGCAAGTATCTGTATACTCTGGCGAAGAACATTTTCTATTGATATGTCATCGGGATTGCTGTCATAGGAATAAAGTGCAAGAACGGAACGCTGCAATTTATTCATTATGTCGGGTGACGGCGCTTTCATTATCATATCTTCAATGAAATCTTCCGGAAGGTCCCTTGCACTTGAAATTATGTTTTTGAAATTTTCAAGTTGTGATGAAGTCGGAAGCGAGCCGAACAGAAGAAGCCATACAACTTCTTCATAGCCGAAACGGTTTTCCGCACGGCATCCGTTGACAATGTCGTTAACATTCATTCCGCGGTATTTTAATTTACCTTCTATCGGCATTCTTTCGCCGTCTTCAATATAATATCCTTCAACAGAGCATACTTTCGTAAGACCTGCCATAACGCCGCTTCCGTCACGGTTGCGAAGACCTCTTTTTACGTCAAATCTTTCAAAATACTCCTGTGAAATTTTACTGTGCTTTTTCAGTTCCTCACTCATCGGAAGTAAACTCTCATAGGGAATCGGTGAGATATATGTGGACATTCTTTTTCCTCCTGTAATGATGTAACAAAGTAATATCAGAAAAAAATAATTCATAATATTGTATAACATTACTTTCGAGTTGTCAACAAATAATAAAACAAAGGACGGTATGATTATGAAAAATTTTTTAATTCTGACACTTCTTGCCTTCGTTTCACTTACGGTATTACCCGTTGCGGTCTTAAAAAACGGAACATATTCTCCTGAAAGCATTCAGTCAGATAATGAATTCGCCGTTTCTTCATATTCCGGCGAAGAAAACGAATCCGAAAACACAGATGACAGTTCAATAACCGTTTTTTTAAGTAACGAAAACGAAACCGTCACCGTATCCGATTTTGAATACACCTGCGGAAGCGTTGCCGCCGAAATGCCGATAACATATCACGAAGAAGCGCTTAAAGCACAGGCTGTTGCGTGTTACACCAATGCGTTGAGATTAAAAAATTCCGCTCACGCCGAAAATTTGTCGGGTGCCGATATAAGCGACGATTCGGGAACACACCAGGGTTACATCAGCATTGACGAGCGAAAAGAAAAGTGGGGCGAAAATTTTGAGAAATATGAATCACGCCTTGAAACAACGGTAAACGGAGTTCTCGGTCAATACATAACTTTTAACGGTGAACCGTGCGTAGCGGCTTTTTCGGCAATATGTACAGGGCTGACAGAAAGTGCCGAAAATGTTTGGGGCAGTAATATACCTTACCTTGTAAGTGTAAAAAGCAACGGTGACACACTCTCACCGTCATATACAACAACTGCAATGTATTCAAGAGAACAGTTGAATGAGTGTCTGAAAACACTTGACATTAAACCGGAAAAAGACGAAGATTTTTCAAAATTTTTCAAAACAGAAAAGAAATCAAAAGCAGGAACGGTACTTTCAATCAAAGCGGGAAAAACCGAATTAACCGGTGCTCAAATAAAAAATGCCTTTTCACTTAAAAGTGCGTCCTTTGACATTAAGCAATCAAAAAACAGCGTAACTTTTACAGTTTACGGATACGGTCACGGTGTCGGAATGAGCCAGTACGGCGCTGACTATATGGCACGTCAGGGAAGCACATACGACGAAATACTTAAACATTATTATTCGGGAGTTGAAATATCCGAAAAATAAATTATTACTCCGAAAAAAGCAGACTTTCCCGACAAATTGAGAAAGTCTGCTTATAATTTGCTTTTATTACGCTTTTATACTTTTACCGAAAGGATTCAGTAATCCGTTACCGCTTTTGTTATAGCCTTTAACGGAATAGATATATGTTTTACCGCTTGTTAATGATGATTTATCAATAAACGAAAGTGATTTTGAAGAACCGATTTTCTTCCATGAGCCGTCAGGCACTTTTCTGTAAATGTAATATCCCGTCGCACCGTCAACTTCGCTCCACGAAATCTTTATTCCCGTATCAGCCTTCTTTGCCGATACGGTTTGCGGTGCATCAAGGCAATTAACGCCTTTTCCGCTGCAAAAAGCACCTTTAACGTTGCCGTTCATAGCACAAACCGTATAATAATACTTATCGCCTTTTTTCGCATTTTTGTCGGTATATTTAAGCGATTTTGTGCTTCCTGTTACGCTCCATGAACCGCCCGGTATTTTTCTCATAACCGTGTATGAAGTTGCGCCTTTAACGCTGTTCCACGAAATCGTATTTGTGCCGTTCGAATTAACTTTCACCTCATTCATAACGGGTGCTTCCATATACAAAAACGAAACAATTTCAATACCGTTGCTGCCGTATGAATTTTTTGTAACAGCCTGAACGGAATATGAATATTTCAGGTTATTTTTCTTCGGTGTTGTATCATAAAACGATTTTTTTGAAGTGGTACCTATACATTCATAATCTTCACCGGCGGTTTTTCTGAGTATTTTGTACCCGGTTGCGCCTTCAACCGCTTTCCATTTAATAAGAACGGAATTGTCCGTACTGTTTTCAACAGATGAAATAACAGTATCTCCGAGAGCAACAACCGAAACGCCCTTTGTGTCAAAACTGCTCTTTTTACCGTTCTTTTCAACTACAAGGCTGTAACTGTATTTTTTGCCTGTTTCCACATCATTATCATTGTAAAAACACCGCTCCGACATTTCCGAAAGAGTCTTCCACTTGCCGCTTCCGATTTTTTTGTAAAGCGTATATGAAGCGTCACCGAAATCTTTCCATTTTAATACAGATTCCCCGTTTTCATAAACTGCCGTAATTTTCTGAGTGAGAAACGGTTTGATTTTCACCGCCGCAGAAGTAAGACCGGCAGATACGCCGCTGTATGCACGGATTTTGTAATAATATGTTGTACCGTCCGATTTTGAAGATTTGTCAAGATACTCGCTTGTTTTTGAAGACACTTTGCACAAGCGTGTATAAGCGCCGGAAGCGGATGTTTTTTTGTAAATGTAATATCCGCCGGCACCTTTCACCTTACTCCAACTGATTTTTATTACGTTATCGTCAAGTAATTCACATTCATTTACTTGCGGAGCATCAAGAAATACAGCCGTTACACCCTCGGTATTATATTTACTTGCATATTTGCCGTCATAAGCCTTTACGGTATAAACATATTTTTCTCCGTGAGTTGCGGTATTGTCAACATAATATGTCGATGAAGTTTCCGCAATTCCCGTCCACTTGTCTTCGCCGTAAAGTTTTCTGAGGATTTTATAATTATCGGCATATTTAACCGCACCCCAACTGATTACGCTACCTTTTACGGTAGTTTCGACACCGCTCAGTGAGGGCGTTGAATTACCGACTTTGTTTGCGGTAAGAGTAAACTGAACTATTGTATCTTTATCAATTATTACAGTACCTTTTGAATTTTTAATCCAGGTATAAACTATTCCGTAATATACTCCGCTTTCAAGCGAACTTAAATTAACGGGAACGGTTGCGGTACTGTCCTTTTTCGGAAAATACCCGCTTAAATTCACAAGAACATTTTTATATGCGCTGTCGGAATAAAGTGCAAAACCGTAATAAGTTCTGTCACGCTGTGAATCTGAAATACCGTCAGCAACATCAAAATAAAGATAAATTTTTGCGCTGTCACCTTTTACGGAATATGCGGTGCATTTTGTTTTTAAATCTTTTTTCACGGTTTTTACAATTCCGTATTTGCCGCCGTAACTTTTTTGAGTTGCGGCAGAAGCACTTACCGCAAATACGCATAAAACAGTAATAACCGCAATAAGAAGCGCTGATACTCTCAACATTGTTCTTTTCATTTTTTCTGCCCCTTTTCCTCAAAAAATCTGTCGGCTCTCAGAATAATCACCTGAGTTTTGGAATCTTTTATTTTTCCGTCGGTAACAAGTTTAACGGCTTCATCAAGACTCATTTTTTCAACGTTAATAAATTCATCGTCATCAAGACTCTGCTCACCTTCGCAAAGACCTTCGGCTATGTAAAGATGTATTACTTCATCAATCAAAGCAGGCGTTGTGTACATATCGCCTATAAAAGTCATTTTTGATGCGGTAAGTCCCGTTTCCTCTTTGAGTTCCCGTTTCGCCGCTTCAAGAATATCTTCACCTTTTTCGAGTTTTCCGGCAGGCGCTTCAAGCGTTACTTTTTCAAAAGCGTATCTGAACTGCCTTACAAAATAAACCTGTCCGTCATCCGTCACCGGAAGCACACACACTGCACCGGGGTGACGTATAACTTCTCTGACTGCATCTCTGCCGTCGGGAAGTTCCACTACATCTCTGTAAAGATGAATGGCAACACCGTCAAAAATTTCTTCTGATGATTTTCTTTTCTCTTCAAGTTTCATATTAAACTCCGTTTCGTATTACCGGAATAGTGTTATATACAGAAAATTATAATACTTTTATTTAATTTATGCAACTGTAAAAAATCGACATTATTAAAGTAAATCGACAAGCAGCGAATAATCTTGTGAATTGTATTCCCCGTCACCGTTTACATCGGCAACAACAAATTCGTTTTCGGTAAGTGTTACAATTCCGTTTAGTGCCTTTTCAAAAAACGTTATGTCAACAACATCAAAAACGCCGTCTCCGTCAACATCGCCTTCTGTTATTTTTTCACCCTCAAATTTTAAAAAGAGTATTTCGTCTCTTTCGTTGATTTTGCCGTCGCTGTTCACATCCGCAGTAAAAAAGCAGACATCATTAAGTGATTTATTGCCGCTTGACGCACGCTCATGTTCACAAAGGTCGCAAACGTCATACACGCTGTCGCCGTCTATATCGCCTTTAACCGAAAGATAAAACGTAATTTCCGATTTTCCGCTTTTAAATGTGAATGTACTGCCCGTTCCGAAAAAAACGGTATTACCGTCATTATATGAATATGACGGTACAATAACATTTTCGGCGTTTGTTTTTAACGTGTTTTCCGACAGGCGGCAGAGATTTGTATTTGTCCGTACAATCTTTAAATCAAAATCCACCGTGCAGTCTTCGGAAAACAGAATATATTTATAACCGTCGGGACTATAACTTTTCTGTGTTCCGTTTGCAAATATGAATACGTTGTCATCACATCCGCCGAAAGCACCGCCGGATATTCCCGAAACTTTTTTGCCGTCAATCACAGACGGAATAACAACAAAGTTTTCATCAAAATTATATCCGTTTATTACTACCGTTTCTGAATTGTTTTCGGAATAAGAAAACCTTTTACTGTCAGACAGAATAATTTTTCTTTGTGCAACGGTTTCATCGTAGAAAATGTCATTTTCCTTTCCGTCATTAGTAATAAATTCTTTTATGATAACTTTAACTGAAGTACTATCCGAATAGCCGTTTTTAACAGAAAAAGTAAAACGGCACAGGACTGATGATGACGGTTTTGTAACTCCCGACGGAGAAACAAATGCTGCGGCACATCCGCTTTTGTCGGCAAGTTCACCGTATTCCCACGACTCCTCAGCAAAGTCGCTTTGAATATAATCTTCCGGTGAAAACACGTCAACGTCATATTTTATGTTAATAACTGCATTTGTCAGTTTTTTCACGCTGTTTCCGAAAACGGTTACCGTGAATTTTCCGTTTTCGATATCGGAAAATATACAATACGCAGGTGCATTTCCGGCGCAAATACAAAACTGTACAGATGAAATGAATAAAACAGACACCAATACAAGTGACAGTAATTTTTTCATAATCAGACTGAACGCAAAGCGCAAACACCGTCAGAAATGATGTTCTCCGTCTGCATTTTCCTTTCACAGCAATATATTAAGAAAATAAAAAAGCCGACTTATAATAAGCCGGCAATTTTCAGCAGAATGTATATTTTACACTCTGAAAGTCGGTAAAACTGTAAGCCGGGTTCTGTCGTTTAAGGCAATCATCTTTCTCGACCTTGCGTTGCCGCAAGGCTCAAGCCACCTGTCGGGGATGCGAAAAATCGCTGTCCGGCAAACTCCCCTGTTGGTGTTGCATCGAGCAGGGTTTACATGGCAGCACCGTCTCCGATGCCCCGGTGAGCTCTTACCTCGCCTTTCCACCCTTACCGTAAAACGGCGGTATATCTCTGTTGCACTGTCCCTAAGGTTACCCTCGGCGGCCGTTAGCCGTTACTCTGCCGTGTGATGCCCGGACTTTCCTCATACATTTCTGTACGCGACTGCCCATTTTACCGACACGGTAATTTTAACTTAATTCACATATAAAGTCAATATTTTTTCATTATAATGCAATTTTTTCTGTCAGAACACTTGATACTTTTTGAATTTTCTGTAATAATAGGATGTTAGATAATGATGAGGAGAAATAATATGGAACTTGATTTCAACATAAGACTTGCAGAACTTTTATTTCCTGAAATTACAGACACGGTTTCTTCACTTGAAGAACGCTACCCGACAAGAAATCTTCCCGAAGGCGCAAGAGTAACACGTTTTGCGCCGAGTCCCACCGGTTATCTTCACATAGGCGGACTTTTCGGTGCGCTTGTTGACGTACTCACGGCAAAAGTTTCGGGCGGTGTTTCATATCTCAGAATTGAAGATACCGATAAAAAACGTGAAATTGATGACGGCGTTTCCGCTATTACAAACGGACTCTCCTCTTTCGGCGTTGCATTTGACGAAGGCGTAACCGGCTTCGGTACCGAAAAAGGCGAATACGGTCCTTACACGCAAAGCCAAAGAGTAAAAATATATAAGACAGTTGCAAAAGAACTTGTTTTAAAAGGACTTGCCTATCCGTGCTTCTGCTCGGCTGACGACCTTAACGCATTGCGTGAACAGCAGGAAACAGACGGCGCACTTATCCGGGGTTATTTCGGAAAATACGCTAAATGCAGAAATCTTTCCTATGATGAAATAGAAGCCAACATCAAAGCAGGCAAAACTTACGTTCTCCGCTTCCGTTCCGACGGAAGTGATGACAAGCGCATTACTTTTGAAGATATGATTCGAGGCAAAATAGAAATGCCCGAAAACACGATAGATGAAGTTCTTCTCAAATCAGACGGTATTCCGACATATCATTTCGCACACGTCTGCGATGACCATTTTATGAGAACAACTCACGTTATACGCGGTGAAGAATGGATTTCATCTGTTCCGAAACACATTGCACTTTTCAAAGCGTGCGGGTTTAAAGCACCGAAGTTTGCCCACACACCGCAGGTAATGAAAATAGATGAAGAAACAGGCGACAAACGTAAACTTTCAAAACGCAAAGACCCCGAAGCGGCTGTAAGTTATTTCGTAGAAGAAGGCTTCCCGAAAGAAAGTCTTATTGAATACCTGCTCACTCTCATCAGTTCCGGTTTTGAAGACTGGCGCAGAGCAAATCCCGGAGTAAATGCAACAGACTATCCGTTCAATCTCAAAAAAATGAGTTCAAGCGGATGCCTTTTCGACCTTGTAAAACTCAATGACGTAAGTAAAAACGTTATTTCGGTAATGAAAGCCGAAGATGTTTACGAAAGAGTTGCCGGGTGGGCGAAAGAATATGACGAAGAATTTTTTAAAGTTTTCACAAAAGATGCGTCACGCTCGGTTGCAATGGTGAACATTGACCGTGAAAATCCGAAACCCCGTAAAGATATTGCAAAATGGAACGAAGTCAAAGAATACTTTGCATATATGTTCAATGAGTATTACGAACCGTCATTTGAACTTCCCGAAAACATAAGCACAGAGGATGCAAAAAGCATACTCGAAACATACAAAGCGGTTTATGATGAAAATGACGAAAAAGACGAATGGTTCTCAAAACTCAAAAGTATTTGCGAACCTCTCGGCTTTACGCCCAACGTTAAAGAATATAAAAACAATCCCGAAAACTTCAAAGGTCACGTCGGTGATATTTCAACCGTAGTAAGGCTTGCCGTAACTTCACACAAAAACACACCTGACCTTTGTTCAATTATGAAAATTCTCGGAAAAAACGAGGTTATAAAGAGAATAGACAACGTAATCAATTCTCTGTAAAACACGGTGTAAAAAACAACAGGAAAGGACAGGTACAAAAAATACTTTACCGAATTTTTACGGGTTAAAGGTTTTGTACCGTATGGAGATTTTTATGGAAGAAATCAAAACCGAAGGTATGAGCAACTTCATACACGATATTATAGACGAAGAATTAAAAGAAGGTGTTCGCACACACGTTCAGACACGTTTCCCTCCCGAACCTAACGGATACCTTCATATAGGCCACGCCAAAGCAATTTGCATTGACTTTATGACGGCTTTAAAATACGGCGGTATATGCAATTTAAGACTTGATGACACAAACCCCGCAAAAGAAGACGTTGAATATGTTGAATCAATTCAGGAAGATATTGAATGGCTCGGCTTCAAGTGGGACAAATGTCTTTTTGCTTCAAGTTATTTTGACTTTATTTACGATTGTGCAATAAAACTCATCAAAGACGGAAAGGCTTACGTTTGCGACCTCACACCCGATGAAATGAAAGAATACAGAGGAACACTTACAGAACCCGGAAAAAACAGTCCGTACCGTGACAGAAGCGTTGAAGAAAACCTCGACCTTTTCAAAAGAATGACCGACGGCGAATTTCCCGACGGAAGCAAAGTTCTCAGAGCAAAAATCGATATGAGTTCGCCCAATATGAATATGCGTGACCCTGTTATTTACAGAATTGCACACATTGAACATCATCAGACGGGTAATAAGTGGTGCGTATATCCGATGTACGATTTCGCACATCCGCTTTCAGATGCAAAAGAGGGCGTTACACATTCACTTTGTTCGCTTGAATTTGAAAACCACAGACCGCTTTACAACTGGTTTATTGAACAGGTCGGCGGTTTCAGCGAGCCACCGAGACAAATTGAATTTGCTCGTCTTAACATAAATTACTGCATTACAAGCAAACGTAAAAACATCCGCCTTGTAACCGACAAAATGGTAAGCGGATGGGATGACCCCAGAATGGCTACAATCTGCGGTATGAGAAGACGCGGTTATCCTGCCGCCGCTATTCGTGACTTCATTGAAAAAGTGGGCGTATCAAAGGCATACAGTGTTGTAGATTACGGTCTTCTTGAAAGTTGCGTAAGAGATAATCTCAATATGAACGCTCCCAGAGCAATGGCTGTTCTCGAGCCCTTAAAAGTTATTATTGATAACTATCCGGAAGGAAAAACGGAAGAAATTGAGGTCGACGTTCATCCCGACAAACCCGAACTCGGCAAAAACACAATTACATTCGGAAAAGAAATATACGTTGAAAAATCGGACTTTATGATTGAACCGGTTAAAAAATATTTCAGACTTTTCCCCGGCAACGAAGTTCGTCTTAAAGGTGCATATTTCATCACCTGCAATTCTTATGAAACCGATGAAAACGGCGAAGTAACGGTTCTACACTGCACCTATGATCCCGCTTCTAAAGGCGGCAATTCCCCCGACGGCAGAAAAGTAAAGGGTACAATTCACTGGGCAGGTCCTAAAGCGTTTAAAGCAGAAGTAAGACTTTATGACAGACTTTTCACCGTAGAAGACCCTGCATCTGTTTCGGATGAAGAGTTCCCCTCGGTAATAAATCCCGATTCGCTTAAAGTTCTCAAAGGCTGTCTTATTGAAGAAAGTCTTAAAGGCGCAGAAGTTTCAAAAGCGTATCAGTTTATGAGAAACGGTTATTTCTGCGTTGACAAGGATTCTACCGATGAAAACCCCGTATTTAACAGAACAGTTCAATTAAACTCTTCCTGGAAATAAAGGAGGTTAAAAATATGAAAATCGTTTATAAAATAGTCGCCGCAATTCTTGCGCTTATTGTTATTCCGCTTGCAATTTTCGGGCCCGTAATGTATTACAGCATAAAATCGACTGCAATGCAGATGCTTCTGCTTATCGTCCGGAAAACCGATCCGCAAATTTTAGACAACTATATGAACGCCGGAAGCGAAATTCCCGACACTTTCGCAGATACTCTGTCTTTGTACAAGTCGTTTGATTTGTTGGACATTGCAAAGTCACTTTCAGAAAACAACACAACAAATCCCGATATTGATATTATTAAAACGCCGGCAATAACGGCAGGTATATTGTTTATTCTCATTCTTATATGTGCACTTGTGACGGCAATACTTGCGATTGTATGCAAAAACAACAGAAAACCCGTTTTCGGCGCACTTGTAGGCATAGGACTGTCGGTAGTTTTCAAATTTGCATTTGAATCGCTTGCAGCACCGTTTGTTGACGGAACTGTATCTCTTTCTTCATTTATGTCAAATTCACTTTTAGCAGGACTTATTGCAGAAGTTCAAACATTCACACTTTCCACAACGTACTGGCTTATTCCGATTTGCTTCGCTGCCGTTGCGGTATGGACACTTCTTTATAACATAACGCTTCCCGAAAGCGAAAAAATCGAAAGAAAAAGAATGCTCGGAGAATATGAGGAATAAAAAATGATTTACGATACAGTTGAAAATATGGCTTTTTATTTTGAGAAAAACGAAAAGTTAAAAAAAGTTCTTGACGCATATAACGAATTCATAAAAGCACCGTTTGATGAAGGACGTATTGACATTGAGCCCGATAAAATCTGGTGTAACGTTTCAAAATACAAAACAAAATCGGCTGACGGCGCAAAATATGAATCACACAAAAAATTTCTTGACGTTCAACTTATGTTTGACGGCGAAGAAAAAATCGGCTGGGCTCCGTTTTCCGAATGTACAATTACCGATGATTTTAAAGACGGCGGCGACATTGCCTTTATGACAAACGAAAACGGTCAGTTCATTGATTTAAAGAAAGGCTATTTTGCAGTATTCTTCCCGAGTGATGCGCACATGCCCTGCATACGCTCCGAAAAAACAGATACGGCACATAAACTTGTTTTTAAAGTTGAACTATAAAACTTTAACTCCCTATGTTCATTGGAACATAAGGAGTTAACTTTTTTATTTCAGTATTTTTTTACCGCTTCGACACGGTTTATAGGTGTGCCCATCTGAGAAAACCTTCGTTCGTACTCAGTCATTACGTTTTCCTTCATATATTCGGAATTGTGTAAATCGTATGTAAGGCATTTCAGTTCGAGGTCTGCCGCTTCAAATTCTTCAAGCGAAAAATCAAAAAGTCCTCTGTTATCGGTTTTAAACGCTATTGTTCCTTTTTCTTTCAACAGTTTCTTGTACATTTCAAGAAACTCTCTGTAAGTGAGTCTGCGTTTATAATGCCTTGATTTAGGCCACGGATCGGAGAAATTAAGGTAAATCATATCAACCGAGCCGTTTTCAAAAACTTCACCGAGTTCTTTTGCATCACAACAACAAAGTTTTACGTTTTGAAGTCCCGAATTTTTGACTTTTTCCGCGGCAATTACCATAACATCCGATATTTTTTCAATCGCAATGAAATTTATATCAGGATTTTTTTCTGCCGTTCCGACAATAAAATCACCTTTGCCGCAACCTATTTCAATTCTTACGGGATTACCGTTTTTGAATATCTTCTGCGGATTGCCTTCATACGCTTTCAAATCTTCAATAACAAGTTCACCGCATGCAGAAAGCCTTTGAGCGCCGTGTTTTTTTCTTTTTACTCTCATAATGTTTCATCGCCGTCTTCAAAAGATATTTCGAAATTACCTTCTTCATAAACATCATTCTGAATGTCATCAAATGTAAGTTCATCATTAACAGTTGCGTTTTCATGCTCCTTAAATGCGTCTTCAACTGTAATTGATTCATCGAACCACACTTCTTCATCTTCGTCTTCTGTATTATTTCTGCCTCGAAGAACGAAAAATACAATAACCGCTATAACAAGAACCGCTAAAATCACAATAATCGGAATAAGTTTTGAACTGCTTTTTACCTGTTGAGCAATATCCGGAATGTCCTCAAATTCCGCTTGTATTTCAACGTTTCCTTTCGGCATTGAAAAACTCAGAAAATCGGTTTCTTTTCCGTTTATTTTCAATGAGCCCGATTTAAGCCTTTTTCCTTCGTCGGGAATAACGGTAATATTTACTATTTCCCCTTCTGCCGCTTTTGACGGATTAACTTCTATTTTACCGTTCTCGGAGGGAATTATTTTTATTTTTTTAAGAACAGTACTCTTTTCGGCAATCCACTTTGCATATATTACAGTTCCTTTTTTCGCTATGCTTGATGAAAAAGACCATTCGGTTTTAAAATCAGGATCGCTGTACCATCCGTCAAAATCAAAACCTTCACGCTTCGGCTCTTCAGGTTCGGGTAAAAGACCTTCGCCTTTCATAAGGTGTTTAAGCCTTTGTTCGCCGTTATTCGGCTCAAGGTAAACATAAAACTGACCTTTCGGAAGTTTTTCTTCTTTGGTTTCGGTAACGGAATTTGTTGTATTTTGCGGTTTTTTATTACCGTTAACATTGGCATTTGCGTTTACATTTGAATTGTTATTCTTATTACCGTTACCGTTGTTTTGCTGTTTTTCCGAAACATTTTGATCAGTTGAAGGTACTTTTGACGGTTTTGTTTCTTTTTCGGTTTCTTTTTCGGTTATTTTCTCGGTAACTTTTTCGGTATTTTTATTTTCGGTAGTTTCCGGCTTAACCGGTTCCGGTTCAATAGGATCAATTACTATTTCACTTACTATTTGTGTGTCCTGTTCTTTTACGCTTTCTTCAACTTCAATATCACCTATTGCAAGCGGAAACACAGGAAGAACTGTGGTAACTGCAAATAAAAATACAAAAAGTATACTTACTGTTTTTACTGATAATTTCATTTTTCTTAATCGTTCCTTAAATTGTTTTTTTAAACGGATTTTAATAACTTTCAAGTCCCGCGGCTTTGCGAAGAACAAGTCTAGCATCCTTAACAGTAATATGATTGTCGCGGTCTACATCGCACATTTTAAAATCGTCTTCATCGTATTCTACAATGTCTATTGCCATCTGAAGAATACGTTGTGCATCTTCTGATTCAATCATTCCGTCGAAATCCGCATCGCCGAGTTCCTTGTTTTTCTCTATGGCAAAAGAGTCGATTTTCTGTGCCGTACCGTCTTTTACAGTGTACGCATCATAATAAAGAGTATTTCCGACTATTCTGACGCCTGCAAATACCGGTGAATCTGCGTTGACTATTTTTTCCGCTCTCGGGAAAAGTTCATCTGTCTGAGAATTGCTTTTTGCCTGATAATTTTTGCATCCGGAAGCACCGGTTATTGCATATACGGTTCCGTCGGGGTCTACTTTTGTACTGTAAACCGTTGAATTATAAGTTGTGTCTTTAATCTGTACATCTGCAACTTCGTTTTTGTTCATAGCATCTGTTCTGAGGTAAACGTGATCGTGCCCCTGGAATACCATATCTATTCCGAGTTCCGGCATAAGTGAAGAGAACTGCGCTCTCATTCCCTCAACTTCGCTGTCATCAAAATGAGAACCGTTTGAATACGTCGCTTTGTGAAGAACAACTATTTTCCATTTTGCGTTTGACTTATTTGCATCGGTTTTAAGCCAGCCGAGTTGTTCCGAAGAAAGACCGTTTTTGTCCGAATCGTTTGTGTTGAGCATAATAAAATGAACGTTATTATAATCAAACGAATAGTAATAACCGTTTACGGTATCCTGCTCTTTTGAATCGGGAAGAACAAAATTGTCAACAAGAGCATAATCGCCTTTTTCTTCGTGATTTCCCGAAACAGCCATTACGGGAACTGACCTTAAAACATCGGAGCATCCGAAGAAATATCTCCAGTAATTTACATTACTGCCTTCATCAACCATATCACCGGAATGAATAATCAAATCGGTATCGGGATAAAGTGATGTCGCCTTGTCAAGCACATCAGATACTATTTTATACTGTTTTTCGTTTTGCCCCTGACTGTCGGTAAGGTGAAGGAATGTAACTTCGTCGGAGCCGTCAGCAGTCGAAATGATGCCCGACTTACTCCACCAGCCGTATTTTGCGTTACCTGCACGGTAGGCATAATATTTACCCGCTTCAAGTCCGCTTACTTTAACTATGTGTCTGTTAAGATGAAGCGTAAACGGTAATATACCTATTATACCAAGATCAACGCCGGGGAATGTTCTGTCTTTCTGTTCTGATGATTTTTCAACCGTAACGCCTGACGGACAAACCGATTTGCCGGTAAATACGGGTGTATCATCGGCAGAATTAAGTTTAACAATTTCAATATCGGTTTCTGTAAGAGAATATTTTGAATACCAACTGATATTTCTTTCGGTTTCGCTGTCATTACCGAGTGAAACGGAAATAAGTTGCGGCAAACGGTATGTTTCGTCATCAAGCGGAACACTTCTTTTACCGTTATAATTTACACTGCCGTTTCTGTCGGCTTTTTTTACGGGGTTGTTGTCGTCACAGAAGTCTGTAATGATGTATGCAAAAGTATGTCCCCACGCCTGATACTGACTTTCGGTAAGGTATTCATCCATTATTGCACCGAGTGCGCCGTCAATGGAGCCGCCTTCAAGTACGTCAAGTTTATCAAGAACTTTAAGAACTGCGTTTGCAAGGTCAAGGTATGACGTTTTGCCGTCTTTTACCGAAACGGCTTTTACTATTTTCGTCATATCACCCGAAGAAATATCGGTTTGAACTACACCTGCAAGAAGTGTTACGAAAAGATTAACGTACTGACTTGCTTCGGATGCGCTTGTGTTATCAAATACAGAGCCGAGATTTACATAAAGATTCGGAAGAATTTCATCTTCAATAAGTTGTGTTATAAGAAGATCATACAGTTTGTCGAAAACCTTTTTTCCGAGATCACCGTTTTCAAATCTGTCAATAACGTCAATCATAAACGGGTCTTCAAGCACTTCGTCGCCGGCGACCATACTTATCATAACCATCATAACCGCATCGCCGAATGTTCCGTGCTCATTGCCTACCCAGCCGTATTCATCTTTAAGTGCGGTACACTGAAGGTCGGAAACCTCCATATCGCAGAGTTGGTCGATAATGCCGTTGAGTACGGTAAAGGTATATTCGGGGTCTTTTATATACCTTTCATCTATCTGTGAGCCGAGGTCATAAACAAATGACATTACGTTGTCGGTAAGAGGCCCGGTATATTTTGAAAGAAGTCCTTTAAGATCAAGTCTGTTGTCAAGGTAATATGCAAGTCCGCCCTCTTCGGTAATGTCTTCAAAAAGTCCGCCGAGAAGCGGCTTTACAAGACCTTTTGCATATTCACCCATATCTTCTTTATATGAATATGAGAAAGAGAATGATGTTCTGTACGGTTTTTCATAAGTAACGCCGTGACTTGTCACGGGAAGAACCTCATCAATTTCGTGAAGTTGATAATCAAAATTCACTTTTTTACCGTTTGCTTTGAACTGTACCGTTCTTAAAGTATGAGGAAACTCCATAAGAGAGCACGTTTCAATATCGGTAATTGATTCGCCGTTATCGGAAATGTGAGTAGCAACGTCATTAGAGTGTGAGTGACCTGTTATAATGTAGTGCATACCTGCATCGGCAAGCGCTTCGCTTCTTTCAAGATAGTTGTCAAGAGCAAAGCCCTGAAGAATGTATGCCTGACTGTCATAATGAGGAACAAGACTCCAATGGTCAACACCTATAATGGTTTCGCCTTTTTCATTCGCTTCTTTTATCTGAGCGAGTACCCATTCCATAAGGTCATCTGTATAATTACCGGCTGTTTCGTGACTGTCTTTACCTTTTTCGGTGTTATCCTTGCTGTATTTACCGCCGTCAATAAGAATAAAGCGGTAGCCGTTCATGCTGACGGCGTATGAAAGCATACCCGCTTTTGCGCCTTCAGGCGGAGTATAAGTCGCACACGCAAGGTCGTAACCGAGGTTTTTATATATATCAAGCCATTCTTCCGGTGAAGTGTCATCGGCAGAAACCGCATATTCTCCGTTTGCAAATGATGCCGCACTCTTATTGTTTATATCGTGGTTACCGTTTATTACAAGTACGGGAACACCGGTGTCATTTTCAAACTGTTCAAGTATGCCCGCAAGTTCTTTGTGACCGGCATATTCGCCGTTTCTCGTAAAGTCACCCGGAATTACAAGACAGTCAATTTTTCCGTCAAGAGCCTGTTTTTTATAAAAAGCAAGCATTGAATTCAATATTCCGTCTTCATTTATATAATGTTTATTGCCTGCAAGCGCAAACTCTTCAAATGCAGGAGTATCTGATTTGTATTCTTCCGGATAATAATGAATATCGGAAATTATACCTAAATTAAGTTCATTTGTTGCAGCATCCGCCTGAAGTGTAAAAACACTCGGTGTAACGGGTGCTCCGAGAAGAACAACTGCCAAAAGAATCGCAAAAAGTTTAACTTTCAAACTGTTTGTTTTCATTTTTGACCCTCCTGAATTTAATATTACATAGTTTTGAATAATTCGGGTAACTGTGTAACTGCCGACGGTACGTTTTTCAAAAGTTTAATAAGGCTCGGTGTAAGAGGTTTATCATTGAGAAGATCGCAAAGTCCGTCTGCCATTTCCTCGTTAAACACGCCCGAACTCATTGTAATAAAACAGCGAATAGGTATCTGGAATGCCGTCTGACGCATCATTTCACTGTTTATTCCTCCACCGCCTATTTTTTCGACAACTGCGGTGATTAGAGATATTATTTTGTCACCCCGTTCACTGCCCTGTGCATATTCAAGCGAACATGAAGGATCAACGGGAAGTGACATATCTCTTTCGCTTTCGGGTATCGGAAAACCGAGCACCGCTTCAAATGATTTGTCGCTTACGTCTGCCGGATCTCCGTTATAATACTCCGGAGCGTTTTCTCTGTAATCGGGAACTTCCGCTTCAACGGTTGATTTTACACAAACTGTTTCTTCAAGTTTAAAATCCCTTGAAGATGCGCCGACAAGAATGCGGTAATCGCCGCTTTCAACGTGCCAATCGTGTATATTTACATTATAGTATGCAAAACTTCTTTTTGAAAGTTCAACCGAAACTTCTTTTTCTTCGCCCGGCTCAAGATATACTTTTGTAAATCCTTTAAGTTCTTTTTTTGCTTTAAATATTTTACTTTCGGGTGCTGCAACATAAATCTGCGCTGTTTCGGCGCCTGCAACGCTTCCCGTATTTTTTATTTTGAAAGTGACTTTAAGAACATCGTTATCGGTAATGCTCTTTTCGCTCAATTTAATATCGCTGTATTCAAAAGTTGTATACGAAAGACCGTAACCGAACGGGAAAAGAACGTCTTTGTCAAGTTTGTCATAATATCTGTATCCGATAAAAATACCCTCTCGGTATTCAACCGTAAGATATGTGCCGGGGAAATTCTTCCGTGCGGGAGTATCTTCATAAGAAAGAGGATAAGTTTCCGTAAGTTTACCCGACGGATTAACTTTTCCCGAAAGAAGATCAACCGCCGCACTTCCCGATGCCTGACCGGTGAGAAGGCAGTTCAAAACGCCTTTTACTTTTGAAAGCCACGGCATAGTTACTGCGCTGCCGCCCGAAAGAACTACAACAACGTTTTCGTTCACACTACATACCGCATCAATAAGTGCGTTGTGTGACGGCGGAAGATTTATATGTTTTCTGTCAAACCCTTCGGATTCGTAAATCTCGGTAAGTCCCGCAAAAACAACAACTGTATCTGCTTTTTTTGCAAGAGATACCGCATTTTCTATAAGTTTTTCATCCGGAACATCCGTTGTTTTGTCATAACCGCGTGAATATGCGACTTTAAACCCTTCACGCAAAAATTCCGAATAAGCGTCATCTGTCTGTGTCGGATTTATAAGCGAACTGCCTGCGCCCTGAAATCTCGGATTTTTTGCCATTTCGCCTATGACCGCAATTTTTTCGGATTTATTAAGCGGAAGTATTCCGTCATTTTTAAGAAGAACGGCAGACTGTGCGGCAATTTTTCTTGCAAGAGCGTGATGCTCTTTCATATCACATTCATAACCGTCTTTAAGATTATCAACACCCTTGTAAATAAGAGTAAGTATTTTGTCAACATTTTCATCAAGCAATTCTTCGGAAAGTTCCCCGTTTTGAACTGCTTTTACGATTTTTTTCGGACCGTAACCGCCCGAACTCGGCATTTCAAGATTTTTTCCCGCTTTAATGCCGTCAACTATTTCGTTTTCTGCGCCCCAATCGGTTACGACTACACCGTCATAACCCCATTCTTTACGAAGCACTTTATTAAGAAGCCAATCGTTCTCAGCACAGTATGTTCCGTTTATTCTGTTATAAGCGTTCATTACAGTCCACGGATTCGCTTCTTTTACGCATATTTCAAATGCCGTAAGATATATTTCCCGTAATGTGCGTTCGTCGGCAACCGAACTTATTGTCATTCTGCGACATTCCTGATTGTTTGTCGCAAAATGTTTCAATGACGTGCCCACGCCTTTACTCTGTACACCGTTTACGAATGCTGCGCTCATTTTACCCGCAAGGAACGGATCTTCTGAAAAATACTCAAAATTTCTGCCGCAAAGCGGTGAACGCTTCATATTCACACCGGGACCGAGAAGAACGGAAACCCGCTCTTTCAAACACTCTTCTCCGAGCGCTTTACCCATTTCACCTATAAGTTCGACATCCCATGAACTTGACGTTGCGGAAGCAGTCGGAAAACATGTAGCCGGTACGGAGTTTCCGAGAACATCGCCCGCAGCGGTTTTGTCCTGATTCTGTTTTCTGAGCCCGTGAGGTCCGTCGGTTACCATTATTGACGGAATATTGAGCCTTTCTATTTCAGCTAGATGCCAGAAATCCTTACCCGAGCATAACGATGCTTTTTCTTCAAGCGTCAGTTTAGATATAAGATGAGCATATTTCAAATTTAATCTCCTCTTTTCGGTATAAATATTAAAATATCGGTTAAAATATCACCGAGGTGAAAAAAATGAAAGAAAAAAACTGCAAAAACAGTTATAACAGTAATAACAATAACAACAGTTATAACAACAACAGCAATAATAACATTAACAACAATAACAACAGCGAAAACAGCGAAAACAGCGAAAACGGCGACAGTAGCGACGGCAGTCACAGCAGTCATTCCTGTCACAACAGAGAAAACTGTAAAAACTGCAAAAACCGCAGCATCAATAACAATCCCGAGAAAAGCATTGAAGCGGTAAACGCCTACAAACCCGATTACGGTGATATCAAAAGCGACGTACAGGGTTCATACACAGGCGTTCCGGAAATAACGGAACAACCCGTTCAGGATGCTGACGATTTGTAAAGTGCCGGCGGAGTGACACGGTGTATCATAATTACATTCATTGTAATAGTATATGCCGTGTCATTTTCTTCTGAATTTTACGGCGGCAAAACAAGCTGCTGTGAAAAACAGTTGTGTGAAAACAAGTTGAATACATGAAAGACTTTCGAGTCCCGAAACAAAAGCAAACGCCGCAACTAATGCAATGCCTATTCCGCACGCCCCCGCCTGAATAAGACCTGTCAGATGTTTCAGGTTGCCGAGCGAAAGCGTTTCGCTGACCGCTTCAAGCATTGTGGAACTTTTTCCGTTGTGCATAAGCGAAGCATCCGCAGCCGAACGCACCTCATTTTTATACGATTTAAGTATATCGGATGATACGGCGCTCAGTACTTTTACGTCGCTTTGCGGTATTGAAAGGTACGTTGAAACCATATCATCGGTAATGTTTGCATCATCGGCACGAACAAGTAAAGATATACTGCTGCGTTCTATTTTACGAAGGTATGCGGCATTTTTTTCATTTATGTCATAACTTACTATGAACATTGCGGCAAGTTTTCCCTCTATTGCAAGGAAAAGCGGATATCTGCCGTCATGAAGAAAACGCTCGATATAACTTTTATCGGGAACTTCCACGTTATGATTTTTAAGTAAATCTTCGCTTCCGACAAGCACCCGGCGGTTTTGTATCCATGCCGACAAACCGAGTTTGTCTTCATAAGCAAGTGTATCTACCGGCGGAAGAAGTTCCGTTCTGCCGAGAATGACACGTTTGAACAAATCGCCCAGAGGTCCTCCGGATTCTATAAGCAGCGCCGCCGCATCAAGAATTGCTTCGTCAACTTTCATTGAATAAAATGTTTTTATTCCGAAAATGTTTCCGCCGTTACTGTCAAATATATCGGAAGATTCAACCGCTATTGCGTTAGCAGCCGAACATTCCCTGAAAGACTCCCAACCTGAAATAACCGTTCCGTTTTTACGAAGACGGGATGATACTCCGCTTATTTCAAGAACATCAGCAGCATACGAAAAATACGGAACACCCACGCTTAATGATGCACACAGTGCGCCGAGCGCAGAAAAAACATTTTTTGATACAAGAAGCGTTATCGCCGCAATAATAAGCGAAACACCGAGAACTGCGGGAAAACTTTTTTTATTTAATTCATCACTCGGATAATACTTTGATGAAAGTTCGAGAAATCTTGCGGGAAACTGTGTTTTCTGCGATGAAAGTATCTGCGGTTCATCAAGAAGAAGTCCCCTGCCTATTTCAAAAGCGGTTTCTTTTTTATCAACATTACCGACTGAATAAAGTTCATTATCTGTTATTGCCTCAAAATTCTTTTTTATTCTTCCGAATTCAAGATAATTTGCGGCATTGTTAAACGCAAGCGGAATAAGTGAAGCCGCAGTATAAAGATTTATTCCGTTTAAAAAAGGTTCATCGCCGAGAAACAGTACAAGACTGTATATAAGCGAAACTACCGCCGATACAGCCGCACCGGTATTTCTGTTAAACTTGAATTTTATGCAGGATTTCAGCCCGTCAAACACCGTTTCGTATGAAGACAGAAGTGAAACGCAGACAAGTACGAGATTTATTACAAGAATAACAGACTGACTTGCATCAAATTTTTTTGCAATAACCGAAAGTACAAGCAAAAAAACAACTGCGGCAGTATTTATTATCATTGCACCGAAAGCGGTGCTTTTTTTCTTTTTAAGGAAATATCCGACTTTAAATTTATCATTTACGGTCCTGTATTCGTCAACACCGTATTTTGTGTCGTCATCCTCTTTGTTTTCTTCATTTACATCCTTTGTAAGAACAAATTCAGCGGCTTTTTCACGCCGTTTTTCAATAAGTTCCTTTTCAATTTCCGATTCGTCTACCTGCTCTATTTTTTCTTCTTCCGTGTTGAAACCTTCAAATGTGAGTTGGGAATCATCTTCTTCAAAGATTTCTTCTTCGTGAGCATTTCCGTTTGTAACCGCAAGTGAACGAAGACCTATCGTTTTTGTTTTGTCGGTTATTTCCTCGGCCTGCTCTTCATAAAGAAGTTCATCCGAAACAAGCGTCGGAACAGGTTCAAGGTCAACGGTATTTTTAAAATCACTTTCACGTTTTACAAAACCGTTGCGCTCATAAGTACCGTTTTCGGTAACAATTTTATGTTCCGCAGTTTTTTCAAGATTTTGTACGGGACGGTTAAGAAAACGTTCTCTGTATTTATCACTTTCAAGAGTGCCGAAAACTCGGGTAGACTGACTTACCTCTGATTTTTCGACATTCTTTGTAATTATTTTGTGTTCAACGGTTTCATCATACGTCGGACGCGGATCTATTGATTCCGCTTTTTTTACAGGTTGCGGTTCTTCTTCCTGTTCCTGAATTTCCTCGCTTATCATACCGCTGTCACGAAGGAGTTCGTCAATCTCTTCAAGAGACCATTTTCTCGGTTCCTGTTTGTATTCGTCAGCCATACTTTTACACTCCACCTGAAATTATTACTTACATATCTCTCTGTCTTGAAATTTCGTACATTAAAATTCCCGCCGCAACTGATGCGTTAAGGGAATTTATTTTACCTTTCATCGGCATAGAAAGGCACACGTCACATTTTTCTTTTACAAGACGCCCCACGCCGTTGCCCTCAGAACCGACAACAAGCGCAACAGCGCCCTTTAAATTTGCATTATAAAACGGCTCACCGTCCATATCCGCACAGTAAACCCATACGCCGCGCGCTTTAAGTTCTTCAATAGTCTGCACAAGGTTAGTCACCCTCGCAACGTGCATAAACTCAACTGCACCCGCCGATGTTTTTGCAACCGTAAAACTTAAAGAAGCGCTTCGTCTTTTGGGAACAATTACGCCGTGCGCCCCCGCCGCTTCTGCGGTTCTTATGATTGCGCCGAGATTGTGCGGGTCTTCAATTTCATCACAAATTATTATAAAAGGCTCTTCACCGCGTTCTTTCGCCGTCTCAAAAATATCTTCAACCGAAGAATATTCCTTAACGGCGCCCATTGCGGCAATACCCTGATGATTCTGATGACCGCATATATAATCGAGTTTTTTTCTGTCAACTTCTTTTATGACAATTCCCGCATTCTTTGCATCTGCGATTATTTTCGGAACAGAGCCGGAACGCTCGCCTTTTACCACCATTACGCAGTCAAGCGGTCTTTCGCTTTTTATTGCTTCGGCAACCGAGTTTCTGCCGAATATTACATCTTTTTCCCTTTCGTCATTTACGACTTCGGGATTATAATTTTTATCATTCTTAATCATTTTTCAGGTACAAGTTTCTCCTTGCCGCCCATATAAGGTCTTAATGCAACAGGGATATTTACCGTGCCGTCTGCATTAAGATTGTTTTCAAGAAATGCAATAAGCATTCTCGGCGGTGCTACTACTGTGTTATTGAGTGTATGCGGGAAATATTTTCCGTCTTTTGAATTAACACGGATTTTAAGTCTTCTCGCCTGTGCATCGGAAAGATTTGAACAACTGCCGACTTCAAAATATTTCTGCTGACGGGGACTCCATGCTTCAACGTCAACCGATTTAACTTTAAGGTCCGCAAGGTCGCCGGAGCAGCACTCAAGTGTTCTTACGGGTATGTCGAGTGAGCGGAAAAGGTCAACGGTATTCTGCCAGAGTTTATCAAACCACATTTTGCTGTCTTCGGGTTTGCAGACAACTATCATTTCCTGCTTTTCAAACTGATGTATTCTGTATACGCCGCGTTCTTCAATACCGTGCGCACCCTTTTCTTTACGAAAACAGGGTGAATAACTTGTAAGAGTTTGCGGAAGTTTTTCTTCCGGTATTACCTGGTCAATGAATTTGCCTATCATTGAATGTTCGCTTGTACCGATAAGGTAAAGGTCTTCACCCTCGATTTTATACATCATGGCATCCATTTCGGCAAAACTCATAACGCCCGTAACAACGTTACTTCTTATCATAAACGGAGGAATATAATAAGTGAAACCTCTGTCTATCATAAAATCTCTCGCATAAGAAATAACAGCAGAATGAAGTCTTGCAATATCGCCGCTGAGGTAATAGAACCCGTTACCTGCTACACGACCTGCCGCATCAAGGTCAATACCGTCAAAACTTTCCATTATTTCTCTGTGATACGGAATTTCAAAATCCGGAACAACGGGGTCACCGAAACGCTCAATTTCAACGTTTTCGCTGTCATCTTTGCCTATCGGAACAGACGGGTCGATTATGTTCGGTATAACCATCATTATTTCCGTTACTTTTGCGGAAAGTTCTTCTTCAAGTTTTTCACATTCGGCAAGACGTGCGGCATCTTCGGAAACTTGCTTTTTCATTTCCTCCGCTTCTTCTTTTTTGCCCTGCGCCATAAGTGCGCCTATCATTTTGCTGTTTTTATTTCTTGAAGCCCTGAGATTATCTGCCTCACCTTTAATTTTGCGGCTCTCTGCATCAAGTTCAATTACTTTGTCAACAAGTTCAAGTTTACTGTCCTGAAATTTGTTTTTAATATTCTGTTTAACTACATCGGGATTTTCTCTTAAAAATTTAATATCTATCATATCTGTTTCCTCTTTTCGGAATAATTATTTTCTTAAATATTTATTATAAACGAAATCAATACTCATCATCAAAAATTTTGAGTAACTTTTTCAAATCGTCATCATCGAAAAACTCGATTTCGAGTTTACCTGTTTTTGAAGATTTTGTTACATGAACTTTGCGTTTCAACACTTCGGAAAGTGAAAGTTCAACTTCATCATAATACGGATTGCGTTTTTTTGTTTTTTTGCCCTTTGAAGGAATTTTTGAAATGTTTCTCGCAAAACGTTCCGTTTCACGCACCGAAAGGTCTTCTTTAATAACAAGTTCGGCAAGTTTGAGTTTTTCGCCGTCATCTTCAACTGTCATTATTGCTCTTGCGTGCCCCGATGAAATTTTCTTTTCGGAAACAAGAGTCTGCAATTCTACGGGAAGCGTTAAAAGTCTTAAAGCGTTCGCTATTGCAGGACGTGAACAACCGACAAGATTTGAAATTTCTTCCTGTGTATAGTCATATTTTTCGGAAAGTTCTTTGAAACCGAGAGCTTCTTCAATCGGGTCAAGGTCTTCACGCTGTAAATTTTCAACAAGCGCAAGTTCGGCAACCTGCGAATCGGTAAGTTCCTTAATAACAACGGGAACTTCAGTAAGACCTGCCATTCTTGAAGCACGCCAGCGCCTTTCACCTGCAACAAGCTGATATGCGCCGTTCGGTAAAGGTCTTACAAGAAGCGGCTGTAAAACACCGTGCTGTTCTATGCTGTGAGCGAGGTCTGCAAGTGCTTCCTCGTCAAAGTTTTTTCGTGGCTGATTGCGGTTAGGTTCAATTTCCGTGAGTTTTAATTTGACAGCGCTTTGAGAAGTTGAAATTTCTTCAACGGCGTTGTCGGCAAAAATAGCGTCGAACCCTCTGCCCAGACCTGTTTTTTTAGTCGCCATTTATATTCTCCTGTCTTTGCATTTTTATAAATTCTTCCGCCAGAAGTGCGTAACTTTCAGCACCTTTGGAACCCCTGTCGTAATACATAACTGGTTCACCGAAAGACGGTGCCTCGGAAAGCCTTACGTTACGGGGAATAACAGTTGCGTAAACTTTGCGAGGGAAAAAGTTTTTAACTTCGGCAACTACCTGTTGAGTGAGGTTAAGTCTGCCGTCATACATTGTAAGAAGCACGCCTTCAAGTTCAATAAGCGGATTGTAAAGCCTTTTTATTGTCCGCACCGTTGCCATAAGTTGTGAAAGTCCTTCGAGGGCGTAATACTCACACTGAATCGGTACAAGAAAAGAATCTGAAGCAGTCAGCGCATTAAGCGTTATAAGACCGAGCGACGGCGGACAGTCAAAAAATATGTAATCGTAATTGCTTTTTATCGGCGCAAGCGCATTTTTAAGAAGCGATTCACGGTTATCGGCAGACGCAAGTTCTATTTCCGCACCTGCAAGATTCATATTAGACGGAATTATATCCACGCCCCGGAATTTTGTTTTTATAACAGCCTGTCCCGCAGGAACGGAGTTTATAAGTATTTCATAAGAAGTGGCTTCAAGACCTTTTCTCGAAATGCCGTATCCGCTTGTGGTATTACCCTGCGGGTCAATATCGACAAGAAGCACACGTTTGCCGAGAGCACCTATTGCGGCTGCAAGATTGACTGCGCTTGTGGTTTTGCCGACACCGCCTTTTTGGTTTACTATTGAAATAATTTTTGCCATTGAGATACTCCTTCCCCGAGAGAAAAGCGGCACAACCGCACATTTTACCCATTATTGGTATAATTATATCATATATAATAAAAAAAATAAATACTTATATCTTAAAAATTTTATTATTTTTTGGTGTAGTAAATTTTCAAATCTCTATGCGGTTTATAAAAAACTCTTGACAATCTCATTTACCGTATGTATAATAGTCAATGCTTAACAGAAGTGCTGCTGTGGCTCAGGTGGTAGAGCGCATCCTTGGTAAGGATGAGGTCGGCGGTTCGAGTCCGCCCAGCAGCTCCAAAAAATTCCGTTCACGAATGTGGGCGGATTTTTTTAAGTAAGAAGTAAGAGTGAATAGTGAAAAAGTAAAACGGGAAAGTATTCAAAAGCGGACTCGAACCGCTTTTAGTCCATGTGCGACGGTATGCCGTTAGGCAGAGGAGCACGGACATACAATCGAATGTTTGCGAAGCAAACTCTTGCGGCGTAGCCGCGAGTCCGCCCAGCAGCTCCAAAAAATTCCGTTCACGAAAGTGGGCGGAATTTTTTTAAGTAAGAAGTAAGAGTGAATAGTGAAGAAGTAAAATCTAAACTGTACCCATAAAAACGGACAGGTGTATTGTAGTGTTTTCGGGAGACGTCCCTGAAAATCGGACAGAAAACGGAAGCCGAACCCCCGAAAACAAGACAGTAGCAAAATTTCCGAAATTATGGTAAAATGTATCCGG
>JAZLLP010000021.1:0-66392 GCA_045598225.1 Acutalibacteraceae bacterium | reverse complement strand
CGCAAACCCGATTCGGCGCTCAGGTCGCTCCTCAGCGTTGCCATATCCTCCGTATCGGTAAAGCGAGACCATTATACCACATATATTTTATTTTTCTTAACACTAAAATCAAAATTGTACTTGACTTGGGGTACACAGCAGGTTGTTAGTTGCCGGTTGTCAGTTGCTAGTTGCCGGTTGTTAGTTGGCAGTTGTCAGTTGATATTAAAAAACGATTTTTAACAAAAAAATATAAAAGCGCAGTTTTAAAAATTAACTGCGCTTTTCGGTTTTATAACAGTTTTTCGATTGATTCTATAAAATCAGACATTTCATCAAACACAACTTCAACAATAATCGACCGGTTAATTCCTTCGTAATCGTGAACTAACCGGTGTCTTAGTCCTGAAACAACATTCCATATTATTTCGGGATGTTGTTTTTTCATTTCATCGCTGATTTTGTAAACCTGCTCACCGATATTATAAAGCGGCGTTGTAACCGCCCATTGTGAAAATTCATCAGTTAAAAGGGTTTCACGGTTTATTGAGTGTGCTTCTATTTGGGTTTGCAAGGAGTTCCACAATGATATAATCTTTTTTATTCTTTCCGAATCCGGTTTATTCATGCTATTTTAACACCTTCCTCAATAACATTTGAGTAAAACTGTGTCGATTGGTCAACTTCGCATATTTCAAATACGTCAACGTTTTTTCCTGTCATTTGCCGTAATTCCTCGGCAAATGCGAAAATATTTGTTTTTTTGAACGTTTCACCGCCGAAAACCAATACATCTATATCGGAATCGGCAGTTTGTTCACCCCTTGCATACGAGCCGAACAGCAGAGCATATTCTGCATTGTAACGTTTAAGAAGAATTTTTATTGAGTTTTCTATTTCTGTTCTTGTCAGCATAAATATACTCCTTTCTGCTTTTCTGATTATATTATACACATATTTCAAATATAAATCAACACTAAAAAGTATTGTAGTGTCGGTTGTCGGTTGTCGGTGACCGGTGATTGACGAATTTCGAAAATAAAAACAGCGACAGAAGATTTCGGTCTTCTGTCACTGTTTTGGTATATGAAATTATCTTATTTAACCGAGAACATATTTAAAAGTTTCTCAAAAAGTTCAAATATGAAGCGAATGAAATTAAGGTGTGACGGACTTTCTTTAAGCGTGTTTGAAAGTGTTTCGTTTTGGGTAACGGGAGTCAGCGTGTTCTTATTGTCATCAATCTTCATAAACTGAGGATAATTTTCAAATGAGTTGATGCTGACTGCCTCGTCATTCAGCATAACGAGATTGTAAAATTCATCTATTGCAGGGTTGCCGTTGCAATGAAGCCAGTCACGGAAAAACCATGTGCAGTCTTTAAGTTCGCAGGTGGAAGCATCTATCATTTTGTCGGGTGAAAGATAATCGGTGTTATCAAGAGAAGAAATATAATCTTCGGGAAGCATTTCTTTTGTTTCGCCGCAGGTAGCACCGAGCGAGGCGTATTTTGTATCAACAGTACCGTCTGAAGTCGATTTCCAGAGTGAAACAAGCGGAGTGCGCTGTACGTTGTAACCGCAGGTGATACATACGTTTACACCGTTTTCACGTGCTTCGTTTAGATTTGATGCGATGTTTGCCTGCGCAGTACGATAGGTGCTTATCTGACGATAAAGGTCGCCGTCCTTTGAAACTTTCATAAATTCAAGCGCGCCGTCATAGTATTCCTGCGGAACAAAAGCCCATATACCGGGGAGAGTGCCGAATATCGGAATAAGCGCTTCGTTAAATATGCGGTCGCCTATGTCTTCTATAAGGTCGTCACCGAGTGCTATTATACCGTCAAGTATTCCGGCATATTTGAGTGCTTCCAGAAGAGCATAAAGCGTGCCTTCAATAAAGTCGTCGGCAAAGCCTGTTTCCATAAACGGTATTGCATCTTCACCGTAACGGCGCAGAGATTCTGCATTTAATTCGAGTTTTCCGTTGAAAAGTTCGCCTGCAACAGCCGTGCCCCAAAGCGGACAGCAGCGGCATATAATTACGTCGATCCCTTCATAGCCGTAAAGTTCAAGGTAAGCGGAAAGTACAACGCCGCCCATACTTGAACATTTTAATTTTACGCTGTCATGCCCGGTAAGTTCTTTTACCTGTTCAATAAATTCATGAAGCCTTTCGGCGTGAATGTACGGGTCAAGACGGAAATCGTAATCAAAATAGTAATCCGAGTCAATGCCGTGACGGTCACCCTCGGGAACGTTGAGGTCGGGCGTTGTGACGTTTTCTTTTGATTTACCGTCATTGTCAAGCGCAAGGTCACCGAAAGATTCGTTTACGAGTGAAATTACTGAATCTCCGAGAAGTTCGGTGTCACCGACAAGTAATGCGTAACTTGCGGCAGGAAGTATTTTAGCGGCGTTTTTAATCAGAAAACCCGTATCAATTTTCCACAGTTGCTGTTCATTGGATTTTCCGGCGTCACGCACTATTGATGTGCAGCCGAGCGGACCGACGTAAATAATCGGCGAAAATCCGCAATCGCATTTTTTGTCAAATCCTGCATATGCGGGGGTGAATAAACAAAGCGTAAGAATGCACACGAGAAGTAAAGATAAAACTTTTTTCATAACTGTCTCCTTGATTGTTTTTTTATTTTAAGTGTTCTCATTGCGTTTATTACCGCAATTACCGAAACACCCACATCACTGAAAACGGCAAGCCACATTGATGCAATACCGAATGCGCCGAGTAAAAGCACCAGAAGTTTTACCGATATTGAAAAAACCGTATTTGCTTTTACGATTCGCATTGTTTTACGTGAAATTTTAATTGCAAGAGGTATTTTTGAAATATCGTCATCAACTATAACAATGTCAGCCGCCTGCGTTGCCGCATCCGAGCCTATGCCGCCCATTGCTATACCGACATCCGAAAGCATAAGAACGGGTGCGTCGTTTATTCCGTCTCCGACAAAAGCGAAAGTTTCGTTTTTTGCTTTGCCGTTCATAATATTCTGTGCAACAGTAACTTTATCCTGCGGCAGAAGTTCGGCAAAACATTCATCTGTTCCGAGGAGTTCGGCAACATTTTCGGCTGAACTTTTTTTGTCGCCCGTCAGCATTGTTATTGTTTTTACGCCTTGCTTTTTTAATTCGGCAAGCGTTTTTTCGGAATTTTCTTTTAATGTGTCGCTTATGAATATGCACCCGAGATAAACGCCTTCTTCGGCAACATAAACGGAAGTTGCGGCAATTTCTTTGTAATCGGGAACTTTTATTTTAAAATCGCTCATCAGTTTTTTATTTCCCGCAAGTATGTTTGTGCCTTTGTAATTTGCTTTTATTCCTTTTCCGGCGTATTCTTTTATATCTGTTACAGATGAAACGTCAATATTTCTTTTGCAACTGTTTTTTATTGCATTTGCAACAGGGTGATTTGACGTTATTTCGGCACACGCCGCAGTAAAAATCAGTTCATCTTCGGTGATTTTTTCAGGTATTACTTCTGTTACTTCAAATGTGCCTTTTGTAAGAGTTCCTGTTTTATCAAATGCAATGTGAGAAATTCGTGATAATGCTTCAATGAAGTTTCCGCCCTTTATCAATATACCGCATTTGGAAGCGGCGGCAATTCCGCCGAAAAAACCCATCGGTACGGAAATGACGAGCGCACACGGACATGATATTACAAGAAAAGTACACGCACGGTGAATCCATTCGGAAGCATTTTTCCCGAATATAATCGGAACAACCGCAAGAAAAAATGCGGCAATTACAACGCAGGGCGTGTAATATTTTGCGAACTTCGTAATGAAATTTTCTGTCGGCGCTTTTCTTTCACTTGCGTTTTCAACAAGTTCAAGTATTCTGTAAGCGGTTGAGTCTTCATATTTTTTAGTTGCTTCTGCTTGCAAAACTCCTTCGCCGTTAATATATCCGCTTAAAAGTTCTGTTCCCGGAGAAGCGAAAACAGGAACCGATTCACCTGTCAGTGCAGAAGTATTAACGTAAGACGAGCCGTTTTTGACTGTGCAGTCCAACGGTACTTTTTCACCCGGTTTAATAATTATTGTGTCACCGGGTACAACATTTTCAGGCTTAACTTTTATTATTTTTTCGTCTGTTTTGATGTTTGCATAGTCCGGACATATATCAAGAAGTGCTTTTATTGATTTTCTTGATTTGTCAGATGCAATATCTTCAAACAGTTCTCCGATTTTAAATAAAAAAATAACCGCAAATGCTTCGGGGTACTCGTTCGTGCAGAACGCTCCGAATGAAGCAATAAGCATAAGCATTTCTTCACCGAAAATATTTTTTTCTTTGAGTGCTTCAAAACTTTCAAACGGAATGTCATAACCGGGAATAAGCCACAGAACAATATAAATTATTATTCGTAAAACGGGATTGAAACCGAAAACGCGGTCGCATATTATTACGGCAATAAACAGTAAACCCGAAATAATCAAAAGAAAAACCGTGTTCTTCCTTTTTTTATCCATAATTCATCCTCATTCCGTAATGTACTCTGTTTCCTGTTATTATCAATGGAGTAGTAAATATTTTTACCTGATTTTCTGTATTTAATAAGTATGCTGTTTATATTTAATTATCCATTGAATGTTCACAAAGAACTATTTCCCCGTTATCTGTAAATGAAGCAACTATGCCGTTTCTGTTAACGCATGAATATATCGGAACTTTTGCAGTTACGGTCAGATTCCATTTAACATTTGGATAAACCTTTCCGAGATAGTTTGTAACGATGGAAATTTTCGGTTTGAGTTTCTTTAAAAATGCGCCTGATGATGAGCCGAAATACCCGTGATGACCTATTTTGAGCAAATCTACTTCTCCGATTTCATCGGCATAACGCTGTTCAAGTCCTGAGTCACTTGTAAAATCCGCCGCAAGAAAAGCACTTTTTCCGCACTTTTTCAGTAAAACACCTACGCTTGAAGCGTTTTCGCCGTTTCCTTTAAGTTCCTCGGGAGTTACGGTGTTGATGAACTTTATTTTAAAATCTCCGAAATTAAATTCCCAATCGGGAAGATTGTGAATGGTAACAATATTTTTTTGGGAAAGGGCATCCGTTATTTTTTTATAAGTTTCGGCGTTTCCCCAGTCTTCGCTTTCAAGGTCTGTTCCGACAGATGAGTCAAATTCTTTAAAATATGCCCTGCCTATTTCAATATCTTCATTTTTTATAATGTCCTCAAAGTTTCCGACGTGGTCGTAATGGTAATGAGTGCCGAGAATAAAATCAAGATAAACTTTTCCGCTTTCATCGGCGGCAACTTTTTTCAGATAATTGATAACATCATCACGTGAACCGTGATATTCGGTCTTTTTTCGTGGGTTGTTGTTACCTTCACCCGAATCGACAAGCGCAAAGTGACCGTTGCTTTCAATGAGAATGCAGTCGGAATTGAGCGTGTTGAGAAAATGTATTCTGTCATCCCCGTCGGAATAATCGAATACTTCCGTTTTAAAAGTGTAATTCTTTTCGTATTTGTTGCAGAGCACAAGCGTCATGGCATCAAGCAGAAAAACAGATACCATTACGAATGTTACAACCCAGGTTGCAATAATTCTTGCAAGTTTTTTCTTATCCACGGCGTATCCTCCTTACTGAAACTGCGAAGAACACGCAAACAATCAACGCAATAAATACATCCAAAAATACAAATGAGGCAAAAATCAACAGTACCGCTGCTATTTCAAGTATTCCTTTTTCTTTAAAAGATTGTGCAACGAGCGAAAACGGTACATTCTGCCAACCTGAAACTATAAGCACAACGGCAAGCGAATGAACCGGTATTCTTGCAATGAGTGAAGGACACAAAAAAGTTAAGGCGCAAACAAGAATTATTCCCGATACTGCGGAAACAGGGGAGTAACCCCGAATTGAATAACAGCGTGACGGGAAACCGCCGCCCAACGCCGAAAGAATATTTGAAAAGCCGACCGTTATTCCGTCTTTTCGTGATGCTTTATATGCAAGAAGAATCAAAGCAACGGCAAATCCCGATTTCAGTGAAAGAAGTATTGCATCTGCATCAAAATCGGCATTTATAAAAGGAATTGCTTGTCCTAAATCGAAATTGTCGAAAATTTTTGATAAAGAACCTATTTCAAGAATAGGTGTTGTTTCGGCGTTCGGGTTGAGAAATAAGTTGAATATAAACGGAATTGCAAGCGAAAAAACTTCGGCGGGCAAATATTTATTCAGTTTTCTGAATTTGAACGGATAGGTAATCATAGCAAAAAGCGTAATTGTGCCGTAAAAAACACCGCGCCAGTTCGGATGAAAACCGAGGTATCTGTAATTTTTCAGCATTTCGGGTACTGTTGCGCCTGTTGCGCCTATGCCGAAATAAAGCGTTGTGAAAAGAACTGTTGCCGAAAATGCAAGACCGAGTGATGCTCCCGCTATAACGCATGATGATACGGTTATTTTTTTGAAAATAAGTTTTAAAAGAAGGTATATTATTGCACCCGAAACAACTGTCAAAGGTAAATACTGCGGACAATCGGAACAAACCGTAAAAATAACGGGCACAAGTAAAAACGAATCGGGAGCGAGAACTTCATTTTTTAAAGGGATTGAAAGAATAAGGCAAATTACGGAAGTCACAAGTGCATACCAAATGTTTAACGAACAGCAGGCTGCTGCAGCGAGCGAATAAATAAAAATTATACCTGTTCCCGTAAATCCGAAACCGATTTTATTTAAAACCGGTATTTTACTTTTTTTCATACGCTCACCGCCTTTTTAAAATAATGAAATATATTGTACTGTAAAGTTATCAGATAAACAAGTTATATTGAAAATAAATCAATCTAAATTATCGAGTGATTTAAAAACGTATCCGTGATTTCTTGCGTAATCTATAATATCACCGAGAGCATTTGCGTTATCTTTTGAAACTGCGTGAAGAAGAAGTACGCATCCCGGATGAAGACGTGATGTTACCGTGTCAAAAGCATACTGTTTTCCTTTTTGGTTTGAGGGGTCCCAGTCAACGTATGCACTTGACCAGAATACAGATTTAAAGCCGATAGAATCGACAAGTTCGAGTGCGCTTGCACTGTAATCTCCCGCAGGGAATCTGAAATAAGGTGCCGAATATCCGAATTTTGTACGAAGATAATTGTCAACAGCGGAAATTTCCTTTGCCATTGATGTGCGGGAAAGCGAAGAGAAATTCGGATGTGTATCGGAGTGATTGCCGACAATGTGACCTTCGTTAATCATTCTTGCCGTAATTTTCGGTGCGGATTCAAGGTAATCCATTGTAACGAAAAATGCGGCGGGAACATTTTTCTTTTTAAGCGTGTCAAGTATTTTCGGGGTGTAGCCGTTTTCATAACCGCAGTCAAACGTAAGGTAGATTACTTTTTTACCTCTTGCGTCATAACATACGGCGTTGTATTTGTCATATTTCTTTTGATTGTTTACCGAAATTTCATGCGGTTTTCCGTTTGAGGAAACGCCAAATGCGTGAGAATATGACGTTTCGGAAAGACCTCGTGTATTTTTCGGGTCATTTACTTTAAATTTCTTTTTTGCAATCGGCTCAAGACCGGTGTAAGTTTTTGTTGTTCCGGTTCTTTTGCCGTACAGCGATTTTAACGAAACGGCAGATGAATATGCTTTGTTTCCGTCTGTGCTTACGGCGATAATTTTATAATAATTCCTTTTTCCGGGTGTATAGTTTTTGTCGGTAAAGGAATACGCGCTTTTTTTGTCTGAAAACGTTTTGATTTTTGTCCAGGTGCCGCCTGACGGTTTTCTGTATATTGAATACGATGAAAAGTATTTGCTGTCATTCCATGTGATTTTAATTCCGCTTTTTGTTGATGAGATTTCGGGAGTCGGAGCGAAAACACGTTTGATTTTTACGGGCTCTTCCCTGTATGCGCTTGATATTTTTCCCGAATTCTGTTTTGCGGAATAAATATAAGTTTTTCCTTTTGCGGCGGTTTTGTCATAAAAATAATTTTCCGAAACAGTGCCGAGTTTTTTCCATGTGCTGCTGCCGGAAACACGGCGGTAGACCGTGTAACTGTCAGCCGTTGACTGTGAAGACCACGATACTCTGATAAATGAACGGTAATTTTTTGCCGTGAAATTTTTGGGTGCGGCAAGGTAATTGCACGATATTCCTTTTTTGTTGTAAAGACCTGCGGAGGAGCCGTTTACCGCTTTAACCGTATAAGTATATTTTGTTCCGTTTTTTACTTTTGTATCGGTATAAGAGGTTGATGACGTTTTTGATTTTAATACCCATTCGCCTGTGCTTGTATTCTTTTTGTATACACGGTATTCTTTTGCTCCGCTGACTTTATTCCATTTTATTTTTATGCCTTTTTCGCTTCGTTTTGCTGAAACGAGTTCGGGGGCGTTAAGACGGACACAGGTGCTGTAATCCGCTTTTTCACCTTCGCCGTTTTCGTTAACGGCGCAGACAATGTATTTGTATCTGTTCCCGAAAGTGACGTTTTTATCTGTATAACTGCATTTGTTTACCGTTGCAATGAGTGAAAGACTTTCACCCTTTACAGCACTGTAAACATTATATTGCGTTGCATCTTCGACAGACTGCCATGTCAGTTTTATTCCGTCGGAAACATTTGAAAAAGTAATGTTTTCAACAGCGCCCGGAATACCGTCCGGTTCGGCTGCGTAAACAAAGCAGCATAAAAATATGCTTAATGCAATACATAATATAACAGCAAGTGATATTTTTCTTTTCATAACTGTTCCTCCTCAATAATAACATATTATAGCATATACATATATTACGGTCAATTAACAAAATAAAAAACATTAAAATGATTATTAAAACGTGAAAATGATTATAACGTATTATAACGTATGTGAAAATGATTATAACGTATATATTGACAATTTGCGAATAATGAACTATAATTACAATGATAATTTGTGGGAAAGTGTAATTTCGGTTCCCTGATATGGAGTGTAAAATATGAAAAAACTTACTGCAAAAAAAATAATACTTGTTCTTGCTGCTCTTTGTATTGTTATTGCTCTTATTACCACTAATAATGTGGCTTCGGTTATTGTAATTTACAATGCAAGAAATAAAACCGCTTCATCATCCGTTCAACCCGCACCCGGACAGAACGGTACTCAGACAGGTTCTCAGCCGGGAACGCAAAGCGGTGTTCAGACAGGCGGCACTCAGGCAAGTTCCGGCACAGCACAGGAAACACCCGCAACACCTGCTGACAGCGGAAGTTCTTCAACAGGTTCCGGCACGGCTCAGGAAACACCCACAACACCCGCAGCAAATCCTCAGGACTCTACACATGCTGACGGCGGTAATAAAACCGATGAAAAAACTCCCGACAAACCTGCCGGTAACGATGACAAAGGTGACAAAAAAGATTCGGGCAAAACACCTTCTACTCCGAAAGAAATTGTCGATCTTTATGTAAACTCCGTGAATAAAGCGAAATCCTCTGCATCAAGCGTTACTCTTGTAAAAGACGGCGCTCTGAATTATCAGGAAATTTTTGAAGCGGGTGCTCTTTCATCTTTTGCGGGTCCTCTCAGAAGTTTCTTTAAAATCGAAGACAAAAACGAAACAAAAGATAAAAATGACATTCCTCCGGCGAATTCGAACTGCAATATCAATGTTTCAAACGTTGAAAATGCAACCATAAAAGAGGCGAACGGTGCTTATACTGTTGAAATTACAATGAAAACCGTTACCAACCCCACAGCCGGTGACGGCGGTGTAGGCTCTGCGGTAAACATTATACAGGAATCACAGATTACCGGCGGTGTAAGCAGTATACCCGGTATTTCGCTCAGCAACATAAGTCTTGAGTATATTCAGGTCAAAATGACCGCTACAATCGACAAAGCAACCGGTAATCTTACATACCTTGTTACCGATGCTCCTTCAATTCTTTCACTTGATGCAAAAATTTTTCTTTCTGAAATGAAAGGTGCCCGTGTAGGTATTGAATGTATATCCGAATATGCAATCGCTTATTGATTAAATAAAAACAGCGCTTCGGCGCTGTTTTGCTTTAGAAAGAATGTTTTGTTTCGGGAAGAGGATAAATGGACGAGTTAAACGAAAAATCAATAAACAGTAAATTAAACGGCAATATAAAAAGCAGAATAAAGGTTGATGTCAGAAAATCGGTAACTTCCACGAACACCCTGTTGAAAAAAATCGGTTTGCAGGGCGAAAAAGAAATGTATTTTTTGCTTAGTGATTCTCAGACTGAGGGCAGGGGAAGACTCGGCAGAACATTTTTTTCTCCTGATACAACGGGACTTTATATGAGCCTTTTAATGCGCCCTTTAATTTTGCCTGAAACTTCGGTGCTGATAACAACTGCCGCCGCAGTGGCGGTTTCACGTTCGCTTGAAAAAAACGGATGTGAAAATCTCAGAATAAAGTGGGTAAATGATATTCTTAAAAACGGCAAAAAAATATGCGGAATACTTACCGAATCGTCATTTTCACCTGCCGGTTCTCTTGATTTTTGCGTGCTGGGCGTCGGAATCAATATGTATGAGCCGCAAAACGGTTTTCCGGAAGATATAAAGGATATGGCATCATTTGCGTTTGAAAATGAGCGTGATGATTTAAAAAACAGCGTTGCCGCCGATTTTGTTAATGAATTTTACGTGTTGTATGAAAACCTTGAAAAACGAACTTTTTTGCAGGAATATAAAAACCGAAGCGAAGTGCTGAACAAAACGGTTGACGTAATAAAAAACGGTGAGCGCAGAAAAGCGTATGCGCTTGACATTGATGAAAACTGCCGTTTGCTTGTTGAATATGAAAATAATGAACGTGAATTGCTGTCATCCGCTGAAGTAAGTATAAGGATTAAATAACAAAAAATAATACAACAACAATAGCGAAAAACGACAGTTGCACGGTTTTATTTTCGTTTTTTGAAAATTATTTACATTTAATTTTATAAAAATGTGCGGTATCTATTGCAATTATGGTAATTCTATGGTAGAATACAGTGTGTATAAATGGTAGTATACTGCGTTGTAGTATATTCTTGTAGGAGGATTTTTATGAAAGCATTCAAAAAAGTAATGTGCATTGCTCTTGCGGTTGTGCTTGCGTCACTTGCTCTTGTTGCTCCGGTTTCGGCTGCAAAGGCTGTTCCGCTTATCGTAGTCAACGACATGATGGCAAACCCGCTCGTTTACGGTCTCGGCACAGAAAATGAAAAACAGGTTTGTCCGCTTACCGATGGTGACGTTAAATCGTTCACAACGGCTTTCCTTACGGCATTGACCGTAGGTTTTGTAGAATACGGTCTTACTTACGATAATTGGGATGTTTACTGTAATAAGGTTATTCCGGTAATCAACGAATATATTGATCCTATTGCATACAACCCCGACGGTACACCCAAATACGCCGAAGTTGAAGCGAAGATTTATAATTGTGCTTTGTCAGACTTCCCCGTTGACGGTAAAACCGAAGAAGAAGTTGAAGCACAGAAAGCAGAACGTGAAGCAATTTTCTCCGCTATCGGTGTTGAATACGGTAAGAAATTCGGCGATGATAACGTATATGTTTTCAACTATGACTGGCGTAAGAGCCCGCTTGATGTTGCGGCTGACTTCAACGCTTTCGTAGATCAGGTTAAGAGCGAAAGAGGCGCTTCAAAAGTTAATGTTGTCGGCTTGGGCGAAGGTTCAAACATCCTTCTTACTTTTATGTCCGATTATAACTGCTCAAAACTTAAAAACGTTGTTTTCGCTTCTCCCGCATGGCAGGGCACAAGCATTATCGGTTCACTCTTTACCGGTGATATTGAACTTGACATATTCGCAGTTGAAAACTATCTTGTAATGCTCGGCAGAGGTAGTTTTACTACCCACTTTGCTTCCGTTCTTATTTCTTCCGTAGCAAGTTATGAAGGTCTTTCACACGAATATTTTGCAAAGTTCAACTACATTCTTCAGAAGATGCTTCCGAGATTATACAGCGATACAATAAATCCGCTTCTCAAAGGTATTCCGGCTCTCTGGTCATTTGTTCCCGCAGAGTATTATGCAGATGCCAAAGCATATATGTTCCCCGATGAAATGAATGCTGACCTTGAAACAAATATTGATGCCTACAACTCAATAATGACAAACGCTAAACAGATTATTGAAGATGCTGAATCAAGCGGCGTTAAATTCGGTATTGTTTGCGGTTATAACTGCCAGTTGTTCCCCGTAAATGAAACTTATCCTACAAGTGATACGGTTGTAGATACTTGCTATGCAAGCGGCGGTGCTGTTTGTGCTGACTATCTTAAAGCATTTGACGATTGGGATGCACATTATGAACAGCAGATTAAAGACGACCATGACCACGTTTCATGGGATATGAGAGTAGACGCTTCTACTTGTATGTTCCCCGAACAGACATGGTTTATTAAGAACCTTACTCACACAGGTTATAATGCAAATTACGGCACAACAGATGTTGTTATTTGGCTTCTTTCCGCTAAAAATCAGTGCACGGTTCATACCGATGAAACAAAATATCCGCAGTTCAGCCTTTTCAACACATACACAAGAGAAACAAAGGCTTGTCCTACAACAGGCGTTCTCGGTGACGTTGACCTCAGCACGGCAGTTACCGTTAAGGATGCAAGACTCGCTCTCAGAATTTCCGCGGGTTTTGAAGAAGCAACCGAAGAACAGGTGTTGCTCGGCGATATTGACGAAGACGGTGAAATTTCAACCGCAGATGCAAGGTCAATTCTTTGCATGGCACTCGGTATTGACGGATAAGTAATATTCGATTTAAACTGAATATTTAGTGAAAACCTCCCGCAGTTTCGGCGCGTGTTGATAAGGATGGTTTTTGACGTTTTTCCGCCAAGCGCCGAAAACGGTGTATTCCACTGCGTGGAATGTGATGTGCGCTTCGCGCGTGATGGTTGACTTCGTCAAGTGATGTGCCTGCGGGCGTTGGTGGAATACATCACATCACTTTGCGGCGAAGCCGTAAAACATCACTGTGAGTGCAACAAACAGCATCATTGTGTCGTAAGGCACAACATCACTTATGACTTTGGATAGTCAAAGTCGTTGCTTGCCAAGGCGTCGGACAAATATCAGATAAAGAAACCTGCTGAAAAGGAATTTTCTTTTCCTTCTCAGCAGGTGCTTTTTTACACAAAAACTGCCTTATCAACCCGCAGTTTTCTGCGGGAGGTTTTTTTAGAGCGAATTAATCATATCAACAAGTATTTTTGCGGAAGTTTCGCCTGCTTTTTTTGAAAATTCAACGTAATCGACTTTACTGTCACCGTCTGCCGTGTCGGACATACAGCGAATAACACAGAACGGTACGTTATTCTGAGCACATACATGGCCTACTGCCGCACCTTCCATTTCGGCGCAAAGTGCTTCGGGAAAACTTCCGAGAATGATTTTGCGCTGTTCATCGGAAGAAACAAACTGGTCACCGGAAGCAACAAGACCTTTAAATACGGAAATATCTGAGGGAACGAATTTTTCAATCAATGATGCAATTTCCTCGTTTGCTTTCACAACAGCCGTACCGAGTGCATATATGTAACCTCTCGGGTCACCGAGTGCGGTTGTGTCCATATCCCATTCTGCCGTAGATGTTGAAAGAACTATGTCACCGATTTTAATTCCTTTTGCAATTCCTCCGGCGCAACCTGTGTTTATTATGCAATCGGGTTGGAAGCGTGAAATCATAGCCTGAGTACCTAATGCGGCGCTGACTTTGCCTATGCCGCATTGCATAAGAACGATGTTGCATTTACCTATTGTGCCTGTGTAAATATCGGTTTCGGCGCATTTTACCGTGTTGATATTGCTTAAAGCACTTTTCAGAAGATTTACTTCAACTTCAAGTGCGGCAATTATGCCGAGTGTTTTTATTTCTTTCAAATGAATTACATCCTTTCGGGTTTTCTTTCTATAATATCACAATTTATCATAAAAACAATACTTTATTTATTGCAATTTAAGATGTTTTACTATACAATATGTATGTAAATACGGAGGGTAGTATGGATTGGTTTATTCTTTCGTTTGTGTGTATTTTAGGCTGGGGGTTTGCCGATTTATTTTATAAAAAAGGAACGGATGAATCTGACCGTTATTCACATCTTAAAATTGCGGTGTGGGTTGGTCTTGTTATGGGCATTGTATCATTGATACTCATTCCGTTTTCCGAAAGTATATCGGGTTTTCAAAGTGTTTTTTCAAATGCGGTAAAATATCTGCCTGCTTCGGCGGGGTACATATTATCAATGGTCATAGGATATGCCGGACTTCGTTACCTTGAACTTTCAATAGTTTCACCCGTTCAGAATGCTTCGGGTGCTTTTTCAACGGTTGCAATGCTTGTGTTTTTTACGGTTAAAGGGCGTATTACCGATTTTAAAGAAGAATTTTCAGCACTTGATATAATCGGCACATCGGCAATAGTTGTCGGCGTTATTATGCTTGCCGTTGCAGAAAAAAGGCTTTCTCAAAGTGAAATAGGAAATACAGGAAAAAAAGAAAATAAAAAATACAGATACGGTGCTCTTGCGCTGATTTTTCCCGTTCTTTACTGTTTGTTTGACACTTTGGGAACTGCGGCAGACGGAATAATACTTGATGAAGAATCCGGTCTCGGTCTCGGTGAAATTGATGTTCTTGTGTTATACGGAATAACATTTTTTACAGCCGGAATTGTCTGTTACATTTTTCTTTTAATAAAAACAAAAAAATCATACAATCCTTTTAATTTAAAAACGGAATGGCCAAAGGCGGCGGCTGCCGTGGCTGAACAGTTCGGTCAGGTGTTTTATGTTTTTGCCATGTCATCAAAACCGCTTCTCGCTTCACCTATGGTTGCTTCGTATTGTATAGTATCGGTAATTTTTTCACATCTTCTGCTTAAAGAAAAATTAACCGTGTTGCAGTATACATCAATAATTCCGGTTATTATCGGCATAGTTCTTCTCGGAATATCGGAGGGCATTTCATGAGCGAAAATGAAAACACAGTAAAAAAATATGTCACGGTTACCGATGCACCTTTTAATGCAAAAGGTGACGGAGTAACAAATGACAGAGAATCTATTCAGAATGCAATAGATACCGTTTACAATAACGGCGGCGGAACGGTTTTTCTGCCGTCGGGTAAAGTTTTTTTGAGCAGCGGTATTGTAATAAGAAGCAACGTAACGTTAATGTTCGGTGACGGGGCGCAACTTAAACAGACTTCCAAACAAAATGAATATGTCAAACCGTGCGGCGACAAATATATTCCTTATAAACCCGAGTACGGTCATAATTATTCCGAAACAATTAAGTGGAGTCATTACTGGTATAAGAATTATCCTTTTATTTTTGCGCCGGAAGGCTCACACGATTTTGCAATAAAGGGCAACGGCGTTATCAGAATGATGGATGTTGATGACGTCGAAAAAATAATCAAAATATGTCCGATAGGCTTTTACAGATGCAGTCATTTTGAAATATGCGACGTTCATATAACAAACTATCACGGTTATGCCGTTATGCCGTTTACAAGCAGTTACGGTCTTTTTAAAAATATAAAAATAACAGATTGGAGTCACGGGAACGGTGACGGAATCTGTCTTATGAACTGTCAGAATATTCGTGTAACCGGCTGTGAAATGTTTACGGGTGACGATTCTGTTTACATTTTCTCATCCTGTTGCGACCCGAGAAAAAGCGAGTGGTGGTCGTCTGATGAGCCGCAACCGTCAATAAATATTGAAATAGACAATAACGATTTGCAATCAAATCATTGCAAATCGTTCGGTATGATTCTTTGGGGACTGAATTGTCCCGACCTTGAAAAAGTCGAAGTGCGAAACGTTTATGTTCACGACAACCATTTTGAAACAATGGGCAACTGGCTTTACTGTCCTTATACCGATAAAGCGGGGGATCCGCCCGTTACAAACGTGCGTTTTGAAAACAACGTCATTGACGGAATAGAAGCGAATTTTTTTGAAACGCAGATAAGCGATATGAATTACTATCATTCGATGTCGCAAATGAGAAACGGAAACTTTGAACACGGCAGATGTTTCTGGTCTTTCAAAAACACAGCAGGCGTAAAAAGGTCATCTGACGGTAACGAAGAGTCATACGGATATATTGAAATTTCCGAAGACGGTGACTCTGCTGTATATCAGGGAATATATATTAAATCGGAATACCCGTGTTTATTTAAAGCGGATGTAATGTCTTCGGGTGATGTGTGCAGAATGTTCGTAAAAAATCTTGATAACGGTGAACTCGTTTCTTCACTTGATTTTTCTAATACGGATTGGGAAGAAAAAACGCTTCATTTTAAAGTGCCCGAAGACGGGAATTACCATATAGGTATTGAAAGCGGCGCAGCGAAAAAAGGCTTTGCCCGAATAAAAGGCGCAGTTCTCGGCAGTCACGAATCATCATTCGGCTTTAAAGACGTTATTTTTGACAGAGGCAAAGTTATTTTTAAATATAATGATAATTTGTTTAAAAGATAATACGGAGGTAAAATATGGCTCAACTTAAAATGTACCGCTTTACAGATGTTCCTTTTGAAGAATTAACTTTACCCGAGGGGTATTCATTTTCGCATTATTCCGAAAAAAACAGAGAACGTGATATACACGATTGGAACGAATGTATAAAAACGTGGACTGAGTCGGAAGAAACCGACGAACAGAGATTTAAGCAGGAAATATTTGATTATAAAGATATTAAACCCGAAGAAGATTTGTGGTTTCTTGATTATAATAACGAACATATAGGAACTGCAACATCTTTTGTTTATAAAGAAACAGGCATGGGTGATATGCACTGGGTCGGCATAAAAAAAGAATTTCGGGGAAAAGGTCTGTCAAAATACCTTAGTTATATTGTAATAAAAACGCTTCATGACAGAGGTGTTAAGTACATTTCGCTTACAACAAGCGAGGGAAGAGCGGCGGCTGTAAAAAGTTACCTTACAGCAGGCTTTTTGCCTGTTGAATATGATGTCGGTATGGTTGAGCGCTGGGAAAATGTTTTATATACATTCGGAATTGAATCCGTTCAGATGTTAAATGATGATTCGACACCGTATAAAATAATATATGCGAAAAAACAGGAGGATAAAAAATGAAAGCAATTATCAGTGTTACAGGTAAGGATAATGTAGGAATAATATCGGGCGTAAGTTCGGTTTGCGCCGAAAAAGGTGTGAATATACTTGACGTTACACAGTCGGTTCTCGGAGAATATTTCGCTATGATTATGCTTGCGGATATAGACGATATGAATATCCCGTTTGCCGATTTTGTTGACATTCTCACAGAATACGGCAAAGGAAAAGGTCTTGAAATTCATACAATGCATGAAGATATTTTCAATGCAATGCACCATATATGAGGAGAAAACCCAATGTTAAATACTGCAGATATACTTGAAACAATAAATATGATTCGTCAGGAGCATCTTGACATAAGAACAATTACAATGGGAATTTCGCTTTTTGACTGCGTAAGTGATGACGAAAACCGTCTTTGTCAAAATATTTATGACAAAATTACCAAAAAAGCGGAACATCTTGTTAAAACGGGCGAAGAAATCAGCAAGGAATACGGAATACCGATTGTAAACAAAAGGGTATCTGTAACACCTGTGTCGCTTATCGGCGGAAAATTCGGTGCCGATACATACGTTAAAATAGCAAAAACGCTTGACAATGCCGCAAAAGAACTCGGAATAAACTTTATAGGCGGATATACGGCAATAGTTGATAAAGGCTTTACAAATTCGAGCCGTGCGCTTATTTCGTCTATTCCGCAGGCACTTTCGGAAACAGGGATGGTCTGTTCAAGCGTCAACGTTGCTTCCACAAAAGCAGGCATCAATATGGATGCTGTAAACCTTATGGGAAAAACAATTAAAGAAACGGCTTTTCTTACGAAAGATAGTGATTCAATCGGGTGCGCTAAACTTGTTGTTTTTGCGAACGCTCCGCAGGATAACCCGTTTATGGCGGGAGCATTTCACGGCATAGGAGAGCCGGAGTGCGTTATTAACGTCGGCGTTTCGGGACCCGGTGTCGTATCAACAGCAATTGAAAAAGCAGGGGATTGCGACCTTTCGGAACTTGCCGACGTAATTAAAAAGACGGCATTTAAAATAACCCGTGTCGGTCAACTTGTTGCAAGCGAAGCGTCACGAAGACTTGATGTTCCGTTCGGAATAGTTGACCTTTCACTTGCGCCCACACCCGCAATAGGCGATTCGGTAGCAAGAATACTTGAAGCAATGGGGCTTGAAGTTTGCGGTACTCACGGAACGACGGCTGCACTTGCCATGCTCAATGATGCAGTCAAAAAAGGCGGCGTTATGGCATCGTCACACGTTGGCGGTCTTTCGGGTGCGTTTATACCCGTTTCCGAAGATGAGGGTATGATAGCGGCTGTTGTAAACAATGCTCTTTCAATAGAAAAACTTGAAGCAATGACGGCGGTTTGTTCAGTAGGACTTGATATGATTGCAGTTCCGGGCGATACAAGCGAAGCGGTAATTTCGGGTATTATTGCCGATGAAATATCAATAGGCGTTGCAAACACAAAAACAACTGCCGTAAGAATTATTCCGGCATACGGTAAAGGTGCAGGTGACAGCGTTGAATTCGGCGGTCTGCTCGGTGAAGCGCCGATAATGAATCTTCATACCGCTTCACCCGAAAAATTTATTTCCCGTGGCGGAAGAATACCCGCTCCGATTCATTCTCTTAAAAACTGATTTTTTTTACGAGTTATAAAGCAGAAGGCAGGTGCGAATTTGTGAATAAAAAGTATTTTGATAAAATAATACACGGCGGTGACTATAATCCCGACCAGTGGATAGATACTCCCGAAATATGGGATGAAGATATGCGCCTTATGAAACTATCGAATGTAAACAGCGCAACAGTCGGAATATTTGCCTGGTCGCTTCTTGAACCCGAAGAAGGCGTATATAATTTTGAGTGGCTTGACAGAATAATGGATAAACTTTACGAAAACGGTATTTCCGCAATTCTTGCAACTCCGTCAGGTGCAAGACCTGCATGGATGTCACAGAAATATCCCGAAGTTTTGCGTGTTGAAGAAACGGGAATAAGAAACGAGTACGGAGTACGTCATAATCACTGCCTCACTTCGCCTTTGTACAGAAGAAAAGTCCGTGAAATAAATACGCTTCTTGCACAGCGTTACAAAGACCATCCGGCACTCAAAATGTGGCACATATCAAATGAATACAGCGGCGAGTGTCATTGTGAACTGTGTCAGCAATCTTTCAGAGATTGGCTGAAAAATTATTATCATAATAATCTTGACGAACTCAACCTCAGTTGGTGGAACGGCTTCTGGAGTCACAGAATTACCGATTGGAATCAGATTTCATCACCGAAATTCCGCGGTGAAAACCACGTTCCCGCATTAAAACTCTGCTGGAAGAGATTTGTTACCGACAGTCATATTTCATTCTATGAAAATGAAATTACTCCTCTTCGTGAAATAACTCCCGACATTCCCATAACAACAAATTTTATGAGAATGTATGACGGTATCGATTACCAAAAATTCGCAGACCACGTTGATGTTATTTCGTGGGATAATTATCCGTATTGGGATGTCGGACAGAACGAATATATGATGACGGAAACAGCATTTGCTCATGATGCTTTTCGTTCCATGAAAAACGGTCAGCCGTTTTTTATGATGGAAAGCACGCCGTCAATAGCAAACTGGCGACCTGTTAATAAAATACCTAAACCCGGTATGCAGGAACTGTCATCAATACAGGCGGTTGCTCACGGTGCTGACAGCGTTCAGTATTTTCAATGGCGCAAAAGCAGGGGAGGACACGAAAAATTTCACGGTGCCGTTGTTGACCATTGCGGACATGAAAATACAAGAGTGTTCAGAGAAGTTTCGCATCTTGGTGAAAACCTTACAAAACTAAGCGCTGTAACGGGTGAATACTGTGACGGCAAAGTTGCAATAGTTTACGACTGGAATAACGATTGGGCAATAAAATTCTTTTGCGGATATAACAACAATGAAAGAAATTATCTCAAAGAATGTCTTAAATGGTACGCTCCTTTTTTGAAAAACGGAATAGGTGTTGACGTTATTTCTGAAGATGCTGATTTTTCAAAATATGACCTTGTTATCGCACCGTTTTTATACAGTTTAAAAGACGGTGTTGAGGATAAAATTTGTGAATATGTAAAAAACGGCGGAAACTTTGTAACAACATATCTTTGCGGCATAGTTGACAAAGATGATTTGTGCTTCCTAGGCGGTTTTCCCGCAGGAAAACTTAAAGATGTTTTCGGCGTTTGGGCAGAAGAAACCGATTCAATTCCCGAAGGCAGAGAAAATTCCGCAAGTTTTAACGGTAAAAATTACTCTGTTATAAATATGTGTGACATAATTCACGCAAACGGCTCGGAAGTTCTCGGAAAATACGAAAGTGATTTTTATAAAGGTGAGCCTGCTGTTACAAAGAATACTTTCGAAAAAGGTAACGCATATTACGTTGCATTCGGATGTGACACGGATTTTGCTTCGGACTTTTGCGATATGCTTATAAAAGATTGTAAAATCAGTAAAGATACTATGATTCCCGCAACTGACGGCGTAATAGTAAAAAAACGCGGCAACTTTATTTTTGTGATGAACTTTTCCGAAGAAGAAAAGACAGTTTCGCTTGATAAAGAATATACCGACGTTTTGAAAAACGAAACCGTAAAAGGAGAATTGAAACTTCCTGTGTGCGGGTATGCTGTATTAAAATAATAATAATTATTTGGATTGTTGCATTCAGATGCAGAAAGCGTTTTCTTCGTCCGTGGGTAATACTGAGGGTATACCGAGGGCGAAAAAACGCTTAGAAAAAATCAAACATCCGATTACAAACAAAAAGCGGTTTTCATTACATTCGTAAGAAAACCGCTTTTGAGTTATTATTTATTGTTTTTCGTTCTGCGCTAACGGCACAGTCTTGTAAGGATACATTTCCTTAAAATGCGCCTTTTACCCACCTTGTGTCCCTTTATTCCTCGGCATACGCCAGTATGCTCGTCGTCGCAAAGGAACACAAATCGGGCAAAATTCATCATTTTAAGGTGCAAAGCAGTTTTTGAGGAGAGAATTTTTCTGAATACAAAGAAAATCCGCATCACGCATACTGACGTATTCGGATGCGGATTTGATGCAGTATTCGGGGAAATTATCCGTCAAAAACAAAAGTATTCTTGCAAGACTGTGCCGAATGCAACAATTCTATTACCACTTATTCTCAACGTATTCGCAGAAAGCATACATATCTTTTATTTCAAGTTTTGTGCCGTCATCAAGAATAGCAGTGCCGTTCCACATACCGTGTACCTGATGAGAGTGCATGCGAAGAACATTAAGCGCATTGGTGTCACAGTGGTGGTCGTAGAAAGGTGTCATTGTAAAATCAAACCTTCCGTCTTCCGAAATGAAGTGCCAGGGCTGCATATATTTGTCATCTTTCGGGAAAACTTCAACGTCAACTGCACCGAATTTATGTGCTTTACCGTCATAGAACATACATGTTTCGGTGGCGTTTGTTTCATCGCCGATGCCCCATGTAATTTCAAAACCGAAAATGTGTTTTTTGCCGTCAGCGTCTGTGATGTATGTAGAGCCGTTGCCCCAATACCATACGAGTTGATACGGTGTGTTTACACGTCCCCAGTCAAGGCAGGCAAAAGTGTTGTCTTTTGAAAACTCAACTTTTATATCGCCGTTTTTGTAGAAACCGGAGCAGGGCATACAGTTCTGTTTTGTTGTCATAAAGTAACTTGTCGGATGACCTTCAAACGGGAGGACTGTCGTAATGTTTTCAAGACCGTCCATTATATCCATTTCAAATTTGCACTCACATTTGCCGTCTTTTGATTTGTAGTAAAGAGTACGGCTGTTTTCTTTTGTGTCAAATTCAAATTCGGCGCTTCCTATACCTTTTATGTTGAATTTAACATTGTTCGGAACGTCGCCTTTGGGTGCGGGAACATATTTGTCCTTACCGCCTACAAAAAGAACTGTTGAATCCGCAACAGTACCTGCGGCATGTTTCTTTGACTTGTCAGGATGCTTAAGGTCAATAAGAACAGCGGAAACATAACCGCCGAGAGAGATGTTTGCAAAACTCAACTGTACCATATATTCGCCGTTGCAAATCTGATAAAAGTCCCATTCCTTTTTACGCATGGAGGGTTTCGAGTTGTTGCGGTCGTATTCAAAAACATTGTGTCTTGCCCAGCCGGGAGCAAGAAGTCTGCCGTCTTCGGCAAGAAGTTTGGTAGGTTCGGTGTATTCTTTCTGTGCGCTTTTGAATTCACCTTTCAACCAGGTTTTGTAAGTTCTTTGCATTTCACTCATAAATATACCTCCCGAAAATTTTATACATATAAATTATAACAGTATTGATTATTTAATTCAAGTATTTAAAGCGATTTTACTTCGATATTTGCATTTTAATGTCATCCGGCAAAGGAAGCGAAAAATGCATTTTTTCATTTGTTGCGGGGTGAAAAAAGGAAATTTCCGAACAGTGAAGAGCAGGTCTGTTTAAAAATTCCGTTAAAGGTCCGCCGTACATATCGTCACCCGCAAGCGGTGCGCCTATGCTTTTTAAATGTACTCTTATCTGGTGAGTTCTTCCCGTTTTTATTTTTACTTTTAAAAGCGTAAATTCGCCGTGGTGTGAAATCGGCTCATATTCCGTATATGCACTGTCACCGTTTTCACCCGTGTCACGAAGTGTTTTATTCGGGTCGGGGCGGTAAATAGGTGTGTCAATAACACCCTTTTCCTCAATATTTTTATATGCAAGTGCAATGTATATTTTTTCAATTTTGCCGTTTAGTTTTGAAGCAGCATAAATGTTTTTTGCAAAGAGCAAAAGACCGCTTGTTCCTTTGTCAAGCCTGCCGACCGCACGGGCGGCTCTCGGTGAATTTTCTGTTTTAACAAGATAAGCGGCAACGGCGTTTGCCATTGTGAAATTCGGATGACTGTGCGACGGGTGGCATGAAATGCCGGCAGGTTTATTAACAATGAGAATGTCATTATCTTCATAAACAATGTCAAGTTCTTTTTCCCAAAGCATAGGTGGTGAACTTTTTTCGGGTAACAGTATTTCAAGTTTGTCACCCGAAAAAATTTTGTCAACAACACGTGCATTTTTACCGTTTACTTTTACCGCCCCGTCAGTATGACGAAGTGTTTGCACAATGTTTGTTGAAAAGCCGAGTGAACCTTTTAAGAAATGTAAAAGCGGTTTTCCCGAGAATGAATCCGGAACAGTGTATTCTAATTTTCTCAAAAAAAACACCCCGCTTTTTTCAAAAATCATATTAAAGGTTACAACTTGTTAAAAAACGAACTAATTGAATATACAAATGAATATTCACTGTCGAAAAATGTAAAATGTTCAAAAAAATGTAGAAGTAAAGTAAGTTACTTTACAACAATATTCTCTTTCGGAAAAATAAATCGTTTAAAAGTCAAAAGTGTTGACATTTTAGACACAGTTATGAACAATGTTAAGGTGTTTGCTTTACATTGGCTATATACAAAAATTAAGATTCTTTGTATCTCGGTATACATTTTTTTTATAAATTTAATGAATAATTCTCACACAATGGCAAATTCCGAGACTTTTCTGTTGTTGAATTTTGCTATGCTTTTAAACCCTGCTTCACGGGCAATTTCGTAAGCGAGCGGTATGCCGAAACCGACTCTTTCGGCATAATGCGAGTCCGAGCCGACTGAAATAAGTTTGCCGCCGAGTTCTTTATAACGCTTAATTGTGCCTGCATCGGGCGAGGGAAGGTTAATCGGATATTTAAGTCCGCCCATATTTATTTCAAGTGCTTTATCTTTTTCGGCGCAAAGTTTTAAAATTTCATCAACTTTATTTCTGTATTTATTTATGTCTTCAATGTAACCGCAATGATTGAAAACGTATCTGAACGGATAGGTGATGTGGGCGAGTATGTCAAAGTTGCCCCACTCGAGCATATTGAGTATTTCGTCAAAATACTCGTTCATTGTCGCTTCAATATCTATGCCGTCAAAAGTTTTCCAATCGTAAAAATCCTGCTTACCTCTGAGGTTATGAAGCGAGCCTATTATAACGTCGTAAGGTTGCATATTTATAATTTTTTCTGCAAGTTCGGGAACGTAATGCGGCTGTGCAAGTTCAATGCCCCGAAGAATTTCGAGCCTGCCTTCAAATGCAACTTTTGCTTTTGAAATTTCAAAAAAACTTTGCAGAGTTCTTCTGTCAAATCCGTCCGAATAAAAATAGTCAACTTCGCAGTGGTCTGTAAAAGCGATACACGCAAGACCTTTTTCTTCGGCAAGTTCAGCCATATAAGTTGCGGAATGGTTTCCGTCCTGTGAATTGTCGGTATGCGTATGCATATCAACTATTTTAATTTCTTTTTCCATATCAATCACCGGTCATTCATTAAATTTTATTTAATTGTAACATATATCGCCGAAAAAATACATATTATTACGAAAAATAATTATCTGAATTGTCTTTAAATATTTATAATATTATGATAAAATAATTACACTTTAAAAAGGCGGTGAACAGATGAAACTCAAAGCAAATGCAAAAATCAATTTGTTACTTGATGTAACGGGCGTGAAAAAGAACGGTTACCACAGGCTTTATACCGTTATGCAGTCCGTTTCGCTTTATGATGTTCTGACTGTGGAAAAAACCGCGGGTGAAGAGATAGTTATTACCTGTACCGACGAAAACGTGCCGACCGACTCGAAAAACATTGTTTATAAAGCTGCTCAACGGTTTTATAAGGAACTTAACGTTACCGAAAACAAGGGACTGAAAATACATATTGAAAAAAATATTCCGTCGCTTGCGGGTCTCGGCGGCGGCAGTTCTGACGGTGCGGCGGTATTTGTTGCACTTAATGAGTTTTACGGCTTTCCTTTTTCGGAAAGGCAACTTATTTTTATTTCGGCTGACGTGGGTGCTGATATTCCTTTTATTATAGTAGGCGGAACTGCACTTTGTGAAGATATAGGAAGTGTTGTTGCACCGCTTCCGTATATTGACGGGTGTTATATTGTAATTGTAAGACCCGAAGGCGGCAGTTCAACGGTTGAAGCGTACAGGGAAATAGACAATAACAAAGCAATCCGTCATCCGAAAGGTGTTCAGATGACAGATGAAATACTTGACGGCAATTTCTTTGAAGCATTCAGGTATTGTGCAAATGTATTCGAACAGGTTATTGAAGTGCCGAAAAGGGTTGACATTAAAGATATAATGAACAGATGCGGCGCAAAAGCGTCGTGTATGTCCGGTTCCGGTTCTGCGGTTTACGGCATATTTAAAGAAAAAGAAGATGCACTTAAATGCGAAAAAGAACTTAAAAAGCAATTTGAAAAAGTTTATTTATGCGAGCCTGTGAAAAAAGGTGTGGAAAAAATATCCTGAAAACCGAATAATAAAAAAATAACCGCCCATAATTCCGTTAGTTGAATGAAAGGCGGTTCTTTTATGAATGTTGTAAAATATAATGCGTTTAAAACCCGAAAAGATAAAATTTTTATTTCCTGTGCAATATCGGCGTTTGTTCTTTACCTGGCGTTTTCGTTCACATTTTTTTCGGGTACGGGTGAAACGGTGCGTGAAGATGTAGTTCGTCTTCACATTCTTGCGAACAGCGACAGTGAGGAAGACCAGCAGGTAAAACTTAAAGTTCGTGATGCACTTCTCAATAAAAACACATCTCTTCTTACCGAAGGCGTTAATTCGGAAAATGCAAAAACATATTTTGAAAATTCCCGTGATGAACTTTTAAAAACCGCAAACGGCGTTCTTAAAGAAAACGGGTTTAATTACAATGCCGATATAGTTCTTTGTAAAGAAATATATCCGACAAGGGAATACGGCGAGTTGACGTTCCCGGCAGGAGAATATACCTCTGTTAAAGTCATTTTGGGCGAAGGAAACGGACATAACTGGTGGTGCGTAATGTTTCCTCCTTTGTGCGTTCCGGCGGCAAAAGGCGAAATAAAGGCAAATGAAGACAATCTTTCGGATTACATTACCGAAAACGGCGAACATATTGTATTATCCGGTGAAAAATACAAAGTTAAATTTAAAATACTTGAATGGTATGAAGTTTTATCATCAAAATTAAAAAATGATATATAATAATCTATATAATAACCTCAGCGTGTCTTGTAACGTGACATCCTACGTTTACTGCAACGGGAAGCCCTGCAATATGCGTCGGCGCAGTTTCAATGTTTACAGAAAGTGCCGTAATGTCGCCGCCGAACCCCTGTGCGCCTATGCCGAGTTCGTTTACCTTTTTTAACATTTTTTCTTCGAGTGATTTATAAAAATCATCGTCATTTTTTTGTGAAACAGGTCTGCACAACGCTTTTTTTGAAAGAAGTGCAACGCCTTCAAAATCACTTCCTATTCCCACGCCGAGAACAACGGGCGGGCAGGGGTTTGCGCCGGCTTTTCTAACTGTTTCTACGACAAAATCAATAATATCGTTTTCATCAGCCGCCGGTGTAAACATTTTAATTCTGCTCATATTCTCACTGCCGAAGCCTTTCGGTGCGGCAATAAGTTTTACGTTTTCACCGTCAACGATTTTTGTGTGTATCAAAGCAGGTGTGTTATTACCTGTGTTTACACGTTTCAGGGGGTCTTTTACAATAGAACAGCGCAGTTTACCGTCAAAATATGCTTTTTTTACACCTGCGTTTATCGCTTTTTCAAGACTGCCTCCTGTAAAATGAACATCCTGACCTATTTCAATAAACAAAACAGCCATTCCCGTATCCTGACAAACAGGTAAATCGAGTTCTTTTGCACATTTCATATTTTCGCACATATCCGAAAATATACTTTTTGCGGTTTCATTTGTTTCTGTGTTTTTTGAGGATTTAATGAGTTCTTCAAGGTCTTCCGGAAGAATACCGTTTGCTTTTAAAAAAAGTTTTTCAACGTTTTCTTCGATAGTTTTAACATCAATTTCTCTCATATAAAGATAACCCTTTTTCAAATATTAAAAGCCGTTCATAAAGAACGGCAATAGTTTTAATTTGTTCAGCCGCGTGAATTTGAACCGCGTCTGGGAATTGAAGCGCCGCGTTTTGCGGTTGTGTTCTTTTTGAGGTCGCTCATTTTTTCATCACTTACGGTTTTGAATTTAGCCATCATATCTTCAAAAGACATATTTTCGGACTCTGTCTTTTTTGTGCCTGTCCAGACCTGCGGTTTAGGCCTTGCGCTTTTTTCAGCGAAAGGTTTTTTCGGCTTCTGTTCGGCAGTATCATCCTGCACAAGCGCTTTTTTTATTGACAAAGCAATTTTGCCTTTGTCATTTATATCAATGACTTTAACGGTAACGGTATCGTTTTCGTTGAGTTTTTCATGAATATCTTTAATAAAAGTATTTGAAACTTCCGAAATGTGAACCATTCCCGTAGATTTGTCGGGGAGTTCAACAAATGCCCCGAAATTAGTAATGCCTGTAACTTTTCCTTCAAAAATTTCGCCGATTTCCACTGCCATTAATCTACCTCACGAATATAATCAGTTCTGTTCACCCGGTGTGGCGTCATAATAAAGACGTTCATCCGGATAAGCATACCCGTTTTCTCTGGCATATTTTTCGGCCAATGCCTTTTCGTCGCTGTTGTCGACAGCGGATGCAAGTTCGGAGTTCTTTTCATTTTGCTGTTCAAGTTGAGTTGAAAGTTCCGCAAGTTCACGTTTTTTTTCTTTTGTTTCAACAACGGCAGAGACAATGGAAAAGACGAGATAGATTACCAGAAGTACCGCTGCAACGGAAATAATGATGCTTTTTCCGTTTCTTTTACGCTTCTTTTTCGTCTGACTCATGCTCTGTTTCGCCTCCTCTTGAAACTCCTTTTCGGCTTTTGAATATACCACGTAAATTATATACATATAACCTGAGTTTTGGCAAGAGTTTTTTGCAATTTTTTTTACACTTTTTTTGCTTTTTTCGAAAAACAGCGGATACTTTTGAAAAAATCTTTTTTATAATACGAAAAATAAAACGAAACGGTGCGCTTATGACTTTAAACAGAACACGAAAAAAAGTTCTTACACCTTTTACTATTTTGTCGCTTATTTTTATTGCGGCTATTCCGAATGAAAAATAGTAGATTACCGCACCCAACGCTTCACCGAATAAAAGATAAAATCTGATTTCGCCCTTATTTACCGCAAGAATAAACAGAAACGTAAAAAGTCCGAATATCAAAAAGTAAAGAATATCAAAAATAAATATTGCCGCTTTTGAACGTGTGAATGACAGTCTTACTGTTCGCAGAATATCGTATATTATACCGAGAAAAAAACCTGCTCCGAGTGAAAGCAAGAAAAGTTTTAACTGTTCACTTTGTTGAAAAGAATACATCAGCGGAACACCCTTGAAAGAAAACTTGTGTTTTTCGGTACAACGTCGGCGTATGTAATTGAAGCAATGTTCCCTTCAAGCGACATTTCACCCACTTCAAGTGAAAGATGTGTTATGTGAAGTTTTTCGCCTCTTATAGTCAGTTCACCGAGCCCGGTTGAAGCGATTATTGTTTCTTCGTCAAAACTTTCAACGTCATTTACTCCGGATACGGAAAGTTTTTTTCTGTCTTCAAGAATACAGTTCTGCGGTATAAGATTCATATTTTTTTCTTCGGGCATAGTTTTCGCCATACAGTACAAAGGATTTTGCGTCAACTTAATAACGCTTTTAAAGTCTGTACCGTTCCTTTCTGTAAATAATAAAAAAATAAAAATATCCTTTTTTATAATCTATGAAAAAGAATGTTGTAATATTCAAAAACAGCCTTGCAGTTGATAATTTTTCTGCAAGACTGTGTCATTTTATTATTTGATTTTTCTGATTTTTCCGCCTTTTACGAGATACACGTTTTTACTGATGTCCATAAGTGGTTTGTCATTCATTGAGTCCGTGTAAAAGTTTTCTATCTGAGAATCGGGATATTGAGAAAGAAACGCTTTTACTTTGTTTTCACGAAAACAAAGGCGGGTAAATTCACCTGTTTTTTCGTTAAATTCAGTACCGATATAATTATTGATACCGAGTCTTCTGCAAATGACTTTAAGTGAAAATTCGGGAGAACACGAAATAATAATGTCATCATCCTGTTTTATTTCATTGTAAAACGGCTTGATTTTGTGAATGTGCGTGTTCCAGAAATCTTCACAGTCTTCCGATATTACCGTACCGCCCGAAGTCATTTTCAAATAATATTCGGTTACTTTTTTACCGTATTTATTAAGGGCTTCTTCAATACTTATTTTTCCCGCCTTATATTTTATTATTGCAATAATAAGTTGAGGAATATCTTTTATGAGCGTTTTGTCTTTTTTAAAATAATACATAAAAAAGTCAACAGCGCTTTCACCGTCATATATGGTGTTATCAAAATCAAATACATTCATTTTTTATGCTACCGTTGTTTTAAATTTTTTCCATTTGCGTGACATTAAAAGTGTAATAATCATGGCGGCACCATCAAGTGCTATCCAGACAATTATGCTGCCTGTCCATCCGATTTTGTCGGAAATTACACCGAATCCGTATGTTGCGGCGGCACAGCCTACGTAGGCTACCGCATTCATTATGCCCGTAACGGTTGCCGTTCTTCCGGCATAAGCAAAGCGCATGGGAACGAGCGTAATTATCATATAGTTGTATGTGTGCATTGAAGTTGTTGTAAGAGCAAGCAGTGCTACGCTTACATATACGGGTAAACTCTTTATGAATGTGAGTGCCGTGAGGGGGATAAGAGCGAATGTGAGAATTGCCGCACCCGTAAGAATTTCATTTTCTTTAAATACCTTTTTATATATAGGTGTAATTATGTATACGCCTGTTATGTTGAATATGGGAAGAACTACGGAAATAAATACCGAGAATGACGGCGAAACGGTGTAAACTTCGCTTATCATTGTGGGAACCCATGTGGTTATTCCCTCTTTTATTGCACCGTGAATAGCATCGGCGGGAAGCAGAATAAATATGCCTGCCATCGTAATAAGCGGAAGCAATTTAAGTGTTTTTTCTGTTTTGGGTTCGTCATTTTTCATTACGGGAACACGCATTGTTATGTGCGGTTTGACTTTAATATATGTAAATGAAATGAATAAACCTGCGCACAAAAGAATAGCAGACGGAACGTAAAATACAAATTTCCAGTTAAAGAATTTAATTGAAAGCGATGAGAGCAGGTAAGCGAGAATTGTGCCGACGGGGAGCGTTGAACAAATATTAAGACACGCTTTTTCACGCATACCGTCATTTATGATATTCGCAAGTATTTTGAGTATTGCAACCCACAAAAGAGCCATAGCGAAACCGTTGCATCCCCATACAACAGCCATGGCGATATTTGTTTTGCAGAAAGTCATACCCAAGTTTGTGAGCGATGCGAGAAACAGTCCCGACGCTATCATTTTAAAAGGCGATATTCTGTCACCGAGCATACCGTTGATTATTTGAAATGCGCCGTAAACAATGAAAAATGCCGAGCCGATTATACCTGCCTGCGCTTTAGTAAAAAAGCCGTCCTGTATTATTGCAGGTAAAGCGGAAGAATAATTTATTCTTCCTATATATGATGATGAATAAGCAACAAAACATGCTATAAATACAAGTTTTGACAGTTTTTTGCTTTCGAGATACGGTTGAGTATTCATATTCTTTCTCCGTTCAATAAAGTGTTCTCATTGCTTCAAGAGTAACAAAAACGGTTTTTTCAAAGTTTACTGTTTTATAAAAATCTGTGTAATCGGAATTATCGGTCGGCATGATTATATGTTCGTTATCCACAAGTTCGACACACAGACCGGGGCGTGAATATTTGTGTCTGAACCAGTTTTCAAATCCGCCGCCGTAATCTTTTGCTTTTTCGGTGGGTGATGTCACAAAAAGATTTGAAACAGATGCAATATTATTTGCAAATGCTTCATATTGCATATTAAGTGACGTGTTGTGTTTGTCACCCCAATAAATGCAGTTTCCTTTAATATGAAAAGATATTGCAAATTCAAATTCATTTTCTTCGCACAGTTTCATTACAGACTGTGTTTCAGCGGCGCAGGCAGGCGAACTGCCTTTGTAATAATAATCTGACGGTCTTGTGACGTTATTGTCTATCTGTTCCCACGCAAGCGGAAAATTTCTGTTTAAGTCAACGCCGTTTTTGTTTGCTTTGTATTCACTCAATTTTGAAACGCTGACATAACTTTGCGGGTTTTCCCGTGAATGAATAATTTCAAGCCCGTCCGGATTTACGCACGGAATTATGTAAAGCGTGTACGAATCAAGCAGATCTTTTACGTTATAGTTTTCAAAAAAGCCGTCAGCGGAGTAATATGCTTTGCAGTACGTTTCAACGCAGCAGAGCAAATATTTTGTCGTAAGATGTTCTCTTGCGTGAACTGCTCCGAGCAAAAGTGCTTTTTTCGGACCGTTGCCGAGCGTTATCATTAAAAGTTCACGCCCCGCTTCGGAATAACCTGCCGTATATAATTTTATCAGTTCGGGATAAGTGTGTTTTAATGTACCTAAATTATCAATAAGTGAAGAAAAAGATTCGGCTGTATCTGTTTTAATTATGTCGGGGTAAACTTTTTGTGTTGCTTCGGGATTGACCGAAACGGGTATTGCATAAGGTTTTTTAACAAGCGGCACAATAATTGCAAATACAATACAGAAAATGATGTCAATAACCGATATTACGGCAATGATACTCATATATTTTTTGTACTTTTCTGTACTCATAAGTGTCTCCTGAATTGTCAGTATTCTATAATCGCCGCGCCGTATGGCGGAATTTTTACAAAATCCGAAGCGACCGTTTCGGATATAAGTTCCTTTTTATATTTATAAATTTCGGGAAGATAATAATCAATCTCGTGAGGATTGCGGTTTGCAATAACAAATATTTTGCACGATTCGGAAACTCTTTCGTATGCAACGCACGAAAGCATAGCGGAAAAAGGCTTGAAAACACCGTCTTTAAGGCAGGGGAGCGAGTGACGTATTTTACCGAGTTTTATGAACCATTCCGTGAGTTCTGCATCCGCTTTTTCCCACGGGAAAAATGCTCTGTTAAACGGGTCGCCTCCGCCTGTAAGACCTGCTTCGTCGCCGTAATAAACCGACGGAAAACCGGGGAGTGTATATTGAAGAACGGTTGCGGTTTTTAAAAGAGTTTTCGCTTTTTCATATTCTTCTTTTGTCAGTTTGTGAACTGCCTGAAGTTCCCGTGTTTTGTTTTCAAGTTCGGGGCAGACAAGCCTTGAAAGTATTCTTGCCGTGTCATGCGTGCCTATGTGATTCATAAGGCAGTCAAGTACTTCTTTCGGATAGTTTTCACAAACCGTAACTATATTTTCCATAAACGTTTCCGCCACGCCGTAACGCATAAAGGAAATTATTGAGCACGCAAACGGATAATTCATAACGCTGTCGAGTTGTTCGCCTAAAAGGTAACGGCGTCTGCCGCCGTGGCTGATTTTGTTTGAAGCGTCTTCCCACACTTCGCCCAGAACGAAGTTGTCGGGATTTTTCTTTTTTACACACGAATAGAGAGCATCAAGGAATTTGTCGGGCAGTTCATCTGCAACATCAAGCCTGAAACCCGCTATTCCGCAGTCAAGCCATTTATTGAGTACGCCGTTTTCGCCTGTAATAAATTCAATAAAACTTTCATTTTCTTCATTTGTTTCGGGAAGCGTTTCTATTCCCCACCAACTTTCATAAGTGCCGTCACCGTTAAATGTGTACCAATCACGGTAGGGGGAGTTTTCGCTGTTGTATGCTCCGTTTGAAGAATATCTGTTTTCACGGTTAAAATAAATACTGTCAGAACCCGTATGACTGAATACGCCGTCAAGTATTATTTTAATCTGCAGTTCATCCGCTTTTTTTATAAGGTCTTTCAAATCTTTTTCAGTACCGAGAAGCATATCTGTTTTCAGATAATCTGCGGTATTGTAACGGTGATTTGAATGTGCTTCGAAAATCGGGTTAAGGTATATTACCGTCACGCCGAGTGATTTAAGATAAGGCAGTTTATTTTCAATTCCTTTGAAATCACCGCCGTAATAGTCATTGTTAAGTATTTTTCCGTTTTCATCGGGTTTATAGTGCGGCTGTTCATCTGCCGAACGGTGAATGATTCTGTCGGCGGGTACATTTTTCTTTTGTTTTCCCGAACATGAAAACCTGTCCGGAAAAATCTGGTACATTATGCCGCCTTTTACCCAGTCGGGCGTTTTAAAGCCTTTTTTGTAAACGGTTTGCTGCCATTCGTTTCCTTCGGGCGCAAATTCTCCGCATCCGCCGCTTTTTAAAAAAACGTTGCCTTTACCGTAAGGTGTTTTGTATGTGAAGTAGTAAAAATAAAGTCCTTCCTCAGGAAACGAAAATGTGATGTCCCACCATTCTTCATCGTTGCCGTTCATTCCGCACCAGAAAAGCGGTTTTTCAATAGATGTTTCACCGTCTTTATGCAAAACAAGAGAAACCCCCGAGCACATAAAAGAACGGGGCATAAGAACGCATAGCCGCAAGTTTTCGCCGGCGGCTATGCTTCCGAATATTGATTTATGTTTTATATCTCTTGAATTAAAAGGAACAAACTGCAATTCAATCAAGCCTCGTAACCCTTTGGATTATTATGCTGCCATCTGTATGAATCGGCGCACATATCGTCGATTCCTTTTTCTGCTTTCCAACCGAGTTCTTTTTGTGATTTTGATGGGTCCGAAAAGCAGGTTGCTATGTCGCCCGGGCGGCGTTCTTCGATTTTGTAAGGTATTTTAACGCCGGAGGCTTTTTCAAATGCACTTACAACTTCAAGAACGCTGTAACCTTTTCCCGTGCCGAGGTTGTACACGTTTACGCCGTTAGTGCTTTTCGCTTTGTCGAGTGCTTTAAGGTGACCTTTTGCAAGGTCAACAACGTGTATGTAATCACGAACGCCTGTTCCGTCGGGGGTGTCATAATCATTTCCGTAAATGTGAAGAAATTCTCTTCTGCCGACTGCAACCTGTGTAATGTACGGCATAAGATTGTTCGGTATTCCGTTAGGATTTTCACCGATTCTGCCGCTTATATGCGCTCCGAGGGGATTGAAGTAACGAAGAATACAAACGCTCCATTCACTGTCGGATTTTGCGATGTCGGTAAGAATCTGCTCAATAAAATATTTTGTTGTACCGTAAGGATTTGTTGTGCCGCCTGTTTTCATATCTTCACGAAGCGGAGAAATGTTGTTTTCGCCGTAAACTGTTGCAGAAGAACTGAAAACTATTGTTTTACATCCGTGGTCAGCCATTGCTTCGCAGAGCGTAACAGTACCGCCGATATTGTTTTCATAATAAAGAAGCGGCAGACTGCATGATTCGCCTACGGCTTTAAGACCTGCAAAATGAATGACAGAATCAATATCGTTTTCACTGAAAACTTTGTCAAGTCCCTTTCTGTCACGAATATCACATTCCGAAAATTTAAAATCCCTGCCTGTAAGTTCTTTTATTCTGTTGAGAACTTCGGGACAACTGTTATAAAAATTGTCAAGAATTACTATATCTTTACCTGCATTGAGCAATTCAACCGCAGTATGTGAGCCTATGTAGCCGGCGCCGCCCGTTACAAGAATTGCCATTTTTATACCCCCGTTTATATGCCTTACATTTCGCCGTGAACCATGCCGTCATCTGTTGTTTCGGTAGGCTTCGGTTTTTGGGTTGTGGTCTGTTTTTCAGTTGTGGTTTCCTTTTTTGTTGTTTCCTGTTTTTCGGTTTCCCTTTGTGTTGTTCTCGGTTGAGTGTAAACAACTTGATTGTTGTTTGTGCCTACAGGAACGTAAACGGGAACCGTTGTTGTAACGTCAAAAATTGAAGTTGAGGATTCAAATACCGTTATTTCGTTTTCGCTACTCTCTTCGGTAACGTCCTCAGATGTTTTTTCTTCATTTGTTGTCGGGAACGTAAATTCGGTTGAGGGTGCGGACTGAGTTGTTTTAGGATTTGTCTGAAGAGTGCTTTCTTCGGGTTTATCTGACGGGTTTACAAAATAGCCTCTGAATTTAAAACCTAAAATAATGCAGATTATTACTGCCGCCGCAAGTGCCGCAATAGCAATTATTGTTCCTTTTTTGCCTAAATTTGCAATGGGGCGTTCATCTGCTTTGTATTCCGCTTCAATGAGCGATTCTTCATATTTTTTTAATTCTTCGTCTGTTGCATTTTTCTTGAAAATAACTTCATCGAGATATTTGTCTATCATAGAATAAAGTTCGTTTGTTGCTTCTGCTATAAGATTGTCAACGGACTCGGAAGCATCTGCAATCAGTTTTCTGATTACCGCTTTGTCGGCGGTAGTAACGCTTATGAATGCGTAATACCCTTTTACTTTGTCACCGTCTTTTTCACGGAATATGTTTGAAATTGCGGCACCTAAATCAGCGGAACGCAGTTCCATCGAGCCTTTTGCGAGTTCGGCTGCGTATTCTTTTTTGTCACCTGCACCGGTGTCGTTTACAAACGGAGTGAAAAATACATTGTTTTCATAGTTGCTGCATGCTTTAATGTCGTCTTTCATTGCCGCTGCCGCAGGAGTTGACGAAACGGAAAGTTTAATATTGTTTTTTACAAGTTTGTTTACAATATACTTTGATTTCTCGGAAGCGAAACTTCCCATTATTTCGGAAAACGTTTCTTTTTTATCTTTTTCGGAAGCAACGAAAGGCAGTTCGCCGTCTAAAAGGATTTTAGGAACAATCTTTGAATCAAGCGGGAAAACGGTAATGTACTGATTGTTTGAGCAAACATAAAAACCGCTGTAAAGTCCGTTATCCGAAAGAAGTTCCGTACTTTCATTCGGAACGAGAAGATGTGCCTTTAATAATTTCTCATCTGTAATTTCACTGCCGATTCTGTTTTCCGCCTTTTCGCTGTATGCGGGTGTAAAGCCGAATGCTTTAATAAGTATCGGCTTAAATTTCAAATATAATTGAGGTTCAACGCCCAAAAGAATAGCGTTTGCTTTTGTAAGCGCCGACGACAGTTCTTTAAAGAGTTCATTCGGGTCTGAAAAACTCTCAAAGAAAACCGATTTATCCGTAAGTTGCTCAACTATTGATGCTTTTATGTCAGCGGTTGAGAAACTGTTCCTTTCAAAAGAATATGCCTTAATTTTCATTATTCACACCTCAAATATCAGTAAAGATACCATTTTTCATCATCTTTATACGGGTTTTTGGAAGGGTTGCTGTAATAAGCAGACGGGTATTTAACCGGAGTGCTTTTATAGGAGGCGAGGGAAGTATCCACATTTTCACTTTCGCCGTCACGAACCATTCTTCCTATTACAATCAGCCTTGCATTTTTGAATTCGTATGTGCAAGTGCAAAGTGTAAGCAATTTGTCGGTGGGCAGTAAATCAACGCCCGTGTTATAAAGTTTTCGTTTGTCAACTTCAAGAACATATTCCGCAAAGCAGGAGTCAGAGCAGTTGTCAAACGTAAAATCAAAGAAATATCCGTCATCGCCTTCGGTATTTCCGTTTGTAATAATTACCGCATATATTTTCCACTTGTGTTTATCGAACAAAGTGTTAAATTCAATTACGGGATGACTTTTAAAATAATCAAGTGATTTATAGTTTGCAAGTGACGCAAACCTTGAGCCGTCTTTCATATTGTGCCCGTAAAGAAGCGTATTGCGGTCAATCGGGTCAAAGTCGTCAATATAAGAGGCGTAAATTGCGCCGTAACTTGTTTTGTTGCCGTAAAAATCGTGAGTCAGATAGTATTTGTTATTGTCTGCTTTTGCTACGGGCGTATCTATGTTTGTGCCTTCAATTTTCAGGTAGCCTGTCATCTGCGGATTTTCGGCATACTGTAAAGCGTATTCGTAATTGATTCCGGGAGGAAACTTGACGTCCATAAGATCGGGGTACTGTTTGTAAAGATATGCCCATGCTTCCTCTTCGGTCATATTGCTTAATTTGTCCATTTCATCAGATGACAGCGAAAGACTGTTTTTGTCTTTTTCCTGCGGCAGAACAATGTATTTTTCAACACCTCGTTTTGCAAGAAACGTTCCCGAAACAAGCAGCGCAATAACCGAAATTACCGTAGCCGTGTTTTTTAATATTTTCAGTTTTTTCTTTCGTTTGTATTTTTTAATAAATTCGTTTTTTGCAGTTTCATCGTTTCTTAAAACGGTGTCTTCACAATCCGAAAAATAGACGAATTTTTTGTTTTCGGTATTATTTTTTTTCTTCATAATATATCATTCATCCAATAGTAATAAAAGTGCTGTTTTTACAGCCGAAAGTCTGTTTTGTTCCCTTATGTTTTCGGTAAAACTGTTTCTCAGTTCAACAACTTTTTCTTTTTTCGGTGTTTTTATTGAAACATATATAAGACCGACCGGTTTATTTGTATTGTCAGAAAGCGGACCTGCAATCCCGGTAATTCCTATGCCTATGTCAGAGCCTATTGTTTTTTTTGCACCGTCAGCCATTTCATGTGCTGTCTGTTCGCTGACTGCACCGAACTTGTCGAGCGTTTCTTTTTTTACACCCAAAAGATTCATTTTCACTTCGTTTGAATATGAACATATTCCGCCGAGGTAAACAGCCGAAGCACCGCTTACGTCTGTGATAAGTTTGCTTAAAAGACCGCCTGTGCAGGATTCGGCAAGACCGAGTGTGAGATTTTCATTTTTCAGTTTTTCAATCGCTTTTTGTGCAAGTTGAGAAATTTCGGTGTTATTCATTTATTACGCCTTCCGAATTGATAAAGAGTTTTTTTACGCCGTCGAGCGCACGTTTTGAAAGACCGTCAATATCAAGTGCTTTTTCGGCATCTTCAACTTCTTTCAGTTGAGGTCTTGTTTTCGGATGCTTCGGGGTGAATACCGTACAGCAGTCCTCAAAAGGCTGAATTGAAATTTCAAATGTGTCGATTTTTCTTGAAATTGTGATTATTTCTTCTTTGTCCATACCAATGCAGGGGCGGAATACCGGAAGCGACGAAGCGGCGTCTGTACAACCGAGAGCCGCCATAGTCTGACTTGCGACCTGCGCTACGCTTTCACCGGTAATAAGTGCAAGGCATCCGTTCTTTTTTGCGATTTCGCTTGAAATACGCATCATAAATCTTCTCATAACGAGTGTGAAAAAATCTTCGGGACATTTGTCACGTATATTTTCCTGTATTTCCGTAAAAGGAACGGTGTAAAGCGTTATTCTGCCGCTGTACCTTGAAACTTTTGCAAGAAGGTCGTGAACTTTCTGTTCAGCCATAACAGATGTGTAAGGCGGTGATGCGAAATGTATTGCTGTAAGTTCGATTCCGCGTTTTGCCATCATATAACCGGAAACGGGACTGTCAATTCCGCCTGAAATAAGAAGTGCCGCTTTTCCGGATGAGCCGACGGGCATTCCGCCTGCGCCTTTTATTTGATTTCCTCTGATGTATGCTCTGTCACGTATTTCAACCGTAACCGTTATTTCGGGATTGTGAACGTCTACCGAGAGGTGAGGGAATTTCTCAAGAAGTCTTTCGCCCATAAGTGCGGAAATTTCGGGCGAAGTATAATCGAATTTTTTGTCGGAGCGTTTTGCTTCGACTTTGAATTTTTTTACACAAAGAAGTTGGTCCTTTAAATATTCGGGCGCCATATTAAGAATAACGTTCATATCTTTCGGAGCGATTGCCGCTCTTGAAAAACCCGCTATTCCGAATACCCGTGAAACTTCGTCACACGCTTCATCAAGGTCAACATCATCACTCAACGGCTCAACCGTTATTGTGGACTGTAATTTTTTATATTCAAATTTTCCGAGTTTTGAGAGTCTGCGGCGAATGTTTCTGACAAGCATATCTTCAAACGTTGAACGGTTAAGTCCTTTAAGTGCTATTTCGCCGTCTTTTATAAGTATAAGTTCTTTCATTTTTTCCTCTTATTTTCCGTATTTTGATGCACATTCAAGTACAGCGTTTGTAAGAAGGTCAATTTCTTCTTCGGTATTGAACCTTGAAAGGCTTATTCTTACTGCACTGTCGATTGTTTCGGGGTCAAGTCCCATTGCTGTGAGCACCTGACTTCTGTGCCCGGTTTTACAAGCCGAACCTGCTGAAATACATATTCCTTTTTCACTCATAAAATTCACTATCGGCTGACTCGGAAGACCGGATATTGAAATGTTTATTATGTAGGGAATAGAGTCATCGGGTGAATTGATTGTTATTTTTTCGTTGTCTTTTACGGCGTTTATGAATTTTTCTTTCAACTTACAAACGTAAGCGTAATTTTTTGAAATATCGCCTATTGCTTCTGCCGCCGCACCGAAAGCGGCTATTGCGGGCATACCCTCTGTTCCCGAAAAAACGGAATTTTCCTGACCGCCGCCGAGAATATACGGTTTAATAAGCGTTTTGTCTTTAAGATATATTCCGCCCGCACCTTTGAAACCGTGTATTTTATGAGCGCTTACGGTAATAATATCGGCACCGAGAGAATTAGGGGTAACTTGAATTTTACCGAATGCCTGAACGCAGTCCGAATGAATAAGCGCAGGTGCTCCTGCACGTTTTACGGCTGATTTTATTGAACTTACGGGCATAACGGAGCCGACTTCGTTATTAACCGCCATACATGAAACGAGAACGGTGTTTTCATTTATTGATGAAAAAAATTCATCTTCGTTAATTTTGCCGTTTTTGTCGGGTGAAATTCTGATAACTTCAATTCCCGTGTTTTCAATTCTTTTCAGCGGCTCAAGTACGCTCGGATGTTCAAAAGCAGTTGTAACGATTCTGTTGCCGTTTTTTCCGAGTTTTTCAAAAGCACCGAAAACGGCGGTATTGTTTGCGGCTGTGCCTGATGAAGTGAAATAAAAATTTTCGGGTTGACATTTTAACAAAGCGGCAACCTGTTTTCTTGCTTTTCTCAGAAGCATATTTGCTTCGCAACCTGCAAAATGAAGCGATGACGGGTTTCCCCAACATTCTTCCGCCGCATAGCGTGCGGCTTCGAGTGCTTCTTTGCATGGTTTGGTAGTTGCGCTGTTGTCAAAATAAACCGTCAAGATTTATACCTCCGATTCAATATTACCCTATTATTCACAATATATTATACAATATAGTTATTGTTTTTGTAAATGGGTTTATGTGAACTTTTATTGTTAATTTATTGAATATTTTTTAAATTTTCGAAAATACTGTAAATATGATGCGTTTTAACAGCGTGTCAGGCTGTAAAATCAAAAAGAAAGAATGAAAAAATATGAGCAGAAGAAAAAAAGTAAGAATAATAAGTTATTTATCTGCGCTTGCTGTCGTGCTTGGTGTGTGGGGAACGTGCAGTACGGTTAAACTGATGAAAACACGGCGCGAACTGAACGCTTCAAAGGAAAGAGCACTCACCGCACTCGGAACTTATATGGACACGATAAGTCTTGACCTTGATAAAAGCGTATATGTTTCCACTTCACCCATGATGGCAACGCTTTCAAACGATGTGTGGAGAGCAACCGCAGGTGCAAAAGCGAGCCTTTCTGAAATAACCGACGGACAGGCGGAACTGTCAAATATTTATAAATTTCTTTCACAAACAGGCGAATACACAATGTCGCTTAATAAAAAACTTGCATCAGGTAATAAAATTACCGACGAAGAACTTGACAATTTGTACAAACTGAAAGAATATGCAGGAAAACTGAGCAGTAAACTGAACTATCTTATTGACGAGAAACAAAGCGGAAATCTTGATTTTGAACGTGTAAAAAGCACTTTGAGCGATAACGGCAGTTCGCAGAGCCTTAATTTCGGCAGCGAACTTGAAGATGCGGAGCAGTCTATGGCTGATTATCCTACGCTCATTTATGACGGGCCGTTTTCGGATAATACGGAAAACGGAAAATCGGAACTTATTGAAAATCTGCCCGAAACGGAAAAAAGTGATGCAAGGAAAAAAGCCGCCGATTTTCTTAATACAAAGGAAGAAAGCCTTTATTTTTTGAGCGAAAGCGACGGCAGCCTTCCGTGTTACACGTTTTACAATGAAGATTATACCGTTTCCGTTACAAAAAAAGGCGGTATTGTTTCGTATATGCTTTCATCAAAATATGCCGGCGAAAGCGAGTTGAGTGAAAAAAAGGCTGTAAAAATCGCTACTGAATTTCTTAAATCAAAAGGTTATAAAAATATAAAAAACAGATATTACGCAACAAATGACGGAATATGTACGGCGAATTTTGCTTATTACGAAGACGGAATAATTTATTATACGGATTTGATAAAAGTAAGCGTTTCGCTTGAAAACGGTGAAATTACGGCGTTTGATTCAACAGGTTACCTTATGAACCATAAAGCAAGAACAGTAGAAAAAAAGCCCGAATACACACTTGAAAGCGGCGCAAAAAACCTTAATAAAGACCTTGAAGTAATATCTTCACAAAAAGCGTTTATTCCGACGGATTTCGGTACCGAGGAATATGTATATGAATATCATTGCAAGGCAAAAGACAAAACAGAACTTCTTATTTATACCGACCCCGAGACAGGTGACGAAAAAGATATTCTTATTCTTCTTTATGCAGACGGCGGCGTTCTTACCGAATGATATGAATAAACGAATAATAAATGTAAAAAATAAGACGGGAGCATTTCAGCACGGTATGACTTTTGACGTACCTGCCCCGGAAAGGATGTGAGAATAAATGAAAAAAATTATTACGATTTGTGCTGCAGTTCTTTTGACTGCTGTTCTTGCGGTGACTTTATGCGCCTGCGGAGGTAATACAAACAATAACGGCACTTCGGGTAATTCAACGTCAAATACAAGTATGAGCGATACAATGAACGGAAGCGACACGATGTTTGATGCTGAAAACGGCAAAGTATCCGACGTTTCCGAAAAAGGCGATAACGGTGTATTGGGAGATATTGTTACGGATATTTCCACAGACGTATCTCAGGCGGTAACTGATGTATCCGAAGCAATTACTCCGTAAATTATTTGAATACAGAAAAAACAGAACAAGGACTTCTGAAAAGACATATATCTTTCCGGAAGTCCTTGTATGTTGTGTTTAATCAGGTGATGTTTACGGTAACGCTTCCGAGATTTTCGCCTGCTGCTGAAACGGCGGCAAATGTGACGGTGTAATTACCGAGTGACGATGACGGATATAAAATGTAAGTATGGGGATTTTCTTTTGTGAGCGTTGCGGTTGTTTTTTGAGTGTAACCGTACTGCGTTGTGTAAGATAATGTTACCGTATTTCCGTAAAATTCGGAATCGGCGATAACGTGGAAATAAATTGCGTTTGAACGTGAAACCGAGGTTACGGCAGTTTTCGTATCGGTTTTAGATGTGTTTACGAGAACTTTAACGCCTGTTTCGGAAACATCACCGAGGAGTTCTTTTTTGAGTTCTGCACTGTTTCGATATTTAAGAGCGGCAAGTTCTTTTATGTATTTTACCGTTGTTTTGTTGTCTTTTGAGAGGTTTTCGGTTACATAAAGATATTTACATTCATTTATTTTTTCTGCCGAATCGGAATACTTTTTGATTTTTAAAAGAATTGTTACGGCATCTTCATATTTTTTGTTTTCAATAAGCGAAAGTGCTTTTTGATATGAACATTCTTTAATCATATCACCGCTGTCGCCGTAATCTTTAATTTCTTTAAAGAGTTTTTTCGCTTCATCGTAATTTTTCGCTTCAAGCGTTACTTTTGCAAATTCATATTTGCAGGAAAGTATTTTTGTTGCACAGTCTTTGTATTCACCGAGAGAAGCGAATAAATCAGCCGCTTTTTCATATTTGCCTTCCTGCATAAGTGCTTCAGCGTTTTCGTAAGTACATTCAATCGATTTGTCCTGAGAATCGCTGTATTCTCCGAGCGCTTTGAATGCTTCTGCGGCTTCCTGATATTTACCGTCGGCAAGAAGTGTCGATGCGTTTTTGTATTTGTAAGAATCAATCAATCCGGGTGCATATTTCCAACCGGAATAACCGAGTGCGCCGATAAGAATAAGAATAAAGAGAATAAGAACAACGTGTTTTTTCTTCTTTTTGGGTTTCAGCGTGGTTTCGTATTCTTCGGATTTCTCTGCTTCTTCTGCTTCTTCAAGGTCTTTTGCTTCGGCTTTTTCCGATTTGTCTATTATTTTCTGTGCTTCTTCGGTAAGTTCAACACGGCTGTATTGCTGATTTGAAGAATCGGTTTCACCGGAATTATCATTTTCGGAATTTTTCGGCTCTTTATTATCGTCTTGTTCCGATACGGGAATTTCAACTATTCCGTCATTTTCGGAAACACCGTCTTTTATGTCGTCATTATTTGTTTGTACAGATGGTTTTTCATCTTTTTTTGAATCTGAAGAAACAAGGCTGTTTGAAGAAATGTCGATGCTTTCATCATCATTTTCTTCATCTTCTTCAGTTGATTCTTCCGGAATATCGGTATTTGCTTCGTTATCGGGAATTTCTTCCGTTGTTTCCTCCGCAGTTTCTACTTCGGATTCTACTTCGGATTCATCTTCGGTTTCTTCCGAGGATTCTTCAGAGGATTCTTCAGACGTTTCAGGAATTTCCTCTTCGTTTTCCTCCGGAATTATTTCACCGTTTTCGGAATTAACTTCTTCAACGGTTTCCGCTTCAACATTTTTCGCTTCAACATCTTCTGCTTCAACATCTTCTGCTTCGGCGTCTTCTTTGATTTCTTCTGCCTCAACGTTTTCCCCTTTAACTTCCTCTGCGGTTTCTTCCGTAAGCGGTTCTTCTTCGATTTCTTCAAATTCGACAACAGGCTTTGATGTTTCGGGCTCGTCGTATTCTTTAAGACTTTCGTCAAAGAAATCGTATGCTGCGCTTTTTAATTTTTCGGCGGCGGCAACGGGACTTGCAACATTTGCATATTTTGTTTTGTCGATTGCACCGTTGAGGAAAGTAAGTTTTTTTGCATTTTCAATGAGAAAATCATATTTTACTTTGCTTTTTTCAAAGAACATTACTATGCAGCGATAGTAGATTTCAAGGCTTCTGATATCCGCCGAAAGAATGCCTGTAAATACTGTGTGGGAAGCAATGTCATCTTTTATTTTCTGTAATTTTTTGTCGCCTATTTCATTCGCAGACTCATAAGAAACATAGTAACATTTTGAAAGATTCAATGTTATTTTGCGTTCGTTACGCTCATTGTACGCATCGCCTAAATCCGAAAGTTTTTTACGGAATTCAAGTGCTTCATCTCTTATTTTAAGAATAAATTCGACTTCTTTTTTTATTCTCTCGGCATCAGCGGTTTCAAAGAAACCAACGTGCATCTGAGTAAATGCTTCTTCGATTTTCTGCATTTCGTTGTTTGCGAGTGTAACAAGTTCGGCAAAACAACTGTCATCCGCAAATTGAAAAGCATATTCAAGTTTTTTATATGTATCGGAAAGTGAGAGAGTGTCTTCATCAAACACGGCACCGTCGCAAAGACCTTTATAAAAGAGTGCTTTGCAGTTTGAACCGTCTTTTACAAGTGCTTTCATAAGGTTGTCCGAGGCACTTTCAAAACTTCCCTCGTTGTAATACTGTATGCCTAAAAGAAGGTTTTCTTCATTTTCGGAAAAAACAGCATTGCAGGAAGGACACATAAATCCTTCTTCGGTTTTTTCCAAATATGCGTTTTTGCATTTGTTGCAAATGATTCTTACCATATTTACCCCCATAAGTATCACGCAGAATTGATGCGTTAATATTAGAAAATAAACGAATACACCTTATAATATCACAAAACGGTTACTTTTTTCAATAGATATTACAAAAATATTACAAAATCACTTTTTTATTATCCATAATTCGCATATTTCAAAACCTTCTGTCGGTTCGGATATTTTTATTTCAAGAGTTCCGTTGATGAATACATCACGGGGCAAATCGTAAGATGCACTTTCAAAACCCGGTGCAAGAAGTTCTTTGTCGAAAATCTCGTCTTTTCTTCCGCCGAAGCGTTTTCCGTCATAAATTACAGTATCGTTTATGACTATTTTGTGATGCTTTATTTCATCATTTCTGTTCGATTTGTAAATAATACGAAGAACGTAATCGGTATCGGGTTTAAATCCGCCGAATTTACATTCAAAGGAGAAATGGTCGAAAACTTTCAGCATCGAAGTCGGTATTGAACCGTTGTTTACATCGGGTCTGTCGCCCTGGTAGTTCATATAAAACTCGCCGTTCTGACGTACACCGAGTGTGTTGAGTCCGTGAAGTGCAACCGAGTAATATACTTCGTCATTTTCTGTTTTATTTCTGTTCAGAAGTCTTGAAATAAAGTCTTTTTTCTCGTTTTCACCAAGCGTGTCGCAGTAGTCAAGTCTGTTTAACAGCCAAAGCCTGTCTGTAACCGGATTGTCTATTGTGTCAAGCGTTGCGCCTCTTTCCCAACCGTTCGCACAGTAATGTTCGACATCAAGTTGTATTCCGATAAGGTCAAAAAGAGTTTTGCCGAGCGCTTCAATTTCATCTCTTAATTCAAGCGTTGTTTTCGGGAGGGATTCACCGAGTATTTTTCTTGCTTCGTCAATTTCAAAAAGTGAAAGTGATATAACCGCATCATTTATCAGTTCTGTTTCAAATTTTCGTTTTTCAAAAACAAATTCATCACAGCAAGCACGGAAATACAGAAGCATAAAACGCCAGTTTGACGAAAGTGACGGATAGTCTTTTTTCAGTTCGCAGAATGATTTATATGTATTTTTTACACAAGGACTTTCAAGCGGGTCGCAGTCCCAGTTTTTTTCAAGTGCAAATATGCAATCCGTGAGTTTTTCGGTATCGGAAGAGTACATAAAAAACCTTACATAGTCGCTTACCGCTTCTCTTAAATCGGCATCTTTGTCAAATTCAAGAATACTCCACACCATTTTGTTGAGGTCATCGTGAACGCCCTCCGAATAACTGACACTTCCTATTGTGTACGGTGAAAAAATACGGTGAAGCGTGCGAAGTTCCGAAGGACGCGGGTTTACACCCTCACGCGAAAGCGTTGAAGCAAAACTTGTGTGCCAGTCATCTTCAAGAAAATGAACAGGGTATTCACATCTTACGTTATGTGTTATGTCGGGGTAAAAACGCAGGGGATAATCGGAAGGAATTATTTTTCTGAGTTCGTGCATAGGGTATGCGTGGTTAGGTCCCATAATAACTCCGTCAATACCCGAGCCGTCTTTTTTCAGCGATTCAACGAAAGTTTCGCCCCAGTTTTCAATACTGTGAGGTGCCTGCGCCGACGGGAACATTTTTGCTTCCGGATGGATTCTTTTTACCATATCGGAAATTTTATTGCACCTTGAAACAAATTCGTCAGCCGGCAGTTCACCGGGGTCGCCTCCGGGAGGAAATATAACGTCTATACGGGGTATTCTTTTATAAAGTTTTTCACGGCGTTCTACGGCTTCATCGGCAGTTTCTCCGTCACAATTCGGGTGCCAGAGTGAAACGTCCGTATCAATGGCATCGGCAAGGCGGGAAGCGATAACAAGGAAATCTTCTTCATCATATTTCATAAGTCTGTTTCTTCGTGAGCAAAGACCTTCATAAGGAATATGTTCACAAATGTTGTTGCCGAACGATGCCATATCAAGACAATAACGGAAATACTGTTTGTAATTCCATGCATCGTATGTGTTTGGTGTTGTACGGTAGCCGATTTGATGACCGCGTATTTTTTTGTCGGGTTCATATAATCCGGATATGTTTTGTATGAGTGTTATTTTACCGTCTTTGAACTCACATTTTCTGAGGAAATACGAGTAGCCGAAAATCAGCCCGCGTATTCCTTTTGCGAATATTTCAATTTTGTTGCCGTTTTGTTCTGCTTTCCAGCAGTCTTTATCACGCAAAAATTCAAAATCGCCTGTGGTAAAAATCAAAAGCGGTTTATTTTCGCAGTATTCATTTACTTTTTTTCCCGTTCTCAAAAATATTTCTTTTGAAAAAAACAAAGCCGCTCTTTTTTCGTCTTTTGAAACCGCTTTGAGTGCTATGTCGGTAAAATCATAATTTCTCATACATACTACCTCACATTTTGCCTTAGTCTGATGTAAATATTCTATCATATCGGAATCATATTATCAATAAAGCAAAAGATTTATTTTTTTGTATTGAATTTTGCGTGATGTATGTTAAAATAGGTGTATTCTGTTGGAGGAATAAAAATTATGAAAAGTAAATTAACTGTAAAATGGTTTAAAGAGTTCTGGGGTTCGCTTGTAAGAATAAATCCGCAAAGAAAAAAGGCGGTTGAACTCAAAAAAACAGGCGATTGGGCAACGTATAAACCCTATGTGGATGAATGTCTTTATAACTGGTTCAATCCTCTTATGAAACTCGGCGGCATTGAATTTGTTGTTAAAGGTAAAGAAAATATCCCCGAAAACGAGCCTGTTATATACACCCCTAATCATTCGGGCGTTTTCGATTTTCCCGCAATAATTCTCAATGCTCCTTCACCGTGTGCATTTCTTTCAAAAAAAGAAGCGAAAAAACTTCCCATGATTAAGGACTGGATGTGGGTTATGGACTGTGTCTTTGTTGACAGAAGCAACAAGGAAGCGGCGCATAAATCACTTGAAGAAGCAATAGAACTTGTTAAAAACGGCAGAAGTTTTGTAATTTTCCCCGAAGGAACACGTTCCAAAAACGGTCAACTCGGCGAGTTTAAAGGCGGTGCTATGAAAATAGCAATGGAAACGGGCGCAAAGGTTGTTCCCGTGCTTATTGAGGGCACAAGAGACCGCCTTGAAGCAACGGGTAATATCGTTCCCGGTACGGTATATGTAACGTTTCTTCCCGCTATTGAAACAAAAGGTCTTACAAAGGAAGACTTTTTCAAAATGCCTGCCGAAATAAGACAGATGATTCAGGACGAAAGAGACCGGAGTTAGTTGTTAGTTGTCAGTTGGCACCTGGCAACTAGCAACTAATCTTTCTTAAACAGTATAATTCCCGCTACCGAAATTGCAACGCCGAGCAGTTTTTGCCATTGAAAATCGGTCTTTTCAACACCGAACAAACCGAAAAGTTCAATCAGATATGCGGCAACTATCTGCGCTGTGACCGTAATCATAACCGCCTGTGCGGGACCGAGAGCGGACATACTGCGAATGACCGTATACGTTATAAGTGCACCGAACACACCGCCTAAAAGCATATATTTGTTATCTATTGTTAAAAGTGCAGACGGGGAACTCTCTCTGCCTGTAATAAACCACGCCGCAACGCACACTATAAAAGCGGTAAGTTGCACGAAAGACGACGAAAGCCATATTGAAGTCTGTTTTGTAACGCCTTCATTGAATACGCCTTGAATGCTCATCAAAGCGCCTGAAACTATTGCAATAATTATTCCGGTCAAAAAATCACCCCGAAGGTTTGGTAACAATATTCTGCCCTGCATTTCTTCGGATATACAAAAAGTCACCCTCAACGGAACAACCCGAAATTGAGGATGACTGTTTTATTATTTTTAATATTTTATCTGTCTTCTCGGAAATATGAAAGACCGAGGCTGTCGGGCGGGAGATTTTCTCTCTTTTTTCTCATACTTGTAATAACGAGAACAAGAATGGTAACGATGTACGGAGCCATTTTAATAAGTTCTTTTTCACTGTTTGAAAGACCGGGAATGTAAATGCAGCAAATGTAAAGTCCGCCGAAAATGTATGAACTGTATATTGCCGATTTCGGTTTCCAGAGAGCGAAAATAACTATTGCCACGGCAAGCCAGCCTCTGTCGCCGAAGCCGTTGTTTGTCCATGCGCCGCCGATGTAGTCCATAACGAAGTAAAGACCGCCTAAGCCTGCTATTGCGCCGCCGATACACGTTGCGAGGTATTTATATCTTGTAACGTTAATGCCGGCTGCGTCGGCAGTTGCGGGATTTTCGCCTACTGCACGGAGTTTAAGACCGGAGTTTGTACGGTTGAGGAAGTATGAAGCAATAATCGCAACAATGACTGCAACATATACAAGAAAACCGAACGAAAGGAATGTTTCGCCGAAAAGACCGAGCGAAGATGCGAACGGCAGAGTTTTTTTGTATGCCGCACCGCAGGCGATAAGCGAAATTGAACCGCTTTCGTTGAAAAAGTTCAAAAGAGAGCCGCCGAAGAAATTGCCGATGCCTATACCGAATGTTGTAAGAGCAAGACCTGTAACGTTCTGATTTGACTTTAATGTGATGGTAAGAAAACTGTAAATAAGAGCCATCAAAGTAGAGCCCAAAAGCGTTGAAACGAGCGGAATAATAACGCAGAGGAGGGGATTCGGCTCTGCGGCGGAATGTTCGTAAATATAGCCGCCTATAATGCCTGAAATGCCGCCTACGTACATAATACCGGGAATACCGAGGTTTAAGTTACCGCTTTTCTCGGTGATTATTTCACCGACCGAGCCGAAAAGAAGGGGTGTACCTTGAATGATTGAAGCCGCTATAAACTGGCAAATAGTGGTGATCATTTGCTTTCCTCCTTTTTGGAATTACGGAAGTTGAGTTTGTAGTTAATAAAGAATTCGGATCCGATAATGAAGAAAATGATAACGCCTGTAACAATGTCGGCAATACTGTCGTTCATCTGGAAGGCGGAAGCAATTTCTGCGGCGCCGCGCTGAAGGAATGTGATAAGCGCTGAAGTGGCAACCATAATAAACGGGTCGAATTTAGCGAGCCAGGAAACAAGAACTGCCGTAAAGCCGTTGCCCGAAGCAAGACCGGTTGAAACGGTGTGACCTGTGCCCGCAACAAGCAGATAACCTGCAATACCGCATACAGCGCCGGAAAGAGCGACTGTACGGAGAATAACTTTTTTTACGTTAATGCCGATGTATTTTGCGGTGTTCTGACTTTCGCCGACAACCGCAATTTCGTAACCGTGTTTGCTGTATTTCATATAGACATACATAAAAACAGTCATAGCAATAACAATTACAACGTTGAGGAAGTAAGGCTGATTGAAAACCGAGGGGAACCAGCCGCATTGAGAAGTCGGGTTGAGAATGGGTAATACCGCAGAGCCGGAGGGAACCCATACCGCAATGCAGTATGAAACAAGTTGTATGGCGACGTAGTTCATCATAAGTGTGAACAGCGTTTCGTTTGTATTCCACTGTGCTTTGAAAAATGCGGGAATAATTGCCCAAATAACGCCCGAAAGAACGGATACGGCAAACATAATCAAAAGCAGTACACCGTTTGAAACGGTATCTTTAAAATAGAACATACAAGCGGCTGAAGCAAGACCGCCGACAAGCACCTGACCTTCGGCGCCGAGGTTCCAGAAGCGCATTTTAAAAGCGGGTGTAACAGCGAGTGCAATAGCGAGCAGCATTGCCGTTTTTTGCAGGAATACCCAAAGTTTACGTTCTGACTTAAAACTGCCGTCAATGAAAGATTTAAAAACGTCAAGGGGATTCAGGTCGGTGAGCAGTACGATTATAAGCGCACAAACGAGAATTGCAAGTATTATAGCGACCGCACGAATAATAAGTGATTTCCAGAACGGAATATGCGGACGTTTTGTAACGTGTACGAGAGGTTCACGTACAGAGTTGTCACGAACTGCCATTACTGCTTTCCTCCTTCCGTGTTTCCTTTTGTCATAAGGATTCCGAGTTCTTCTTTTTTAGCGGTTCTGCCGTCAACAATGCCGGTAATTCTGCCGCCGGAAACAACCATAATTCTGTCGCAGAGTTCAATAAGAACGTCAAGGTCTTCGCCGACGAAAATAACCGCAACGCCTTTTTCTTTCTGTTCGTTAAGCAGGTTGTAAATCATGTAAGATGAGTTAATGTCAAGACCTCTTACGGGGTAAGCCGCCATAAGAACGGTAGGGGAAGCGGCAATTTCTCTGCCGACAAGAACTTTCTGAACGTTACCGCCCGAAAGTCTTCTGACGGGAGTTTGAATGTCGGGCGTAACAACCTGAAGGTCATTAACTATTTTGTCGGCAAGTTTTCTCGGCTCGTGGCGTTTAACGAACAGGGATTTACCTTTTTTGTAACTTCTGAGCATCATATTGTCAATGATGTCCATATTGCCGACAAGACCCATACCGAGTCTGTCTTCGGGAACGAATGAAAGGCGAACGCCGAGATTACGAATCTGCATAGGTGTTTTGTCACGGAGATTGTCACGTTCATTTGTTTTGGGATTGTTGTAGTAAATTTCGCCGCCGGCAATTTTCTGAAGACCTGCGATTGACTCCAGAAGTTCACGCTGACCGCTTCCGGCAATGCCGGCAATGCCGAGAATTTCGCCGCTTTTTGCGGTAAAACTGATGTCGTCAAGCACTTTGAACCCTTCGGGACTGTAAACGTCAAGACCGTTTACTATAATTCTGTCAACAGTGCTTTCAGGTTCTGCACGGTCAATGTTGAGGTCAACTTTTTCACCGACCATCATTTCCGTAAGGCTCATTTCGGTAGCGTCACAAGTGTTTACCGTGCCTATGAATTTACCTTTTCTGAGAACTGAAACTCTGTCGGAAATTTCAAGAACTTCGTGAAGTTTGTGAGTAATAATAACTATTGATTTTCCGTCGGCACGCATATTGCGAAGAACGTTGAAAAGTTTTTGTGCTTCCTGCGGTGTAAGAACAGCCGTAGGCTCGTCCAGAATAAGGATGTCGGCGCCTCTGTAAAGCACTTTGATTATTTCGACAGTCTGCTTTTCGGAAACGCTCATTTGATATATTTTTTTCTTAAGGTCTATTTCAAAGCCGTATCTGTCGCAGATTGCCTGTATTGTTTCCGTTGTTTTTTTAGTACTTTTTTCAATGCCGAGAACAATATTTTCTGCGGCTGTGAAAACATCAACAAGTTTAAAATGCTGATGAATCATACCTATTTTGTATTTGAAAGAGTCTTTCGGGGAACGAATGACGACTTCCTCACCGTTAATGTAGATGTGCCCTGAATCGGGGAAATAGATGCCGGAAATCATGTTCATAAGCGTAGTTTTTCCGCTTCCGTTTTCACCGAGAAGCGAAAGAATTTCGCCGTTGTAAACACACAAATTAACGTTATCGTTGGCAATAATAGAGCCGAAACGCTTTGAAATATCTTTTAATTCAATTGCCGGGATAGCCATTAAGTGTCCTCCTTAAACCGATTTAATTCTCAAAAGAGTACCGATTGAAACGCAGTCGGTATTCTTTTCAAAATTAAACCCGGACGGAGAGCGAACTCTCCGTCCAAGGGAAAAATTTAATGAATTAGCGATTAAGCAACTTCAACTTCGATGCCGTCGATGATAACTGCGAAGTAAGGAGCAGAACGGAATTCTGATTCTGCGAAGTAGGAGATGTCGTTTTCTGTTTTGACAACTTTTGTATCGGGAGTGAAAGCGTCATCTGTATCAACGTCAGCGAGAGTTTCGGCGTCAAGAGCCTTGCCGTCAACTTTGAAAGAAGCGGTATCGAAAACTTTAAGAGAACCGTCAGCAAGTTTTGCTTTAACTTCTTCGATTTTTTCAGCGGTGCCAGCAGCAGCGGCTTTGTCGTTGATTTCTGTAAGTTCAACAGAGCCTGTTGCAACTGTGCCGGTGTAATCTGCGGGGATTTCTTCGCCCTTAGCGGTGTTTTCAATCATAAGTTTGAAGTAGGGTTCCCAGTTGATTTTTGAAGAAATGATAGCGGTTGTGGGTCCGAGGTCAATAGTGCTCTTGTTGTAAGCGATGTTCGGAACCTGTTTTTCTTCGCAAGCCTTGGGAGCGCCTTCGGAGTCAGCGTGCTGAGAAATAAGAACGCAGCCGTCGTTGATGAGTTTGAGAGCGCCTTCTTTTTCAAGAGCAATGTCAAACCAGGAGTTTGTATATGTAACTTTCATTGTTGCAGAGGGGCAAACATATCTTGCACCAAGATAGAATGAAGTGTAACCGGAAATAACTTCTGCATAGGGATGAGCACCTACATAACCGATTTTTGCTTCTTCAGCGGTGATTTTGCCTGCTTCGATCATTTCGTTAAGTTTAAGACCTGCTGCAACGCCTGCAAGGAATCTGCCTTCATAGATAGAAGCGAAAGCATTGTGGAAGTTGGCAACTTTTTCTGTGTGAGCCATAGTACCTGTTGCGTGGCAGAACTGAACTTCGGGGAAGTCTTTAGCGGCTTTGAGCATGTTGCTTTCATGACCGAAAGAGTCAGCGAAAACAACTGAGCAGCCTTCGTCTACCATATCGGCAGCGGTGTCATAGCAGTCGGTGCCTTCTTCGGGGATGTTCCATTTGTAGATAACCTGTTCATCAGTAAGGCCGAGTTCTTTCTGAACGTTTTTAGCAGCCTGATAGAAGTTGTCATCATAAGTTGACTGGCTGGGGTCGTGAAGGAAGATGAAACCTACTTTGATGTTAGCAAGGTCAGCGTTTCCTGTTTCTTCACCTGCGGGTGCTTTTGTGTCTTCGTTACCGCCTTTGCCGCTGCAAGCCGCGAATGCAACTACAACGATTGAAAGAGCGAGAACGAGTGCGAGTACTTTGGTAAACTTTTTCATTCTTTGTTGCCTCCAAAATTTTTTTAATATATCTTAAACGATGTTTTCTCTGAACGTAATTCCGTTTTCGTTCATTGAGTCAACAATCGCCAAAGACTGAACGTCTATGCCTTTTTCACGAAGTGCTTTGCCGCCGTGCTGAAAGCCTTTTTCAACGGCAATGCCTATACCGGCAAGTTCGCTTCCGCTTTGTTCAATAAGTTCAATCATAGCGTTTGAAGCGTTGCCGTCTGCGAGAAAGTCATCTATAATAAGTATTTTTTCGCCTTTCGGCAGATATTTCTTTGAAACGTTTATATCGTAATATGTGCCGTGTGTGTATGAATAGCATTTTGCGGTGTACAAATCGTTGCCGACGTTTTTGTGCGACGTTTTTTTAGCAAAAACAACGGGAACTTTAAAATACCTTGCGGCAAGAACGGCAATGGCAATACCCGAGGCTTCAACGGTAAGTATTCTTGTAATGCCTTTATCCTTAAATAACCTGTAAAACTCCTTTGCCATTTCGTCAAGAAGTTCAACGTCAATCTGGTGATTAAGGAACATATCGACTTTTAATATGTCGGAGCCGATAACCACACCGTCATTTTTTATTTTGTCTTCGAGAAGTTTCATTTGTTCACCCGTTTTGCATTTGTGATTTCGTTTGCGATTTATAATCAGGTATATACGCCGTATTTTGCGTTACACATAATTTACAACTACATTATACAGTGCCGCATATTTCATTTCAAGTCTATTTTCGACGAAATTCGGGCGATTTTGAATATTCGTTATTTTGTACTAAATCGGCAACGGGAAAACCTGTATAAAGTGTGAAAAAAGTCCCAAAAAAACATATTCCGTAACCCGTGAAAAATGTTGTTGAAGTTTACCTTTGAATGTTGTTTTAATTCCGAAACAAAATCTGAAAAAAGAAATAAGATGATATTACTGTGTAAAGGTTTTAAGCATTACAGTGGTTTAACGACAAAAAATATTGTAAAAAATACAATAATAAATGCAGTAAAATCAACGGTTTCGTCATTTTTTACAAAAAGTTTAAACAAACGGAGTTGTAAAGTAAAATAACATTACACACAATTTCGTCATTTTGCACAAAACAGAGAGTTGCTTCGCAAAGTGATGTTGCTCGTTTCACTCGCAGTTGCGTTTCACGCACACGCCGAAGGCACATCACTCACGAAGTGAACATCACTCACGCAGTGTACATCACTCACGAAGTGAACATCACGCCGCAGGCACAAACTTAACAACCGTCAACTAACAACTAACAACTAACAACTCGCAACGCAAAGTAATGTATAATAATATATATAATATAAAAAGAACGAAAATTAAAAATATTTATCCGTATCCTATTGACTTTTGACGGCGCGGGTGATATTATGATGATGACTAAAGGTCGGTTAATGGGCGTATTGTACCATTTTGAAGTTGAAAGCCCTGTAAAAGCAGCGTAAAACGCTTTTGCGTGCTTGCTTTTTCGGGTGAGTTCAAAAGGTATGTGTCAGGCGTTCATTAACTAAATAAGTGTGTGGGCGCTAAGTGCACAAAGCGTTGCCGGAGCGGCGGCGGTTTGGCATTGGGTGCGGGTTGGTTGAGTTGTCTCCGATATCCGCACAGGCATCACCGGGGAGTACGGCACAAGTGCTGTACATCTGCTTGAAGAAGTTCCTCAAATGCCTGTTTTCAACGCTCACCGCAATGCGCTCTGAGCAATTCGGCGCTGTGCACTTTATTTAGAGCCCGCAAGTCAAATGTTTATTTAACGTTCGGTGAAAAGAATTGTGTTTTTCGTGTTCTGCCGCATTCGGCAAAACCGCAGAACATTGTTCGACAACCGGCGTAGTCTTATGAAAGGGGGAATCGTGACAGTGGTGTGACGGCTGCGGGGCGGTGCGTGTCCGCAGTTATGAAAGTGAACGGTTTACATAAAGTGAATGTTCACACATCACGCACGCGTATTTTTGTATTGGCGTACTAAAATATGGAGGTAAATTTTAATGAAACAATCAAAAAAATTGTTAAGTCTTGTACTTGCAATGCTTATGGTTTTCAGTTGCTTTGGTGTTATAGGTAACGCTGCTCTTGTTAAGAGCCAGGTTAAGTATGACTCAATTGACAACGCTGCCCTTACGGCAGAGCAGGCAGCAGACGTACTTCTTGACTATGTCGATGAAATCCTTCCGAACGACGAGGTTGACCTTTCCGTTCTCGGTACTCTTCATCTTGACACACTCAACCAGCTCATCCCCGACGTATATGATTTGCTCGATTCTTTCGTAGCATCCATCGCCGGCGGTGACGTTTCGGCTCTTCGCAACCAGCGCTCCCTTCTTAAGGGCTGGAACAGAACAGGCAACAACATCGCTGCCGTTCAGAAACTTCTCCAGTTCCTCGGTTCTTCCGATGTTCGCGGCGTTGTTGCAAAGGCTCCCTACGGTCTTCTTACCAACAACGGTATTAAGGTTGGTTCGCTTATCAACGGTATCGTCGCAGGTCTTGTAGATCTTGACGATATCAACGGTACCCTTACCGACCTTCCGGGCTTCCTTACCAAGATGGTATTCGACGGTCTTCTTTACGGTTCTTACCCCTATCAGGGCGCAAGATACGATTATGAAAATTCTGCTTGGACAGGTTTACCGACCGAAGCCAACAACATTGATAAAATCCTCAATGTTGCAGCTAACAACCTTCTCACCAAACCCCAGGATAACAGCTGGAAAAACGTAAACGATACCGACAGAAACGGTGTAAGATACGGCGATTACACAGCTGCTATGGGTAAGGGCGAAGTCAGTGAAGACGGCAAACAGGTAAAAATCTGGGATATGAACTCAATCGTTTCCAAGACCTTTACCGGTTCTATCGATATCACCACAAAGTCCTTCTTCCAGGTTCTTGATACTCTTCTTCCCTATGCTTATGACGAGTTCGGTATCCACGGTCTTAACCACACTCTTAAAAAGACCATAATGGAAGCTATGGGTGTTGACTTTGTTGAAACAACATTCGACAAACTTCCCGCTGGCGCACAGAGTGCTTTCGGTACAGACATAAACGCTTCTTATTGCAACTATGCAATGAAAGACCTTCTTTGGAAAGATGCAACCGGCTATTGGTATTACACAGATGTAAGATCCAGAGCTATTGACCTTGACAATGACGGTGTAGATGATGTTGACGAAGACGGCAACGTTATTAAAGAAAAAACAAGAGTTTACTACGCTGCAAATGTTGCAACAGGTAATGACCTTGTTAACCTTATGAACTGGGATTATGCTTTTGATGCTACATCTTTCGGTACTGCAGACAGCGCTTCCGGCATCAGCAGCACAATCAGCACATACGGTTCTGTTTTCGGTTCTCTCAACCACCTTCTCTTCCTCATCCTTGACATTGCAGGTAATGACGAAGTTATCGCAAAAGACGGCTCCACCATTAAGGATGCTGACGGCAATGTTGTTTGGGAAGACGGCGACAGTTCCAAACTTAATGCAAACCTTCTTAAAGCAGTAAGATTCACTTTGAATCATTATTCAGTAACAATCTTCGGCAAAGGCAATGCTTATGTTGATAAAAACGGCGTTGTTGACGCTGATTTCCTTGCAGAAGTAAACGATGCAGATAATGACCTCATTGACCTTGTAGCTTACATCGGTCTTCCGCTCTTCAACGACGCTATGCCTCAGCTCATTATGCCCAAGAACGCAGACGGCACTTTCGCTTTCCACGACGGTTCTCAGGTATTTGAGTTCGGCGCACTTGTTATCCGTGAATTCCTTACCGATATCGCTCCCGCTATCAACTATGATGATGAAATCTTCAGCGTTCTTCCCTCAGCAGGCAGCAGACAGGTTAAGGTTCACTCCAACCAGGAATGGTACAACATCATCCTCAATATGGGTCTTGACGTTGCTTACACCTTCCTTAACGGTTACACAAACTTCAACACAGCTATCCCCGCAAAGGGTGTAACAGCTGATCGTTGGAACGGCATGCTTACCGCTATTGCCACATGGGCTGTTAACTATGTAGGTAAGGGTTCATCCTCTGCTCTTGCAAAGCTTGACCCCAACACCGTAACAGGTAAAGGCAACGGCTTTAAGATGCTTGACTATGCTCTTAATACACTTCTTCCGCTCGGCTTCATCAGCAACTGCTCCGGCAACGGCTATGATTTCGACCTTGAAGCACTCTTCAACAAGATTTACAACATCGCAGATTCTTTCGATATCGCAGGTCTTCTTTCGCTTATCGGCAGAAACACTGCAGCTACCGACAGCGCAGCTCCCAACGGCACAAAGATGGGCAATATTCTTAACAACACCAATGTTGTTAAGCAGGTTCTTGACCTTGCACAGCGTATTCTTTACCTTGTAGCAGGCACAAACCTTCTTCCCGCAACAACCAACTGCGCAACTCTTCTTACAAGCGCTAACATCGGTACTCTTGCAAGCAACCTTCTTGCTGCACTTAATAACCGCAGCGGCGACCTTCTTAACAACCTTCTTCCCGTTGTTATCGTATTCTTCCCCGAATTCGCAGGTGAGCAGGAGCTCGGTACTCCCACAATGTCTCTTGCAAAGTCAATCGTTACAAACAGCGGTGCTCTTTCGGGCGCAACCTTCGTTGTTGCTAACGGCTCCAAGGGCGTTTGGAGACACGGTTATATGCAGGACGGTACAGAGTACCAGGATAACCAGTATGCTTACAAGCTCACAGGCGTTAAGGCTTATAACCTTGACGGCTCCGTAAGTTCAAACTTCACTGTTTCGGCATACCCGACCACAAAGCTTGACTTCGGTCAGAGCGGCAATGTTACTTACAACGTAACAGGTATTCCCACCAGCGGCAAGGTTCTTCGCGTTGAGCTTTCTTACAACGTTTACAATGAAGAAGGCGAAGCAATGGCAGACGGCAAGGTATTCACAGTGAGTGATTTCATCTACTTTGCTTATGCAGGCTCCAACGAGCGTATCACCACCACCAAGAAGTGGGATGGCTCCGGCGACAACTATTCTAAGTATTCTTATACCACAGACTGGTATGTTCCGATTTCTAACCCCGTTGGTTTCTTCGGTGACGGCCTTGAGTACGCTAAGTATGACAAGTCTTCAACAGGCTGGTCTAAGCGTGCATACGGTGTAGAATGCACATCAAATGTTCAGCAGGGTATTACACTTGACAAAGGTGCTCACGGTTCACAGACCGGCGCTGTTGACGAAGTAACACTTTATGCAAAGGTTACAAACGCAACTACACTTAACAGTTACGCTCAGTCCAAGAAGGGCGTTGCTAACTCGCTCTCATTTGCCATCAAGGGCTACAACCCCGATAAGGAAGGCGCAGATTACAATATCGTATTCCACTTCTATGATGACGTTTATCGCAACAAGCTCAACTCACTCGTTGACTCCGAGCTCGGCAAAAAGCGTCTTGCTTCCGAATACAACCAGGAAGGCGTTGCTTATGCAGGCAAAGTTCTTGACGCTACTGCAAATGAAGAAGGTCTTGTTGAGACTGCATTCACAGCAACAGGCATCAACCCCGACGGCGATGCTGAAACACAGGTAACCGAAATTAACTGCGCTACCGCATGGGCAAACTACATTGCAGCTCTTGAAGCAGCATCAAAGGTTGGCCGTCAGTATTGGAACGCTTACTCGGCATACAACTTCGAAGAACTTTACAAAGCTCTTTACACCGCAGCAAACGATGTTAACTACATCAAGAAGACTGCAGCTCAGCTCGCAGATGAAGGCACAGGCGACTCTATTGACGCCGACGTTATTGCTCTTCAGAATACGCTTAAAGGCTATAACAAAGCAATGAAAAACTTTGGTGAAGCTGACTATGCTTCATGGCGTTGGGAAAGATATGTAAGCGCAAGAAGCACAGCAAACAAAATAATCAGTGCTTACAAAACACAGAACTATGCAACACCCGATGACGAGTTCTTCCCCTATAACACAAATATAGATGAAACAACTCTCGGTACTCTTGCTTCTCAGACATCTTACAACGCATACATTCTTGCTCTTAAAGAGGCTTATACCGATGAGCAGATGGAAAGCCGCGTAACAGCTCTTGAAAATGCAAAGGTTAAGTATGCAGGCTATCAGCTCCTCGATGTTGAGCAGGCTGCAAACCTTCTTACCAGAAACTACAACCGTCTTCTTACCAAGGATATTGACGCAGAACTTTACTTCCTTAATCAGGAACTCGATTCTGCTAATAAACTTTACGGTACGACAAACGGTGCTAAAGGCGTAACCTATTCAACAAGAAGCTGGGACGCTTACAAAGCAGCTTACGATGCAGCAACTGCAGCAAAGGCTGACGGCGGCAACAGCTCAAGATTCGACGCTAAATATGCTCTCCAGGTTGCAGTAAACAACCTTAGAACAGGCGACGATGAAGCAAGCTATGAAGAACTCGAAAAACTTATTGAACAGGCTGACGCGGTTCTTAAAGGTGCTTCTTACTACAGCAACACCAACGAAGAATTCGGCGTTCTTCTTGCAGCACTCGGTATTGATACCGACAACGACGGCAAAGCAAACGAACTTACAGCAGGCGATGATTCTTATCAGCTCTTCCCGAATTCAGCACTTATTGTCAATGACAAATCTTATGCTGCTGATGACCAGCGCAAAGTTGACAGAGCATCCGATGCTCTTCGTGAAGCTCTTGCAAAGATGACATTCAAATCAGTATCTGTAAACAACACAACATCTGATGTTGTTGCTAAAGATGCTGAAGGCAATGACATCAGCGTTGTAACAAGCCACATCGCTAAGAACCTCACCGCAGCAAAAGCGGGCGACCTCTTCACAGTAAGCGGCGCAGAAGAGAAGAAAGTTTCTACAAACGGAACTTATGCTCTTACAGCAATTGACAAAAACGACGTTCTTACAGGTACAGGCTCAACAATTACATTCTACAAAACAGTTTCAGGCGTTAAAGTTCCCATGGCAACAGTTACTATCGTTGTTGACGGTGACGTAAACGGCGACGGTGCGGTTGACGTACTTGACGCAACTGTTGTTGAACTTGTTTCAAACAACCACGCTGACCTCAACGGCATCTTCTTCGTAGCAGGTAACCTTGACACTGCTTCCGAAGGAATTGTTGCACAGGACTACAGCAATGTTGTTGCAGAAGTTCTTAAATAATTGACACTCAGTCAATTAGAATCTATATAATATATAATTAACTTATATATATTATATAATAATACCTTATTAATAAGCCGACCCCGGCGCAAGCCGGGGAAGGTAATAAGTTTGAAGTAATTATTACCGAAATTGACAATTCAGTCATATTAGATATATTTTACAAAGAAAGATTACAATAAATTCCCGTAATTTGTTATAATTACTATTGAAAAATGTGTCTGTTTAGTGTATAATTACTAAGCAAACTTTAATCAGAAAGTTTTGTCTTTTATTTCGTTTAAATTAGGAAAGGTTTAAGCGAGTAAAATAAAAGCAAATCTAACAAGGAGGCAAACAAATGTCAAAGACTCGCAAAATTTTAAGTGTTGTCCTTGCTCTTGTAATGGTCTTCAGCCTTGCTACTGTTGCATTCGCTGTTGATTTTGAAGAAACACAAGACAACACACAGACCTGGACATTAGGTAATGCGGTTGCAAACGGTTCTGACTGGGACGTTCCTGTTACTCTCGTTACTAACTATGCTACCGGCGCTGTTCAGTTCGAACTTGCTCTCACAGGCGACCTTGCAGTTAAAAGCGTTGCTATCGGTGCAGGTTATCCCTACACAGCAGACATCAATGTAAGCAAAACAACAAACAAAGTTGTTATCGTTCCTGAAACATACGGTCTTACAGGCGTAGAAACCGCTTCTGAAGCAAAAGCAATTAACGGCGTTATTGCTACTGTAACTCTTACAGGTACTACCGGTACTGTTACAATCAAAAACGACCCCAAAACTGCAACTAAACCCGAAGGTACTCTTATTGCTCTTCGTCTTGATGAAGCAAACATCGTTACCGGTAACCTTATTGCCGGTCAGAAAGTTACTGCTGATCCCAATACCGTTACTATCGGTGCGGCAGATCCCGAACTCGTAGTTATTGACGGCACTAATGGTGTTATTGACATAACACATAACGATCTTGCAGAAGAAGGCGATGCATTACTTGCAGGTTATGTTTATGGTGTTGAAGTTCCCGATGGTGAAGCTATTTCAGATGTATTTGAAGTAGTTGGCGACGGCTATATGAACATAGTTGCAAACGATGCAGGCTCTGACTGCGGTACTGGTGTTATCGTTCAGGTTTGCAAGAATTCTGATGATTCAGTAGTTGCCGAGTATGCTTTCATACTCTTCGGCGATGTTGACGGTACAGGTGAAATTGACGGTACCGATGCCGGTATTATGGAACTTCATGATGCTTGGGATACAAGAATTGAAAATCCCTGCTTCCTGTTTGCAGGTGATGTAGACGGCACAACTGAAATTGACGGTACTGATGCCGGTCTTGCAGAACTTCACGATGCTTGGGATACACGTCTTGTTCAGGCTGACGTTGCGGTACTCGTAAAACCCGCTGACTAATTTAAAGGAGGTCATTTATAATGACAAAAAAAATCACTAGTTTGGCATTGGCTCTTATAATGCTTTGCTCAATCTTTGCATTTTCTGTCAATGCTTTGACACTCGGCTCAGGTGAATACGGCATTATTGTTACATCTGATGCTGTTGTTGGTCAATCATCCGGTAATATTACTGTTACACTTGCATATCAGTATCCTTCCGGAACAGATGCTGATTCATTTAAAATGGCAGTTTCCAACACTGTTCTTGCTTTTAATAATGCAAAGTATCAGTATGTATCTACCGATTGGGTTCTTACCAACTCAGAAGGTGTTCAATTCATGAAAGCAAACTCAGCAAATGACATCACATCTTCTGTTAAAGCTAAATTTACTACTGAAGACGGTACTCATGGTTGGAACGAAGTAAGAATGTTCCAGCAGACATACGATACTGTTTCTCAGAACGAAATAAAAGCAACAACCGGTTATCCTATTACTCTTGATGCAAATAACCAGATGGTTTATTGCAAAATTACATTTAAAGTTTTGGCTACCCTTACAGCTGATGACGTTATCGGTATTCCGAGATGTACAGTTGATACTATGAAGAACACAAACTTCAAGTATTATTCAAGCGGCGTTAAATCAATAGAAACGTCAAAAATAATTACCACAGAAGGTATTGCTGCTCCCAAGTCAGCTGCTAAACCCATCACTTTCGTTAAAACTCAGGCTCAGTGGGTTGGCGGTGACAATACTCAGCCTAACTGGAACCTCGGTATCGTTGGTACATTCAAAACTTCCGACATCGCTATTGCATTTGACGAAGGCGGCACATCAACAAACGTTACTGAAGTTGGCGTTAAAGTAGACACAGGTGATTACAAAACAACCGAAACAACAAGATTTGTTTATGATAACGGCGATGGCACATACAGCTTCCGTGCAGTTGTTACAAACATTCCTTATGATGTTGCGGCTGACAAAACAATCACCGTTACATTCTTCGCAATGGTTAAACCGTCTGCTGATGCTGATCCGGTAAAGGTTACAGGCGAAACAAAGACCATTAACCTTGCTGATGAATTTGCAGCTGCACAGTCAAGAACTCCTGCTATGCCCGCATACGCTGGTTGATTTAAATGATTTCGAAGAATTACGAAAAGGCCGAATTAAATATTATTGAGTTTGAACTTGATGATGTTTTAACAAAATCTTCCGTTGTTACAACAACTCAGCCGTCAACTACGCTACCCGGTACTACTTCCGGTGGCGTTCAGGTCGGCGGTGGCGGTGACGGTGACATAATAATTGATTTTAACGACCTTTTCGGATAACAACAACTCAAGTTTTTATAAAGGAGTATTTTACTATGAAAGAATACAAAAGACCTGAGCTCGAAATCGAAGAATTTGAGCTCGAAGATGTACTCACAGTTTCAAAGGGTACAGGCGACATGGACGACGGCTGGTATTAATCCTTAAATTGTGATTACTTTAAAATAGTTCACTAAAAAAACCTCACCGGTGAAAACCGGTGAGGAGTTTTTTTAGTGATGTTTTGCGGTTTCACCGCAAAGTGATGCGGTGCTTCGTGGTGATGTTTTGCTCCGCAAAGTGATGTATTGCTCCGCAAAGTGATGCGGTGCTTCGAAATGTGATGTTGCTCGTTTCACATTATTCCGGGTTATTTGAGCGCACATTTCACATTTTTCGGCGGTTTTTGAGTATATATTTCACATTTTTCGGAGGTTTTTGAGTGTATATTTCACATTTTTCGGAGATTTTTAAGCGTTCCTCTCACATTTTTCGGAGGTTTTTGAGTGTAAATTTCACATTTTTCGGAGGTTTTCAAGCGTTCCTCTCACATTTTTCGGAGAAAAATGAGCGGTATTTTCACATTTTTCGGAAAACCCGGCGTTTTATGTTTTTAAAACCTGATAATTAAAAATTATTTATTTTATATTTAACGCGGTTTTTGTAGTGTTGCGAAGTAAGTAAACCGTATTTTTCAAATTTTAAAACAAACGAGCGGACCGTTGCATAAGCCGCATTACAAAAATCTTTTTCAATTTGCTTTGTTGAAAACTCACCGGTTCCGTATTCGGAAATTATAAAGTACCAGAGTTTTTCCTCTTTTTCCGTAATGTTTCCTTTTTGCAATTCGTTTTTAAATTTGTTAAAAACATCTGTTTTAATTTCGGTTTCTTCAAATTTGTTATACACATTTTCTTCAAAGTACGCAATAAACGGCGTTACATCCGTTACACCCGAAATTTTTTCGTTTTCTTCAATTAAAGTGTATGCTTCGTAATATTTTTTACGGCTTTTCATAATGTAACCCGAAAAAGGAATGAACAGTGTGTTGCCGTAACCTTTCTGAACTAAATACCAAATGTGCAAAAGCCGTGCCATTCGACCGTTACCGTCAAAATAAGGGTGAATGTATGCAATATAAAAGTGTATAACAGCCGCTTTTTCAAGGTCACCGATTTCGCTTTTCTCGTTAATGAATTTTAAAAGGTCACTCATTAAGCCCGGAATTTTTTCCGCTTTTACACCGAAATGTGAAATTTTGCCGTTCAAATCCTGAATGTGAACATCATCGTGCCGGTAAAAACGCCCGGCGTTCAGCCTGTCGTTTTCGTCAAGAAACCGACCTACCGCCGTCATATATAAAGTGTAAATGTTCTGCTCGTTTATTATGTTTTTTTTGTCGGCAATAAATTCAAAACCTTTTTTCATTCCCAGAATGCGGTCTTCTTCATCATCTGCGGGGGTGTAGCCTTTAAGAATGTTTCGCACACTTTCACGGCTGTAGTCAATGTTTTCAATTTTGGCGGTTGAAATAATTTCCTCCGCTACGGCGCTTTCACCGTACGCTTTGTTTTGACACGGCAGTAAAAGTTTTAAAGCCTCTGCTTTTAAATTTGTTTTGTTTTTAATGTAAACAATTTTGTTGCCGTTAAAGTCTGTTACAAAAAGCGGGGTGTAATAATGCTCTTTAAGCACCTTAATAAATTCGTTTATGTTATTCGGATACTTGTATTGCATTTTTTTAAAATCATAAAAATGTTTGTCATTAAACATTTGGTGGAATTGTTCTATATTCATAAAAACTCCTGATAATAATTAGTATCAATATGTATCAGTTTATTATATTTTTTTCACTTTGTCAATAATTATTCAAATATTCTATTGACAATTTGAAAAACTGATAGTATAATAACTTTTGTTCTTAGCGGTATTGTGTAACGGTAGCACACCGGACTCTGACTCCGTTTGTTGAGGTTCGAATCCTTATACCGCTGCCAACAAAAAAAGCACTTTTGTCCATTTGACAAAAGTGCTTTTTTTGAACGATGTGTTCCGCTGACGCGGAACGGTGATGTGCACTTCGTGCGTGATGTTCGCCTTCGGCGAGTGATGTGCCTGCGGGCGTGTGGGAACACATCACATCACTTTGCGAAGCAATACATCACTTTGCGCAGCAAAATATCACTTTGCGAAGCAATACATCACTTTTCTTATAATAATTATAAAAGAGGTGCAAACTATGTCCGAATCCAAATTGCGAGATTTGTCTATGAATTTTTCCGTATCTATTATCAATCTTGTAAAAATGCTTAAAACAAAGCACGAGTCAATTATTTCCAATCAAATCGGAAGAAGCGGTACCTCCATCGGCGCAAATATTTATGAAGCAAATTATGCACAGGGAAAGAAAGACTTTGTATCAAAACTAGAAATCGCCCTTAAAGAAGCAAGTGAAACAGGGTATTGGCTTGAACTTTTATACCGTACCGATTACATAGATGAACAAACATATAATGTTCTCAATGAGCAATGTACTTCCATACGGGTAATGCTGATTGCTTCTTGCAGAACTGTTAAAGAAAAACAGCAACATCACTGAGACGAAGTTGATACATCACTTTGCGAAGCAAAAAAGACACTTTTGTCCACAGAGCAAAAGTGTCTTTATTTGTGTGCTCGGCACGCATATTTACTTGGCGGTGAAAGTCCGCTACAGGCTTGGCAGTAGGAACTGTTAGACGAAGACAAGGGCGTCCTTCGTGAGGAGGAGTCTGAAAGAAGTCGGATGTAAGGGCTGAAAAGTG
>JAZLLP010000020.1:0-2713 GCA_045598225.1 Acutalibacteraceae bacterium | reverse complement strand
TATGCAGATTATCTGACGGAACAGGGGTACAGTGCGAGCACAATACATACTTACCTTGCACCCGTCTGTGTGCTGCACGATTTCAATATGAAAAGGATTAAGAAGCCCGTAAGACATACTGCCGAATACAAGCGAGGCAGGTCGGATAACGGGAAGAAAAGCAGAAGCGATAATGATATTGATAACCCGAAATATGCCCGTACAGTCGAATTTCAGAAGCGTGTGGGCATACGCCGTAACGAACTGAAAAGGTTGCGGGGCGGTGATTTTCTCTATGATGAGAAAATCGGTTGGTATTATGTATTTGTGAGGAACGGAAAAGGCGGTAAACAGCAAAAGCAATATATACTGCCGGAGGATGTGAAATTCGTAGAGAAGTATTTTAAGGGCGTGAAGACGAATGAAAAAATCTTCTCTGAGAGTGAACTTGAAAACAAGCTGCCGTATCACACAATCAGGGCAAATCACGCAAAGCAGATGTATGATTATTACCTTGAAAAACTGAACGGCGATAACGGAGATAAATACCGGGAAGAGTTGAAGAAAAAACTTCTCCTGAGATATGCGGAACGGCGTAAAGATAAAGAAACGCCCGAAGAAACCGCAAGAAAATATGAAAACTTTGTGCGGCTTATGGAAGGCACACACAAGTTAAAAGGTAAAAACAAGGCTCTTGCAATCGAAAAACACTTACCCACGGAATACGACAATCTTGCGGTTTTAGCCGTGTCCGTATTCCATTTGGCACATTGGCGAGTAGATGTAACTATCAACAGTTATCTGCTTGCGTATTAAATGAAAGATGAGGTATTTTTTATGTTTTTATCAAAAACAATTAAACGAGTAACGGCGTATATCCGTTATGTAATGTTCCGTGACGAACGGGGCGAAATTGAAAATACAACAGAGCACGAATACACAATAAACGGTGTTCGGTATATTGTTGATTCCGTTTTTCAAAACGAAGAAAACGGAAAAAACACTTTGAAAGACAGAATAAAAATGATTTTGGAAAACGAGTTTTCATATTTGACAAGCCCCGACTCTGGAGTTACAATGGCGACAAATGATAAGCGTTCGTCTGCCGAGAAGGAGGATAATTATGCAGACGAATAAAAAGAAAAAAGAAACTCAACTGATAACTGCACTCTATTGCAGACTTTCCAATGATGACGGTGCAGACCGTGAAAGCAACAGCATAACAACGCAGAAATTGATGTTGAAAAAGTATGCGGAAGAACACGGCTTTGAAAACTGCCGATATTATGTTGATGACGGCTACACGGGAACGAATTTCAACAGACCCGATTTTCAGCGAATGGCAGAAGATTGCGATATGGGGTATATCAAAACCGTAATAGTAAAGGATTTGTCGAGATTAGGCAGAGACCATATACAGGTCGGTATCTATCTTGAAGACTTTTTCCCCGAAAGAGATATACGGTTTATTGCAATAAATGACTGCTATGACAGTAATGACGGTGAGAATGACATAGCACCATTCAAAAACATAATGAACGAAATGTATGCGAAAGACATAAGCCGAAAATGCAGAACATCAGCCCGTGTACGAGGCAATATGGGAGTACCGCTTTCACAACCGCCGTACGGGTATATGAAAGACCCGAACGACAAGCACAAGTGGATTGTTGATGAAGAAGCCGCCGAGGTTGTAAGACTCATATTCCACTTGTATCTTGAAGGAAAAGGGCAGGAAAGTATAGCAAGAATTCTTCAGGAGAGAAAAATTCTCGTGCCGAGTGAATATTGGGCGAAAAAGGGCGTAAAAAAGCCGAACAGAAAGATAAGCGAAAATCCGTACAAGTGGGGAAAAACAACTATATTGAATATGTTGCATAAACGGGAATACTGCGGTGATGTTGTCAATTTTAAAACCTTCTCAAAATCCTTTAAGAATAAAAAGCGGTATGAAAACTCCGAGGAAAATATGAAGGTATTTGAGGGCATACACGAGCCGATAATTGAACGAGAGGTATTTGACGGCGTGCAGATTAAACTCGGTAATTGCTGCCATAAAGCCCCGAAAGACCCTACAAAAGAACGGAACATTTTCAGCGATTTAATGTTCTGTGCAGATTGCGGCAGTAAAATGCGGTTTCACGTTAAGCACAATAAAACAGACCAATACTTTTTCAGTTGCGGAAACTATGTAGGTGAACGCGGAACTTGCCCCGAAACGCATATGATAAGGGCGGATGCACTTGAAATCGTTGTAAAAAGCGAGTTGAAACAGCTTGTTTCTTTTTACAAAAGCGATGAAGAAGAATTTGTACGGCTATTAAGTGAAAAAGCGAACAAAGAAGCCGCAAAGGAAAAGAAACGCATTGAAGCGGAGTTATTGAAAACAAAGAAAAGGCTCAATGAAATTTCCGTATGCTACAAGGTGCTTTTTGAAAAGAATGTGTCGGGAGAACTCGATAACAAACATTTTGAAATGCTCACATTACAGTATGACGAAGAAGAAGCAACACTCAAAGAACAGTTATCAGCATTAACCGATGAACTGCAACGCACAGAAGCCGAGATTTACGGCGAAACACGCTTTCTGAACGCCGTAAGAAAACTTACGGAAATGGAAATCATCACAGCCCCCATACTCAACGAACTTATTGAGAAAATCGAGGTTTTTGCGGTGCAGGGAAAAGGTAAGAACAGAACTCAGCGTATCGTGATACATTACCGCTTTGTCGGT
>JAZLLP010000019.1:0-62971 GCA_045598225.1 Acutalibacteraceae bacterium | reverse complement strand
GAAAAGAATAAATCTGAGCAGATGTATTTATCACCTACTGGTGAATATGAGCTCTGGGATTACCGTGATTTTGATATTGATGAAATGAACAGTACATTAAAAACAGATATTGAGTCCGTACAGACGGGATTTGAAGGTTAACGTGAAATCGATAAATAATGTTTTGGTTGCGGATATATGTTTAAATCTTGCGTATTGTTCAACTTTTTGCCTGTTAATATCTTGCGTACTATTGGGATAATTGCTATAATATAAATTGCGTACTAATGAAAGGAGCTTGTTTATGGAGATTAAACGAAAGATATATCAAAATTTATGTGAATGGAAAAAATCAGCAAATGGAACCAAAGCTTTGATGATAGAGGGTGCAAGACGAATAGGAAAATCTACTGTAGCCGAAGAATTCGGAAAAAAAGAATATAAATCGTATATCCTTATCGACTTCAACAAGGCTTCTAAAAAGGTTAAAAACCTCTTTGATGAACTTACAAATTTGGATGTTTTCTTTCAGAGCCTATCACTTGAATATAACATAAGGCTGTATATACGAGAAAGCCTAATCATTTTTGATGAAATTCAAAAATTTCCAAAAGCAAGAGAGGCAATAAAATATCTTGTTGCAGATGGACGCTATGATTATCTGGAAACCGGATCGTTGATTTCCATAAGAGAAAATGTTGAAAGTATAACTATTCCTTCCGAAGAACGAAAAATCAGGATGTATCCGCTTAGTTTTGAGGAGTTTGCAGATTATTTTGATGAAGGTATTTTACTTGAGTATATAGTCGAGTGCTTTGAAAAAAGGGAGCCGCTCGAAAGAAGTATGCACAATAAAGCAATGCGCCTTTTCAAGGAGTATATTCTTGTCGGTGGAATGCCACAAGCGGTGCTTGCGTATAAAAACGGAGGAAGGGACTTTGCTGCAGCAGACACAGAAAAAAGAGATATTCTTGCTCTGTACCGTGATGATATTAAAAAGGCTGCAAGAAGATATAATTCTAAAGTTTCTGCGATATTTGAAAATATTCCGGCGTATCTGTCAACTCATGAGAAAAAGATCGTACTGAGTGAAATTGATTCCGGAGCTACTTTTGATAAGTACGATGAGCCGCTCTTTTGGTTGGATGATTCTATGATATGTAATCTTTGTTATAAGTGCAATGACCCGAATGTGGGTTTTGCACTTAATAAAAATGAATCGGCTGTTAAGTGTTATCTTGGCGATACAGGGCTACTCGTCAGTCTTGCTTTTAGCGAGAATGAACTTGCTGAAAACAATTTGTATAAACAAATTATGGACGGAAAACTTTCAATAAATCAGGGGATGATTTATGAAAATGCTATTGCACAGATGATAACAGAAAAAGGAAAAAAACTATATTTTTATACAAGATATAATGAAAATAAGCATCGAAATGATATTGAAATAGATTTCATGCTTTCGAATGACAGCAAGATTAAGTTTAGAATTATGCCGATAGAAGTGAAATCTGCAAAGAACTATTCAACGGTATCTTTAAATGAATTTAACAAGGTTTATCATCAAAGAATCAGCGAGTCATATGTTGTTCATCCGAAGAATCTTTCGGTGGTTGACGGAATTATAAAAATTCCTCCATATATGTTTTTTGCTGCTTTTTAGTATTGATATATTCACGTTTGTCGGATGATTCTCTATTTCCGGAATACACTGTTGAACTGAACGATATTATGATTAAATTCACAGTGGCAAAAGATAGAGTTTTTAAAGCTTGAATAGAATACTACCTACCCAAAAGACGATAAGGTAGGAACTGAGGCAGGTGATAGGGTAGGAGAAAAAGATACCAATACTTAAATCTCATGAAAAAGGATCCAGGCTATTTTTATGCTAACCTTTCAAATTATTAGATGTAAGCAAAAAAACAATTTCTGTAAAATTTAAAACACTAAAAAATAAAGAACTAATCTAAAGAGTAGAAACTACCCAAAATGGTTTTTGGAAACTTTGCTCATCCGAAGATTAGGAATTATTTATAAAACAGATTTCAATTTGAACTTATGGTTTGATTTTTGAAATCTGTTTTTTATCATATTTACCAGGTTTTTAATTTCATAATAGATTTTATTGATAATATCATTTCTTTTTCGACAAACAGGAAGAAAAAACCAACGAAAATGCATATCCCATTGATGTTTTATTATGATTATATTAATCTATAAAAGGTATATAAAAGGTATATAAAGTTTTGCATAAACAAAACTATTTTACCCATTTCTATAAAATTTACTGTGGATGATATTTATTTGAAGTGGATGTGTTGAGATTGTCATTTAAAACGTATTATGAAAATGAATGGAAAGTAAAACTTGCACGCCCTGAATACCAGACGATTGAGCGAAGATGGCGTAGTAGATGGCAGTTTGCGGCAGAGAATATTGAAGCAAATGCTGTAGTCCTTGATGTCGCTTGTGGCGATGGTGTGCTTGGCGAACTTTTAATGCAAGAAAAAAACTGCAAAGTATATGGAATTGATTTGTCAGACTACGCAATTAATCTTTCGAGAGAAAGAGGTGTAATTGCAGAGTATTGTGATATGTCTGAAGATAGATTTCCTTTTGAAGATAACACATTCGATTATATAACTATGCTCTGTTCAATTGAACATATTATTGATCCTGTACATGCAATCAGTGAAGCTAAAAGAGTGCTGAAACCTGGTGGCAAAATGATAATAACATTGCCTAATGCAGTGAATTTTAAAAACAGGATTGCATTCGCATCAGGTAAAGTCCCAATAGACCTTTTGCATATTAAACCGGGGGAGGGTATGCATATTCAGTTCTTTAATTATAAAGATGAATTTGAGAGCAGAATATTAAATAAAATTGAGGGGCTTACGATTGAAAAGAAAGTTGGAGATTTAAAAAATCCAAAGGCATATAGCGAAGGTTATCGAAAATTTTATGGTGCTTTAATTAAAGCATTTCCGAATTTGTTTAGCGAATATGTTCATTGGATTATAAGTAAAAATTAATGCATTGTTTTTGAGTAACAATGTATGAATATAATACAGGAGGCTTTTATATGAAATTAATCAAAAATGTGACAACGGAATTGAGAGATTTTGGTTCGGGGTTGAAGTTGAAAATTCTTCTCGACAAAGTGACAGGTGCAAAAAATTTAGACTTGGGCACTGTTATGATTGAACCCAACTGCAAAACAAATATGCATTCTCGTACTTTCGAAGAAGTAATTTATATGCTGTCCGGTAAAGGCGAGGTAATAACAGACACAGATGATGTTTATACATTGGATGAAGGAGATTGTATCCTTATTCCTCCCGGGGTTGTGCATTGTCACGCAAATAGTTCTGATTCACCGTTAGAGCAGCTTTATATCTTTGCTCCTCAGGCAACAGACGACATTGAAGAATCATTGAGAAATCTTCCTATAATTAAAGATTAATAATAGGATTGATTCTTGCGATTTGTAATAATATAGCAATAAGTATTTTATCCCGTAGAACAATCTTGGTTAAGTTTGTGCTATGGGATAATCTGTTACAAGGAGGTTGAAAGTATGCATAGTGTTCAAGATACAATAGATGATAAAAATAGCAGTTGTTTTAGTGGACGAGTAAAAATTATTGATAAAATGAAAGAGATTATCGACGATGAGAATCCGCACAACAAGTCAATTGTTAATATTTACGGGGTAGGTGGAATCGGAAAAACTACAATTCTTCGTAGGATAACGGATAATTATCGTGATGATGGATGTTCTACGGCTATAATAGATTTAAAAAATGGTAATGCTGATATACTGGATATTATATATGGACTATACGACGAATTAGAAAAGAATTGTGTACTGACCTCCGAATGCTTTGAGACTCTTAAGGGTGTTTTGAAAGAAGTTGATGAGGCATCAGAAAGTTTTGTAAAGAAATATAATAGTTCTACACAAAAAGAAGGCGTTAATGCGTTTGTTAAGGATTATTTACCTTCTATCACTGATATCGTTGGTGGAGCAGTTGGTGAATCTGTGGGAGTTTCAATTTCTGCAGCAACATCAGGAATAGGTGGCATGTTAGGTGGAGGAATAGGTTCCCTTGTAGGTTTTTCGATAGGAAGTTTGATCTCGAAAATAATAGAGTTGCATAAACATGATGGAATAACGGCATTAAATAGGATTGGGTTAACAAAAAATGAAGTCGATACATTTGTTAATTTTAAATACAATGTTAAGGAAACCTTTATTGACGGATTGAACAAACTTTCAGAGGAGTCTACTGTGATTTTAGGTTTTGATACTTTTGAACGGGTTCCTTTTAATATTGAAAATTGGTTATCGGTAGATTTTATTCCAAAATTAAATTTTCAAGTTAAAATCATAATATCGGGTAGAGATAAGTTGTTAAATGGAAGTACTTGGTTTGATTTAACATCTAAAATTGCTTCAATCGAGATTGAGCAGTTTAGTGAGAAAGAGGCTAAAGAATTCTTAGAGAGAAAGGGTATTAGTGATACAGACAGCATAGAGTGGATAATAAACATTTCAGGTTGTTTGCCGTGGGCAATAGCTTTATGTGTGGATTTCTTTGATGAACAAATTGATACCAGTGAAAAAATTGACTATAAGTTAATTGACAGAGAAACCATTGGTTATAAAGTTGTAGAGAGATTCCTAAATCATATTGATAATGCAAAACTAAAAGAAGTTATTCAATTTTGTTCAATAATTAATTGCTTCGACTTTGAGATAATACAAGGATATTTTAAAGAAGTTCCTCCTGAAGAAATGAAACAATTATTTCAAGCTGTTTGTAAATACTCATTCGTTCGTCATTTAGGAAGTGGTAAATATGCTATTCATGATGTTGTATCAGGGTTCTTAAATCAAGACACAAAGTGTTATTATATCGATAAATACTACAGTTATAATTCATATTTATCAACATATTATCAAGAGTTAAGTCGTAAAGATGTTGAAATCGGAATTAGAGCTAAGTCATATTGGTATTATTTATATCATCTTCTAAATTTAAATGAGGAAAATGGAATAAGGCAACTTGAATTATGTATGCATGATTTATCCGAATTGCCAATTGATTTGTTTGAAGACTATTTTTATAACGGTATATCCAATTTTACTTTTTATACGGAGAATGGAAAGTTTTTTAAAAAGTATGCAGAAGCATATTTAATGACTATAAAAGGGAAATGGGATTTGGCGGAAAAAGCTCTGAATAATTTGGCCTATACAAAGAATCCGTCAGTTTCGGATACAATAAGAGAATGTGCCAAAACATCATTGTCTGAAATTTATTTGGGACAAGGATTTTACGAAAAAGCCAAAAAATTACTTGAAGAAATTCTTAAAAACAATGATTCCAGTTATGAAACGAGAAAAATCAGAAAGACTGGTTCAAAGTTGTGTGAGATTTATGCTATTCTCGGAAAATACAAAAAGGGTGAGCAATTAGCAATTGAAATTAAAAATAAGTGTGATGAAAAAAAGGAAATGGTTGGTTTGGGTTGGGCCTGCAAATCATTGGGAGATATTTATAGATTGTGGGGAAAAAGCCAAAAAGCCATTGAAGAGTTAAACATTGGATTAGAAGCTTTCGTTTTTGAAAAAGATGATTACGGAGAAGCAGTTATTAGAACGCAGTTAGCTCGCAATTATATACATATTGGAAGGTGGGAAGATGCAGAAAGTGAGTTAGATAAATCAGAAGAAATATATAAAAAATATAATTATAAATATGGTATAGCGAATTGCAAACTCTTTAGAGGTAACATTTTTAGATTAAAAAGAGATTGGACAAATGCAAAAAAATGGTATGATATGGCTCTAACTGAACATAGAGAAATGAAATCAGACAGAGAAATAGGTCCATTATTAGGTAGTCTTGGATTAGTGTACTACAATTCAAACGATCCTATTAGTGCAGAGGTCTATTTTGATGAAAGCATAGAAATGAAAAATTCTCAGGGATATGTTCGGGGTGTTATGATTACTGAAATGTACAAAGGTGATTGTTTGTTTGGGAATGGTGATTGGGAAGCAGCATATAAACAATATGAAAAAGCTCAAAATCTTATAAAAAAATCATATCCAATATATGTAAATTCTGAGCTTGCAGTTAAGCGATGGATTTGTGACTTGCTACGTTATGGATTTACGGATATATTGCAGACTGAATATGAAAATTTAAAAAGAACTCTAACAAAATATGAATACCACAATCTCATTGCTCTACTTGAATACTATTATTGTGTTTTAAATAAACACGATAGAGTAGAAAAAACAATTGATTTAATGAAAAGATGCTTAGTTGCTGCAAGGATCTATAATATAGAGGAGTATAAATATTACTTTGACCGTATATTAAACGATATCCGCGATAAGTATTCTGCTGATGAGATTGATATGATCAAAAAAATATTAAACAGTGTTATAATATGAATAAGTGATCAGGCTTCGAAATCTATAACATAAATGTGTGGTTTTCAAAGCCTGTTTTTGCTTAAATAGGCATATTGTTTGCTTTTGAAATTACTTCAATAATATGTGTATCAATATATAGAATGTTGTGGTGGATTATGGTATAATTAAAAACAGTAATTGTTTAATAAATATAAAAGGAGAAGTTTTATTAAATGAATCAGTTGTGGGCATATAAAAATTTCAATATGGGGCACGAATTAGATATTTCAGGCGAGTTTATATATAATGGAATAGAAGCACTTAATGAAATGATATGCATTGAAGAAAGTTCTCCCTTATTTTCATTTTTATATCATACGTCAGTAGGAATAGAAAGATTACAAAAAATAATTATTGTACTTTTTGAGGACATTAAATTTGACGAATATGAAGAATTTGAAAAAAGCCTTATTACTCATAGTCATCAAGATTTGCATAGCAGGATAAAAAGAAGTGCAAAAATTGAGTTTAATAATAGAGAAAATGACTTTTTGATGTTTGCAACAATCTTTTATAAGAGTGCTCGATATAATAGATTTAATATTAATACCAGCGAATGTAAGGAAGCAAACCTTTTTGTTGAGTTTGTAAAAAAGCATTTGAAACCTGATGAAATAGAATATCATTTCATATCTGGAAAGGTTATGGTTAACGAAAAGGTTAAAAATTTGGTGGGAAGGACGCTTGGTAGTATAGCAAATAAATATTATTCATTGATTAGAGAAGGTGCTAATAAAAATGGGACATATACCTATGAATTACTAGCAGATTCAAAAGCTGAAAAGATATTTTTAGGCAATTATAGAAACAAATCATTACAAGAAATGAAAATAACAGAATCAATTGCGGTAAAAGAGTTGATTGCTTGTATACGTAATACAGAAGAAACCTGTGCATTTTTAAGATTTCTTGATGAGATTGAACCTTTAGATATTGATGTAAATTTAATCAATGAATACTTATCAGAACTTTCAATGGGTAACATTCCTCAAACATTGATTGATGAAGTTGAAACTTTATACGAAGAAATAGAACATCCCAAGAATAGGATTGAATTAATTAGTTTAATTGGTGGTACTTGTGTTACTTTTGAGTTTTCTGAGATTCAAGAAATTATCACGTTGATTAATGATTATATAAACGGAAATTTGTTGGCTGAGCTTTTTGCAAAAGAAATTGAAGAAAAAGCGACAATTATTGATGATGAAGAATTTATTGAAATTTTTGAGGATTTAATATTGATTTGTAAAAAATTCATAAAAGGACAAATACAAGAAGAGCGTTTTAGAAATGATATAGAAGAACAATTTGAGATAGTAAAGGAATATTATAGCTTTTTAATGCAAAATAATATGCAAAGTGGATATAACTGAATTTTTTAGAGAAGATGCGCTGCATATGTTTGTTATAAGATTGTAGAATTAGTGTAGTAGATTTTAGTTTTTAAGACATATATAAATTAAGTTGTTTATGATAAAATGTTCGAGGTGATTTCATTTGAAGTATAATATAATAAAAAAACTCGGCAGTGGGGGAAATGCAACAGTTTATAAAATTCAAACTAATGATAACCAAATTGTTGCGTTAAAAAGACTTCACAATAACGCAAATAAAGAAAAGAAATCTCGTTTTAGAGATGAAATTGATGTTATCAAACAAAATTGTAAAGAAATTGTTGGCATAATTCCAATAATTTGGAGTTCTAAATATTGGCTTGAATATACGATGCCAGTTGCCAAACCCATATATGAGTATATAAAAGAACACGAATCTAGTCCTAGAGAAATCGTATTGGGTATAATAGAAATCTGTAATACATTATCAAAATTACACACAAAAAATATTTCGCATAGAGATATTAAACCAAGCAATTTGTATTTTTATGATAGCAGATATTATATAGGAGATTTTGGATTAGTAGATTTGCCGGATGGAGAAAATAATTATACTCGCGAAGATAGAGGGCTGGGAGCTGTTTTTACAATAGCTCCAGAAATGAAAAGAAATCCTAAGAAAGCCGATGGCAAGAAAGCAGATGTATATTCCTTGGCAAAAACCTTATGGATGTTATTGTCGCTTGATGAAACAGGGTTTGAAGGGGTGTATGATTTTTCGGATAGTAAACATAGTTTGAAAAACTATAAGCATCTTCAAAATATACATTTAGTCGAAATTGAAGAATTATTAAAGGCTGCAACCGATAATACGCCCGAAAACCGTCCATCTATTGATGGTTTTAAAAATCAACTATTGAAATGGATTGAGATAATTGATGATTATAGTAAATCTCAAAGAAGTGAATGGCAATTTTTAAACAAGTATTTTTTGAAGAATTCTGGTGAGACAATAATTTGGAGAAATCCTGTTGAAATAGTTTCTGTTCTCAATGTGTTGGCTAAAACACAAGCTCATAATCATATGTTGTTTTCATCAGCTGGAGGACAAGATTTCTTAAAGGCAAGTTTGGCAAATGAAGATGGATGTATTTATATTTATGATGATTGTAAAGAGATAAACTTGGTTAAGCCAAAAGCGTTATTTTTTGAAAGATTTGATAAAAACGAAGAGTGGAATTATTTGTTATTAGAGTGTAAAGAATTAAATCCTGTTTACTCTGCCGATTTTGAATACGAAATACTAGTGGAAGATTATCCTGCACATTATGTCTCAGCAGAATATGAGCAATATGGTGTATATGATTATGATTCGGGTAAAGAATTACCTAGCGGTTATAAGGTCGTTGCGAGATATTTAAAAGGCAAATTTTTGTTTGTGTTAAAAAGCGGACCGTACAATAAAATACCTGAAACATATGATGGACGTCATGGTAAGTTTTCTTATGAAGAGCTTAGAGAATATACAAATCAACTTATTAAAAGTAAGAATACCGAATATAAGGCTAAAGAAAGAATAAAAGAGGATTCCAATAAACCTGAAATTAATAAAGCGAGGTGTGTAGAAGCTTTTATAAGAGATGAATTTAAAAATTGGAAATTTGATGTTTCAGAATACACTAAAGAAACTACCAATATCGCATATTATATAACATTGACAATCAATGATGGAAAACTTGATTTTGACAGCTTGATAGAGGGTGAATTTTGTCTGTGTAATGATGGATATATGAAGAGAAAAAGAAATCACATGGATGAAATCAAACTAATATATGATAAAAAAGAGATTTCAAGTTGTATTGAAAAATGTAAAAAAATGCTAATTAACTATTGCAAAGCAAATCATTTCGTTGATTGCGGTGCGGCTTTTTTTTCATTTGATATTCAAAGGTGTGGAAAGCCTGAACATTTATTTACCAAAGAAGAAATCAAAATTGAAATGGAAAAAGCAGACGACAGAAAACATAATACTTTGGTTATTGACGAAAATGGATATGCAAAAGTCGTTAATGGTGAAAATTTGAATTATTATCCTGTTAGGCAAGAGACATGGCATGCGGGCAATGGTTATGTGGGCAAGTATTCTAAATTGAGCACTTTGGATGATGACTATATGTCTATGCTGCAAGGATGGTTGATTTATTTAGAAACAAATCACGCAAAACGTATGGATCATCTCGAACCAAAGCAGGAGAAAGAATTGTTAGAAAGAATACGAGAATTTTATTAATTAGGAAAAGTAAAGTATAAAACGATATATAAGCAAGTGAATTATTAATGTTTTTTTATTTTGCTTTTTTGTATATGAATTTTGTACATAAAACACAATTTATAAAGGTGGAATGAAATGTTACGCAGTTTTTTGCCAGTTGGTCAGGGCGCTTTTTATAGAGAAACATTTAATCTTAAAGATGGAAGGCATACAATTATTTATGATTGTGGTTCTTTAACTGATCAATCAATTGTTGAACGGCAGATTAAACATGAATTTACAAGAGGAGAGATTATTGATGCTGTTTTTATATCGCATTTGGATGAGGATCACATAAACGGTTTGCCCTTTTTGATAAAGTATTGCAAGGTATGCAACTTGTTTTTTCCACTCGTTACTACGAAAGATAAAGCATATTTAAAACTGAAAGCATTATTATCAGTAGCCAAAGACAGTTTTTTGTATATGTTTATTGATAATCCGCTTAATGCTATTAATAGCTTAGGCGTTGATGATGTTCCAATGCTTTATCAGGTTAGAACAGTAGGTAGCGAGAATTTGAATAATTCTGATACAAGGTATATTTCGTCGGGAAAAGATGTTGTAGAAGAAGAAAATTTTGTTCTCGATGAAAATATTGATTGGAATTTGATTCCTTTTAATTTCAGACAACAAGAACGCGTTGATGAATTAAAAAAGGCTATTGCCCAAATATTTAATTGTGGAATAGATAAAACTGATGATAAAATAAAGGAGCTTATTAATAATTATCCAAAGGATAAAGACCAAATTAAAGAAGCATATAAGCAAGTCAGGGGAACTTTTAATACTAATTCAATGACATTGTTTTCCGGAACCAAAAACAGTTGTATCAGACAACACTACGCTATACCTAAACATTATTTTTGTGCTTGTCGTTGTCAAACGTTTACAGAAAATGGTTGCTTGTATATGGGGGATTACGATGCATCTGGAACGCAAAAATGGAAAGATCTAAAAGAAGCATATAATCAATATTGGGAATATATTGGGTGTATTCAGATTCCTCATCATGGGTCACATCACAACTACAATGGCAAAATAGCTGAACTAAATGTAATTAATGTAATTTCTGCTGGCTACAAGAATAAATATAGGCATCCAAATTCATCTGTTATTAAGGATTTGATACTGAATGATTGTGTGGTACATATAGTTACGGAGAATATTGGGAGTCAGGTTGATTTGAAAGTGGATTTGTTTTAATTAGTGAGCAGACTTTGAAATCTGTTTTTTGTATTACTTTAGAAATATGTTTTTTAGGTGTAAATCTTTGTTGCTTTAATATTTGTATATTGCATAAATTTTTTATATCGTTTATAATTGATATATATTTTTGTAGGAGGTTAGTAATATGAATGACAACAATGTGCAAATTACCTCTACAGGTATTAGAAATTCATTAAAAAAGTATACCGCATTAAAATCAATATGTGAGTATATTTGGAATGGTTTTGATGCCAAAGCGACACAAATAAATGTTGAAATCATGCGCAATGAGTTGGATTCAATATCATATATTAAAATTTCTGATAATGGATATGGAATTGATAATGAATTACTAAACGATAAATTTAGACCATTTTTTCAGTCTGAAAAAATTTATGATCCAAATATTAAACAATCAGATGTTCATGGTAAAAATGGTGTTGGTAGACTGACATTTTTTACATTTGCCTCTCTTGCTACATGGACAACAGTGTATTCTCAAGAAAATAAAAATTATGAATATTCTATAACTATAGATTCAAATGAGTTGAATTATTATAAAGCTACCTTGCCAATTGAAGTTGAAAAATCTGCAGGCACAGTTGTTGAATTCATAAATGTGGATTCCGAAGATTTTACAATTGAGAAGATTAAAGAGCAACTTTGTAAAGAGTTTTGTTGGTATTTAGAATTAAACGAAGATAAAGGTTATCAAATTATTATAAATGGTGAAAAGTTAGATTATAAACACCTTATTTTAGAAAAGGATACTGTAGATGTAACGCAAGATGGAGATAAGCCATCGTATTCTGTTAAAATTTTATGCTGGAAATCTAAATTGACTGAGTATTCGAAATATTACTATATTGACAGTAGCGGAAAAGAAAAGCAAAAAGAAAATACTACGTACAATAACAAAGGCGATGCCTTTTACCATAGTGTGTTTATTAAAAGTGTTTTGTTTGATAATTTTGATTTCACAAGTAATAGCGAGTATGAACAACTTGATGTCAATAAGAATATTATATACACTAAAAGAAGTAATAACTTCCTGTTAATGATGCATGAAATTGATCTGATGCTTTTTAATAAAAGAAGACCTTTTTTAAAAAATCATGTTTCAGAAGTTGTTGAACGATTGGAAATTAGTTCAGCCTTCCCTAACTTTGACGAAAATGATCCACTATTGAATTTTAGAAAGAGTCAAGTTGAAGAAGTAATTTCTTGTCTGTATATGGCAGAACCTAAAATTTTTTCATCCAGTATGAACAAAGAGCAAAGGAAAACATTTATACGCTTAATTGATTTAATAATGGAAAGCGGAGAGGTCAACTCATTGTTTGAAATATTGGGAGAGATTTTGGATATGGATTCAAATGAGCGTGAGGAGCTTGCCAAAATTTTAAACTATGCCAGCCTATCAAATATAACAAAAACAATAAACTTATTAAAAGATAGGTATGCAGCTATTGAAGATCTTAAACAATTAGTTTTTAATAGTGAATTGAAAGCGAATGAAGTAGACCATATCCAAAAAATGATAGAAAGCCATTATTGGATATTTGGGGAACAATACAATTTGGTTACTGCTGCAGAGCCAAATTTTGAAGAAGCACTGAGAAGATACATGCATCACCTTCACAAAGAATATGATGACAAGGGTATTGAGCATCCAGATAAGTTGAAGCAAATGGACATTTTTGCAGTAAGACAAAATATTCATAGCGATACAATTGATAATATTGTTGTAGAACTTAAGCATCCCAATATCAATCTTGGCGAAAAACAATTAAGTCAGGTAAAAAAATATATGAGTGTGATTATGAGTGCTGACGAGTTTAATGCTCCAAATATGAGATGGGAGTTTTATTTGATAGGAAATGGATTTTCATCTGATAAATATATTGAAAACGAAATCAATAATAATAAATCTCACGGTGAAAAATCCTTAGTGTTTAAAGTGGACAACTATAAGATTTATGTTAAAACCTGGAGTGAAGTTTTTGCGGAATTTCAGATTCGTTATAATTATTTGTTAGAAAAACTTTCTTTCAGGAAAGAAAAATTACAAAAAAATTATAAAAATGCTGATGAGATAATTACTATGCAACAAAATAATAGTGCAAAAATGCCAGAAGAAGTAAGATTGGAAGCTTAAAAAATTGAAATAAAGTAGTTTGATTTTCGTTACATAGACACAAAAAATTCCGTTCACGAAAGTGGACGGAATTTTTTACTTCTTCACTATTAACTATTCACTCTTCACTAAAAAAATTTTGTGAACGGAATTTCAGGTAAGAAGTAAGAGTGAAGAGTGAAGAAGTGAAAGTGTTGTAAATTTTAACTTCTATTGATATAATAAACTTGTGAAAGGTGGCAGGAAGTGATATGAAAGATAGCCCTTTAATCAGTAAATCAAAGACATTTGCTTTAGAAGTATTAAAAGTTTGCAAGCAATTACGAGCAATTAAGTGCGAAGGTGTTTTGATAAATCAGTTTATTCGCTCCGGGACAAGTATCGGTGCTAATATACGAGAAGCATTTTATGCACATAGTAAGGCTGATTTTGTATCAAAATTACAGATTGCATTAAAAGAGTGTTATGAAACTGAATACTGGATTGAACTTTTGATTGACGGCGGTTACTATTATAATAGAGAAATACAGAATAAATGCATTGAAATAAAAAAGATACTAATAGCATCCATCAACACCGCCAAGGAGAATATGTAATGAGTTGTGATTTTACCATTCGTCGTGCTGAAATTTCTGATGCTGACGATATTTATTATATTAACAAAACAAGTTTGGGGTATGATTATGATCCGGAAAAGCAGAAATTAAAAATCAAGTCGGTTTTAATTGATAACAGTCAAGTGCTTTTTGTTGCCGATGTCGGCAATAAAGTTGTAGGTTATATTCATTTAACAAATTATGATGTAATTTATGCTGATAATTTAAAAAACTGTTTGGGACTTGCTGTTGACAATGATTATAAACGGCAGGGTATAGGTTCTGCTTTAATCAAACATGGTAAAGAATGGGCAAAACAAAACGGAGCTGTCGGAATTCGTTTGTGTTCCGGTATTGAAAGAGAAAATGCTCATAAGTTTTACTTATCGCAAGGGTTTGAAGAGAATAAAATACAAAAGAATTTTAAAATTAAATTTTAATTGGATATTAAGGTATGATAAACTGTACAATTTGTACGATATGTAATATTACTGAGTAGGTTATTAAAATGGAAGAAAAAGAGAAAATTATTTTAGATTTAACAGCCTGTAAATATATCAGAGAATTTCACGAAAGAATACGTGTCGTTTTTGATTTTCCCGAATGGTATGGTGCTAATTTGGATGCATTATGGGATTTGTTAAGAGAACCTTGGTCTGCAGATGTGACCGTAATCGGTGCAGATACTATGTCAAAGGATTTAAGAGAATATTTTCCGAAAATAATTGAAATTTTTGACGAAGTAAAGGAAGAACAGAAAAAATACGGACTTGAGTTCACTTATCAAATAAAACGGTAGTTCGGCTTTCTTTATTTGTACACAAAAGCAACAGGTCGAATGACCTGTTTTATTATTATACAGAATTCAAGAGCCTATACACAAAATAAGACCTTAACTTTTTTCGCAAATAGTTTTATAATCACATCAGAAGCTTCGAAAAAATGATTAAAAGGTGATTATATGACTGACAATGTGTTTTCTGAAAATCTTAAAAAATTCCGTCTTAAAAAAGGGTTTACACAAGAGCAGGTGGCGGAACATCTTAAAGTAAACGCCCAGACCGTTTCCCGATGGGAATGCGGAACAACTCTGCCTGATGTGCTTACGCTTCCCGAAATTGCAAGGCTTTACGGTGTAACGGTTGACGATTTGTTTAAAAAGAATTCTATTGGCTATGAAAATTACGCACAGAGGCTTTCGTCCGTTTTTGAAAGTTCCCGTGACCCGGTCGATTTTATGCGGTGTCGTGAGGAATTCCTCAAGTTAATTAAAGACGAGCAAATGTCCACCGCCGACAAATGGCAGTACGGCTGGATCCATATGTTTATGATGAATTATTGCAGGGATGTCGCGCTTGAATGGTATCAAAAAGCGGTTGACGATGACCCAGAAACGGATCCGAATGAGTATTCGATTGCTTGTATGCAGAGGATATGGATGTATTTTCTTTTAAAACGGGACGATGAGATAATTGCGGAATGCAAAGATAAGGTGAAAAATGCGCCGGATGATTCAGTACAGACGGATAATCTTCTGATCGCACTCTTATTTGCCGAAAAATCAGATGAGGCTTATGAACTGTTTATGTCCGTAAAGGATAAATTTCGTGATAACTGGCATCTGTTTATCCACGGCGGTGAAATCTGCGAAAAACTCGATAAATATGATGAGGCGGAAGCGTATTACAAAACTGCGGGCGAGATCGGAACATATTTTTGCGATGACCTTGATAGTCTTGCCAATCTGTATAATAAAACAGGCGAATATGAAAAGGCGAGCGAGTGTTATTTGAAAATGGCGGAAATTTACAGTTCCCGTGGCTTTGATGTGGAAGCGGAGAGAATGAAATGCTTTGCGAAAGAGGCTTTGGAACGTAAACAGGGTGATTGATGCTTTTAACGGGTTGAACTTTTCCGTGTTGTCAAATTGCCACACAATGACAAATCGAAAATCCTATCACGCAAGTGGTAGGATTTTTGATTTTAAATATTTTTAGGCTATTAAAACGGAAAAAATTATTTATAACGTATGTTTAATTATATTTTTCAAAACACAAACAGAACAGAAAAAATGTTTGTAAATTGAAATCAGATATGTTAACATTAAAATACAGGAACGACAGAAAAGGGGAATTGTCATGGCAGAAATAAGAATAGGTGTTTTCGGTGCATGGAGAGGTAATTCATATATTGAACTTATGCTTGAAGAAACGGAAATAGAAATTGTAGCAATATGTGATAAAAACATTGACACGCTTGAAAATGAAAATGAAAAACTTAAAAATACAGCATCTTTTAAAGATTTTGACGAGTTTTTAACTTACGGAAAAAATGCGGGTATGAACTGTGTATTTCTTGCGAATTATTTTCATCAGCACGCATCTTTTGCCATTAAAGCAATGAGGGCAGGGTTAGATGTTTTCAGCGAGTGTACAGCCGCCGCAACACTTAAAGAGTGTGTTGAACTTATAGAAACCGTTGAAGAAACCGGAAGAAAATATATGCTGTGTGAAAACTACCCGTTTTCTACGGAAATGATGAAAATGACGGAGATAATAAAAAACGGCAGTCTCGGCACACTTTTATATGCCGAGGGCGAATACAATCATTCCGGCTCTGACGAGGATTTAAAAAGGTTGACTCCCGGACCTTACCACTGGCGTGCGTGGATGCCGAGAAGTTACTATATTACACACGCACTCGGTCCTGTTATGTATATGACGAACAGCGAAGTAAGGTATGTTTCGGCACGTGCCGCACATTCGGATTTGCTTTACAAACTGCGTGATTGGCGGCATAATTATGACGGAGCCTCAATGATGTTCTGTGAAATGGACAACGGAATGATGTCGAGGGTAACAGGCTGTACCGCAATGGCATCCGATTACAGCAGGTACAGAGTTTGCGGTGATGTTTCGGGTGTTGAAGCAGGCGGATATTTGCCGGATGAAACAGTCAGACAGTTTTATTTTGAACATACAAAACCCGAAGGATGTAATGAAAACGTCTTTATGTATAAAAGCGATCTTTCGGAGTTCGGCGAAAAAGGTGTAAAAGCAAAAAATGCCGGTCACGGCGGCGGAGATTATTGGGTTGTTCAGAATATGATTGATTATTTGCTCAATGACAAAAAACCGTTTTTTGATGTTTACCGTGCGGTAAATATGTCGGTAACGGCGATTCTCGGCTGGCGCAGTTGCCTTGCACACGGCGAAAATATGAGAGTGCCGGATTTGCGTAATAAGGCTGAGAGGGATTCGATAAGAAATGACGATTTTACACCGTTCCCCGACGAAAACGGAAACGGGGCAACGCTTCCCCCTGCACTTCCGTTCCCGAAAGAAAATTAAAACCTATCCCGCAGTTAAATACAGATAATTGAAAAAACCTGTGTTACCTTTTACGGGCGACACAGGTTTTATAATAAAAAATATTTTCAGCAAAATAACTGTGAGGTTTTCATTAAAAAAGTACTCTAATATATGAAAGGCAAACCTTTCGGAAAGGAGATTTTCTCTATGGATAACGGTGCAGGTAGCTACCGCCGTTTTCTTGCCGGTGATAATAACGGAATTGCCGAACTTATTCGGAAATACCGTGACGGATTGATTTTTTATTTATTTACTTTTGTGAATGATATTCATTTGGCAGAGGATCTGGCAGAGGACACTTTTGTGGTGCTCATAACAAAAAAACCGAAGTTTCGTGAAAAATCTTCTTTTAAAACATGGCTTTATGCAATCGGCAGAAACGAAGCGTTGCACTATTTGAAAAAAGACGGACGTGATACGGTTTCTTTTGATGAAGCGGTAAATTTGCAGGCAGAATATAAAGATTTGCAGGCAGATTACTTCAAAACGGAAGAAAAAACGGTTTTGCACAGTGCAATTTCTTCAATGAAAGCGGAATACCGTCAGGTTTTGTGGCTTTTTTACTTTGAAGAACTGTCAACAAAAGAAATATCACTTATTATTAAAAAATCAGTTCACAATACCGAAACACTCCTTTACCGTGCGAGAAAAGCAATAAAACAAAAGCTGGAACAGGAGGGCTTTACTTATGAAAACTTATGAAGAAACAGTAAAATCCATATTTGAAAAAAGCGCGGTTGTTGAAAAAGAACAGGCTGTAAAGAAAAAAAGAACCGTGAAAGCGGCAGTCGTTTGCGGCAGTTTTTTAATTGTTGCAGGGTGCGTTCTCGGCTTTTTAAAAAACGGTAATTCAAACGGAAAAGAACTTGTAATACCCGAAAACAGCAATACGGCAGATGTTTTACCGTCTGTAAACGAAGAAACAACAAAATCATCTGAAACTGCATTGAAACAGGAACCGGAAGACGGGGAACAAGAAGAATACCAAGCGTCACCGTCTGTTACGAAAAACTCATTACAGACAACAACCGCATCGACAGAACAAATAAAAGGGAAAGAACAAAAATCATCTGACGGCTTACAGAAAGAAACAAAAAAGGATGCCGACAATGAAAAATCGGGCGGTGACGGTGTTTTCGGCGGGTTCTTTATTCCCTGTGTGCCGCAGGGTGAAGTTGTAACCGAAGGCGAAGCAATAACAGATGAAGAAGCAAAACGCTATTTTGAAGAAAACACTTCAATAATCAGCGCACTTTCAAGCAGCGGCGTACAAACCGAAAACTTAAAAATAGCCGAAAAAGGTTACTGTCATGTGTCATATAGCGGAGTTGAAAATGAAAAACTGACCGTAAGGTTAAGTCACAGGGATTACCTCGTTTACAGCAATGACAGTTTAGTGGCGATAATCACGCTTTTCCGTGACGAAAGCGGCAAAATTTTTGACAGTCCTGCTTTCGGCGCTCCGTGGTTTGACGAATACAACAACTTCCTTTGCCGTCACAAAAACGAAAAACTGCTTTATGTTTATGCAGGCTCAGTAGAAATTGTCATTACACCCGAAAATGAGATTTTAAATCCTTTGGGACTTGACGCTGAAAGGTATTTTGAAGGTATTGAAAACCCGTATGAGAGATTTTATAATGAAAACGCGGTCTATGTGCCGTAATTTGAGAAAGGTGAGAAGTTATGAAAAAATTCATTCCGATTTTACTTGTTTTCCTTATTGCTGTTTCACTTTTTGCCTGCACGAAAAATAAAACAGACACTCAATCGACATCAAACACAACTGAAAATACAATAACCGAAACAGAAACAGAGAAAAAAACAAGTGTAACGGTTTGTGCTGTTTTTGATATTGAAAAAGAAAGCGGAAAACCCGTTACGGTTGAAGAAGATGATGCAAAAACAATTACCGATATGTTAGCCCGATGCAAGTTTTCGGTAAATCCGCTTGATAATTTGAATGATGCCGTTATAACGGTTGACGAAAAATCGTATTCTTACGATTCAGAGAACGGCATATTCACATACAGCGATGAAAACACCGAAATCAATCACGAATTAACGGCGGCTTTGAGCGAAGCGGATATTTTTACACTTAACAATATTTTATCGAAATACATTAATAAATTCGGAATGGGCAGGTTATACGGTACAGATGACGAAACAGGTGTTTCAAAGGAATTGACAACAACACAGAGTACCGAAATACCGCAGGAAATAAATTACCCGCCCGAAAGATTATCACCTACACCCCGTGCGAATGACGACATACCGACATACACCGCCGCTGACGGCGTATATAATAACGAACCCACTACTGTCATTGCTCCTGTTATTGATACCTTTATTGTCGAAAAGGTGAACGGAAAAACACTTACACTTTGTAAATACCGTATACCCGACGGCAGACTGAAATCGGGACTCTGGGAAGGAAGTTACAGCAAGATAAGCGGGTCTGACGATATGAAATTTGAGATCGGCGACATTGTGTCTGTTGAATATGATGAAATGCTTGCGGAAACATATCCTTACCAAATGACAATTTTGAAAATTAAAAAAACAGGTCACGAATAAACAGTAAATTACAAGCATAAAAGATGACGGAGTATAAATGAATAAAACAGCATGGCACGAATTAACCGGGTCATGCTGTTTTTATAAATAAAGTGCGTTGCAACAAAGTATTGCATAATCCTATATGATGGTGTAATGCAGTTGAGTTTATGAACAGTGTTGAAAATATCGTTTTTTTGTGTTAATATTTATAATACAGAGAGGTGAATTGTGAAAAATGAAAAATAAATTTTTATTTCGCTCAACAGCATTAGTTCTTACGGTAATTTTATTAACGGTTATGACAGGTGTTTTTTCTTCGTGCGACAGAACAGGCGAAAAAGACAGCGTGAAAAAACTGTTTGTTTTCGACACAGACGTAGGCACGGATGATGCCGTAGCGATTATGCTGCTTGCGAAAAAAGAAGGCATTTTGCCCGATTATATAGTTGCAACACACGGAAACGCAAGTGCCGAACAGTCGGTAAAAAATGCGATTATATTAACTCATTACCTTGAATGTACACAGGCAACCGTGGTTGCAGGTATGAAACCCGAAATTGAAGATAACGGTGAAAAAAATACGTTTCACGGTAAAGACGGTCTTGCAAACATCTCGGAAAAAACGGCTGAAAAATGCAATCTGAAAGAATCGGATTACAACGACTATATGAAGTTTGACGATTTTTGCAATGAACTTCTTAAAGCGGATGAAATTACATATATTGCCGTAGGTCCTGTAACAAATCTTGCTTATCTTGTAAAAAACAATGATATTCGCTCAAAAATAAAAACCGTATATTTAATGGGCGGCGGAATAAAAGAATTTAACTGTTCGCATAACACCGAATTTAATTTTTCAAAAAATCCCGAAGCAGTTCGTGAAGTGTTGAACAGCGGATTGGATATTACGCTTTTTCCGCTTGATTTAACAAACAGTCAGTATCTTAACGAGAAAGAAATCGATACTTTGGAATCTTTCGGAAATTATGAAGAATATATAACGTTTTTGCGTTTCTGCCTGAACTCAAATGTTGAATATAACGGAACAAAAGAAGCAGTTCTTCATGATTGTATGCCTGTTTTGTATTATGCAAATCCCGAAAAATACACAATAAGCAGTATGAAACTTGTCAGCGACGAATACGGCGCATTGCGTGAAAGCGATGACGGAATAAACATTAAAGTTGCAACGAAAGTTGAAGACGGTTTTTTGAAAAGTGAACTTACCGATATTTTCAGTAACGTACAATAAAAAAACAAAAGAGGCTGTACTGAACGGATTTTCAGACAGCCTCGCTTTGTATAATTACGAATTAAAATTCAATTTCAAACTGCTGTTCGGGTGTTAAATCTACAACCGTGCAGTCGTTTGTGTATGTACATTCGGGCAGAACAATCATAGCGCAAAGTTGTTCACTTGAAACGGGAAGCGGTGCAAGGTGCCAGATAGCGGCATTTATTAAAACGAGCGTGTTTTTCGGAACGATGAACGCTTTCGCATATTCGTTTACCGAAACACCAGCGGAAGCGGGCGCACAGTGAATTACCATATCGTCGTTAATCGGCATAATCATTTCCCACGTTGTCGTGTGGTATTCCTGCTGAGTGATGACATAATTTTCGGGTTTATTTACAAGTATCGGTGAAAACGCAAGGTTGCAGTCAGCACACGCCGTCAGACGGTCGGGGAAAAATCTGTGAAGTTCGCCTTTTAAAGCATATCCCTGAGGCTCACTCATATTGTAAAAACGCCCGAACGGTGCAAAGTTTTCATTCGTTATTTTTTCTGCTTTAACTTTTAACATAAAATCGCCCTTTCATATTTCATACTTTTATTATACAGCATATAAAATGTAATGCAATGTTTATTTTTTTATAGAAAAAACAGTTGATTTATGATACAATAATACAAAAGGAAGCGAATAAAAATGAATGTTTTATCAATCGGTAACAGTTTTTCGTGCGATGCACAAAGGTATCTTAACGCAATTTCCGCTCGGGATAACAATGAAATTTACTGTGTGAATCTGTATATCGGCGGGTGCAGTCTTGAAACGCACGTTGAAAATTTAAAAGCGGATGCGCCTGCATACGATTTTGAGGAAAACGGAAAAGAGGGCAGCCGCAAAATTTCAATAAAAGAAGCGGTTGAACTTTGTGAATGGGATGTTGTAACGCTTCAGCAGGTAAGCGGAAAAAGCGGCATACAGGAAAGTTTTGAGCCGTATCTCGGAATTCTTTTCGATTACGTTGAAAAATCTCTGCCCGAAGCAAAAATATATTTCCACGAAACGTGGGCGTATGACGTTTCGTCAGCGCATCCCGATTTTGTGTATTATAATAACGACCGTGATTATATGCAAAGTCAGATAAAACAGACTTATGAGTATTATTCAAAGAAATACGGTGTTGAAATTCTTCCCGTCGGTGAGGTTATTCAACATTTCAGAAAAAATGTTGAGCCGTTCTGTAACGGAGAAAGTTTAACCCGTGACAGTTTTCATCTTTCATTTGCATACGGCAGGTACACAGCATCGCTTGTGTGGTATTGTATTCTTACCGGGCGTGATGCACAAAAAACCGAATATGTTCCCGAAGAAGAAAATGCAGACATTGAAATTATTAAACGAATAAGAAAAGAAATATCGTCATATTTTAATAATTGATAAATAAAGGCAGTCATTTTGGCTGTCTTTTGCTTTTAATTACGGTTTTCTTGATTATTGCTTATTCTTGTGTTAAAATATGAATATATTATTCGGAAAGGAGCGGTTTTTGTGATTTATGAATTAAAGCATTTTGATACAACTGCCTTAATGTTTTCGCTTGAACATGAAGCGTTGAAAGGTGTTATTTGTAAGGTTGAACGGTTTGATGAAAAAAACAGAGCGCTTTTGCCGACAGGCGTTGATGCAACAGATGAAAGTATGCTGTCGTGGCTTAAATCAAGAACCGTTCCTAAAAACAGGGGATATGTTGAAGCGCTTCTTTCTTCAATGAACCTTGCCGAAAATGATTTAATCGGTATATTGAATGTTTGCAAAGGTCTTTCTTTAAATGACAGTTATTGGGTAGTTGAAAAAGGTTTTGACGGCAGTTTTGCGGAATATAATTTATATGATAATAAATTTCTTACAGCACTTTCGCTAATAGCGTACACCGGTTACGGCAGCGTCAGGGCAAAAGGTTTCACCTCATCGCCGGAGTTTACAACTAACGGTATGCTTCGTAAGGGCTGGCGCAGATTGGATAATAAGATTTATCTGTATAAAGGCGGAACTGAGGGAGCGTCAAATTCGGGAAATGAGCCGTACAGCGAATTTTATGCATCGCAAATTGCAGATGCTATGGGAATAAATCATATTGAATATACTCTGTCGAGTTGGAAGAAAAGCGTTTGTTCCGTATGTGAGTTGTTTACAAGCTGTGACGTATCTTATGTTCCGATTTGGAGATTCGGTGAATTTAAAACAGTTGTTGATGTTTCCGAATATCTGAAATCGCTGGGTGATGATTTTTACAATGATTTTGTTGATATGATGATTTTTGATGCTCTTATCTATAACACCGACCGACATCAGGGGAATTTCGGCTTACTTGTTGACAGTCATACAAATATGCCGACATCATTTGCTCCTGTATTTGATAACGGACTCGGGTTGTTCCCGTATGCCGTTGATGATGATTTAAAGAATATTTATTCGTATGCAAAAACAAAAGATTCCGCTTTCGGTATTTCCTTTGATGAAATTGCAAAGGCGTATATTACCGACAGACAAAAGGCACAGTTGAGAAAAGTGCTTGATTTCAGTTTTACACTTGATAAAAACTATAATCTGCCTAAAAAGAGAGTAAAGATTCTTGAAAAATTCATAAGGTCAAGGGCAAGTGAATTATTAAATATGTAATATTGAATAAAATGGTATTAACATTTCTCTTTAAATCGGAGGCATTATTTTGGAAAAGACCGAAAGAAAAAAACACGGAAAAGTGAAAAAAATACTGCTTATTTTTGTTGCGGTTATTTTGATTCTTTGTACGGCGGTTTTCGCTGTATGTATTATTCCGTGCAAAACACACAACATACCGGTTGAAGTTTTCAATTCCGACAATGATATTACCGTTATGGAAATTGACGGCGGTGCAACTGCGTTTGTTCCCGAAAATCCGTTTGCCGGAATAATATTTTACCCCGGAGCAAGAGTAAAGGCGGAAGCGTATGCACCTTTAATGCGAGCATTGGCGCAAAAAGGAGTTGTTGCCGTATCGCTTGATGTGCCGTTTAACCTTGCGTTTTTTGACGTAAACGCCGCAGACGGAATAAAAGAACAGTTCCAGAATGTGAAAAATTGGTATGTCGGCGGTCATTCGCTCGGCGCAGACGTTGCGGGAATGTATCTTGCAAAGCATACGGAGGATTTTGACGGGCTTGTTCTGTTTGCAGGTTTTATTACAAACGATTTGAAAAACACGGACCTTTCCGTTCTTTCGGTGTACGGTGAGAATGACGGCGTTTTAACAGGCGATTTATATTCGGGTTGTCTTAAATATTTACCCGATGATTTTTATGAATATGTAATACCGGGCGGAAATCACGCCGGATTTGCATATTACGGACCGCAGGCGGGCGATAACGAGGCGACAATTTCAAAAGATGAGCAGATTGAGGCGACGGCAAAATTTTTAGCCGAACAAATCAAATCGGAAAATTAAAAGGAGATTTTATGATAATACTCATTACAGGTGCTTCGCATACCGGCAAAACCGCATTGGCGCAGAAACTGCTTGAAAAGCATAAATATCCTTATCTTTCAATAGACCACTTAAAGATGGGATTGATAAGAACAAAACATACAGCTCTTACCGTTTGCGATGATGATGAACTTACCGATTATCTTTGGCCTATTGTAAGAGAAATTATTAAAACAGCGATTGAAAACAATCAGAATCTCATTGTCGAGGGGTGTTACATTCCGCTTGATTGGAAAAATGATTTTACAGATGAGTATTTAAGCGAAATTAAGTTTATTTGCCTTGTAATGAGTGAAAAGTATATAACCGAAAACCTTACCGAAATAAAAAAATACAGTAATGTCATTGAAAACAGAATTGATGATGACTACTGCACGGAAAAACATCTTATTGAAGAAAACTGTAAATACCTGAATATGTGTAAAAAATATAATATTGAATATACTTTGATTGATGATTGTTATTCGAATGTTATAGAAAGAATCAGGGACTGTTGCATCTGAATGCGACAGCCCCGTTTTTTATGTCAAAAAATATTTTTGTTGTTTGTAATTTTAAATAAACGAATACGTTTATTCAGCATCTTCGATTTGTTTAATAAGTTTTCTGCCGATGTATTCCATAACTTCAAGTGCTTTTTGTGCGCCGTCTTTGTCGGTGAAAGGATTAAGAAAATTGTCGGCTTCAAAAGTGAAGTTACCCGAATATCCCGTATCTGCAAGAGATTTTGTTATTGCGTTCCAGTCCGTTTTGCCAAAGAAAGGCAGAGTGTGAGAGTCGGAGAACAGGTCGTTATCGTGAACGTGGAGAGCCTTTACTCTTGACGAACCCATAATTTTAAGGCAGTCATCAGCATTTCTGTTTGTAAGAGGGCAGTGTCCGAGGTCAAGACATCCGACTAAAAATTCGCTTGAAATTTCATCAATGTATTCACTGAATTCAAACGGGTCCGAGCATACGCTGTCAACAATAAGGCTTTTTTCTTTGTTGTACTGCCACATATTTTCACACGCAATTTTAACGCCGTATTTTTCACAGTACGGAATAAGTTCTCTGTAATAATTCATATTGACTTCTTTTAAAAACTCTTTATTTTTATAATAGTCTCTGAAATGAAGCGGATGAACAACAAGAATATCTATTCCGAGAATTGACGCTATTTCTATTGAGCGTTTTGTTCTTTTTAAATTTATGTCAATAAACGCTTGTTCGCCGTCATCACGGGAAAATGAAAACGGTGCGTGTCCCTGCGTAAAAGTAATGTTTTTTCTTTTAGCGGTTTCAAGCAGGTCGAGAACATACGGTTTAAAATCGTCAGAGTTTAATAAATCGTCATTTTTACTCATTCTGAACATAGAGTAGTCAAGTGAGTCAAAACCTGCATCTGCAATCATTTCTATTGCGTCAAAATCCGAAAAATATGAACCGATTCTGTCGGTTTGTGTAGCAAGAAGCATAAAAACACCCCCATTTAGTTGAAAACATTATATCAAAAATTTTTAAAGGAGTAAAGTTTTTTAAAAAATATATACAAACCGTATTAAAAAAATTCGTCATATATTCTATTGATTTTATTTTTTGCGTAATGTAACATATAATTATATTTCCGATGCTAAAGGCGCAGTTCACGGAATTCTTGATTAAAGGCGGTAAAATATGGATAATATGGACAGAGTTGCGAAACTTGCAAAAAGTTTTGCTCAGAAAAGCGGAGAAAAGGAACGTAATAACCCGATTCCTAAAATACCCGCATCACCGAAAATCAGTATGAACGGTGAAAAATTCAACGTCGGTTTTGCCATGCGTGACATTACCCCGTCTGACCTGACAAGCCACGTTTACTGGATGGCGGGTTACAGAATAGCGAAAAGAATAACGGGATTTCTCGACCCCCTTACAATGAGTGCCATGTGGATAGATTGCGGCGACTCGCAGGGCATGGTGCTTTTAAGTTGTGACCTTATAGGGCTTACGGGATATGAAAACCGTGTAATAAAATCAAAACTTAAAAATTTCTGTAAAGATACGGGATGTAAAAACATTACAATAAGTTGCACGCATACTCATGCGGGTATAGATACAATGGGTTACTGGGGACCGCTTCCTAAAACGGGCAAAGACAAAGCGTTTATGCAAACGGTAATTGATACGGCGGTTGAACTCTGCTATCTGTCATACGCAAACAGAAAAAGCGGCAGTCTGTATTACGGAACAATAAGTGCGCCCGAACTTACACACAGATGGCGTCAGCCTTATTTTCAGACGGATACTCTTCACAGATTCCGCTTTGTTCCCGATGACGGCTCAACCGAAACGTGGTATCTCAATTTCCCGGCACACCCGAACACAATGGGCGGTAAAAATAAAATGCTGAGTGCCGATTACCCGTGTTATATGCGCCGTGAAATAAACAGAGAGAAAAAAGTAAACGTGCTGTTTGCCGTTGGTGCAATAGGTGCTACGGATATAGGCGAGGTTGCCGATGACGACACAGAACGCACTATACTCGGCGGTATGCTGCTCGGCAAAAAAGCGTGCGAAATTAAAGATGAAAGAGAACTGAAACCGAACATTACGGTAATAGAGCAGAAATTTGTTCTGCCTATTGACAACCCCGTATATATAGTGGCAAACACAATGCGTGTTTTCAGCAGTATAAAGTGTAAAGCACAGTCGCAGACGGGGCTCGGGCTTGTTTCTTCAATTACATATATCGGTATCGACGGTGCACAGATACTTACAATGCCGGGTGAAATGTTCCAGGAACTCGTTTACAGCGGCGGTTATTGCGACAGCGAAACTTCGTCAACGGGCAAGGGAGCGGAAATAAATCCGACTCCGCTTTGCGAAATTTTCGGTGATGACGATTTAATGATTTTCGGCGTTACAAACGATATGGCGGGTTACGCCCTTGCGCCTAACGATTTTGTACTTCACAAAACACAGCCTTTTATCAGCAGAGCAACAGACCGTTTCGGAAGAAACCATTACCATGAAACAAATTCGTGCGGTATAAAAACAGGCGAGGTAATAGCGAACACCTGTAAAATAATAAAAGATACTCTCGATAAATAATAAGCGAGGGGGCTGTCGCATTCAGCGCAGAACGAAAAGCAAAAAGTATATAATAAATGACAAAAACGCCGTTTCGGTATGATTCCGATTCGGCGTTTTATATATTAACATTCTGTAAAAACTGTTAAAAGAAATATTAAAGTCTTGAAAATATACGGTTGAAGTTATATAATAAGCATAATTATAAGAAAAAGTCCGTCTTTTCGGAGGGTTTATATGAAAAAAATAATTTCTGTAATTATTGTTCTTGTTATGCTTACATCTCTTTTTTCGGGGTGCAGCGGCACAACGCAGGAAAATAACGGAAAACTGAGTATAGTTACAACTGTTTTCCCCGAATATGACTGGGTAATGAATATTTTAGGCGAAAAAGCGGCTGATGCCGACGTTACAATGCTTCTTGACAACGGCGTTGACCTTCACAGTTTTCAGCCTACGGCAGACGATATTGTTAAAATATCAAACTGCGACCTGTTTATTTACATAGGCGGCGAGTCTGACGAATGGGTTGAAGATGCGCTTAAAACCGTAAAAAATGAAAATATGATTTCTCTTAATCTTATGCAACTTCTGGGCGAGCGTGTAAAAGAGGAAGAAGAAGTTGAGGGAATGCAGGCAGAGGAAGAACACGCAGACGAAGAAGCGGAAGAAAAAGAATATGACGAGCATATATGGCTGTCATTGAAAAATGCTTCGGGAGCGTGCGGAATAATAACGGACGCTCTTTGCGAAGCAGATGCGAAAAACGCCGAAAACTATAAAGCAAATTCACTTGAATATACCGTCAAACTCAACGCTCTTGATGAACAGTATGAAAAGGCTGTCAAAAACGCTTCAAAAAAGACCGTTCTTTTCGGTGACAGATTCCCGTTCAGGTATCTTTTCGACGATTACGGACTTGAATATTTTGCGGCGTTTAAGGGTTGTTCGGCAGAGAGTGAAGCAAGTTTTGAAACAATAAGTTTTCTTGCGAAAAAAACGGATGAACTCGGACTTAATTACGTTATGACGCTTGAGGGAACTGACGGCAAAATCGCCGAAACCGTTATTGAAAATACAAAAAATAAAAACGCAAAAATACTTTCAATGAATTCAATGCAGTCAATTACCGCTACCGATGTTGAAAACAATGCGTCTTATCTCGATATAACCGAAAAGAATCTGGAAGTCCTTAAAACTGCGCTTTCATAATTGAAAACAGAGGTGTGAAATTTGTCACAAATCAAATGTACCGACCTTTCGCTCGGTTACGGCGGCAGGGTTATTATTGAAAAACTGAATTTTGAAGTGGAACAGGGCGATTATCTCTGCATAGTCGGTGAAAACGGCTCGGGTAAATCAACGCTTATGAAAACGCTTCTCTCGCTTCAATCTCCGCTCGGCGGCAAAGTGGAGTTCGGTGACGGACTTAAAGCAACGGAAATAGGCTACCTTCCTCAACAAACCGTTGTGCAGAAAGATTTTCCCGCATCTGTCCGTGAAGTTGTTCTTTCGGGTTGCAGAACAGCAGGCAAAAGTCCGTTTTACGGCAAAAAGGAAAAAGAACTTGCCGAAACGAATATGAAAAAAATGAATATAACCGATTTGCAGAAACGCTGTTACCGTGAACTTTCGGGCGGACAGCAGCAAAGGGTACTTCTTGCCCGTGCATTGTGTGCTACGAAAAAAATACTTCTTCTTGACGAACCCGTTTCGGGACTTGACCCGCGCGTTACAGCCGAGATGTATGAACTTATTGAAAAACTCAACCGTGAAGACGGAATAACGGTTATTATGATTTCTCACGATATTTCCGCTGCTGTAAAATATGCTTCAAGAATACTTCATATCGGCTCAAATACGTTTTTCGGAAGCAAAGAGGAATACATAAACGGTGGTTATGACCGCTTTTTTGAAAAAGGGGGCGGACTTAATGGCTGAAATATTTGATAAACTCGTTCTTTATTTTGAATATCCGTTTGTAAGGTATGCAATGGCAGTCGGCGTACTCATAGCACTTTGCTCATCGCTTTTAGGCGTTACGCTTGTTCTTAAACGGTTTTCATTTATAGGCGACGGTCTTTCGCACGTTGCGTTCGGCGCTATGGCAATAGCGGGTGTTCTGAAATTTACGAACGATATGCCGCTTATACTCGTAATTACCGTAATATGTGCAATACTTCTTCTTCGCACGGGGCAGAACGCAAAAATAAAAGGCGATGCCGCAGTTGCTCTTATATCCGTCGGCGCTCTTGCGATAGGTTATCTTCTTATGAACATTTTCGCAAATTCGGCAAATCTGTCGGGTGACGTATGCACAACGCTTTTCGGTTCAACTTCAATTCTTACGCTTTCAAAAACAGAAGTAGTTCTCTGTTCCGTTCTTTCGGTTGCGGTTGTTGCCGTTTTCGTAATATTCTACAACAAAATTTTCGCCGTTACTTTTGATGAAAACTTTTCACGGGCAACGGGAATGAAAGTAAACGCATATAACCTTATAGTCGCCGTTATTATTGCGGTAATAATAGTTCTTGCAATGAATCTTGTCGGCTCGCTTCTCACGTCGGCACTTATAATATTCCCTGCACTTGCGGCTATGAGAGTTTTCAAAAGTTTCAAAAGCGTTACCGTGTGTGCGGCAATATATTCGGTTGTCTGCTCATCACTCGGCATACTTATTGCAGTTCTTGCAGGCACGCCTGTCGGCTCAACAATAGTTGCGGTTGATATTGTTGTGTTTGCGGTATTCTGCGCAGTCGGATTTATTTCCGGGAGGAAAAAAGCATGAAAAAGTTTTTAAGTATTGTACTTGTACTGTCAATGTTATTTGCATTTGCTTCGTGTGATTCGGGAAGCGGCAACAAGTCAGACAAAAACAAAAAAAACGAACAGAACGTTTCAGCGGAAGAATTGGACCTTGACCTGACAAAGTTGAGCAGTACAATGGTGTATTCCGAAGTTTACAATATGATGAATACTCCGGATGAATACATAGGGAAAAAAGTAAAAATGCAGGGCGCATTTTCCATTTACGAGGGTGAAGAAAGAAATTACTACGCCTGCATTATCGCCGATGCTACCGCCTGCTGTCAGCAGGGAATGGAATTTGTCTGGAAAGGCGACCATAAATACCCCGAAGATTATCCCGAACTCGGTGACGATATTACCGTAACGGGCGTATTTGAAACGTATTACGAGGGCGAAGATATGTATTGTCAACTCAATAACTGTGAAGTTATCTTTTAATTAAAGGGACTGTCGTTTTCCGAATCCGAATTCGACAGCCCGTTAGATTTATAAAGGGGAAATGAAAGTGAACGCACCCGAAATACTTAAATCAAAAACCGTAATTGAACTTCCGCGCGGCGAGAACAATCCCAGAAACAGCGAGGGCGATTTTGCCGTGTTAAAAGACGGCTCAATTCTTTTTGCTTACTGCTGTTATCACGGTGACAGCGCACACGATGATGCCGATTGTGATATAGCAGGCTGTATTTCTTATGACAACGGCGAAACTTTTGAAAAACTGCCTTATAAACTTGCGTGTGCTTCGGAACACGGCGTAAAAAATATTATGAGCGTTTCGCTTGAAAGGCTTAAAGACGGAACACTCTGCCTTTTTTATCTGTGCAAAGTCGGTCCGCAGTCGGAAGTTTATTTCAGACGTGCGCTTGATGATGAAAAGCATTTCGGTGAGGCTGAAATATTTTTTCAGAAAAAAGACGGAATATATTATGTAATAAACAACTGCCGTGTATGTGTTCTTGAAAACGGAAAAGTGCTTATTCCTGCGGCAATTCATAAAATCGTAAAACATGATGACGGGCGTGAAAGCGGCGAATATTACGGAACGTGCCGTGTTTTTTCGGGCGATGAAAAACTGAAAGAGATGAAAGAACTGTCGGGGATTATGTCGCTTCACAACAGGGGTTATTCGGGAACGGGACTTCAGGAGCCGGGCATAGTCGAACTTCCCGACGGCAGACTTTATATGTATTACCGCACCGACAGATGTTTTCAGTACGAAAGTTTTTCATCCGATGACGGCGCAACGTGGACAGAGCCCGTTCAGTCACGTTTTACTTCGCCCGATTCGCCTATGCTTATAATGAGAAATAAGTACAGCGGAATTTATTATGCGGTGTGGAATCCCATTCCGAACTACAACGGCAGACTTGACCCGAACGGCAGATGGGTAAATGCGGGCAGAACTCCGTTTGTTATTGCACAGAGCGAAAACGGAATCGATTTTTCACAGTACACTGTTCTTGAAGATGACAAAGAATGCGGTTACTGTTACCCTGCAATAGAGTTTTTGAATGAAAACGAAATGCTCATTTCCTACTGCTGCGGCGGTCCTGATGACGGTATGTGCCTTACAAAAACAAGAATAAGGAAAATATTTCTTGACAAAATAAAATAAATAATGTAATATCTGTTTATATTTTAAATGCTATGATGATATTAAGTCGTTTCGGCAAACTTTTAAAGAGAGTCGCTGTCGGTGAGAATGCGGCAAAGAATCCGTTTCGGCTGTCTCGTATCGGAGCAGGGTTCCTGAAAAGTAATTTAGGGAATCACGGGTGATCCCGTTACAGGTCGGGGGTTTGTCAGAATCCTGCAAAGAGGCTGTTTTTACGGCAATACGGGTGGTACCGTGGTTAACATTTGTTAGTCATCCCGCAGAGTAATATCTCTGCGGTTTTTTTATGGTTAAATAAATATACAATTTGAAAAAGATGATTCTTTTTCCGGAGGAACGGTTATGAGAAAAATAACAGTATCTGATTACACTTTGAAAAAAATGAACGATGAAAGGAACTCGTCACTTTTATTCCGTGAAAAAACGGCAATAGCCACAAGCATTGACTCTTTCGGTGCCGACAGAATCGAACTTGCGCCCGTAGAGAACGTTAAGGAAGATACAATAGTTTATAAAACAATTTCATCATTTGTAAAAAACGCTTTTGTATGCGTACCCGTCGGGTTTACAAAGGAAAGCGTAAATACAGCGTTTGAATGTGTAAAGGAAGCGGTAAAACCGTGTTTGCAGGTCGTTCTTCCCGTTTCAACCGTTCAGATGGAATATACATATCATTATAAAGAGGAAAAAATGCTTTTTAAAGCAGAAGAACTCTGCAAAGCGTCAAAAGAACTCTGTAATGACGTTGAGTTCTGCGCTCTTGATGCTACAAGGGCGGACAGAGCGTTCCTTTTGAAAATTATCGAAACGGCTGTACAAAACGGCGCAACATCCGTTACGGTGTGTGATGATGCGGGCATATTCCTCCCCGATGATTTCTGTTCTCTTGTAAAAGAAATTAAAAATATAATTTCCGTACCTCTTTTCGTATGTGTTTCGGATGCAATAAATGTGGGTGCCGCAAATGCGTTTGCCGCTGTTTCGGCAGGTGCAGACGGTGTAAAAACAGCCGTTGCAGGTGAAAATGCACTTCTTTGTGACCGTTTTGCAAAACTTATTGAAACAAAAGGCGAGGACATCGGTATCTGTTCTTCGCTTAAAACTACCGAAATTCACAGTGATATTAAAACGCTTCTGAAAAAAGTAAAATCATCCGCTTCATCCGGCGAAAACGGAGGCGCAAAAAAATCCGCAGGCGTTTTCCTTGACAGCGAAAGTTCCGTTTCTCAACTTACGGGCGCTGTCGAAATGCTCGGCTACGAACTTACCGATGACGATATAGGCAAAGTATATGAAGCGCTTATGAGAGTTTGCGAAAAGAAAAGTTCTGTCGGCGCAGAGGAACTTGAAGCAATAATAGCATCAAGCGCAATGCAGGTTCCGTCTACTTATCATCTTGAAAGTTACAACGCCACAAGCAGTAACGTTACGTCTGCAATGTCATACGTTGTTCTCAAAAAGGGCGACGAAAAAATAAACGGCGTTGCAATGGGCGACGGACCTATTGATTCTTCATTCAAGGCAATAGAGCAGGCAGTCGGCTACCATTACGAACTTGACGATTTTGAAATTCAGGCGGTAACCGAGGGCAAAGAGGCGCTCGGATGTGCCGTTGTCAAACTTCGCAGTAACGGTAAACTTTATTCCGGCAACGGACTTTCGACGGATATTGTCGGAGCGAGCATAAGGGCGTATGTAAATGCGCTCAACAAAATTGTATTTGAGGAGTGATTGATATGAAATTTGCGTTTTCGACAAAAAACGTTGAACGCAGTTCATTTCTTGATACCTGTAAATTTGCATACGATTACGGCTATGCGGGTTTTGAAATATATGATGCGCTTTGTGAACGCAAAAAACATTCCGACAGCATATTGAGAAACGGCAATGTTTCCGACGGCAACAGAAAACTCCGCAACAGAGATTTAGGTATATCTGCACTTGTTTTCCCCGAAAACGCCGAAAGTGAAACAGTTTCTCGGGATGACCTCGTTCAGTATGTTGATATGGCATCTTCTGCGGGTGTTGAGTCGGTAATATTCCGCACGGGCGACTCGTTCTGTTTACAGTCGCTTTATGAAAAATTCTCTCCTGCAATAAAAAGAGCCGAACAGACAAACTGTGAAATACTTTTTGAAACGGTCGGCGCACTTTCGCAGACTCAGAAAGCGCTTGAACTTATAAATTATTTTTCATCGGTTGTTCTTGGCGTTGCGTGGAACGTAAGGGAAACTTATTTTACTGCGGGCGAAAGTGCCGAAACTACTATGAAAACACTCGGCGCATATATAAGATACGTTCGTATAGGCGACAGAAAAGACGGCGTAAACGTACTTATCGGTGAGGGCGATTTACCCGTTGACAAGTGCCTTAACGCACTTAATTCACTCAACTTTGACGGATATGTCTGTGCTGACTGGAACGATGAAATAAATGATGCCGACATAGTTCTCACTCATTTTATCAATTTCATATCAAATGTCGGTCAGAGCAGAAAAGAAAACGACTCTCTTTATTATAACAGGGCAAAAACAGGCACTTTCCCGTGGAAAAAGTATGACGTTGTTGACAAAACCTTTTCACAGGTGCTTGACAGTATGGCTGAAATATATCCCGACCAGTACGCTTTTAAATATACGACGCTTGATTATACACGCACATATTCACAGTTCAGGCGTGACGTTGACGAAGTTGCGGCTTCATTTATTTCGCTTGGCGTAAAACCCGGTTATCACGTTGCGGTATGGGCAACTAACATACCTCAATGGTTTCTTGCGTTCTGGGCGGCAACAAAAATAGGCGCAGTTCTCGTTACGGTAAATACTGCCTATAAAATTCACGAAGCGGAATACCTTTTAAGACAGTCGGATACTCACACTCTCATTATGATAGAGTCTTCAAAAGATGCAAACTATAAAGAAATAATGAGAGAACTCTGCCCCGAACTTGAAACAAAAGATAAAAACGCACCGCTTTACGCAAAAAATCTTCCGTTTCTGAGGAACATTGTAACAGTCGGCTTTTCAATGAAAGGCTGTCTTACCTGGGAAGAAATGCTTGACCGTGCCGAACAGACTCCCAAAGAGGAAGTAAGGCGCAGAGCATCGCTCGTAAAACCCGATGATGTCTGCAATATGCAGTACACTTCCGGAACAACGGGCTTCCCGAAAGGCGTTATGCTTACTCACAGAAACATAATAAATAACGGTAAAATCATCGGTGACAGAATGGATATGTCCACCGCTGACAGAATGATGATTCAGGTTCCGATGTTCCATTGTTTCGGTATGGTACTTTCAATGACGTCAATGATGACTCACGGCGGAACGGTCTGTCCGCTGCCGTATTTTTCACCGAAATCGTCGCTTGCCTGCATAAATCAGGAAAAAATTACCTGCTTTAACGGCGTTCCGACAATGTTTATTGCAATGTTCAACCATTCCGATTTCAGTAAAACAGATTTTTCATATATAAGAACGGGTATTATGGCAGGCTCGAACTGTCCGCCCGAACTTATGAGAAGAGCGTCTGTTGAAATGAATATGAAAGAAATTCTTTCTGTTTACGGTCAGACGGAATCTTCACCCGGATGCACTATGGGTGAAGTAAACGAAAGTCTTGATTTGCGTGTGGATACAGTCGGAAGCGCATTCCCCGGCGTTGAATGTAAAATAATCGACCCCGAAACGGGCGAAGACCTTCCCGACGGTGAAAACGGCGAATTTGTCGCACGCGGTTTCAACATAATGAAAGGCTATTACAAAATGCCCGAAGCAACGGCGCAGACAATCGACAAAGACGGCTGGCTTCATACGGGCGACATCTGCTGCCGCACACCCGAAGGGTATTACAAGGTTACGGGCAGACTTAAAGATATGATAATTCGCGGCGGCGAAAACATATATCCCCGTGAAATAGAGGAATTTTACCTTACCAACCCGAAAATTCGTGATGTTCAGGTAATCGGCGTTAAGGATGACAAGTACGGCGAGGAATCGTGTGCGTGGATAATTCTTCACGAAAACGAAACAGCCGATGAAAAAGAAATGACGGAATACGGCGTATCGCACATTGCACGTCATAAAGTACCGAGATACTTTATTTTTGTAAAAGAATTTCCGATGAATGCCGCAGGAAAAATTCTTAAATACAAAATGAAAGAAGAGTCCGAAAAAATACTCGGGCTCAACTGAAAACGAAAAAAATATTTAAAACTCTTGACAAAACCGTTTTGCGGTGATAGTATAACATTTGTTAATAATAAAGGCTGTGACGAAGACGGCTGAAATGTGAAACTTACAGAGAGTCGGTGTAAGGTGCAAGTCCGACAGTGAATTATTTCAAAGCCCATCACTTCCGAGCCGGGAGTCCGAAAGGTTGTTCCGAGTAGGCGCTCTCCGTGACTGCTGCGTAAAAGCATACGGCTTAATAGAGCCTGAGTGGCGCAAAAGCGCAATTTGAGTGGTACCGCGGGTTTTGATTTTCAAACTCGTCTCAAAGAAATCTTTGAGACGGGTTTTATTTATTTGAATATCCGGCAATACCGGTGTTTTTTACAGGAGGAATTTTTTATGGAAAGACCTACTGCCATGACGCAGATTCTTGAAATTGCATTCAGAATAAAGGAAATGCGTGAAATAATGGGCTATTCCGTTGAGGAAATGGCACAGAAAGCGGAAGTCACCGCAGAAGAATATGAGGCGTATGAAAACGGCAAAGTCGATTTACCGTTTACGTTCATTCACAAATGCGCACTTATTTTCGGAATTGAAATAACCGACCTTCTTGAAGGTCATACGGCAAGACTTTCATCATATACGGTTACACGCAGGGGGCAGGGACAGCAGACCGCCAAAGAAGAGGGCATATCCATTTCCAACCTTGCACCGAAATTCAAAAATAAAATAGCAGAGCCTTACTGGGTTCGTTATGAATACTCCGAAGAACTTCAGAATAAACCGATACATCTTACAAAACACAGCGGTCAGGAATTTGACATTGTCGTGTCCGGTTCTCTTCTTGTCCAGATAGGCTCAAATAAAGAAATTCTCCGTGAAGGCGACAGCATTTATTACAATTCGTCAACACCTCACGGAATGATAGCGGTTGACGGTGAAGACTGTCTTTTCATTGCGGTAGTTCTTCCCGGCGAGGAAACAAGCGAACAGACAGTTCGTGAAAGCGTTGCCGCCGCAAGACCCGTTACAAAACTTCTTTGTGAAAAGTTTGTTCACGTTGACGAAGATGAAAACGGCTCACCCGTAAAAGTTGAATTTAAAAATGAAGAAAAATTCAATTTCGGTTTTGACGTTGTTGACACGATAGCGGAAAAATATCCCGACAAACTTGCAATGATACATCTTGACAACGATAAGAATGAGCGCAGGTTTACTTTTAAAGACATTAAAAAAGAATCTGCAAGATGCGCAAACTATTTTACATCGCTCGGCATAAAAAAAGGCGACAAAGTAATGCTTGTTCTAAAACGTCATTACCAGTTCTGGTTTGCAATTACGGCACTTCACAAAATCGGTGCAGTTGCCATTCCCGCAACTTACCAACTTAAAGAGCATGATTTTACATACAGATTCGATTCCGCACAGGTTTCTGCAATTCTTTGTACCGCTGACGGCAACGTTGCCGAAATAGCGGATGATGCCGCATCGAAGTGTCCGAGTGTCAAAACAAAAATAATTGTCGGCGGCAACCGTGACGGCTGGCATAATTTTGATGAAGAATACACAATGTTTTCAAGCAATTATGCCCGTACGGCAGATACACCCTGCGGTAACGACACAGCATTGATGTTCTTCTCATCCGGTACAACGGGCAATCCGAAAATGGTTGAGCACAAATTCACATACGCTCTCGGTCATTTTCTTACCGCAAAATACTGGCATTGCTGTGAACAGGACGGAATTCACCTGACAATTTCCGATACCGGCTGGGGTAAATCGCTCTGGGGAAAACTTTACGGTCAGTGGATGTGCGAAGGTGCGGTATTTGTTTACGACTTTGACAGGTTCTCTGCGGCGGATATTCTTCCGCTGTTTAAAGAGTACGGCATAACAACGTTCTGTGCGCCTCCCACAATGCTCAGAATGATGATAAAAGAAGACCTTACAAAATACGATTTTTCAACTGTAAAACACATGACAACCGCAGGCGAAGCGCTTAACCCCGAGGTTGCAAAACAGTTTGAAAAAGCAACCGGACTTGAAATAATGGAGGGCTTCGGGCAGACCGAAACAACGCTTACGGTTGCAAACTTCGGCGGCAGCCGTGTTAAAATAGGTTCAATGGGCAAAGCATCACCGCAGTATGATATTGACATTGTTGACCGTGATGACAAACCCGTTTCAAACGGTGAAGTCGGTGAAATTGTCATCCGCCTTGACAAAGGCTCTCCGGTCGGACTGTTCAAAGAGTATTATAAAGATGATGAAAAAACAGCCGAATGTATGCGCAACGGCATTTACCATACGGGCGATACCGCATGGTGCGATGAAGACGGTTACTTCTGGTACGTCGGCAGAGTTGACGATATTATTAAATCTTCGGGTTACCGTATAGGGCCGTTTGAAATCGAAAGCGTTATTATGGAACTTCCTTATGTTCTTGAATGCGGCGTTTCCGCTGCGCCCGATGAAGTCAGAGGGCAGATAGTTAAGGCTAGCATTGTTCTTACAAAAGGCACAGAGCCGACGGAAGAACTTAAAAAGGAAATTCAGAATTACGTTAAATCGCATACTGCTCCGTATAAATATCCCCGTCTTGTTGTGTTCAGAGATGAACTTCCCAAAACAACAAGCGGCAAAATAATACGCAATATGCTTTAATCGGCATTTTAAAATTTGATATTGACAAACAGAAAAGTTTGACTATAATAGTGTACATAAAGGCTTTGACGAAGAGAGCCGAAGTAAAGGAACGCGCAGAGAGGCAACGGTTGGTGTAAGTTGTCGGGGGTGTTACTTCGTGTTGTAGCTTCTGAGCCGGGAGGAAGAAAGTTTTTTTATGAGTAGAACCTCCCCGTGACTGCTGCGTTAATGCATACGGCTTAATAGAGCCTGAGTGGCGCAAAGGCGCAATTTGAGTGGTACCGCGGATTTGATTTTTTTCAAACCCGTCTCAAAGTTAAACTTTGAGACGGGTTTTGTTGTTTATTTAATGAATTTTTAATCCGCAAAACACTTTTCGAAGAAATCCCGAAAAAGGAGAGTACATTATGACACAAATAACAGGACTCGACTACAAAATAAAAGAAATGGCGGCAAGAATTAAGGCACTTCGTGAAATAGAGGGGCTTACCACCTATGAAATGGCGGCGAAGACCGATGTTTCAAACGAAGAATACGTTCTTTGCGAAACGGGCGAAAGCGACCTTAACTTTGCGTTTATTTACAGATGCGCCCTTGCTCTTAACGTTGACGTAACCGACATTATCGAAGGACACAGCCCCACGCTGAGAACATTTACAGTTACGAGGGCGGGCGAAGGGCAGGAAATAGCCAATGCTCACGGCATGACTTATTATAACCTTGCTTACGCTTTTCAGAACAGAATAGCCGAGCCGCTTTATGTAAAAAGTGTTTATGATGAAGAAGCACAGAGTAAAGATATTGAACTTACAACGCACGAGGGGCAGGAACTCGACCTTATAATAAAAGGTCACATGGCTGTTCAGGTCGGTGAACACCGTACAACTCTCGGCCCCGGCGACAGTATTTATTTTGACAGTTCCACACCTCACGGAATGATTGCTGTCAACGGCGAAGACTGTGAGTTTTACGCAATAGTTCTCAATCCGACGGGCGAGCCTATTCCGGAACTTTCAAAAAATAAATCCGTTGAAGATAAAAAAGCCGGAGTAAAACGGGATACAAAAGACCGTATTTATAAAAAATACATTGACATTGAAGAAAACGAAAAAGGCACTCCGCTTTCAATAAAATTCAAAAATCTCGACAAATTCAATTTTGCTTTTGACCTTGTTGACGAACTTGCGAAAAAAGAGCCCGACAAACTTGCAATGCTTCACATTTCAAACGACAAAACCGAAAGAAGATTTTCTTTTAATGATATGAAGCGTGCGTCAAACCAGTGTGCAAACTATTTCAAATCACTCGGCATTAAAAAAGGCGACAAAGTTCTTCTTGTTCTCAAACGTCATTATCAGTTCTGGTTTGCAATGCTCGGGCTTAACAAACTCGGCGCAATAGCGATTCCCGCTACAAATCAACTTCAGGTACACGATTTTGAATACCGTTTCAATGCGGCGGGCGTTACTACGGTTATTTGCACCGCTGACGGCGATACAGCCGCACAGGTAGATGAAGCGTGCAAAAACTGTCCGCAGATTGTAAACAAACTCATTGTAAACGGCGAGCGTGACGGCTGGCGCAACTTCAATGAGGAATATCAACTTTTCAGCGCTCATTATAAACGCACCGAAGACGCTCCCGGCGGAGACGATCTGATGCTGATGTTCTTCACATCCGGCACTTCGGGTTATCCGAAAATTGCGGCGCACAATTATAAATATGCTCTCGGTCATTTTCATACCGCAAAATATTGGCATAACGTTGACCCCGACGGACTTCATTTTACAATATCCGACACGGGCTGGGCAAAGGCAATGTGGGGTAAACTCTACGGTCAGTGGATGTGTGAAGCGGCAACTTTCGTTTACGATTTTGACAGATTTGATGCGGCTGAAATTTTGCCGATGTTCTCAAAGTACAGAATAACAACGTTCTGCGCACCGCCCACAATGCTCAGAATGATGATAAAACAGGACATTTCAAAATACGATTTTTCATCCGTACAGCACATGACTACGGCAGGCGAAGCGCTTAACCCCGAAGTTTACCGTCAGTTTGAAAAAGCAACCGGGCTTCAGATAATCGAGGGCTTCGGTCAGTCCGAAAGCACAATGATAATAGGAAACCTTACGGGAACAAAACATAAAATCGGCTCAATGGGAAAACCCGCACCGATATATGACGTCAGCCTTGTCGATGCCGACGGTAAACCCGTTCCCGACGGCGAAACGGGCGAAATTGTTGTTAACGTATCAAACGGCGCACCGTGCGGACTTTTCACCGGTTATTATAACGACAAACAGAAAACGGACGAAGTATGGCACGACGGTTACTATCATACGGGCGATACGGCATGGCGTGATGAAGACGGTTATTACTGGTATGTCGGCAGAGTTGATGATATTATCAAATCATCCGGCTACCGCATAGGGCCGTTTGAAATTGAAAGCGTTATTATGGAACTTCCCTATGTTCTTGAATGCGGTGTTTCCGCCGCACCCGATGAAGTCAGAGGACAGATTGTTAAAGCGAGCGTTGTTCTTACAAAGGGAACAGAGCCGACGGAAGAACTTAAAAAGGATATTCAGAATTACGTTAAAAAACATACTGCGCCTTATAAATATCCGAGGCTTGTTGTATTTAAAGATGAACTTCCCAAAACAACAAGCGGCAAGATTATAAGAAATAAACTGTAAGGTGTTTAAATGAAAAGAGTTACACTTTTTTGCGGCCATTACGGCAGCGGCAAAACAAATCTTGCGGTAAATTACGCATTTTACCTTAAAAACAGCGGCAAGGATGTTGTTATTGCAGACCTTGATATTGTAAATCCTTATTTCCGCACAAAAGACAGCGAAAAAGAACTTCTTGAAGCGGGAATAGAAGTAATATCTTTACCGTTTGCCAACAGCAGCGTTGACCTTCCGTCACTTCCGAGCGAAAGTTATTCGATTTTTCAGCAAAGAAGTAAATATGCCGTTGTTGACATAGGCGGCGATGACAGGGGGGCTTATGCACTTGGCAGATTCGTTCCGCTTATTAAGGAAGAAAACGATTACGATATGTTTTTCGTTGCGAATTTTTTCAGACCGCTTACACGAAACGCCGAAGAAGCGTATGAAGTTATGGGCGAAATTGAAAATGCCTGCAATCTTAAATTTACGGGCATTATCAACAATTCGAATTTAGGCGAAGAAACAACGTGCGAAAACGTAATTTCCACAAAAGTTTTTGCAGACAGGTTAAGTGAAATATCGGGGCTTCCCGTTGTTATGACAAGTGCTGAAAAAGGCATTGCAAAAGACGGTATGTTCCCGCTTGATTTACAAAAGAAATATTTTTAAAGGAGTGATTTTTGTGGCAAAACTGACGTTTAAAACGGATATATGCAAGGGCTGCGGACTTTGCGTTTCAGCGTGCCCCAAAGGCCTTATTGTTATAGCAAAAGACAAAATCAACAAAAAAGGCCATTCCCCGGCAGAAATTACAGATCAGGAGGCGTGCATAGGTTGTGCGTTCTGCGCTACCATGTGTCCCGACTGTGTTATAACAGTTGAAAAGTGAGGTGCTTTAAATGGCAGAGAAAGTATTGATGAAAGGTAACGAGGCTATTGCTGAAGCCGCTATAAGAGCAGGCTGTCACCATTACTTCGGTTATCCCATAACCCCCCAGACGGAACTTGCGGCATATATGGCAAAAAGAATGCCGAAAATAGGCGGCGTGTTCCTTCAGGCAGAAAGCGAAATCGCCGCAATCAATATGGTTTACGGCGTTGCAAGTACAGGTACAAGAGTAATGACATCATCATCATCACCCGGAGTATCTCTTAAACAGGAAGGCATTTCCTACATAGCAGGTGCAGACCTTCCGGCACTTATTGTAAACGTACAGCGCGGCGGCCCCGGTCTCGGCGGTATTCAGCCGTCACAGTCCGACTATTTCCAGGCAACAAAGGGCGGCGGACACGGTGACTATCACCTTATAGTTCTCACACCTGCATCGGTTCAGGAAATGGCAGACCTCACGTCGCTTGCGTTTGACCTTGCCGACAAATACAGAATGCCGTCAATGCTTCTTGCAGACGGTACAATGGGACAGATGATGGAACCCGTTGAACTTCCCGAAGAAAACGTAAATAAAATTGAAAAACCGTGGGCTGTAACAGGCACACAGATGATGCGTGAGCATAACATCGTCAATTCACTTTACCTTGTTCCCGATGAACTTGAAAAAACGAACTTCGAGCGTTTTGAAAGATATAAACAGGTTGAGGAAAACGAAGTCAGGTATGAAAGTTATATGATGGATGATGCCGAATATTGCCTTGTTGCATTCGGTATTGCCGCACGTGTAAGTAAAAACGCCGTTGTCGCATTGCGTGAACAGGGCATAAAAGCAGGTCTTATCAGACCTATTACCGTATGGCCGTTCCCGAAAAAACCCATCGCAGAAGCGGCAGACAAAGTTAAAGCGTTTGTCAGCGTTGAACTTTCAATGGGGCAGATGATAGAGGACGTAAAACTTGCTTCAAACTGCAAGAAACCCGTTGTCCTCTGCAACCGTGCAGGCGGTATGATTCCCACACCCGAACAGATAATTGAAACCGTTAAAAATTTGCAGGGAGGTAATGAATAATGGCTGTTGTATTTGAAAAACCGAAGAGTCTTACAGATGCCGAGTTGCATTACTGCCCCGGCTGTACACACGGAATAATCCACCGCCTTGTAGCCGAGGCTATTGACACACTCGGAATTGAAGGCAAAACAATAGGCGTTGCGCCCGTAGGATGTGCCGTTATGGCATACAACTATTTCTCCTGCGATATGGTTGAAGCGGCTCACGGCAGAGCACCGGCAGTAGCAACCGGTATTAAACGTGCGCTTCCCGAAAACATAGTTTTCACATATCAGGGCGACGGCGACCTTGCATCAATAGGTATGGCTGAAACAGTTCACTCCGCAACAAGAAATGAAAACATAACCGTTATTTTCGTAAATAACGCTATTTACGGTATGACAGGCGGACAGATGGCTCCCACATCGCTTCCCGGACAGGTTACACAGACATCGCCTTACGGCAGAGATGTTTCGGTAGCAGGCTATCCGATTAAAGTATGCGAACTTCTTTCCTCTCTTGATGGCCCCGAATTTATTGCCCGTGTTGCCGTAAACAATGTTAAAAATGTTAAAAACGCAAAAAAGGCGATTGAAAAAGCGTTCCGCAATCAGGTTGAGGGCAAAGGATTTTCACTTGTTGAGGTTGTTTCCTCCTGCCCGACAAACTGGGGTATGACTCCCGAAAATGCTCTTAAATGGGTTGACGAAAAAATGATTCCTTACTATCCGCTCGGCGTTTATAAGGATAAAAGCGCAAAGGAGGACGAATAATGACTACTCAGATTCTTATTGCCGGATTCGGCGGTCAGGGCGTTCTTTTTGCAGGTAAATTCCTTGCATATAAAGCGCTTATGGAAAATAAACAACTCAGTTGGCTTCCGTCATACGGTCCGGAAATGCGCGGCGGCACGGCAAATTGCAGCGTAATAATAAGCGATGACCCCGTAGGCTCACCCATAGTTTCCGCACCCGACGTTCTTATTGCAATGAATCTTCCCTCTCTTGACAAGTATGAAGATGCAGTCGTTCCCGGCGGAATGATTTTCGTTGATTCAACACTTATCGAAAGAAAAGTTAAACGTGATGACGTTAAAGTATTTTACATTCCGTCAACACAACTTGCAAAGGAAATGAACGCACCCACACTTGCGAATATGATTATCGCAGGCAAACTTATGAAAGAGTGCGACGGCATTTCAACCGATAACATTGAAGCGGCTCTCAAAAAAGTTGTTTCCGCAAAACACGCAGACCTCTTTGACGTTAACCTTAACGCCATTAAATGCGGTATAGAGTATTAAATTAACTTAAAATTAACTTAAAATGATGACCTGTAAAGCGCTTTTACGCTTTACAGGTCGTTTTTGTATGTGTATTTTTTTATTGAAAAGCAATTCATTATTTGATATTATTATAATGAATTAAAATATGTTTATGAAACTGAATTTTAAATTATAAAAAACAGGAAAAGGTGAAAAAATGGATACAGCCGAAAAAAGTCTTAAAAAAGAGCACGGTTTTCTTAACAGAAATGTGCTTAAATACTTTGCCGTGTTATGTATGCTCGGTGACCATATAGGGTTTGCGTTTGTAAAAGACGGTGTTCCGGCAACAATTCTCGAATTTTTCGGCGGACTTACAATGCCTGTAATGGCATTTTTTCTTGCAGAGGGCTACCGCTACACAAGAGATGTAAAAAAATATGCGTTAAGGCTTTTTATATTCGCACTTATTGCCGTTGTACCGTTTACTTTTCTTCTGTCGGGAAAATGGCTTCCCGTTCAGATTGCAGACGGACAGGTAATGTCCCCGTTTACGCATTTTTACCTTTCAAATGCAGACAAAACCGTTGTAATATGCAGGGCGAATTTTCTTTTTACACTGCTCCTTTCTCTTTTAAACATAGCGGCGTGGGACAAGTTAAAAGTTCCCGTTCCCGTCAAGGTGATAATCACCTTTGCACTTTGCTGGCTTTCAACAGGCTGTGACTGGGGCTACTGGTGTGTTCTTATGAGTTTTGTATTCTGGAAATTCAGAGAAAAAGACGCTTTAAAATGGGTACTGTATTCACTTATTTCCCTGTCGTGCGTATTTTATTTCAAGGCCTTCCGGAATCCGCTTTTATTTGATATAACTTATTCATTCAAACCTGTTCATTTTAACTTGTTCCTTGTAATTCCGCTTATGGCGTTTTGCTATAACGGTAAAAAGGGAAAAGGCGGGAAATTCGGGAAATGGTTTTTCTATATTTTCTATCCGGCGCACATACTTGTTATTGATGTAATCTTGTTAATATCGGTAGGTTGTTGATAACAACGGAATGCGACATACCGTCTGTTGACAAAACTGTATGAAAATGATAAAATAAACTGATATAGTTTTTTAAAAATTTATTTGAAACGAGGTAAAAATATGGAATCAAAGTACGGATTCGCTAAAAAGTTAATGTCTGTTCTGTTGTGTTTTCTTATTGCAATAAGCACGGCGGTCCCTGCGTTTGCTATGGAAGAAGATGAAATAACCGTATTCGGTGATGAGGCTCCAATAGAGTTACCGGACCGGACTACATCAGTATTAAACGCAATTCAGGCATTGATTCACAGAATGGATGTTGATGCGAAACAGGCGCGTCTGAAAGCAAGCAAATGGACGACAATTGCGAGCAATTATTTCGGCACGGCGATGGGTGTTGTAAAAAATATGAGTTCGATAATATCGCTTATTAACGGTTCAAGGATTCTTTTGATGAACCTCGGAGTGCTGGAAAATGAATATGATTCAACTCAAAGTATTATTGAGGGAATTAACAGTATTCGGATGGCTGTCAATGAAATAGACAAAAATGTTGACGAAATTCAGGAAACGCTTATAAACGAATTCAGCGAACTTGACCTTAAATTTCAAGAGCAGGAGTATAATCATTATAAAGACGATGTATGGGCACGCTTCTATTCCGATGCGGTAGTTCCGCTCGTTACTTATCAGAACGAATATAATGACGATGTAAACCGGATTCTTATGAATTATATTGAGCAGTGGCAGGGCGATGAAAACGGCGAATGTCCCATGGGTTTACGCGCCCTCTACGGTGAAGACGGTAACGGCGGTTTTATTCAGGTTTATTCGGGAAAAAATCTCGGTGAAGTCGGTGACAAACTTCCCCGTGAGCCTAAAGGCTCGGTTGATTCCGTTCCGGTTTCCTACTCGATTACACTTCCTTCAAAATATATCGGTGCAAATTTTGACAGCGTAAAAGCACTCACAAGTAAAAACTGTTTTGATTTGCTCATTGAAGCGCTTGAAAAAGGTATTTATCAAGCGGCTGAAAATAAAGAACTCGAAGCATACGGCGGTTTTGACACCGTGTGGAGTTACCTTACCGAAGAAGAAAAGCGTGAAACCGCAAAGGAATTTGCCGAAGACCTTGCGGATTCTCTTGCGTTTACCTGTGCATATAATGCCGCAAACGAGAGGCGTTTTGCATCTGATGTAAAATCTGCTTACGAAAACTTTGTAAAGTGGGTTCAGGGCGAGGAATCGCTCACTTCACCTGCCTATGCACAGTTAAAAATGCTTGCTCTTACACACGGCTTTGAGGGTGAAATCAAAACCCAGGCGGATACTGTTGCCGCATATCTTATGCTTATGGGTACAAACTTTGCGACATTTACGCAGACAGTCGTATTGTTATCCAAGGCTCACGGTGAAGATGACTGTGAGGAAATAAAAAGTCAGTGGATAAAATCGGAAACAGGCATATTAAACGATTTTTCATCTTTCCTTACAGGCAATCCGAATTACTGCTATCAGTTGAACAGGTCGGTTGAATACAGAAACACTGCCGTTTCATCCGAACTTTCATTTGCTTACGGCAGAAACGGTGTGTTGGTTAACCCTGAAACCGATGTACAAAAATACAAAGAATACTGCACTTCAACCCGGTGGATGATTTATGAAAAGGATGCAATGTATTCGGATAATAAAGATATTGCGGCAGAGCAAAAGCGTGCATCGGAAAATTTCATTAAATCAAACACAATATCATCGAAGGACGCAAAACTGATTTACGCTATGTATAAAAGCAGTAAAAGTACAGACAGTTTTGCGGAATATCTTGCTTCAAACAAAGTTGCGACAAATGCGGAAAGTGTTGCCGACAAAATAATAACATCATTTGAAACAGGAAACTTTGATTTGAACAAAGGCATTGAAATGAAGTGCTATCTTCCCACCGGGCACGCCTCGTCTTATGTCAAGGACGGCAGCACCTATGCCGTAAGCACAGGTATTTCCGATGATTTGGCTAGTGATTATTACCTTGTTAAGGATAATGCAAAGGGCAGTTTATTCAATACAAAAAACGGCTCTGTAAATGAAAACGCAATTATTGCCGCACGTGCATTTTACGGTGAAGAAAAGTGGACCAACCTTGATGAAATGGATGTTTTTTCGACAGTTCCGGTTTCATTTAAAAGCACTTTATTGAGTGACAAAGAAGTTGAAAACTTAAAAATTGACCCCGATTTGAATGAAAGACTGATGGTTAATTGCAGTTTCTCGGCAGATTACGGTTCACTTGTTTCAACCGAATTAAATACTTATACATTCCCGACAAACACCAAAAAAATAGCCGACAAATATTTCGGCAACGAAATTGAATTTGACAGCATTGTTTTTAAAGGCATTCCCGAAGAAATAGCGGACAATGCTTTCAAGGGCGTCGGCACACAGGCTAAGCGCTGTCTGCTTACGGTTCCCGAAGGGTTTGAAACAGGTTCGCTTGAGGGTGAATGGCACGGCGGTTATTTCGGAAACACAAAAATAACCGTAAGCAAAAATGACGGCTCAAACGAAGAAAAAACAGTTGTTGCAGTAAACGGCGCACCGCTTTCAACAGTTGTTAACCCGTTTGAAACACCCGAACACAAAACTTTTGCCGGCTGGAGTTACAGTGAATATACGGGTGAAGTTGCCGACAGTAACGACAGCATCATACCTGCTATAACTCTTTATGCCGTATGGAAATATGACCATGAGCATGAATTTGAAATCAGCAAAGAAGCAGTTGCCGCAACTTGCACCGAAGACGGCGCAACAGCCGAGCGGACCTGCAAAATCTGCGGTTGTAAAGAATACAGCGTTTCAATACCCGCTCTCGGTCACAGTTGCGTTTGCGAAAAAACCGAACAGGGTAACTATAATGTAGCGTGTACCGCTTGCAGTTACACAAACCTTCTTTACCCGAAAACCTGCGGTGATTTTACGGTTTGGGTAAATTATCAGTACAATGACGATGTAACTTTTGTTACCGATAAATATAACGGCAACAGTATTTCCGTAAACACTTCGGGTGTTTATGTTATTGAAACTAACAAAAGTTATGCAACTACACAGTTTATTTCCGTCAATGACGGTGTTAAAGCGTCAATTTGCCTTGCAGGCGTAAAGGTTGCTCCGTTTTCAAGAGTTCCCGCTCTTAATGCAGGTAACGGTACATTGCACATTACACTTGTTGACGGTACCGAAAACACGCTTACCGGCGGTGGCGACCAAAGCGCAATTCAGGCGGGCGGAAACCTTATTTTTGACGGCAACGGCTCTCTTGAGGCAAATTCACAGGTAAAAACCGCTATTTCCGTTTCGGGCTTCAGCACGGTTTTCAAAAGCGGAAAAATTACCGCTGACGGCGGACCTTATTACGGTGTAGGCGTTCAGAGCGGAAGTTCGGACAAAGAATTTGTAATATATCCCGAAGCGTGTCTTTACTCTGTAAACGGGCTCGGAGCAACAGCCGTTAATAAGGACGGCGAAAAAGTTTACCCCGTTTGCATTGAAAACAGCGAAGGTAAAGTTATAACCGTTGACGGTAAAGAAATGCCGTACACAAATGCACCGAATACCGAAAAAGCGTATGTTTACCTCACGGCAGGCGAACACGATATAAAATTAGGCGGCGAAGACCTCAACGCCGTAATGGTTGACGGCCGTTACTGTTTTGAAAAGCAGTTGGGCGATTTTACCGTTACTACTGCGGATTTTGATGCTGTAACATATTCCGAGGGCTTATTGACCGTCAGATTATCCGAACCGGTAATAATAAAGAATACCGATCCCGATACACCGACAACCGACAGAATATTTGTTGAAGGTAATGTCGGCGCGAATATTACGCTTGACGGTGTTAATATAGCGGAAGACGACAGTTATTCACCGTTTAAAATTGCCGACAACAGTTCGGGCAATACTAAAATAACGCTTGCCGAAAATTCGGTTAATACACTCGGCGGCGGTTATAACTGCGCCGGTATTTCCAAAAACGGCGAATACGGCACACTTACAATAGACGGTAAGGGAACACTTAATGTTACCGGCGGATATGATTCGGCGGCAATCGGCTCCGATAACGGCAAAACCGTTCACGGCATTATAATCAATGACGGCGTTATAAATGCAACCGTCAATTCATACAGGGCGGCGGCAATCGGCTCGGGTTGTGTTGATGCCGACTCTGCGCCTTCGGGTGAAAAGGTTTACACTGCCGAGGGTATAATAATTAACGGCGGAACAATAAACGCACGCTCAAAAGACAGTGCGGCTATCGGCGGCGGTGACAATGACAGCGTACAGGGCAAAATCTTTGCAGTCAAAGATATTATCATAAACGGCGGTACTGTTAATGCAGTAAGTGAAAACGCACAGTATTCAATCGGTGCAGGTGTATATACTGCGGCTGAAAATATAAGAATAAACGGCGGTATTGTTACGGCAGAGTCTACGGGTGTTTCCGGAATGAGCGCAGGTTCGGGCGGCGACAGGCAAATCGGCGGCATAGGAGCAAACCTCGGAACAGACGGTCTTGTTATTGAAAAAAATGCTTCCGTAAAAGCAGGTTTTGAACCCGAATCACCCGTAAACGGGGAAGGGCAAAGAGTATATCTGAATGAAATTCCGACCGGCGGTAATGACCGCATAACGATTGACGGCAAACTTTTCCCGTACAGCAGGCATAACGGCGAAAAGAAAGTTTATGTCTACTTGCCGAAAGACAGCGAAATAAAAAAAGTTTACAGTTTTGTTATTGAAGAAAGTGAAAGAGGTACCGTAACGGCGAATACAGAAGCACCTGCAACAGGTGACGAAGTAAAACTTTATGCAACTGTAAACGAAGGCTATGTCTTTAAAGGATTTGAGGTTACACCGGCGGTTGAACTTGACGGCGATACCTTTATAATGCCCGATTGGTCTGTTACGGCAAGAGGAATATTCTCACATATCGGCACGGTTACAATAAAAGACTGTGAAAACTGCACGGTAACTCCGTCAAAGTCCATTGCCGAAACAGGTGAAAAAATCACACTCAGAATAGTTCCCGATGAGGGTATGGAACTCAGCGAGTGGGTTGTTGAAACCGAAAACGCCGAAATCACAAATAACACATTTACAATGCCGGATGAAGATATTGTCATTTCATGCGTATGCGTTCCGAAAACACATACACTTACATGGAATGTCGACGGCGAAAAGAACACACAGACACTCGACTTCGGCTCGAAAATAAATCCGCCCGAAAATCCCGTAAAGGAAGGCTGTACTTTTGAAGGATGGTATCCGGAAGTAGCACAGACTATGCCGGATGAAGATGTTGAATATGTGGCGGTATTTACTCCCGACACATATTATGCAACTTTTGTTGCAGGCGGGAAGACGGTTGCAAAAATTCCTTATACCGTAGAGGATTCATCAATAGACGAACCTTACTGTCCCGACAAAACAGGCTATGTTTCATCGTGGGAGGACTATACTCTCGTACCGGGCGGAGTTACGGTAAATGCCGAATACACACCCGAAATATATAAGGCGAAATTTGTCGCCGACGGTAAAATAGTTGAAGAAGTTCCGTACACGGTTGAAACAGTATCAATAAATGCACCCGTAATACCGGCAAAAGACGGCTATACGGCAAAGTGGAGCGAGTACACACTCGTTGCAGGAGGAATCACGGTAAATGCTGTTTATACCGCTACGGTTCACGAGCATACATTTGCGACAAAATACAGTTATAACGATACTATGCACTGGTACGCTTCAACCTGCGGACATGAGGATATTGCAAAAGGTCTCGGCGAACACACATTCGGCGAAGGCATAAAAGCAGGCAATTCAACTGTTTATGTATGCACCGAATGTTCTTATGTGAAAATTGTTTCAAACGAAATAGTTGAATTAAAAGAAAAGGCAATAGCGGAAATCGAAGCGGCTGCCGGCACCGAACGTTCGGAGGCAATGGAGTCTGCGGTTGAACTTGCTGAACTTGCTATTGAAAGAGCAACAACGGCAGAAGAAATCGAAAGTGCAAAACAAAGCGGTCTTGCAGTAATAAAGGCGTCGCAATTTGCAATAGATGACTGCACTGTTGACGGAAATATTCTTTATTTAAGCGCGCCCATGCTTACAGAAGAAAAATTCAACGAAAAGTATGTTGTAAACAAAGAGGCTTCTGTTCAGGTTACTCCCTCGTCAGACAGTATACTCGGCACAGGATCGACTATTGAAATAACTTATTACAACGGCTATACCGACGAATATACGCTGGTTATTCCGGGCGACCTTAACGGTGACGGTGTTTGTGACGTTCTTGACGCTACACTGGCAGAGCGTGTTGCAAGCAAAAACGCTTCTGCGACAGATGCCCAGATGTATGCCGCCAACGGCTTTGCAAGCGATGTAATAGATACCGTTTCGTATCAGAATGTAGTCAACTTATCATTAGATTGATCTGAAAAACAGGAGATGTAAAAAGCAGATTTTTACATCTCCTGTTTTGTATGTGTAACTTTAAACTGTATTTATGAAATTCTGTTGTTTTTTTCATTTTGATATTGAAAATAATAACAGAATATGGTAATATTATGATGATTTAGTATATTATAACAATATAAGAAATAATCAGAAACGGGGTAAAAATATGAAACAAAGAAACTCTTTAATTACAAAAATTATAGCGGTTATTCTCTGTCTTGTCATCGGGGCGGGAGCATCGGTTCAGGCTGTTGCTCTTGAAGATATAGAAAATACAGAAAACGCTGCTGAAGAAGGTGTGGCAGAGGCACTTGCCGATGTATCCAACAGCGCTCTGAACGACAGAATACAAAACACCGCAATACTTCTGGCGAAATTTATACGGAGATTCGAATCGGACAAACGTCTGGTAAATATAACAAAAGAAATAGATCAAATCAAAAATTCCGCACAGCAATCCGCAGATGCGTTAAAAAGACTTGAAGAACTTAATGCGGCTAAAGATCGTGCGCTCAAGGAGGCTGCCGAGCTTGCCGAAAAAGAGGCAAAAAGCTGGAGCGCTATAGCAAAAAGTTATTTCGATACCGCAATCGGTATTGTCAGAAGCATAGGAACTGTATTTACAATGATAAACGGTGCTATTACGTTGCTGAAAAATCTCGGCATTATCAAAAGCAGCGAAAACACTCAAATGGACAATATTCTTCAGGGAATAAACACCATTCAACTCACAGTTGATGAAATTGACAGAAATGTTGATGAAATTCAGGAAACGCTTGTCAGCGAATTCAGTGAACTCGATCTTAAATTCCAGGAGCAGGACTACAATCACTTTAAGGATGATGTATGGGCGCAGTTTTATACCAATGCAGTTCTTCCTCTTCAGGAATATCAGAATGAATATAACGATGATGTGCGCTGGCTGCTTACCGATTTTATTGAAAAGTACCAGGATGCAGATGATGATTACCCCACGGATTTGCGTGCCCTTTTCGGCAAAGATGAAAACGGTGCAGACATTCAGGTCTATTCAGGTAAAAATATAGGCGATGCAGGCGAGGCACTTCCCCGTGAGCCGAAAACCTCAATTGACTCCGTTCCCGTTGAATACTCTGTAACGCTGCCCGCAAAATACATAATCGCAAATTTCGACAAATATGTTGCTCTCACAGCCGACAACTGCATTGACGAACTGATTGAAGCGCTTGAAAAGGGCGTTTATCAGGCTGCTGAAAACAAAGAACTTAAAGCCTACGGCGGTTTTGATGCGGTTTGGGAATACCTTACCGAAAAAGAAAAACTTGAAACCGCAAAGGAATATGCGGCAGACCTTGCGGATGCCCTTGCATTTTTCTGCTCTTACAGTGCTGCAAACGAAAGGCGTTTTGCTTCAAATGTAAAGTCCGCTTATCAGAACTTTACAAAATGGACTACCGGCAGTGAATCGTTGACCTCGCCGATGTACGCTCAACTTAAAATGCTGGCGCTTACCCATTGTTTTGAGGGTGAAGTTACAAGTCAGGCCGAAAACATTCTTTTATATCTTATGCTCATGGATATGAATTTTTCCACCTTTACCGAAACCGTTGTTTCGCTGTCAAAGGCACATGGCGTTGACGACTGCGCCGATATAAAAGATTGGTATTTCGGTTCGGAGAGTGCGCTGACATCAATTTATTCCGGCTTCTTTACCGGTAACCCGAATTTTTGCTACCAGGCAAACAAGGTGCTTGAATACAAAAACGCTTCCGTTGAATCGGAAATTTCATTTGTATTCGATGTTGCGAAAATTATTGAACCTTCCAAAACATATGAAGATTATGGGTATGCATATTACGAAGATGTTCAGGCTACGCCGTGGATTATTTGTGAAAAGGACAAAGGATATTCTTCTGACAAAAAAACCGCACAGAATCAGAAACTGGCTTCTTATGCCGAACTTATGGGCAGAAGCATTTCTGCAAAGGAAGCAAAACTCATATATGCTATGTATGAAACAAGCGGTTATGAGGGCGAATTTGCCGACTACCTTGCCGAAAATAAAGTAACCGTTGATGCTGAAAATATAACGGATACGCTCATAACATCCTTCCAGACGGGTTCCCTTGATTTAAATAGGGGCACCAAAATGAAAGCATACCTGCCCACAACCTGCGGCACAAGATATGTTACGGAGGGTAAGGAATACACGGTCAGCGGCGGCGTTGATGATGACATTGACGATGATGACTGCTACATTGTTTACGATAAGGTAACCGGCGGAATGATCAATATGAAAAACGGTGTGCTTGATGAAAACGCCCTGATTGCCGCCCGTGCGTTTTACGGCGATGATGTTTTCAGCAACTGCGACCCGATGATTGTTTTCTCAACAACAGGGCACAGCTGCACATGGACCAAATTTACCACTGCGCAGCAGGTGGAAAAATACGGTTATGCCCACGGTATGGATGAATATGTTTATATTAACAACTCGTTATTATCTACGGACAAATACGGTGTAATAGTTTCAGCCGAGCCGCAGACATATACGTTCCCCGCAACTACCGAAAAAATACAGGATAATTTCTTCAGCGGACTCTTCAATTTTAAGGAAATAATTTTTGAAGGTATTCCTCAGGAAATCGGCGATAACGCTTTCAGCGGCGTAGGTAGCACGGCAAACCGCTGCCTGCTTACAGTACCCGAGGGCTTTGATACAGGCTCCCTTTTGAAAAAATGGCACGGCGGTTATTTCGGAAACATAAAAATAACCGTAGGCAAAAATGACGGTTCCGATGAAGAAAAAACAGTTGTTGCAGTAGACGGTGCGCCGCTTTCATCAATTGTTAACCCGTTTGAAGCCCCTGAACACAGAACATTTGCCGGCTGGAGTTACAACAAATCAACGGATATTCTTGCCGCCGGCAGTGACACTGTTATGGCAGAACTGACACTTTATGCTGTCTGGAAATATGACCATGAGCACGAATTTGAAGTCAGCAAAGAAGCAGTTGCCGCAACCTGCACCGAAAACGGAGCAACAGCCGAGCGGACCTGCAAAATCTGCGGTTGTAAAGAATACAGCGTTTTGATACCCGCATTCGGTCACAGTTGTGTTTTTGAAAAGCAGAATGACGGTAACTATCTTGCAACCTGCACCGAATGTGATTACAGTGCAATTCTTTATCCGAAAAACTGCAGCACATTCACCGTCTGGTGTGAAAACAATCAGAACAGCGATGTAACATTTGTTGATGACAAATACAACGGGAACAGCGTTTTAATAAACAAATCGGGCGTATATGTTGTTGAAAACAAGAATAAAGATTCGTCATCATCCGAACATATATCCGTAAATGACGGTATCAGGGCTTCAATAGGTCTTGCCGGTGTGAATATAGCGCCGCCCCAAAGAATTCCGGCACTCAATTCGGGCAACGGAACGGTACATATTACGCTGGTTGACGGTACCGAAAACCGTCTTACAGGCGGCGGAGATTGTCCTGCACTTCAGACAAGCGGTAATTTTATTGTTGACGGCGGCGGCTCTTTGATTGCCGTTGCGGCTGCGAACAGTGCGTTGAAAGCGTCGGGTTTAAACACTGTTCTGAAAAGCGGCAGAATTTATGCCGACGGCGGCGAGTTTTACGGTATAGGAATATCGGGTGCACAAAACAATTTTGTTGTTTCAAAAGATGCATGCGTTTATTCCTCAAACGGTTTGAATGCAGTGCCCGTTAATGAAAACGGCGAAAATGTTTATCTTTTGTGTCTTGAAAATAAAGATAACGAAATCATAACAGTTGACGGAGAGGAATTGCCTTACACGACTTCTCCGTGCGATGACAATGCGTATGTTTATCTTACCGCCGAGGAACACGAAATAAAAGTCGGCGATGCGGATTGCAAAGGCGAATTTATTAACGGACGTTATTATTTTGAAAAAGAATTCGGCGATTTTACCGTCAAATATACAGACATTTATGTGATAAACTATGAAGACGGTGTTCTGAATATTACAGCGACGGACCCGGTTTTCATTAAAAACACGGATATTTCAAAGCCCACCACCGACAGAATTTTCATCAGGGAAAATATTAATGCCGATATTACGCTCAACGGTGTTAATATTGCGCTCGATTCTGAATCACCGGTTAAAATTGCCGACGACAGCAGAGCAGATGTTAAAATAACACTTGCAGACGGCTCGACAAATACTCTTAAGAGCGGCTATAATTGCGCCGGTATTTCCAAAAACGGAAACTACGGCACACTTACAATAAACGGCAAGGGTACACTTAATGTTACGAGCGCTTCCAATGCGGCGGCAATCGGCTCTGATATCGGCAAAACCGTTCGCGGAATTATAATCAATGACGGCGTTATAAATGCAACCGTCAATTCATACAGAGCGGCGGCAATCGGCTCGGGCTATGTTTCGGCGGCTGATGCCCCCGGCGGTGAAAAGGTCTATACAGCCGCAGGAATAATCATAAACGGCGGTACGGTAACTGCACGCGCCCAAAACAGTGCGGCTATCGGTGCCGGTGACAATGACAGTGTTCAGGGCAAAGCCTTTGCCGTAAAAGATATTACCATAAACGGCGGCACGGTTAACGCTTATACGGAAAATGCACTGTATTCAATCGGCGCAGGTGTTTATGCCTCGGCTGAAAATATAAGAATAAACGGCGGCGTTGTTACGGCAGAGGGCTCAGGCTCTCAGGGCGGTATAAGCATCGGTACCGGAGGCGCCAGCCCGAAAGGCAGCATCGGTGCTAATCTCGGTGCAGAAGTTATTATTAAGAGTATGGCTTCCGTAAAGGTCAGCCGTGATATTCAAAATCCCGAGGACGGCGAGGGCAACAGAGTTTACCTGAATGTTCATTCCACGGACGCCACACGAATTATTGCGATTGACGGTAAGCGCTTTCCGTACACAAGCCACAACGGCGAGGGAAAAGTTTATATCTATCTGCCGCAAAATTCGGTAATCAAGGATGTTCCGATGTTGACGGTTGAAGAAAGCGAAAAAGGTACAATTACCGTAGATAATGAATTCCCCGCAGCCGGCGATAAAGTCAAAATATCTGCAAAAGCAAATGACGGGTATGTATTTAATACTTTTTATACTGTTCCCACAACCGTAGTCGACGGCGAAAATACATTTATTATGCCCGACTGTGCAACTACGGTAAAAGGTTGGTTCTTACGTATCGGTACGGTAACAATAAAAGACTGTGAAAACTGTACGGTTACACCGTCAAAATCAATTGTTACTGCCGGAGAAAAAGTAACACTCAGAATAGTTCCGGATGAAGGTATGGAGTTCAGCGAGTGGAAGGTGGAAACCGAAAATGCCAAAATCAACGGCAACACCTTTATTATGCCGGAGGGGGACGTTACCATTTCGTGCGTATGCGTTCCGAAAGCATATAACGTTACATGGAATGTTGACGGTGATAAAACTACCGACACATTATACTACGGCGACGAAATAACTGTTCCCGAAGCCCCCTCTAAAGCCGGTTACGCCTTTAACGGCTGGTCGCCTGAGGTTTCGGCGGTTATGCCCGCTCAAGACCTTGAATACACAGCGGAATTTACACTTGAAACATATTATGCGACATTTATTGCAGACGGCAAAACAGTTGCAACAGTTCCCTATACGGTTGAAACGGGCGCTATTGTTACACCCATGATTCCGTATAAAGACGGCTACAATGCAAGATGGAGCGATTTTACCCTTGCTCCCGGCGGTGTTACCGTAAATGCGATTTACAGCGCCAATGCACATGAGCATACATTTTCAACAAAGTACAGTTCCAATGAATATATGCACTGGTACGCTTCAACCTGCGGACATGAGGATATTGCAAAAGGTCTCGGCGAACACACATTCGGCGACGGCATTGTTGCAGGTAATTCAACAATATATATTTGTACCGAATGTTCTTATGTAAAAATTGTTTCAAACGAAATAGCCGAATTAAAAGAAAAGGCAATAGCGGAAATTGAAGCGGCTGCCGGTACCGAACGTTCGGATGCAATGGAGTCTGCGGTTGAACTTGCAGAACTTGCTATTGAAAGAGCAACAACGGCAGAAGAAATCGAAAGTGCAAAAGAAAGCGGTCTTGCAGTAATAAAGGCATCGAAATTTGCAATAGATGACTGCACGGTTGACGGAAACCTTCTTATGTTAAGAGCACCCATGCTTACAGAAGAGAAATTCAACGAAAAGTATGTTGTAAACAAAGAGGCTTCTGTTCAGGTTACTCCCTCGTCAGACAGCATACTCGGCACAGGCTCGACTATTGAAATAACTTATTACAACTGCTATACCGACGAATATACGCTGGTTATTCCGGGCGACCTTAACGGTGACGGCGTTTGTGACGTTCTTGACGCTACACTGGCAGAGCGTGTTGCAAGTAAAAATGCTTCTGCGACAGATGCACAGAAATATGCCGCCAACGGCTTTGCAAGCGATGTAATTGATACCGTTTCATATCAGAATGTAGTCAATATGTCATTGAATTAACAAAATAAAATAACAAAACCGAGGGCTTTTACGAAAGTATCTGCCCTCGGTTTTTCCGGTTGTACGCCGGTCTGTTTTACATTAATTCTTTTATCTGTTCTTTTGTTTTGTAGCCGACTGCTTTCTGAATAAGAACGCCGTTATCAAAAATCAATACTGTGGGAATTGACATAATATCATATTTTTTAACGGTTTCTTTGTTGTTGTCGGTGTTGAGTTTGAAAAAATTAACTCCGGTTGTTTCACTCGAAAGTTCATCAAAAACGGGTGAAAATGTTTTGCACGGTCCGCACCACGGTGCATAACAGTCAATAATTGCTTTTTTGTTGTTTTTTATTGTTTCTTCAATGTTGCCGTCGTTTATTTCAGGTACGTTCATTTATATCTTTCCTTTCATTTATTGTAGCGGATTATCATTATTCCGCTATATTAGTATTTGCAAAGGTTAAGATATAAATATAACAATATTTTGGTTTAATTCACGCCTGATTAAAAAGCGATTTTAAATTCGTGTCCGATTTTTTGCACGCACCGTTTTCGCACAAATAAGCGCGAATTCCGTGTTCCGACACGGGATAATCTTTTGTAAACGGGGCACATTTTGAAAGTGTATCGGCATTTTTTGAAGATTTAAAAAGGATGTTAAAATTTTCCGTTTTAATTTTATCAAGTTCTTCCGGTATTTCTTCTCCGCATACAATCAGTTCTTTTTCGGGATAAAGAGCCTTGTATATTGCAAGTAGTGAAAAACAGTATCCTGCGGGATAATCTTCCGCCTGCCCTGCAACGAATTTCATTTGACGGTCGGCGGCATTCCTGAAAAACGTTTCGCCCGTCAGTTGAGCAAGTGTTTCAAGAACCGCAGCCGCAACGGAGTTTCCCGACGGTATAGCGCCGTCATAAGTTTCTTTCGGACGGTCTATAAGTTGTTCGGAAAAATACGGGGTGAGAAAAAAACCGCCGTTTTTGTCCTCAAAAAATTCAAGCATCTGTTTTGCTCTGAATAATGCCTGTTCAAGAAAATTTACATCCAGAGTATATTTGTAAAGCGTGACAAGAGCAAGAGAATATACAGCATAATCATCAAGTTGACCGTCATTTTTCGCTTCACCGTCACGGTAGCGAACGTACAGACGGTTGTTTTCATCCGTCATATTTTTTTCAATAAACTTATATATTTCAACCGATTCGTCAATATATCCGCTTTTTAAAAACGCAATTATTGTCCATGCGTTCCATGAGAGCAGAATTTTATCGTCAACGTGAAGACTTGTCCTGTTTTTTCGGTATTCGTAAAGTTTACGAAGTTGTTCACGGTCGGGGAAAGTGTACTCTTTTCCAATAAGATTCGGTATTCCCCGGTCGTCTGTTATATTGTAATTATTGCAAAAATCAGAGCCGTCTTTTTCACCGAGAACTTTTTTTATTTCTTCGGGTTTAAAAGTATAGTAACCGCCCTCAACACCGTTGCTGTCAGCATCCTGACCGCAGAAACAGCCGCCCTCCGGTGAGCGTAATTCTCTTAAAATATATTCAGCCGTTCTTTTTGCCGTATCATAATAAAATTCATTTTTTGTAAGTTTGTAACCCTCGCTGTACGCAATAATCAAAAGTGCATTATCGTAAAGCATTTTTTCAAAATGAGGTATAAGCCACATTCTGTCGGTGGAGTAACGTGAAAAACCGCCGCCGATTTGATCGAAAATGCCGCCTTTTGCCATGGCGTTTAAAGTTATTTTATACATTTCGGTATCGCCGTATTTCATTAAAAACAAAAGATTGTGCGGCGTGGGAAATTTCGGCGGAGGACCGAATCCGCCGTATTTCTCATCAAAACTCATACGGAATATTTTATATGCTTTTTCAAAAAGTTTTTCATTCGGCTCACTTGTTTTTGAGTTTTGCGATGTGATGGCGGCGACAATTTCATCACTTGATTTAAGAAGATTTTCACGGTCGTTTTCCCAAAGATACGCTATTTTTTGTGACAGTTCCGTAAGCCCTATTTGTCCGTATCTGTTGTTCTTCGGAAAATATGTTCCGGCAAAAAACGGCTTTTGTTCGGGTGTCATAAAAACAGTCAATGGCCATCCGCCGGAGCCTGTCATTGCCTGACAGACTTTCATATATACGGCGTCAATGTCAGGGCGTTCTTCTCTGTCAACTTTTATACACACAAAGTTTTCGTTGAGGATTTTTGCAGTTTTTTCATCTTCAAAAGATTCGTGAGCCATAACGTGACACCAGTGGCAGGTGGAATAACCGATGCTGAGAAGAATAGGCTTGTCCTCTTCTTTTGCTTTCTCAAATGCTTCTTTACCCCACGCATACCAGTTTACGGGGTTTTCGCTGTGCTGAAGTAAGTAAGGTGATTTTTCATTTGCTAATCTGTTCATTTTTTCCTCCGTATTATTTTGATTTGTTCGTAAAAAATGCAGTTTTATATTTTGAAATATTTATGAATGAAAAAGCGGACATATTCTCATAATAGTCATAATAGTATGAGAGGTGAACAAAAATGAAATCTGTCTGGCAGGAAACACCGTTACCGCAATTCCCTGAACTTGACGGTGATAAAAAAACCGACGTACTTATAGTAGGCGGCGGAATAGCGGGAATTCTTACAGCATATTTTTTGCAGAAAAACGGTGTTCCATACATTTTGGTTGAAAAAAATCGCATTTGTGAGGAAAATACACAGAATACAACGGCAAAAATCACGGTACAGCACGGTCTTGTCTATAATAAATTTTTAAAAAGCGGCGGAACATATACGGCAGGGAAATATTTAAACGCAAATTTTGCCGCATTTGAAAAATATTCGGAACTGTGCAAAAATATAGACTGCGATTATGAAATAAAGGATAATTACGTTTATTCAAGCGACGCAAATAAACTCCGAAAAGAACTTGAAGCGCTTAATAAAATAGGGTATAATGCCGGGTTTTGCAAAGATCTTCCGATTCCCGTTGAATGTGCGGGCGCGGTAAAATTTCCGAATCAGGCGCAGTTTAATCCGCTTAAATTTATTGCAGAAATATCAAAAGACCTCAATATATATGAAAATACGTTTGTCCGTGAAATGAAATGCAATACCGCAGTAACGGACAAGGGGAAAATTATTGCGCAAAAGGTGGTATCCGCAACACATTTTCCGTTTATAAATAAGCACGGCTTTTATTTTTTAAAACTTTATCAGCACCGTTCATACGTTATTGCGCTTGAAAATGCACAGGATGTAAACGGTATGTACGTTGATGACAGCGAAACAGGTCTTTCTTTCAGAAATTATAAAAATATGCTTCTTTTAGGCGGCGGCGGAAGCAGAACGGGCAAGAAAAACGGCAACTGGGCTGAATTGCGTGAGTTTGCCAAAAAACACTATCCCGACTCGAAAGAAAATTTTTTCTGGGCGGCGCAGGACTGTATGAGCCTTGACTCAATTCCGTATATAGGTCGGTATTCAAAGCACACGCCGTGTTTTTATGTTGAAACCGGTTTCAACAAATGGGGTATGACAAGTTCAATGCTGTCTTCGATGATTGTCAGCGATATGATACTCGGTAGAAAAAACGAATATTCCGATATTTTCAACCCGTCACGAAGCATTTTAAAACCGCAACTTTTCATTAACGCAGGCGAATCGGTAATAAACCTTCTGACACCCACGCCGAGAAGATGTCCGCATCTCGGCTGTGCTTTGAAATGGAACGCCGCCGAACATTCATGGGACTGCCCGTGCCACGGCTCACGTTTTTCGTCGGGCGGAAGAGTGCTTGACAATCCCGCAAACGGAAATCTGAGGTAAATACAGTATTATTGCACCGCTTCGGCGGTGTTGTTTTTTTAGGCTGGCGAGAGTCGAACCCGTCACGCCTTACAAATGAAAATTTCCCGAATTGCTTTGCCTCAAATCTTGAAATACGACAGTATATCTGCGATTTTCGGCTTTGCACTTCAAAAAATTTTCTATTTGTAAGGTGCTTC
>JAZLLP010000018.1:0-47338 GCA_045598225.1 Acutalibacteraceae bacterium | reverse complement strand
TGCACGCAGGGGATATTATGACATATCCGAAGCATACAAGTCTATGCACTGTTTATGATTGAACCGCCGTGTACCGAACGGTACGCACGGTGGTGTGAGAGGTCGGCTACTCAACTAATGGGTAGCCTCCTACTCGATTTTTACATATTATAATAAGTTAACAATAAAGTTGTGTTTTTTTCTGTTGCGGTTTATTGACATATAAAGTTTACTATGTTAGACTATATATGTAATATTTATGAATGGCAGATATTTTAATTTATGAAAAAGACTTTTATATTTTCAATAATATCATTCTTTATTAATTTTATTTGTGTTTTATTCATTGTACTTTCTCCCATATTTTTCCGGATTTTATATTCATATATTCTTATATTTGTTTTAATTTTTGTTTTGATAATAGAATACATCGAGTATAAAAAACTAAATACCGAGCAGAAGTTTCGTTTTTCCGAAATATATTTTTTACTGTCGGTGTTTTTTGCAATATCGCTAGTTTTAATAAGATATTTTTATATAAAAATAAATGTTCCGGTAAACGCACAATCATATAATTATTTTCAGTTAACACTGTTACCGTATGCATATTGTTATCCTGTATTTATTTTCCCGTCTTTATTCGCTATGTTGAAGTATTCCGATAAATCATTGGCGGTAAAACGAATACTTGGTGTAACCGTATTTTTGGCTTTAACGGTAATACCGTTGATATTCCAAATCAATCTTAAATGATTTTTCGCACTTTTTTATTGGTAATAAGCATTTCTTTATAATATTGTCGGGTGAGAATATGAACTTAATTTCAAATATCGGAACGATTTTTGAACAAGAACCTGATGTTGAAGTAGTTTTTGAAATATAAACAATAAAACTGAGGAATGGAAGGTAAGAATGTGTAAGAAAGTAATAAATATTGTTTTAACGGTTTTGTTATTGTTTTTTTGTGCCATACCGGCGTATGCAACAAGCCTCGGTTTTGAAACTTCTGTTCTTTCAGAAGAAAAAATATCAGAAATCTGGGAATATATTGAACTTGAAAAGATATCAGAACCGTTCTCTATGGAAACCAGTAAAGAGCCAATTGTGAGTTTTGATGTTTCCGAAAGCGGAGAGGTTTTGCTTGCTTTTAACAATAATGAGATTGTTGTTCTTGATGCAGATAATACCCCGCAATATTATTTTCGCTTTTTTACATACGGCAATTACCGAGTATGTTGGCAGGGTGAGAATATTTTACTGTTTCTTGTTCGGAGTGATAATATTGTGGAGTTTTCACTTGATGGGGAACTGATTAGCATCACGAATGCTGATTGCAGCAAAGGTCAGAATAACAGAATGTGGAATGAACTTCGAGCGAAAAAGCAAATCAAAGCGGGTGAATACACATATACAGCACGAAATCAAATGGGATTTTTAAATAATTTTGTATCTTCCTATGCCCAACTTGTGAAAACGAATTCGAAGGAAAGTAGCGTTATCCTTTACGATGTCAGCTCCGTTAATACCACTAAAACCTTTCTGTGTTGTTTTGCTGTTATGTCGGTAATTATGGTAGTTGTAATTAAGCTAATATATCCATTAGTTAGACAAATTATTATGCAGAGCAAAGTTAGAAAAAAAATTAAAAATTAAACAGGGAAGAGTTGCGAAAAATGATTTTGACATATAAAAAAGCCATTTTCGTCATTTTTTTAGATAAGACGTAAGATGGGGGGACGGTTCCCTGTTTTTGGGGGACAGAAAAAATTTGATTTTATAAGTAGAAGATAATATGAAAAAAACATATATTTTTTTGTTTGCTTTCTTTTTAGTTTTCTCCTGTTTTTTTGCTTTATCTAATTGTTCGCTTAGTAAAAATACTGTAAACAGTGAAATAAATATCATTGATTCGGGAAAGTATTATTGCATGTATAAATATAAAGATGATATCACACAAGTTTGCTATAATATTTATGATTTAAAAGGCGAAACTGTATTTTCGGAAAAAACCGAACAACCGCTTAGAATCAATATGCTTAATGATAATATAGTTGATATTGAAATTGGTATGGGTACGGGACTTGCTATTCACAAATACTATAATGTGGAGCAAAATCTGTTTTCGCAAGATTTTCCGTATGTTTTATCAAATCAAAATGAGTTAGTAGCTTATTTAGCTGTTTCAAAAAAATCACCTTTTGATAATAGAAAAGTTATAGTGCAAAATGTTTTTGATAAGGCTAATTATTACAAAGAATTTCAATTTGATTTTTCAAATATTGATACTCCTGTTATAAAAGCAGAATTTTCAAAAGACGGCTTATCGTTACAATTAACATACTTATCCGGGGAAAAGCAAACACAAATCACTGAAACAATTAACCTGATGTAAGAAGATAAGACCGGAAGGTTCTGTGTCTTGATGTGATTACTTCAAATTCGGACATGTTTTCTTACGGATTTTCTATTGAATAAGTCAGAAACAATCAACGACTTGTCAGGAATTGCAGTTAGTATATTTGAGGAGTAAATAGAATGAACTATTTGAATGTTTTAATAAAAGACAGATTGCCTATTACAATGTTAATGTTGCTGAATACTATAGGCGTAGTTGCTTTTTTCCCAAAAGAATTGATTTATCTGCTTAATTATAAGAACTTTGATTATGATTATGCAGAATTTAAAACAGCATTACTGATTGTTTTTATAGTACCGATTTGTTGTGTTGTTTTTTTTCCGTATTTTCGGCTTTTTTTGTACTTGATAATAGATAAAAAATACAAAAAACAATACACAACAGTTATAAGTGTAACTAAACAATCCGAAAAAATGTTTTTTCGTTATAAACCGGGGTCAAAAGGTGAGGCTTGTTTTTATATCTGGAAAGTTAAAACCGAAGACAACAAAAATAAAAAAATAATTGTTTTTAAAGAATTATTGTCAGGAATAAAGGGAAACCCTGTAAATGGCTCATTTAATGTTACATATTATAGATTTTCCGGTGTTGCAACCAATGTTAATAAGGTTTTTAGAAACACAACAAAGTAAAAAAATTTTATTTATGGTATTTTTAAAGGAGAAAAAAGATGAAAATATATAGAAAAAAAGTTGTTTCCTTAATGCTTGTAATGAGTTTTTTGCTTATAACCGGAAGTTGTAATTCCAATTCAAATGCGAATCAAGAATCAAATATTGTAACAAAGCAGGAGGCTGTCGGATTATTACTGAGCAATAAATCAGTTTTTCAAAATGCAGCAGAAACCGTAAAAACAATTACTGTATCAAGTGAGCATGACGGATTGTATTTTAAATATCAAAATAATGAAATGGTACAGGAAGTTCGTGGTGAACAGGTAGAAAATGAAATAAGTAATGATGAATATAACGAAATATTGCAGGCATTTGAAACTATGAATTCCGTAGTCAATGACAAATATTCAGAAGATGATTATTTTTTTGTAATAGGATATTATCCAAGCGAAAGCAGAAGCGATAATTGTGATACTGTCGGTTTTTCATTTAATGAAATAAATAGCGGGAATTCATATTTCTTAACATATTTAAAAGACGATTTAACTAATGATAGTAATATTTATGAAAAGGTCGATGAAATGTGGTATTATTACGAAAGATAAGACAGGTGACGGTTTTAATCCGCTAAAAAAGTACGGAAATGTACTTAATGACACTTTATCAAATTTACCATAACCAAAAGCAGGCACTCCCGATTGAGTCGGGAGTGCCTGCTTTTCATTGATTACTGTTCTGTTGTGTCGTAACCGTTTCCGTTTTCACCGTTGTCATTTTCGTTTTGTTGTGTAGTGTTTTCAGGTGTTGAAAACGGCGTGTACCCGCCTTGCTGTGACGGATTGTTGTTTTCGGGTGACGGAGTGTTTACGTTTGTGTACATACCCGTGTTCGGGTCATAGTTCTGTGAATAGTTGTTTTGTGCATATCCGCCGTAACCGTTGCCGTTATATGCTGAATAACCGTTTTGATTGAAATTGCCCTGCGGATTATAACCGTTGTTAAAACCGCCGAAACCGTTATCAAACCCGAAAGACTGCTGTTCCGAAAAACTCATATAATCGGGTAAATCCGCATAAGTTATTTTGCCTGTTCTGAGTGCTTCTTCACGTAAATCGCTATATGCTTCTGCATAACTTGCGTACATATACGGATTAACGTAAACAATCGCAAGAATACCGCAAGTGAATGCTGATACAAACTGCCAGCCTATAAATGACAGACCTAATACGAACAAGTCACCTTTATGACCGTCTGTAAGCACTTTTGAAAGGCGGAACGCTTCTTTTCTGTCAATATCGGGTCTTACTGCAAGAATATAAGGAATCATCATATATTCAAAGCCTTTTATTATTCCCGGAATAATAAAAAGCAATGACCACAAAAAAGTGAAAATATCTTTGCAGATTATTATTTTAACAATGTTTAAAAAGTTACCGTCTTTGAAATTGCCGGTTACTTCGCCAAGCCCCGGTTGAATGTTTTTCCGTGCTTTAAGAATGTAACGCTGTGAACCTACTTCAAGAGGGGACAGTACAAAAAGTGAAGCAACCGAAATAATTAAAATAACCGCGGCAACTATTACGAACACAGATGATAAGACTGCCGAAGTGCCGCTTGAAAAGTCGGGCATTGCAGTGCCATCGTAATAATAATCGGTACTGCCTGATGACATACCTGAAAATATTGAAGAGAAAGTACCCGAAAGACCGCCTGCACCGCCGCCGCAAAGCGTAAGAATAAGACCTATAACTATCATTTCGCCTCGGTTGCGGGCAATGAGTTGTTTGGCACGTTCTTTTATGCTTATTCTGTCCATAGAATCCTCCCTGATATATTGTGTTTAATTATTTCGCTTTTATTCTGTAAACTCTTACACCGTGTGCGGGAACAATGCCTGCAATATCGCCTTTGAGAGTGAGAACTGTTCCGTCCCACTGGTCTTCAACCTGATAGTATTCGGAAATGGGCAGGTTAACATACGCATCGTTGTGAAGTTTTGTAAGTGAAATGCTCATCTTCTTCTGTTCGTTTGATTTGTTGAGGAAGCATATTGCAAGTTCGTTGTTTTCAAGCGGTTTTGCAAGTATATCGCAAATACCGTTTGTTTCGATTCTTTTTGCCTGTTTTCCGAGACTGTCCTGGTCAATGGCAATAAGTTTTTCATTTTTGAGTATTTTAAGCACTTTGTTGTCAAGGTCGGGTGTTCCGTCTTCTTTAATGAACTGTCTTACGTCGTTGCCCATAATAAGCGGAGCCGCCATCATGCACCAAAGTGAGAAATGTGTTCTGTTTTCTTCAATCGAAAGGTTGCCTACGCCGACTTCAAGCATATCGGGGTCGTTCCATCCGCCGGGTGCGGCGTTTTTATAAAGATGTACATTTATTTCGTAAATACCTAAAACAGAAAGCCAGAAAGGTTTAATGTCAAGCGTTGTACGCCAGAGGTTGCCTGCTTTTGCGCCCCATTTCCACGGCTGATTCAAGCCCCATTCGCATATTGAGTAGCAAATCGGTTTTTCTGCGACGCCGTTTTTCTCGGCATATTCCCTGGTTGCACGTTTCAGTTCTTTACCCATGTTGATGTACTGCCTTGCGGAACTGTCCATTCTTGAGCCTACGGGGTTAAAGAATCTTATTGAGTTTATACCTGCTTTAAGTTGAATTTTAACCTGAAATCTTCCGTCAGTCGTCATACCGATTGTTGACGGGAAGTAACAGTCATATTCAGTTTCCTCGTTTACTTTACATACGAGGAATTTTCTCTGTAAGCCGCCTTTTTTAAATACTATTGTAAGAACGTATTCGCCGTCTTCGGGAACATCTATTGTGTCAAAAAGAAGTTCGCCTATATTTGCACAAAGACCGCCTACCGCATAGCCGGTTTTGTAGCGTAAGTCATTCATAACCTTTGCACCGCGAATGAGTGTTCCGTGCTCTGCGTTTATGTCAATAAAATCGTTTTCACCGGGTTTGCCTATAAGAATTTTATAAATAGCGGGAGCGGTTGCCGGAATTGCTTCGTTGTGGCAGAAATCGTATTTAAAGTATTCTACACCCCATTCGGCAAGTGTGTCGGCATCTGTTTTTTCATTGTAAAGGCTTGCAGGCAGGTCTTCGCATGTAAGTGTTCCGTTTGAAGTGTAAAGACCGACTTTAAAACCTTCTTTGTTAAGGTCTTCAACAAGCGGTTTTATTCCGTTGGGGAAACGGGTGAGGTCGCCCTGAAGTTTTCCGTCTGCGGTTCTCAATGAACTTTGCCAGCAGTCATCAAGGTTTACAAATCTGTAGCCTGCGTCAAGAAGACCGGTTTTCTTAATTGCCGAAGCCATTTCTTTTATAAGATTTTCGTCAATGTTGTTTCTGAATGTATTCCAACTGCTCCAACCCATAGGGGGAGTGAGTGCAACGCCGTTTTCAAAACGCTCACCTTTGGGAACGTGTACCTGAACGGCGGATGTTGCTTTTTTTACAGCGCAAACGGCACAAAAACTTTTACCTTTTACCGCTTTGCCGAGAATTGCGCCTGCGCCCGAACTTGCGGCGGAAACTGTTTTTTTAATATCCATAGAAAAAACCTCCGAATTATTTTTTGATTGTTTTAATGATTTTTACTGCACCGGCAATACCTGCAACAGCAGCGGCGGCATAACCTGCTTTGTGCATATTCATACTTTGTCTGTCGGTTATGCGTTTCATAATAGGACCGAGGCAGTGACATTCAAGACCGAGTTCTTTGAAATGATACATTTTTGTATGAACTTTTTCGGGCTCATTTTCGTGAACGGTTGTAATTCTTACACCGCAGCGGCACCCGTCTGTATATGCTCTGAAACCGCTTGTTTTATTCTGTGAAAGAAGAATCCCGTCAACTTCGCCGGAAAAATCATTTGTATGGTCGTGACCGAAAAAGGCGGCTTTAACATCACCTGTTTTTTTCCAACTTTCAAACTGACCGCCGTTTACATCGGGTGAGCAGGGCGGTTCACCGAGATAGCCGTCAACACCGTCTTTTAAAACATAGTGTTTGCCTTTGTGAGCACCTATTCCTTCAATCGAAACGGGCAGTTCCGGAAGAGTTGCTTCTCTCAGAAGTTCATATTCCTCATATACGGGAATATGTTGAAAAAGAAGTGCGGGAATTGTTTTACCGCCGTGCGCTTCTTTAATTTCCTGCGCTTTATCTTCGTACCATTTTATCTGGTCCTCGTGTACCCAGTCATAGTGCGAAATGCTTCTGTCCTCGGCACAGTTGTTCGAGTCAATAAACCAAAGGTTAAGAATATCTTCTTTTCCGTCGGAATCTTTTACAAGCAGATTATAACTCAAATCGTCAACCGATTTTTCATCATTAAATGAAAGGCAGGTTTCTATTTCGGAATATGCTTCTTTGATTAAATCTTCCTGACCTGCATCGTGTTCGTGATTTCCGAATACCCAGCAAAAGGGGATGCCCGACTCTATTACGGGTTTTAATGCTCTTTTAAGTCCTTCTTTGTAAACGGTAAATCCTTCGGATTCATCTTTCTGACAGCAGGTGTCACCCATAAGTACAATAAGGTCGGGTTTAAACGCCTTGATTCCCATATCAACAAGGTTGTGCATATCTTCAAGGCGTTTTCTGTCATCTCTGTTTTCAATAACAATATTTTCGTGAAGGTCACCGAGAGACATTATTGTGAATTTTCCGTTGTTAAATTTAAGAGTGTTTTCCATAAAATACCATCCATTTTATAAAACCGTCACAACAGGCAGGTTTTCGATATAAAACTAATAAAAATATATTCAAAACCAATTCCTATAAAAGTACCCGGCATACTGTCGTATGTCGGGTGTTTTTGAAGAAGTGTTTCGTCAAAGATACATTTTCGGACGTTTATTCCCAAAAGAACGCACCCCGGGACGGCTTCTGTAATCAATTATTCAGCGTCGGCTTTAACAGATTCTTCAACAGGAGCGCTTTCTTCAGCCTGTTCGCTGTTTGCTGAATTGTAACTTTCTGCAAGAATGTTGATGTATTTGATTTTGTAGTAACTGCTTACAAGGGGAAGAAGTCTCCAAATCATAATGAACATTCCGCCGTGTTTGAGTTTTTTGCCGAATTCAGGTGCTTTGTGATACATTCTTTCGCCCATCTGGTAGTTCCAAACCCAGCAGTAAATTGAAAAACTGAACATATCAAGAAGAAGAACGAGAATGTAGTTTGCGCTGTCTTTGTCATCACCGTCGCAAATTTTGTTAAGGTCATTGGTCCATTTATACCAGAAGAAAATGCCGTAAATACCGAGCGTGATGATGTTTAAAAGTATGTACTTAATGAATTTTCTTTTTTTAATCATTTGAAATAGCCCCCATAATAAGAGTAATAATTTTATGTAAAACAGACTCGGAAAAGTCCGGTTTAACAACTTGACTGCCGGTTGCAAGGCGGAAAATGTATACTGCAATAAATAATGCAAGTGTAATGCCCAAAAGAACCGTTTCGCACTTTTTACCGAAAGGCGGACGTTTTTTTATGAGCCTTGCAACGGTGTATGCCGCAATAAAAGGCATAATGAAAATTAACGGGTGGTAATAAAAAGCGGAAGAAAAGTCGAAATTAACAAGTGAAATCAGCGCTCTTGTCATTCCGCAGCCGGGACACGAAACACCGAAAAAGAACCTGAAAGGGCAGTGACAAATCAAATAAAAAACAGTGATTATTGAAAATGAAAACAATAAAATGATTTTAGTTGATATGTTTTTCTTTTTCATAGTATTTACTCCGTATACCACTTATTAAAATAATACTATAATCTTTAAAAAATGTCAATAGGATAAATACTTCCTGAATAAAAACTTCGGGAGGGCTTTTTGTACCTTCCCGAAGAAGTTATTCATTAAATTATCAGTCGGAAGTTTTGAACAGCGAAAGTTCATTGTCTTCCTGCATTTTTTTATAACTTTCAAGTCTTGCTTTAATTTTTTCAGCGGGGTTAAGAAGTACGCTGACGGTGCAATCGTGATTAAGCGTGTCGATAATAAGTGAACAGTATTTGCTCATATCAACTTCATAGTACCATTTTCTTTCAAGCAACTCAGGCATTCTGTAAACAAGGTTAGTTGTGAAAACACCGTCAAAAACGCCTGCTTCGTATGCTTTGTCAAACGCTTCAAGACCGTTGCAGAAAAGACCGAAACAAGTACAGATGAAAATTCTGTTTGCTTTGAGTTCTTTGAGTTTTGATGCAACTTCAATCATTGAATCGCCCGAAGAAATCATATCGTCAATGATAAGGCAGTCTTTGCCTTCAACGTTGTCACCGAGGAATTCGTGAGCAAGAATCGGGTTTCTGCCGTCAACAACCCTTGAATAGTCACGGCGTTTGTAAAACATTCCGAGGTCTATGCCGAGAACTGTTGAGTAATAGATGCAGCGACTCATACCGCCTTCATCGGGGGAAATGACCATAAGATGGTCGGAATCGATTTTTAAATCAAGGAAATTCTTTGTAAGAGCCTTTATCATTTGATAAGTGGGGGCAACATTTTCAAAGCCTTTAAGCGGAATTGCGTTCTGAACTCTTGCGTCGTGAGCGTCAAAAGTGATTATGTTTTCAACGCCCATATTAAGGCATATTTCCTGAAGTGCAAGTGCACAGTCAAGTGATTCACGGCTGGAGCGTTTGTGCTGTCTGCCTTCATAAAGCATGGGCATAAGGACGTTTATGCGGCGTGCTTTGCCTTCAATGGCGGAAATTGCTCTTTTAAGGTTGGCGAAATGCTCGTCCGGAGAAAGGGGGAATTCCTTACCGTACATTTTATATGTAACTCCGTGATTGAAGCAGTCGCAGATTATGTAGATGTCATAACCTCTGACGGTTTCGTGAATTGTGCATTTTCCCTCACCTGAGCCGAAACGGTTAAAGTCGGCTTCTATAATGTAAGTATCGCGCTGATAGCCGTAGAAAGCGATTGTGCTCTTGTGCTCACTTTCACGTTCATCACGCCAAGAAGTTAAGTAATTGTCAATTTTTTTTGCAAGTTCCTCACAACCGGGAAGAGCGATTATTCCCAAAGGACCTACCGGAATTGTGTTCGGAACACCGAAAGCATCTGCCACGATAAAACCCCCTAAATTTAATTATACATATATTCTACTATATTTTGATTTGTTTTCAAGTGCAATCTACAAAATGCGGTGTTAAAAATTACTGTACAATATTCGGGTAATTTTGTGAAAAGTCACGAAATAGGTAAATAAAACGAAAAAAATGACCGCCCGAGAACACACATAGCGAATCATTTTTTTAAATCACAATGAAAAATCATCTTTTTCAAATTCGGAATTATTAAAGGATAAAAATTTCGGCTCTCTTTTAAAAGGGTCGTATTTGAATTTTCTGCATTTTGAAAAAGGCTGCATAACGCCGCCCGCCTTCTGACAGAGTACGGCACTTTTGTCGGCTGATACCGAACCGAATTCGCAATATTTGCATTGTGCTTCAATATCCTTTTTAAATACAGAACGAGCCAACCGAAATCACATCCTTTAAAAACTGAATATATTTTAACATACTTTTTTTCGGTTATCAAGTTCAAAAATCAAAAGTCCGCACATAATTGTGAGAATGGCGAAAACAGGTGTCGTAAATGAAAGGTGTACGTCTGCGACCGATGTATGAAACGTTGTCGAAACAGTTCCCGCCTGAGGGAAGATTTTTAAAAGTTGTGAGGAGTAAAACGCACATAAAGCGGCGTTGAGAATCCTTGCGGAAAAAAATCTTTTTAACTGCACGCCGCACGAATTGAGGTACGGCGATACCTGACAAATTACCGACAGTCCGCCGAATCCGAGCATGGCGGCAATTACCGGAATAGGTACTTTTCCCGAACATTCACGGCAGCCGGTGGTGACTTCAAGCACCGATTTTATGAATATTTTTGCGGAATTATCTGTTTTTATTGTGTCAATCAGCGCAGACAAACACGAAAAACATAAAATCCACGAAGATATGTTCAGCATTGCCGATGCACCGTTTGAAACAGCCGTAATTAACGGATATTTTTTCTGTTCCGTCACAAAGGCATTGTCTGTTTTTGTAGGCTGACCGATATATAAAAAACGGCAGAAAAAACCTATTGTAAGTGACGAGAGAAGCGAGGAAAAATAAATAAGAAAACCGGACTTTATATTTCCGAGCATCATTGTACCGACAGCGCTGACGGTAAATGCGGGTCCGGAATTGACACACCAGTAAAAGAGCCTTTCCGCTTCGTTTTTCGTGATTTTTTTATTTTCGTAAAGTTCGGCAACGGATTTTGCACCTACGGGGTATCCGCCTACCGAACCGAGAAAAACGGGAAGAATACAGTTTCCGTTTATTTTAAATATTTTTTCGGCGGGTTTTTCAAAAATGCGGCACAAACCGTTTACGGAAGAACTTTCGCAAAGATACGATGATAATACAAGAAAAGGAAACAAAGACGGGATTACCACCGCACCTAAAAGCGAAAGTCCTTCTTTTACGCCTTGAGCGGCGTATTGTGGGTGCAGAAGCAGACCTGCGCCGATTAGTACAACGCTTACTATTTTCGGAAAGTTCCTCAATATTGTGCTGCTTTTTCTCATTGCTACCACCCCACGAATATATTTTATGACGTAAAAGCATAGGATTAGAACAGTTGTCAGTTGCCGGTTGCCAGTTGTTAGTTGCCAGTTGTCAGTTGCCAGTTGCCAGTTGCCGGTTGTCAGTTGTCGGTTGTCAGTTGGCAGTTGTCAGTTGTCAGTTGCCGGTTGTCAGTTGTCAGTTGCCGGTTGCCGGTTGGCAGTTGTCAGTTGCCGGTTGCCGGTTGTTAGTTGTCAGTTGCCGGTTGCCGGTTGCCGGTTGTTAGTTGTCAGTTGCCGGTTGTTAGTTGTCAGTTGCCGGTTGTCAGTTGTCAGTTGCCGGTTGTCAGTTGTCGGTTGTCAGTTGCCGGTTGTTAGTTGTCAGTTGTCAGTTGTCAGTTGTCAGTTGGCAGTTGGCAGTTGCCGGTTGTCGGTTGCCGGTTGTCAGTTGCTAGTTGGCAGTTGTTGGTTTGTCAGTATTTTTTTGAGGAGTTTGTTTATGGGAATAAGAGATATGAAGAATAATGTGGGTACATACGGAAACATTGAAATGTACGGGAACAGAGAAATAATAGTAGACGGGTGCAAAAGCGTTGCAGATTTCAGCGGCGGATATATAAAACTCGACCTCGGAGAAAAATTTCTTAAAATCTGCGGTAATGAATTGACTGTTACATCGTACATATATGAGCAGGCTGACATAAAAGGCGAGATAGTGTCGCTTGAATTTACAACGGATTGAGGTGGCAGAATGACAGTACGTCTTATGAGATTGTTAAAAGGCTATGTGGAGTTTTCAGCATCGGGAGGATTTGCGGAACGTTTTATAAATCTTTGTACCGTAAACAATATAATTTTATGGAATGTAAAAAACGACGGCGTAAAGGTAACTGCCTGTACAACTTTTGACGGTTATCTCAATATGCGAAAAGCGGCTGAAAACTCCGGAATGAAACTGAAAATAATAAAAAAACACGGTTTACTGATATTCACCAAACGTCATAATGCAAGGTTTGGTGCGGCTTTGGGCGTTTTTTTGGCATTTGTACTTATAGTTGTTTCATCAGGTCATATATGGAGTGTTGAAATAACGGGTGATTTACCTGTAAAGCGACAAGACTTTACAGAAAAACTTGACGAATTGGGCGTTTATACGGGTGCGAGAAAATCAAAAACAGACAGTAAAACAATAACGGATGAGTTGTTGAATGCTTATCCGCAACTTTCATGGGCTTCAGTTAATATTTACGGAACAAAACTTGTTGTCGAGGTTCGCAAAACAGAAGAACCGCCCGAAATTGAAGATACAGATACACCGTGTAACCTTGTTGCATCAAAAACGGGAAAAATAGTTCTTGTAAAAGGGTACAGGGGAACAAACAAAGTTAAAGAGGGCGATGTAGTCGAAAAGGGAGATATTCTTATTTCGGGAATAGTAACAAACGCAGATTATACGGAAGAACTTGTAAAAGCGTCGGGTGCGGTTACAGCACAAACCGTTACGGAAATATCATCCGAGTCGGACTTTAACCGTTCAGTTTCAATAATCGGAGATTGTTCCGTTAAATACAAACTTTTCTTTTTCGGATTAAAACTTCCGTTAAGTCCGAAAGGAAAAAACGATTGTTTTCTCGGTGCGGGTGAAAAGTATCTGGAAGGCGGAAAAGAAAAACTTCCCGTCGGAATCTTTTGGGAAACAAAATGTGTTGAAAAAGAAAAAAATATCGACTTTTCCGAAAAAGAATCTTTACTTCTCGCACTTTCTCAATGTGTTGAAAAATCAAGAAGTCTGCTTTCCGAAAACGATGTAGGTGAAATCACTTTTAAAAAGAAAACATCCGAACAATGTGTGAAAGTTTCGTGTGTTGCGAAAGGAACTGAAAATATAGCAGTTTCACAAAAAATATATGTAGAAAAATAATATTGATTTTTCACAAAAATTTTAAAGAAAATTAGTAGACATCTACAAAAAATGTGGTATACTGTAATATGAATAAAAGATAATTAAATTAAAAGAAGGCAATCTATGTTTGAACAGTTAATAAATGTTGACAGAATGGAGCAGGCGGTAAGTCTTTTCGGCAGTTTTGACGAAAACATCCGCCTTATTGAAAAAACATTTTCGGTAGATGTTATCTCACGCGGGTCGGATATTAAAATCAGCGGTGAACCCGAAAACGTCTCGAAAGCGGTAAAAGCCGTAAACGGACTTTTACTTCTTTTAAACAGGGGCGAAGTCCTCACCGAGCAAAATGTACGTTACGTCATTTCGCTCGTTGAAGAGGGCAATGAGGACAAGCTTTCCGCAATGTCTGCCGACTGCGTTTGCATAACAAGTAAAGGAAAACCGGTAAAACCTAAAACGCTCGGTCAGAAAAGGTATGTTGAATCTATAAAAAACAATACAATAGTTCTCGGCATAGGTCCTGCCGGCACGGGTAAAACTTATCTTGCCGTTGCAATGGCTGTCAATGCGTTCAGGGCAAAAGAAGTCAACCGCATAATTCTTACCCGACCTGCCGTTGAAGCAGGTGAAAAACTCGGTTTTCTTCCGGGTGATCTTCAAAGCAAGGTTGACCCGTATTTAAGACCGCTTTATGATGCACTGTTCGATATGCTCGGAGCGGAAAATTTCCAGAAGTATCAGGAAAGAGGCAATATAGAAGTTGCACCGCTTGCATATATGAGGGGCAGAACGCTTGATGACAGTTTTATAATACTTGATGAAGCGCAGAACACTACGCCCGAGCAGATGAAAATGTTTTTAACGAGAATGGGCTTTAATTCAAAGGTTGTAGTTACCGGTGATATTACGCAGATAGATTTACCTGACGGAAAACGTTCGGGACTTGTTGAAGTTGTTAAAGTTCTGAAAAATATTGAACAGATAGATATAGTCCGTTTCAGCGAAAAAGATGTTGTAAGACATAAACTCGTTCAGGACATTATAAAAGCATACGAAAAGTACGAGGAGGCAAAAAAGAGAAAATGAAAGAAAAAATAAAAGTAATTATTACGAATGACCAGAAAACAGTAAAAATACCAACAGGCGTAAGGCTTCTTGTAAGGCGTTGCTGCAATGCCGTGCTTACGTTTGAAGAGTTTACGGAGCCTGCCGAAATCAGCGTTACATTTGTTGATGATGAAAGAATACATTCTCTCAATAAAGAGTTTCGGGGTATTGACAGAAGTACGGATGTTCTTTCATTTCCTCTCGGTGAAAACGGCGTTTACGACAGAAATCTTGACACGGGAGCATGCCTTTTGGGTGATATAGTAATTTCCGTTGAAACCGCAATTCGTCAGGCTGAAAGTTACGGACATTCACTTCAGCGTGAAGTGGGGTTCCTTACTGTTCATTCAATGCTTCATCTTCTCGGCTATGACCACGTAAACGGCGGTATGGAAGAAGTTCGTATGCGTGAAAAAGAGGAACACGTTCTCACCGAACTCGGTCTTAAACGCAACGATTCGTATTATATGGATGAAGAGTGATTATGAACGGATATATTGAATTATTTAAAAGTTTCGGTTACGCTTTTCGCGGGATTTTCCGAATAGTCGGGCAGGAAAGAAATTTCAGAATACATATCACTTGTATGGCGTATATGTTTTATTATCTTTTAAGATATGATTTTTTCACCGTTTCACGAACGGAGTTTGCAATACTTCTGCTTGCCTGTGGGCTTGTACTCGGCGGTGAACTGATAAATACCGGTATAGAAAAAAGCGATGACAGCATAACCGTCGAAAAACGTGAAACCATAAAAATATCAAAAGATTCCGCGGCGGGCGCAGTTCTTGTGTTTGCTATTTTTGCAGTACTTGTCGGTGTTGTAATACTGTTTCAGCCCGAAGCGTTTAAACTTTTATATGCTCATTATGTAAATGAGCCGATTTATATTTTGTGGTTTGTTCTCAGCGTAATAGCGTTTACACTTTTCATTTTTAAATTTGATTTCAGAAAAAAGGACAGTAATAAATGAGTAACAGAAAAACAGCGTTTATTGCCATAGTCGGCAAGCCGAATGTCGGAAAATCTTCTATTTTAAACAGACTTTTAGGTCAGAAAATAGCAATCGTGTCATCTAAACCGCAGACAACACGTACAAAAATAATGGGTGTTCTCACAGAGGGCGACGTCCAACTTGTGTTTACCGATACACCGGGTTTTCACAAACCGAAAACGAAACTCGGCGAAAAAATGATAAAAGCGGTTGATGACAGTATATCGGGTGTCGACAGTTGTTTGCTTGTTGTAGAGCCTTACGGTGAAATAAAGGAAAACGAACTTGAACTTCTTAAAAAACTTAAATCCGAAAGAATACCGGTTGTACTTGCGATAAATAAAATCGACACGGTGCACGAAAAAGAAGAACTGCTTAAAAGAATACTTGAATTTTCAAAACTTTTCGATTTTACCGCAGTTGTTCCCGTAAGCGCACAGGACGGAAGCGGAATGAAAGAACTTAAAGATGAACTTTCAAACCTTGCCGAAGAATCGGAGTTCTTTTTCCCTGAAGATACTTTGACCGACCAGCCCGAAAGAGTGCTTGCCGCCGAAATGATAAGAGAAAAACTTCTTTATAAACTAAGCGATGAAATACCTCACGGAACAGCGGTATCAATAGAAAGTATGCAGGAACGTGAGAAAGACGGCAGAACACTTCTTGACATTGAAGCAACAATATACTGCGAACGTGAAAGTCATAAAGGCATAATAATCGGCAAGGGCGGCGAAATGCTTAAAAGCGTTTCGACAAGTGCAAGAATAGAACTTGAGCATTTCTTCGGGTGTAAAGTAAATCTGCGTTGCTGGGTTAAAGTTAAAGAGGGCTGGCGTAACAGAGAGGGACTTATACACAATTTCGGACTTGACTGATTTTTTACTTTAATTAGCAATCATAAAAATATTGACACCGAATAAAAATATATTCGGGAGATGTTTTTATGGACGAAAAAGAATTGTGGGAAAGATTCACAAAAGACGGAAAAATAGACAATTATCTTGAATACAGAAAGCATCTTGATATGCTTGGCGAAACGGAGTTGAAACTTTGTGACGAAAATAAGTGCAGCGGGTTTGGTGATAAAAGAACAGAGTATAGGTGAATATGACAGACTTATTACCGTTCTTACTGCACAGTACGGCATTGTCAGGGCGTTTTCAAGGGGCGCAAAAAAGACGAAAAGTAAAAAACTTTCCGCAACTGCGCTCCTTACATATTCGGATTTTACATTTACAAAAACAAAGGATGCCTATGCAGTCGAAGACGCACAGGTGAAAGAAGTGTTTTTTGAACTTCGTAATGACGTTGTAAAAATGGCGTTTGCACAGTATATTTGCGAACTTGCTTATGAGTTTTGCGAGGAGGATTATGAGTCGGAGGAAATTCTTCGGCTTTTTCTTAATTCGCTTTATCTTTTGAAAACAGATAAAAAGAGCACTCTGTTTATTAAAGCGGTTACGGAACTCCGTTTAATTTCACTTTCGGGTTATATGCCGGCTCTTGTTGCCTGTGATAACTGCGGTGAGTATGAAACGGAAACGATGTTTTTCGTGCCGGAAAGCGGAAAACTGTACTGCAATGAGTGTTCACCGGTCGGACATGCTTTGAAAATTCCGTCATCGGTTGTTAAGGCTATGCGCCATATAACATTGTCAGATTTTGAAAAGGTATTTTCATTTTCATTATCTCAAGAAAACGAAAAAATGCTTTCTTGTGTAAGTGAAGAATATCTGCTTTCAAAAACATCGGGAAAATTCAAAACACTTGAATTTCTGTCGGTTTTAATGAATTGATAAACATACCGGCATGAAAAGAAAATATAAAACATACATCTTTTAAATACAGTATCGGAAAGGAAAAGCACGTTTATTTTTTGTTTTTGATTATAAAAGCGTGCGATAAAATAATGGACAGACATTTAAAAGCAATAGAACTTGATAAAGTTCTTGAAATGTTGGCGGTCAGAGGTTGCAATAATGATGCAAAAGAAATAATGCTTTCACTTTTGCCCGAAAAAAATTTAACGCTTGCCGAATCGCTTCTTAAAAAAACGGAAGACGCATATATTCTGCTTGCAAAATACGGCGGTCCGTCATTCGGCGGTTTGAAAAACGTTGAAAATTCACTTGCCCGTGCATCCGCCGGCGGTGTGCTTTCAATGAAAGAACTGCTTGACATAGGCAGTACCGTGCGAGCGGTAAGGGCGCTCAAAGAGTGGCGTGACAACAGCGGTCATAATGAAATGTCAATAGATATGTATTTCAATTCGCTTATGCCGAATAAATATCTTGAAGAACAGATTTTTTCCGCTATTCTTACAGAAGAGGAAATGAGCGATAACGCATCGCCCGAACTTGCATCAATAAGGCGCAAAATAAAAAACTGCGAAAACAGCATCCGTGACAAACTCGAAAAAGTAATACGCTCACAGAATTATAAAACATATTTGCAGGATTCAATTATAACTCAGCGTAACGGAAGGTACGTTGTACCCGTAAAAAGCGAGTACAGAACGTCAGTTCCCGGTATGGTACACGATACATCTTCAACAGGCTCTACAGTTTTCATTGAGCCTGCCGCAGTTGTTGAAGCGAATAATGAAATAAGAGTGTTGAAAGGCAAGGAACTTCAGGAAATAGAAAGAATTCTTTATGAACTTTCTTCAAGTGCAGGCAGTTTTAAAGATGAAATAAAAGGCAGTTACGAATGTGCTGTGGAACTCAACGTCATATTCTGCAAAGCACAACTTGCGTATCAGATGCGTGCGAGCGTTCCGCATCTTAATAACGAAGGTAAAATAAATCTGAAAAAAGCACGTCATCCGCTGATTGATGAAAAAAAGGTTGTTGCAACGGATATTCAACTCGGATATAACTTTGACACGCTTGTAATAACAGGACCTAATACGGGCGGCAAAACCGTAGCAATAAAAACAGTAGGTCTTTTGTGTGCAATGGCTTCGTGCGGACTTATGATTCCCGCAGGTGACGAAAGTGTTGTATCGGTATTTGATAATATTCTTGCCGATATAGGCGACGAACAGAGCATAGAACAGTCGCTTTCGACTTTCTCGTCACACATGGTAAATATCGTCAATATTTTAAAAACGGCTGATGAAAAATCGCTTGTTCTTATAGATGAACTCGGTGCGGGGACAGACCCTGTCGAGGGTGCGGCGCTTGCAATGGCAATACTTGAACAACTTCACACGCAGGGCGCAAAAATAGCAGCAACAACGCATTATGCCGAATTAAAAGAATATGCTTTGCAGACAGAACGTGTCGAAAACGGCTCGTGTGAATTTGACGTTAATACGTTAAGACCGACGTACAGACTGTTAATAGGTATTCCGGGGCGTTCAAATGCGTTTGCAATTTCCGAGCGTCTCGGTATAGCATCGGGAATAATCGACAGAGCAAAAGAACTTGTTTCAACCGAGAATACAAGGTTTGAAGATGTTGTCGATATGCTTGAAAAAAGCCGTCTTGAAATGGAAGAGGAAAAATCGAAAGCCGAAGAAATAAAGAAAACGGCACAGGCTGAACGTGACAAAGCACGTGAAACGCTGAAAGATGCGGAGAAAAGGCGAGATAAGGAAATAGACAATGCCCGTGGCGAAGCGTTAAGAATAGTCGAGCAGGCAAAACGTGAAGCGAATGCGCTTCTTTTTGAAGTTGAAAAACTTAAAAAGGAAGCGAAAAATGCAAAAGATGTAAACGACCTTGCAAGGCGTGCGAAAAGTGCGGTAAACAGCGGACTTAATGCTATTGATGATGCGGTTAATCCGGTTATGGGGCGAATTGACGATGATGAAGATTACGTTCTTCCCCGTGAACTTGAAGTCGGAGATACTGTTTACTGCAAAACGATAGGCAAAAACGCAACTGTAATTACAATTAAAGATAAAAAAGGCAATGTTGAGATTGCCGCAGGTATGCTCAAAATGAAAGTACCGCAGGACAGTTTGAAACTTGTTGAAAAACCGAAAAAAGAAAATAAAAAAACAACGTCATTACGACCTAAAGGAACCGAAAGCCGTGCGACAATGCAGGTGAGTAACAGGTGTGATTTAAGAGGTCTTATGACAGATGAAGCGATTCTTGTTCTTGACAGGTTTATAGACGACATTCTTTTGTCGGGACTTAAAGAGTTTACCGTAATACACGGCAAGGGAACAGGTGCTTTGAGAAGTGCCGTAACGCAGTTTTTGAAAAACGATTCCCGAATAAAATCACACCGTCTCGGAACATTCGGTGAGGGCGAAAACGGCGTTACAATAGCAGAGGTAAAATAAGAAAAAAGTTAAAAAGGAAATTAAACTGAATTAATTTATGAACATAAAGTATATATTTTTTGATTGCTTCGGCGTAATTGCCGCCGAAGTTGCACCTGTGTGGACAAACGCACACCTTACAAAAGAGCAGGCAAAAGATTTTTTGTCGGGCGTTATGGTTGAGTCGGATTACGGCAGAGTGAAGCAGGATGAAATGTTTTCGATTCTTTCAAATCTTTGCGGTGAGCCGAAAGAACAGGTGCGTGAAGAATGGATAAGACTTGCGAAAGTTAACGAAGAAGTCAGAGCATATATAAAAGAACTGCGAAAAACATATAAAACAGCACTTCTTTCAAACGCTTATGACGGATGTATAGGTTTGACGTTTTCAGATGAGGAACTTGACGAATTATTTGATGTAAAAATAATTTCAAGTGAAGTGGGGCAGGTGAAACCGTTGCCCGACATTTATAAAACTGTGTTAAAGCGTGCCGGCTGTGAGCCTTGCGAAGCGGTATTTACGGATGATAATCCGGTTAATCTTCAAACGGCGAAAGAACTCGGAATAAATGTGATTCATTTTAAAAATCTCGAACAGTTTAAAAAAGAGTTGAATGAAATCGTTATGAGGTGAAATATGAACTTCGCAAATTGGATGTCTGCTTTGAAAGATGACGTTAAACTTGTTGATGTTGTTATGCCCGGCTCACATAATTCGGGGTGCAGAAACATAATTGAATTGGCAAATTGCCATGACGGAAGCCTCGCCGAACAGGTGCGTTACGGCGTGAGGCAGTTCTGCATAAGGACGGATACAAACAGAATTACAAAAAAACCGGTGTTTTCTCACAGCATAATCAAAGCGGGACTTCTTGAAAACGATTTCAAAGAACTTCGCAGTGTACTCGATGAAAATACTTCGGAATTTCTCATTCTTGACATAAGAGAATACGGTGATGAACATTTCGGTCCGTTTACATATAAATGTAAATCCGACACAAATAAGATTGACGGTTTAATTGAAAAGTACCTTGCGCCTGAAAAATACGCTTTGACCGATTTCAGAAAAATAAGCGATGTTACAATGGGCGATATAAGAAAAAACGGCAAGCGGTATCTTATAATTAACGGCGACGAAGAATATAAATTCAGTAAAAACTGTGATTATGAAAATCCCTGGTCGCCCGAACGTCACGGAAGAAAAGCCGAAGTTTTTGCAGAGCGTGCAACAGAAGTGTTTGATAATGTCGAAAAAAACGGTATATTCGTTTTACAAACACAGCAGACAGGCGGTTTCGGAACCGAAATCGGATTAGTAACGCCTCGAAAAGCCGACAAAACATTTCGTCCGTATTATGACGTAATAATCAATAAAATAAAAAATAATTCGTTGTATCTTGAAAAAGTTAATGTAATTTCAAGCGATTATATGACAGAGGATTATTTTAAAGCGAAAAGAATACTCTCATTAAATCTTATGAAAGGCAACATAAAAAAAGAGTGCGAAGAGGAGTTCACGGAACTTGTAAGATATTAAAAACAAGGCATATCGGGAAAATCCGATATGCCTTTAACATTGTTTTTGTCTGTGTTTTATTTCTCCGACTTAAATTCATCCATATAATTTGAAACACTGCTTTGTCTTTTCTGTGCAAGTTCCGAATACATCCATTCACGTTTCTGCTTTGAAATGGGCCACAAAAATTTCGGAATTATTCCGAGTGCGCCCGTAATTGTCGGCACTGCCGTGCAGAGCGCAAATTCCCAGAACTTTGTTTTATCGTTCTGTGTGCCTATTTCAAGTCCCTGAACGTAACCTATTTCTTTCATAATAAGGCTTGTTACCGAGCCGAGCAAAGCGGACTGAATTTTAAGAATAAGTCCTTTAGCAACACCTGTTGTCGCTTCCATTCGGTATCCGTTTTTCCATTCGCAGTAGTCCATTGCTTCGTTCCAAAGGTCGGCGTTAATTACTTTTGTAATTCCCCAGGACCATTTATTAAACCATTCTTTAAGTCCGAACGCTATGCACATGGGAACGGTTTTGAAAAACATTGTTTTTTTCTTTGAAATGCCGAACAGGAATACGGCGAGATTTAAAACATCTCCGTAGATATCGGAGAAAATCCAAAGTTGTTTTGATGAAAAACGTTTTCTCAGCGGAGCGACGAATGCGTAACTAATACTGCCGTTTATTGCCGAGGGAGCATTAAGAAGTGTTATCAGCGAATAACTTCCCAAAACGTCAATAAAGTAGTTCGTTTCACTTTTACTTATGGAGAAGTTACCGAGAAATTCCGAAAGACACATAAGAAGAACGGGGTAATTTGAGAAAATCGCTCTCATCCCTTCTTTTATGTTCGGTTTTTCAACGGATTGCGGAACACGTTCCCGTGACTGAAGAAAGAACCAAAAAGTGCAGAGTGATGAAATCAGCGCAGTTCCTCCGCCCATAACCATAAATAACGAACTTAATTTCCACGAAACCGCTTTTTTATTTACAAGGTCAATGAGCACGCCCATTATGTAACGGGGTAAGTCTTCGCCCATATAGCCCGTAAGAAGTTCGGCAAGTGTAATGAGCCTTATTCGTTCATCGGGATTAGGCGTTATAGTAGACATATAACCGCTTTTTGCAACGCTTGTGAACGTTCCCGCCGTTTCATTGATTATTGCAAATGCATAGTAATAAATCAGTTTCGGAATAAATGTTCCTGCGGTATTTGAAAAAAACAGGGGAAGAAGCCATGTGAAAATACCTATAAGAGTAAGCGGTAACTGAAGACCTATAAGATACGGTCTGAATTTACCGATTCTTGTCCTTGTGTTATCGACTATTACCGAAATAAAAGTGTCATTGATAATATCCCACGCCGTTGTGACAAGGTTCATTACAGCGCTTACGGTAAAGTCAATGTGAACAACGTCCCAGATGTATCTTTCCTTAAAAGAATCAATATTAAACGAGTTGGACCAGTCATTGAAAAGGTATGCTACCGTTTCACGCACGCCGACATAGTTATATCCTCTGTAAATATTACGGTTTTCAACTTCCTGAACACTTTCGGGAGTTTCGGTCAGTTTTTGAGTTTCGCTCATTTGACTTCGCCTCCTTTAACTGTTATTTCGCAGGAATCTCTGAAAAATCCGTCATCGGAAACTGCAACTGCTTTTGCCGTACCTTCACTTTTTGCGGTAACATTTCCGTTTTCATCAACGGTAATAATTCCGTCATCACCTTCAACAAACCACAAAATCTTTTTGTCTGTTGCATTTTTCGGTTTTAACGAGGCTGAAAGCGATGTCGTTTCTCCCGTTTTTAATGTGATTTCAGACTCGCTTATTTTTATTTTTTCAACAGGAGTTCTTACATAAACCGTACATTCATCGGTAAACGTGTTGCCGAGATATTCGAGAGTAACTGTAATTTTTACGGGCTTATTACTTTCTTTAACTCCCGTAAGGTATCCGAGTTCGTCAACGGTAACAATACTTTCATCGGCTGATTTGAACGATACTTTATATTCTTCGTCGTTATTCATTACGGCATTTACACTGACAGATATGCTGTTGCTTGACGGTTCAATTGTGAGCGTATCGTTTGTGAATGAAATACCCGCATATTCATAATCATATTTTTTGATGACTTTATAGTTGAATGTAATAACATCTTCGTTAAATTCTTTTAATTTACCTGTGAATTCGGCGTGAAGAGTTATCTTATAATTTCTTTCAAAAGAAATGTAGGATATTCTGTCATTTTCACGCGCGGTTTTTGCGGTAATAATAAAATCGCCGTTTTCCGTTTCACAGTTTTTTATAGTGCATATATCCTTAAATTCATTTTTTACTGTCTCTGCTACATCCTTTAATTCATAAAGTCCGAATGTTTTTGACACATTGTTTTCGGTTGAATAGAAAAGATTTACGGGGTTTACAAAAATTGAGGAAAAATAATAGTTTTCATCTATGATATTTCCCTCGTCATCCGTTGTACCCTCGGTACATTCGGCTTTTAAAATATCTTTTTTCGTAAGGATTATTTCGGGTATGTCATCCGTTTCTTTCCCGAAAAGACCTGTTTCGTTTTCGGGGTAAACAGAATCTATGTATGAAACAACATCATCTTTAAGGTAATTTACAAGAGATGTTGAAGTGTCGGATGAGCAGGCAACATCGTTTACCGAAACGTTTACCGAAGAATCAATCTTTACAAGTGCGGGGTCTGTCTTACTGTTTGTGAGCGATGCAACGTATTTAAGTATATCTTCTTCTGTTTCGGGGCGTTTCGTAAGTGATTGTATTTCTTTTGTTTCACCTGTTTCGTATGTTCCCTCGGTAACAAGAGCGAATGCAACACAAAGTACACTGACCATACAAATACACAAAGCGAGAACGGTGCAAAAGGCAAAAACAATAATATGTTTATGTTTGTTTTCTTTCTTTTTTACGGCCGGATTTTCAGACATTTTTTTCACCGCCTTTCGCTTCATCGGAAAGCGTTTTGCTTTTCTGTTCTTTTTCAATCCGCTTTATGCGTTCTTCTTCGGATTCGAGAACAGGGAGCGGCAGTTCTTCGTATGTAAGTTCGCCGGTTTTGATTTTTTTGCGGATTTTGACACGTTCAATGTCAACTTCTTTTATTTCGGGTGAAATATTTTTAATTATAAAAAGGTGATTGATTACAAAATCGGCAATGAACATAAAAAGAATAACAAATGAGCCTGCATCGGCACTTGCTATACAGAATGACTCACCGGTCACCGAATTTGAAATATTAAAAGAAGCAAAAACGGCAAAAATCGAGAACACCGTTCCCGCAATAGCCGAATAACGCATTATTAAAGCGGATTTTCTTATGTTTATGAAAGAAAGAATTTCTGTTAATAAAATTACAATAACGCAAAGCGCAATAAGAATAATCGCAAACAGGAGAATAGCCGCACTTTTTGTTAACTGCGGTGATGTTCCTTCTTTCGCCATATTGAGCAGTGCTTCAAGTGTACCGTCGGAAAATGATGAATAAAGACCGATTCCGCCGAAACTGATTTTTTTTGAAATTACGGGAATATCCGTCTGTATTGAAGCAAAGGGAATGAGCAGTGAGCATAATGTCAGTACCGAAAAAACAAGTCTTGAAACGGGTAAAGCGCCTTTGATGAATGCTGATTTGAGTTTTGCGGTGAAAATTCGCAAAGAAGCATATTCAAGTTCACAGCGTTTCGCATCTGTTGAAAGAAGTTTTTCCTGCTGACAGTAAAAAATGTTTACGCCGCAATGCCTGCAATTCGGTGCAAGTTCAAATCTTTTGATTTCACCGCCGCAATTAGGGCATTTCATTGTATCACTTCCTCGAAAAAGTTGTTATTATTCCTATATGAAATATTCTATCATAACGGTTTTTTATTATCAATTATTTATTCTCACATTTATTTATACTGTTTTTTGTAATATTTGTTGAAATCCTTAATGATTGTGCTATAATATACTAAATATTTCTATTCTTTGGGGTGTTGATATGGAAAAGGTTAATGTAGTCGTAATCGGTTACGGCGGTATGGGCAGTTGGCACACAAGACAGTTGCTCAAAATGGAAAAATATAATTTAAAAGGCGTGTGGGATATTGACCCGAAACGTCTTGAAGTTGCCCGTGAAAACGGCATATATACATATTCTTCACTTGACGAAGTGCTTGAAGACAAATCTGTTGACCTTGTTACAATCGCAACATGGAACGACGTTCATAAACCCATTGCAATTTCCGCAATGAGAGCAGGAAAAAACGTTATTTCGGAAAAACCCGTAACGCTTTCCGTCAGCGACCTTAAAGAAATGATAGCCGTTTCAAAAGAAACCGGCAAACTCTTTACCGTTCATCAGAACAGACGCTGGGATGACGATTATCTTACGGCGAAAAATATAGTTGACAAAAAAATTCTCGGCAATGTTTTCAGAATCGAGTCACGAGTTCAGGGCTCAAGGGGTATTCCCGGTGACTGGCGCAAAGAAGCAATTCACGGCGGCGGAATGGTATTTGACTGGGGCGTACATCTTCTTGACCAGGCTCTTACGCTTAACGATGACAATCGCCTTATGAGTGTGTGGGCACAGACAACCTACATTACAAACAGTGAATGTGATGACGGCTTTTACACGGAACTTAAATTTGAAAACGGACTTTCTTTCTATGTCGAAGTTACAACAAACAACTTTATCGAACTTCCGCGGTGGTACATACTCGGCGAAAACGGAACATCGGTTGTTGAAAACTGGGATCTTAAAGGTAAAACCGTTCTTGTTCATAATTGGGATAAAATAGATTCCGTTCCCGTAAAAGCGGGCACGGGCATTACAAAAACAATGGCACCGAGAACCGATGAAACCATTAAAGAAATTCCGCTTGAAGAAGTTCACGGCGAATGGATTCAGTATTACGATAACATTTATGACGTTCTTAAAAACGGCGCAGAACAGACCGTTAAACACCGTCAGATGTTGAGATGTATTGCTCTTATTGAAGCAATATTCAAATCATCCGAAACAAACAGCGTTGTATCATTTAATGATATATACACTGCTTAATAAAATAAAAAATCAATCCGAAGGAGTAGGTGTAAATGAAAAAGTTTTTATCAATAGTTCTTTGTATTTCGCTTTTGGTATCGTTTGCGGTAATTCCGGCACAGGCATCTAATAAAGTTTCCTCAAGCGTAACAGTTCAGAAATACAACAGCGGCTCAATGGAATCCGTATTTGCGGAAAACGAGAACAGCCTTATAGTTTTCGTTACAGGCATAGGTCAGTCATATTCATATTTATTTGATGACAAATACCTTGAAAACGGCGCATTTGAAAGCGGAACTCTTCACGATTATGAAAACTACGCTCCGCTTATTGCACAGGGTGACTATATCAGAAAATGGAATCTTATAGATTTCAATATAAATGATGTTATACCCGAACTTCTGTCGCTTGTAGGCAAACTTACCGCAAGTGCCGTTACGGGGAAATACATCATTAAAGATGAAGACGTTAGTAATATGATGAAAAAGGCAGTCAACAATAATATCATTGACTCCGAAGGCAATGCTCCCGAAAATGTTGTAACTCCGAGATATGCAATGCCCGTTTCCGAATATCCGGGCGTGTATGAAAACGGAAAATTTTCAAGCGAAGCAAAGAAAAGATTTTACAGTTCCATTCCCTGTGAAGATATTGCAAAATCAAGCCTCGGCGAAAATTATGAAGATTACCTTTACTGCTTTAACTATGCGGCGTTTTCATATACAAAACGAAATGCCGATGAAATGCACGAATTTATTGAAACAATACTTGCAAACAATAAAGTCGGCGCAAAAAAAGTTGTTCTTGTTCCCATGAGCATGGGCGGTGCAATGGTAAGTATGTATCTTGCACAGTATCCGAATGTTTCGGACAATCACGTAAGAAGAGTTGTCAGCATAGTAGGGTGCTGGAACGGAAGTGACATTGTAAGCGACCTTCTTAATAAGAATTATGTTTCAAATTCAAAGGAACTTTTCTACGGCGGTCTTTTTGCAGATACAATAAACACTATGGCAAATCCGCCGTACGGTGATGTAGCAATGCTTGCACTCAGACTGTTCCCGCAGCCGATGCTCAGTGAACTTGTTTCTCAGATTCTCGGCTCGATTGATGAAGATGTTATTCTCAATACACCTTCGCTTCTTTCACTTATTCCCGATTATATGTATGACGATTTAAACGGTATGATAAAATCGCCGTCAGTCGCAAAAGATGTTAAAGAATACCATAAAGCCCAGTCAACTCTTAAAACAAGATTTGCCGCACTTGAAAAACAGGGTGTAACGTTCTCGTTTATTTCAGGTTACGGCGCCGAATACGGTGCTTTTGAATATCCGTTTTTCAAATTCTTTGCATCTGCACAAACTACAAACAGTGATGAAATAATCAACATTTCTTCAACCGCACCCGGAACAAGTTGCGTTGCATATAATGAAAAATTTGAAGATACAGACGGCAGAGTGCTTTCACCCGACGGCTCAATAGATATTTCGACAGCCTATTATAAAGATTCAACATGGTATTTCAAAGGACAGAAGCACCAACTTGATTATAACACAACGGCAATATCTCTTGCGCTTCAACTTTCACTCGGCAACATTAAAACTGTTGACGATTGCGACAATCTTTCGGAAGACGGGTATATTTATCCGCAGTTTAATGATTCGAGAGACTTGAAAAAACTCGTAAAAAATTATATACCCGATTATGAATTATACATTGAGAAAACCGGTTGTGTTCCTACCTCAGAACAGCAGAAACTTTACGAAAAAGTTGTTGCTATGAGAAACAGTACCGTCAATAACCGTAAAGCAGACGATGCTCTTATACAGCAGTTCCTCGATATGCTTTATGATATGGGTATTTACAATGAACCCGAATTCGGTGACAAAGCACTTGATGCGGTTTCGGAATTACTCGGCGTTGCAAATAAAATGCTTTATTCAGTTTTCGGTACAAAGAGTTATTATTTCAAATAATTCAAAAAAGTAAACATTAAGAAATAAATCACAGGCTGACGGGGAAATAAATCCTTATCAGCCTGTGATGATTTAATTATATGTTTTTTACCATTCCGAATTATCGTAAGCACATCCGACGTGTTCTCTTGAAGAGCGTGAGTATGCGCCGTCTTTTAATGTGAAAATTTCGGTTTTGTCATTTGCAAGTAAAACGTTGTTTTCGCCGTAACGGTTATGAAGATGTTCAAAAATCTCTTCAAAACGTGTTTCCATATTCATTCTGCATTGAGGAAGCAGAATATATTTTGCGTTAAGTGTTTCATAAACCTCGTAATTTTTGTTTATGCCGTGGTGTGCCGCCTGCATAAATTCACAGTCCGTGATTTCGGCAGGAAAGTTTTCAATTAAAATGCCGCCGTTTACTTCATCGGCATCGGCAAGGAAAAGTGTTTTAATCTTCTCCGTTTCTACCGTGAAAATGCAGGATGTTGTATTGCAACCGGCAAAAACACGCTCTTTGTCTTTATCAATAACGTCTTCGTTGACGCAAAGAACGGTGATTTTTGCGTTTGCAATGTTAAATCTGTTTCCTGCGTGAAGTTTTATGTATTCGGTGTCGGGATAATATTTTTTAAAACGTTCTTTCATAACGTCAACGTCAACAGACGGTTTAACGTTTTCGGAATTCGCAAAGTTAAACGCCGCTCTTTCAATTTTAAGTTCGCCGTTGAAAAACCGCATGAGTTTTGATAAAAAGTCCATGTGGTCATTATGTGCGTGAGTGCACAACCAAAGTGATATTCTGATTTTTTCACCGTTTTGTGTTTCTGTCAGTTTGTGAAGAAAGTCCATATAATCTTTAACGGCAATATCTGTTGCCTGTTCAACTTCGCCGCCGTCAATTATAATAAGGCTGTTGTCACGCAAACGGAAAACATAGTTCATTCCGCAGTCGCAGGTAGTACCTTTTATCATTTCGGCATAGTGGAGTGAATACTGCGAAAAAACAGTATCTTCATTGACGGGCGTGAAATCGGAATAGCCGAAATCGGAAATGCTTTTTGTTTTGCATCTGTCAAGAATAAATCTTGCGACATTTGATTTTTGAAGATATGAAATATAAAAAAGACCTTCCTGTACTTTGAACTGGAAATACATATTGTCGGCAATTCTGTTTTCGTACAGTTTTTCAAATCCCGATTTTGTGAGCGTGTCGCAATAAGAAATAATATCTTCGGCGTTCACTTCATAAAAAGTGTGAGTGAATGAATCGTTTTCCGAATTGAGTTCACATTCAATTTCCATACCTGTTCCGCAATCAGCGAAAACGGGGGAGAGTTTACCCTGTGTAAATTCGGGAATGTTTTTGAATTGCCATTTGTTTTCGTTAAGGTTTTGAATATACTTCATAATAAATCTCCGTTTTTTCTGTCGACTGAAACAACAAAACACCATATTTTGTATTTTTATTCATTATATCACCATATTTTAGTATGTTCAATGTGTATTTTATGTTTTTTCATTTTTGGCATTATTTTTTTATAATAAGTTCGTAGATTATTGAATTTGTTGTAAAATGATGTATAATAATGCGTATTGATATTTAGGGGATGTTATTTTGGTCAGAGATTTGACTCACGGAAACCCGATGAAACTGATAATAAAATTTTGCCTGCCTCTTATGCTCGGTCAGTTTTTTCAGCAACTTTACAATATGGTAGACAGTATAATTGTCGGGCGTTTTGCGGGAACAGCCGAACTTTCGGCGGTCGGCTCAACCGGCTCAATAAGTTTTCTTGTTCTCGGTTTTGTGTCGGGCTTTACAGCAGGCGTAGCAATACCCGTTTCGCAGGCGTTCGGTGAGGGCAATTATAAAAAAGTCAGGAGTATTTTCATCAACTGCATTTATATTACAGGTGCGGCAACTGTGATATTGACCGTTCTTACCTGCATTTTCGTAAAACCGCTTTTAAAACTTATGAATACGCCCGATGACATTTTTTCCATGGCGTACGATTATATATCAACTATTTTTCTCGGACTTGCCGCAACGCTGTTTTACAATCTTTTTGCAAGTGTAATGCGTGCTCTCGGCGACAGCCGAACACCGCTTCTGCTTCTCATATTTTCATCTTTTCTTAATATAGCGCTTGACCTTTTATTCGTACTGAAAACGGAGAATGCCTGTAAAGGCGTTGCAATAGCGACAATAATAGCGCAACTTTGTTCTGCACTTCTTGCACTGTTCATAATAATCAAAAAGTTTGACATACTTAAAATTACCCGTGAAGATTTGTCATTTTCACCTGAATTATGCGGTAAAATTCTTTATATAGGTCTTCCTATGGCGTTGCAGATGTCTGTAACCGCAGTCGGCTCAATAATGTTGCAGTCCGCAGTAAATACGCTCGGTTCAAATGTAATAGCGGCGGTTACGGTAGGCGGAAAAATACAACTTTTCATAATAATGCCGGCGGAATCAATAGGCATCGCCATGGCAACATTCTGCGGTCAGAATCTCGGCGCACGCCGAATGGACAGGGTAAAGAAAGGCGTTATAAACGCCGTTACGCTTGAACTTATATACAGTTTGTTTGCAATGGTTGTTGCGCATTTTGCAAGCGGAACGCTTTCACAACTTTTTGTTACTCCCGACCAGACGGAAGTAATAAGTCTTGTAGAAAGTTTTCTGGGTGTTTGCTGTATGTTTTATCCCGTTCTTGCCGTGCTTTTCACAATGCGTAATTCAATTCAGGGGCTCGGTTACAGTATTCCCGCAATGATGGCGGGTGTGTTTGAACTTGCGGCAAGGGGAATAATGGGATTTCTTGTTATTCCGAAATTCGGGTATAACGCCGTGTGTTTTGCTAACCCTTCTGCGTGGATTGCGGCGGATATACTTCTTTTTCCGGTGTTCTTTATAGTGTATTTTAAATTAAAAAAACGAATCGGCGGAGAGAATGAAACGGATTATGAAAGAAAAAATTTCAAAAATCAAAGACCTGCTTAAAAACCTTTCAAAAAAAGACAGATTTAAACTTGTTCTTCTTGTAATAACGTTTATTCTCATTACGGTATCGGGCATAATTTTCAAACAGAGCGTATTGAGAATAACGCCGCTTTACATATCGCTTTTTGTTATGCTCTTGCAGACAAAAGCGAACAGGTACGCATTTTTACTCGGCGGTCTTAATTCAATTCTTTACAGTATTGTAGATATATCCTTTGGTCTGTACGGGCAGGCGGCGTATGCGTTTTTGTTTTCGTTTACGCTTCAGATTGCAACATTTTTGCGATGGAACAAGAGAAAATACGGCAAAACTACAGTTTTTCGTGAGATGACCGCCATTCAGCGTGTATGTACGCTTCTTGCGTTCGCTGCTTCGTGGGTGGTACTTTATTTTGTTCTTGATAACGCCGGCTCATCTCACGTTATTCTCGACAACACGTCAACTCTTCTCGGAATATTGCAGACTGTTCTTTGTATGCTTTCATTTGTTGAATATACATATCTTCAACTTGCCGGATGTGTTCTTAACATAATAATTTACATAACTTTAATGGTTGAAAATACGGCGCAGATTACCTACCTTATTTATTCGCTGTTTTCAAGCGTATGTGTAATTATGGCTGTAAAATACATTGCGGATGTTTACAAAGAACAAAAGAAAAGCGTAAGTTTCAATACATAAAAACCTCATAATAAACACAAACCGCACCGAATACGATGCGGTTTGATTTATTCTTGTCTTATGCTTCTATTGATATCATCTGGTGAATGTAAACTTCCGGTACTTTGAATTTTACTTCGCCGTTTTCATATTCAAACGGTATTTCTTCATTTTGAGGAACAAGTAAAACTTTTGACGGTTTTTCCGATTTAACTTTTATGTCAATATTGTAAAGCGGAACTACGTCTTCAATAACTTCCGTATCTTCGCCTCTCTTTGTGGTGTGTGCGAAAAGAAGATGAACAATTTTTCTTTCGCCCTGACGTGTAAGTGTTGTTATTCCTTTGTCGGGCATTGAAGAATAAATTGAAAATTCACCGTTCATAAGTTTTTCTATAATGTGGTTTACAAGTTCTTTTATGTGGAAATCGCCGTAAAGTGCATAGCCTTTGAAAATATTCCAGCCGATGTAAGCGATGTTTCCTTTAATAACGGAAGTGGGGTATGTAAACGAATCGTCATTCGGTGCATGCTGATGCGAGCAGAAATGCTCCGCCGTTCTGTTGAAATACGGATTCTGACCGTAAGAAATAACTTCGGCATCTTTATTTTCAAAAGTGAAACTTTCCGCACGCATAACATATTCCGTTGTGCCGTTTACGGTGTCAAAATCGGGAATGTAATAATTGGGGCTGAATTCATTTTCGCCTGTGAATTTAATGCCGGTATCAACGCAGAATTCATTGTTTTCATCAAGTCCGGATTTACCCGAAAGAATAAGTTTACCGCCGTTATTTACATAATTTTGAATTTTTTCCTTTAATTCACCGTCAACTGTCCACACGTCGGGAAGTATAATAAGTTTGTATTTTGAAAAATCTTCTTCTGTGTCAATAATATCGTAAAGTCTGTTTGTTTCAAGCAGAATTCTGTTTGCGCCCGTGTCGGATTTTCCGCATTCGCTGAAGCGGGCGCCGCCTTTTTCCTCAGCCGCAAGTACGGCAATGTCGGCAACGTTTTTCGCACCTATGCACCATTTTTCTTTTTCTTCAACTTCTTTGTATGCCGCTCCGATAAGTGCAAATGTGGATTTGTTAAGTTTTCCGTTCGGGTGCATCTGGTCGCCGATGGAACATCCGCCGCCCATAGCGAGCGAAAGCGCTGTTTCGTATCTCAAAGCGTTAGGATGTTTAAAACCGCCGAATTCGCCCCACGTTTTGTGGAATTTTCCCGTCATACCGAGGAAGTTGTCACGCTGTGTTCTTGCGTATGCGGCAGAGAGGGGGAAGTGGTCGTAACCCCAGCCGCCCGTGGGCAGACTTTCAAGTTCGAGGTCTGAAATAGTGTCAATAAGGTCGCGCCTGCCTTTTGTAACGTGACCGGAGTTTTGAAAAATTATTGTTGTATCGCTGTATTTTCTGACTGCTTTAAGACATTCGTCAAGGTAGTGTCTGTAAACTTTTTTACCGAATTCTTTTGCATCATCTTCATTGAGGTAACTCAAGCCGAGTTTCTGCATATCCTCACGGCATTTTGCGCAGTAGCATGTTCTTTCGCCGACAATGTCAAGGAAAATCTCTTCGGGGCAGTATTTCTGCATTACTTCTTCTATTTCCGCTAAAAGTTTGTCAAGGTACGGCGTGTTAAAGCAAAGTGAATGATAACCCGCACGCATAAAGCCGCCGCATGAGTCATCTTTGTTTCTGTTGAGCCATTCGGGGTGAGCAACAGCGTCTTTTTCGTCAAAGCCTGCCGAAATGTAAACGGGTGCTCTTACGCCTATTTCACGGCATGCTTCAAGTTGAGCACCCAAAAGGTCAAAGTTGAGTGTCGGGTGCATTTCATTTACTTCTGTCGGGTGAAACGAATAACCGTGATGACATTTTGAAAAAACGGTAATTGAATTGACGTGACCGAGTTTTAAAGTTTCCTGAAACTCTTTTTTGTTGAACTCTGAGCCTACGCCCGGAATAAGAGGGGATGTATGAAAATCAAGATGAACCTGTCTTAATCTGAAATCGTTCATATATATTCTCCGTTTCGTTTTTTTATTAAAATAATAAAACAAAAAATAAGTAAATGCAACAGTTTTTATTACTTGAATATTTTTTGTGATATGTTATAATAAAACCGATAACTAAAAATTACATCTGTTTTATTATAAAGGAGATAAAAATATGAAAAAATGTTTATCGTTATTTTTGGCAGTAATCTTCATATTCTCTGTTGTTCCGTTAAGTGGCAGTGCTTTGGGGAACGATGCATTAGATGCGGGGAAGTCTTTCAAAATAACAGAAAGCCAATCTGTCGATAATCAGATAACCTGTACGGTAAGCATAAATGAAAACATTTCATTTTGCGACGCAATCATATATGTAAAGTATGATAAAAAAGCCGTAAATATAGTTGATGCGGGTGCATGTACAAAAACTGTCGGCGGTGACGAAGAACAAATTGTACCCGGTTGCATCGAAACTGGCGAAGTTGCACAAACGTTATATGAATCAAGTGATTTGTATTCGGAAGGTAAATCGGTATACGCAATTTCGTATATCAATTCAAATAACGTCACTTACACGGCTGAAAAAGATTTTTTATATGTTACTTTTGAACTTGTTGAAGGCTATACCGGAAAAAATAACATTGATTTTATTTATGCAAGAAGTATAGATGATTCCGAAAAACAGTGCTTTTACACAAGTACACTTAACCTTGCCGACATAACGGATTTGTCATTTGTTTTGAACGGTGACAATAATTCATATTCGATTTCCGGTTGTGACGAAACAGTAACCGGTACTATGGAAATACCGCTTCAGTATAACAGTAAAGATGTAACCGGAATATCGGAAAACGCATTTTCGGGTTGCTGTAAACTTTCTGCATTCAGTGTATCTGCCGACAGTACCTGTTTTTCTGCGGATAACGGCGTTCTTTTCAATAAAGACGGAACGGAAATTATCTGTTTCCCGGGCGGAAAAGGAAATAAATATACTGTTCCGGATTCCGTTACAAAAATACGGAGCGATGCATTCCCTGACACCGTGACGGTTTCGGTTTACTGTAATTCTGTATTTGCTTCGGAAGAAAAATATACCGTTGTTCACTCGTATTCGGACGAATGGATAATTGATAAAGAAGCAACCTGCGTTGAAGACGGAAGCAAATCACGCTGCTGTTTAAAATGCAATGAAAAGTCAGAAGTCGCTGTAATTCCCGCAACGGGGCACAATTATTCTGTTGAACATACAGTAAAGGCAACCTGCACCGAAAGCGGAATTGACACATACACGTGTTTCTGCGGTGACAGTTACAGTCAGACGGTTTCCGCACTCGGTCACAACTTTTCTTCGGAATGGACTGTTGACGTTGCGCCGACGGGTAAAACCACCGGAATAAAATCTCACCACTGTCTGCGTTGCAATGAAGTAACCGATGTTACCGTAATTCATGCTTCCGCTCCCGAAAAAGTTAAAATGAACAGCGTGTCAAATACAACCGAAGGCGTAGAAATAAATTGGTCTGCAGTTGACGGTGTCGACAATTATACAATTTGCCGTAAAGTCGGTTTCAGAAGTTACCAGGTTGTTGAGGTCGTATCCGGTGATTGCACTTCTTTTGTTGACACGACTGCCGAAAGCGGAATGAAATACACATATACCGTCTTTGCTTCAAATGAAAGCGGTGACGGCGAATATGACAAAACGGGACTTACAATAAGGTTTATTACAGCACCTGTTGTGAAAACATCTGTTACCGCTGACGGTATTTCGGTAAAATGGAATGAAACAGACGGCGCAGAAGGCTATGAAGTTTATCGCCAAGCAGGCTCGGGCAGTTGGGCAAAAGTTAAAACCGTTTCCGACCGTTCAAAAGTTTCATATACGGATAAATCCGTTAAAAGCGGAACAAAGTACAGTTATTATGTAAAAGCGTATAACGGCGCAACATACAGCAGTTACAAGGCAACAAAGGCTGTCCTTTTCCTCGCAACGCCCACCGTTAATACTTCAAATACATCAAAAGGTGTTTCCGTTAAATGGAACAAGATTACGGGCGCAAAAGGTTATTACGTTTATCGTAAAGCAGGCTCGGGTAAATGTACTAAAGTAAAAGAAATTACAAGCGGTTCAACAGTTTCATATACGGACACAACCGCAAAAAGCGGAACAAAGTACAGTTACTATGTAAAAGCATATAACGGCAAAACAGTAAGCAGTTACAAAGCAAGTACAACTCTTATGTTCCTTAAAGCCGTTAAACTCTCATCCGCTTCAAGCGGTAAAACGGGCATAACCGTTAAATGGGGCAAAGTAACAAGCGCAAAAGGCTATTATGTTTACCGTAAAACAGGCTCGGGCAGTTACAAAAAAATAGCAACCGTAAAAAGCGGCTCAACTGTAAAATACCTTGACAAATCAGCAAAAAAAGGCACAACTTACACTTATTATGTCAAAGCGTATAACGGAAGTTACACAGGCTCCTATGCAAATACTTTGAAATGTAAGGATAAGTATTGAGTTGCGGTGTCAGTTGTCAGTTGTCAGTTGTAAGTTGGCAGTTTAAAGTTTAACATTTTTAAGTTTTGTGTAATAAAATACAGCAAATCACTCCGAATACAGAAATGTGCTCGGGGTGATTTTGTGATTATTTTTGTAAGTTTAAATATTATCATTGAAAATACTCGGTTACAGTAATATAATTAAGACATATATACCGTATAAAGTATGGGAAAAAAGAATCGGGGTGACAGTTTGAAAAATTCCATAGCAAAAAGAATAACACGCAGAATTTCACTTCTTTTGCTTGTTGCGTTCGTGATTTTGTTAGTCAGTTCTTTCTTGCTTGTTTCAAATATTATAAATACAAAAAACAGCAGTTATTCGAGAGCGCTTGTAAGTGTTTACGTTGACCTTGTTGCAGATACCGCTATTTCAAAAAATGAGCCGATTGACACCGAACACACCGCCGACTCAATACGTTACGGAAAGTATTTATGTAAATGGCTGAACGTTGACAATGTATATATTTATTCACTTGATTTGGAGAATAATACCCGTACATTTGTAAGCATTGTGACAAAAACAGCGGAAGATATTGATGATGAAAATGCCGACCATTATATAGGCTATTCCTTCGAACGTACACCGACGCAGAGTGAAATTGACGTATGGAATGAAAAATCTCTTTTCGGGAATATGACAACAAATAACGATTTCGGCAATGAAATATGCACACTGATGCTTATAAAAGACGGTTTCGGCAATAAATATATTGTCGGTCTTGATATGTCATACGAAAACGTCAACAATCAGATTGCCGCATTTTTCCATATTGCGTTTGCCATTATTGCCGTTGTTATAGCAATAATTTACTATACTGTATATTTTATAATTCGCAAGCAGGTTTCAAACCCCATACAGAAAATAAGTCGGGCTATGAACAATTATACGGTTGACGGCAAAAAGAGTGCCGAAAAACTTGAAACAAACGGTACGGGCGAGTATGATATGATAGCCGATGCGTTTAACACTATGACTGACGATATTGATTCGTATCTTGAAAATATACGTTCGCTGACAAAAGAGCAGGAAAGCCGAAAAGCGGAGGTTGACATAGCCGCAAGAATTCAAAGAAGTTTATTGCCTGAGGGGAATTACAGTTCGTTCTGTTATGACATAAATGCCGTAATGAAACCCGCACAAAACATCGGCGGCGACCTGTATTATTATTATCCCCTTGACAGCGACCGTGTTCTTGTTGTTGTGGCGGATGTTTCCGGTAAAGGTATTCCGGCGGCGATGTTTATGACAATTATTCTTACAACCGTATATCAGTTCGCAAAAATGAATCTTACGCCCGAAGAAATTTTAGAGAAAACGAACAGTTCAATTTGTGAAAATAATAAAACGCTTATGTTTGCCACGGCGTTTATCGGAATATTTAACAGCGTAACAAAAGAATTCACCTATGCAAACGCCGGTCACAATGCACCGTACGTTGTCGGCAAAACGCTTACAAAACTTGAATCACAGTCGGGTGCGCCTGTCGGTCTGTTTGAAAATGAACGGTATCCGCAGTCATCGGTTAAACTCGAAGAAGGCGACTCGGTATTCATTTTTACAGACGGCGTAAATGAAGCGATTAACAATAAAAAAGAATTTTTCGGAACACGCAGACTCGAAAATGAACTTAAAAAATACAATCAGAACGAAAACGGTGATTTAATATCATACATAAGCGATTCGCTCGGGCAATTCACTCAGGGCACGTCACAGTTTGACGATATTACAATGCTTGTTATGAACGTTAAAAGCAAAAATGAATTACTGCTTGATTATGATGTTCACGAATTTGAAAAAATCAAATCAAAAATATTCAGTTTGCCTCTTTCAAAGGCTCAGCAGTTAAATCTTATTCTTGCCGCCGAAGAATATTTTGTTAACATTTGCTCGTATGCTTATACGGGCGAAGTTCCCGAAGGCGAGAAAATCAAAGTTTCATTTAATATAACCGACAAAGTGGTTATTACGTTTGAAGACGGCGGAAAACCGTTCAATCCGCTTGAAATGATTTCGGGAGCGGATGATTTCGACATTGATAACGATATGGGCGGTCTGGGCAGATTTATTGCTTTGTCAAACGTAGACGATGCGTACTATAAATACGAAAACTCTAAAAATATTTTAACTGTAACAAAAAGAATTGAGGAGGAAAACAAATGACAGTTACAACAGTAAATAATGATAATAATATAACCGTTTCGCTTGACGGTTGGCTTGACACGGTTTCTTCGCCCGAACTCGGTGCGGAAATTGAAAAAATCAAAGAGGCAAAAACAATAACACTTGATTTTGATAAAGTTGAATATATTTCTTCTGCCGGATTAAGACAAATTGTTTCGTGCCTGAAAAAAGCAAAGTGTATAAATGCCGATTTTTCAATTATCAATGTAAATAATGAGGTAATGAGCATTTTCACACTTACATGTTTTGATAAAAAAATGAATATCAAGGCAAAGGAATAAGTTTTTTATGCAGTTTTGTTTGATATAGTGAATTTTATGATATAATTTAAAAACCGCTCTTTGTTTCGGAAATCCGTTTCAAAGAGTGGTTTTAATATGCTGTAAAATATCAGAAAAACATCAGTCAATCTGACTGTTTTTCTCGTACTTAATGTCGGAGTCGGTAATGTAGCTGTTAATAATGTGAACGTTGCTGATTTTTGTGTTTGTTGCAAGAAATTCATTTACGGGTTTGAGAATTTTTATGTCGTCAAATGTTATGTTTGAAACTTCGGGAATTTCACTTCCTCTGTAATAACTTCTTAAATATTCGTCAAACGAGGTGTAAATGTATACCGCACGGTATCTTTGCTGTTCAAGTGAAATGTTGCGGCAGACAATGTTTTTACAACCGGCGGTCAATTCAATGTTTTCCCGCTTATAGCCTTTATGAGTTTTTACCCACATTATTCCGTCAAGTTCCCTGTAACCGTCATCAAAATCCGGTTTCGTAAGCGAAGTATATGCTGTGTTGTCGGGTTTCATTACAACACGGTACATTCCTTTTTCGGTAAGAATTGCATCGGAATGGTAAACTGTCATTCCTTTTTGCCATTCTTTTGCCGTCCCTACAAGTATGCGAATGAAAAACGCTCCTGTAGTGTAGCCGGGAAGTTCAATGCAGTTTTCAATAATTCCGTCTTGAATTGTACCGAAATTCGGGTTTGATACCGAATAATCGGCACAGTTGAGCGCAATAGCATCATCGTATGTGCGGAATTTACTGTCACGTACCGCAAAATTCTTGCCGGGCCCGAAATGAACACCATCTTTAAGACCTTCAATGTGAACACGTTTTACTTCCACGTTCAGAAAATCCGAAATTTGTATTCCGTAGTCTTTTTTCATCAGGTCTGTAATTGTTATATCTTCTATAAGAAGATTTTTAACATAAAGGAACGCAATGTGACCTCTCAAACCTGCAATTACATTTTTGCTTTCGGGCGATGCACCTGCACTTTCAACGCCGTTTACAACAATGTGCGCTCCGCTGATTGAAATGTTTTCATTGTAAATACCGTCAAAAGCACCTTCGTTTATAAAAAGATTTCCTTCAAGATTTTTGTTTTCAAGCGGAACACGTCGTAAAACGACGCCGTTTGAAAAACGAAGATGTGTATCTGACATAAGTTTTACCGTTCCCGCTATATCGTATATTCCGGGCTCGGTAACTGCAATGTTGCACCCGTTTTCTATTGCTTTTTTGAGTGCGGCGGCGTTTTCAGGACCGCCCGAGTATTTTGAAAAGCCGTATTCGGCAGCGTTTATTTCATCTTTTTTTCTTGTAAGCATAAAAGTCACCAACCTATGTAATGAATAGTGATAATTTATGTGAAAATTATACCATAAGGTTTTTCTTTATTCAATAAATAAAATATCAAAGTGTTTTACGAATATAAAAATGATTGAGAACATGAAAAAAATGTGATAACATAAATTATATAAAATAATAAATGAGGTAACGGTATGATAGGCGGATTATCATTTTATGAATTAGTAAAAGAAGAAATCGTTCAAAGAAAGCAGGAAGGCTGTATTGTACCCGAATACAATATTGAAAACGCCGATGATAATGAACTTGAACGAATATATAATGAACTTACAAAACTTGAAGTAAGCGCAGATTTTCCGTTTTATGAGCCTGACGGTTTAGAAGAAATTCTTGCCTGTTCCGAAATGTGCGAGTATAAAAAAGAGGTTGATAAAAAAACGGTATTCAATAAGTTTTACGGTGCGTGGCTCGGCAGAACCGTAGGCTGTATTATCGGTAAACCGCTTGAACGCTATCCGTTCGGAAGCGGAAACGGAAAATATGACGGCTGGGAATGTATTAAACTGTGGCAGGAGGGGGCAGGCGATGCTTTTCCGCCGGTGAATTACATATCCGGTAACTCAACCGCACAAAAAGAGCACGGGTTTGAAGCGGGCTGCAAAAGCAGTCTTCGTGAAAACATAAAATTTGCGGAAAGTGATGACGATATACGTTATCTTGTACTTGCATTACTTGTCAATGAAAAATTCGGTAACGATTTTACCGCCGAAGAAATAGCGGATATGTGGCACAAGTATCTTACACCGGGAATGTGCTTTACTGCCGAACATGCCGCACTTGTAAACAGTCTTACCTGTCTTGAAAAGGACAGAGCGAAGAAAATAGAATTTTGTCATTCGCACAAAAACCCGTACCGTGAGTGGATAGGCGCACAAATAAGGATAGACCATTACGGCTACTATAATGCGGGAGACCCGCTTGCGGCGGCAAAATCAGCGTATAATGATGCGACTTTTTCGCACGTTAAAAACGGCGTGTACGGAGCAATGTTTTTCGCCGCTTTAATTGCAGCGGCGTTTACCGAAGCAGATGTAAAAAAATGTATTGAAATTGCACTTTCCGTCATTCCGAAAAAATCAAGATTGTATTCCGACATTCTGTTCGCAGTTGATGCTGCCGAAAATTCATCAAATGAAACTGAACTTTATAAAAAACTGTGGAACAGATTCCGTGACTTCAGCGCTGTTCATACAAACAATAATGCGGCGGCGTGCGTTGCATCTCTTGTCATGGGGAACGGTGATTTTGTTAAATCTGTTTCAACGGCGGTAGGTGTCGGCTGGGATACAGATTGCAACGGGGCAACAGTCGGCTCAATTATCGGTGCCATGAACGGAGTTGACTGTATTCCGGATTATCTCAAAGAGCCTCTTAACGATACTCTTTATTCGTCTATACCCGATTTTCATCCCGTTAAAATTTCAGCCTGTGCCGAAAGAACATATAATTTGTTTTTGAAGAAAAATGATGAAACAGAATAATTTTTATATTTGACTGAAAAAGGTGATACGGAAGTTACAAGGTCGGAGTGAGGTGATTCGCGGCTTAGCCGCGAGAGTTTGCTTCGCAAACTGTGGTAAATGCCGACTGATTTAAATAATCGGATTGTCAATCAGTTTTTTTGACTGATAAAGACTCGGAATTGAAGATATACTTTGTGTATTTCAAAATTCCGAGTCAAAATCAGTCGGAAAAAATGACGACAAGACGGGTGTTTAATATCAGTTGGCATTTACCATATTGTGTTCGCCTTCGGCGGAGAGGTGTTCGAATCACCTTTGCTAAAGAATAAAAGTGCTTACAGGCAAAAAGCCTATAAACACTTTTATGGATTATAACGCAATTTTTGATACGGGTTGCATTGGGTTGCAAAGTTGCATTGAAATGCAACCGAAAATGGGAATGCAACTTTTAGAAATAATAACTTAAATACCAAATATCGAACGTAACATCTCGTAGTATATGTGAGTTTCGTCTTTGGTTACACTAGCACAAATTGCAACTTGCTGACACCAATACAATAGCCGATTGTCAGGGATGCCAATCATCATCCAATGTTCTTTAAGAACTTCGGGATTAGCTGATATAATGGTTTCAACTATCAAATCTTTATATCGTTGTATTCTTCCAAATGCGGCAGGCATTTGTTCGTATATTCCATTTGCGGTTACAATATCAACACGTCCGCCAGCAGAAAATTGGTCACGAATATTGGTGTTAATAACAGCACAGTTCGTAGCTAGCCAAAGTGCATATCTTTGATATTTTTTTGTACTATTATGCCCTAAAATTTCAGGAAACAAAGCATAACCTTGCACCGTGTAATAGTTTTTTTCTTCGTGGGACAATGTGCTCCACAATCGAACTGTAGGGGGAGCAACAGTTTCTTCTATAGCTGAATCAGTTGCCCACCACAAACTTTCTCCTGGCTTTAATTGCTGTTTATAATATTGAGAAACTGGTGCAACAGGGTTTTCCATTTTTCGTAATGTGTCATATGGAATACCCATCTTGTCAAATATAGTTTCTCCTACACCAAGTTTCATATCAATTTGATAGCGAGGATAGTGAGTTACAGATATTCCTGACAAACATTCCTCGTAAGGGCGACTCATAAAAGCAATAGGTGAACCTAACTTTCCAAAGGTAAGAAAAATTCGTTCGACATTTTGATCACGTGTTGATTCTAATATACTGCTACCTATTGATTTCCAGTGATTCTTATTTGTGCTTTTCACTTCTACACCATAGAATCTATTCGCAACTATATCAGGGAAAGAAGAACCTGAAATTAATTGTATTGTTCCTTCAAACGGCGTATGAACAGCACACCTTGACAAAGCATCGCAAACATCTTCCTCTAATTGTGTGCCATTGCGACCTTGATAATACAACTCTCTTCCCTTTGCTTCCGCATTGAGCATAGCATCGGTTTTAGCCATCAATGCTCTAAATTCGTCTAATGGCGGCTTTTTATTCTCGGATATTATCATTTTCTTCACCTCCAAAATACACATCCCATAAGGTTTCTATGCGTTTTGCAATATGAAACCCTAACAACGGTGGAACGGCATTACCAATTAACTTATAAGCTTCTGACGCAGATACAGAGCTGTTGGTGATGTTGTTTTTGAAAACGAAATCATATCCATCAGGAAAAGTTTGAATACGGGCACATTCCCTAATTGTCAATCTACGCTCTATTTTGCCGCTGTTTAGTTCATCAGCATAAGCACCACCGTGTTCAACACTCAAACGCCGAAACTCAATATTACCGTGATGTTCGGAACGTATGGTTGGACCAATACCATCAAGTTTAACTTCTGTCTGTCCCTGACAATGTTTGCCCATATACTTTGCTTTTGAATATTTTTGCTGCGAAATATCAGTCGCTTCCTCTGGCTCATCTAATCCAATAAAGGCTTGTTTTAGTGTTACTGGTGGCAATAAGTTAATCCCCGAAGTGTTATAAGTATGTGTTATGAGCGGATATGGATCAAATCCTTCAGGAATACTTGACATAGAAAGAGCTTCAAGCGCCTTTGGGGTTAGTGCTGATTTCTTGAATCCAAAGAAAATTACTCTTTCTCTTGATTGCGGCACACCATAATTAGCGGCGTGCAATACTCTTGCTGGTACAACAAGATAACCATTTTCAGAAATCGTACTAAAATCGTGTTCAATAATTGCTTTTACATCGCCAAGATTTGCAAGTCCTTTGACATTTTCAGCAATAAATACTTTGGGTTGCGTAATGGAGATAACCTCACGCATCCACATATATAACTGACCGCGGCTTTCTACACTTGGAGTATCAGTGTCAACTATCTTTTTTCCAGTATGACTCTTATCCGAATCAAATCCCTGCCTTTTTCCTGCAATTGAAAAGTCTTGACAAGGAAATCCGCCGGTTACAATATCAATGTTTTCGGGGAACACAGGCATCCCGTTTTCCTTGTGTAGTTTAACAAGATCGACGATACTGTCAAGATAATATGTTGAAGCAGCAATTCCACGCTTTCCAAAATAATTTGTCCAAGCCGCCTTTGCATCTTCTCTAATATCGTTAGCAAAAACTGTATGAAATCTATTTTTAGGCAGACGTACCCAATGTTCATCTACAGGGGTAACATTCCAATTTGTGTTGACCTTAGAATTTATACAGGATTTTAATACTTCAAAATCACCCTCAAATCCTAAATCCATACCACCGCAACCCGAAAACAATGATAAAACATTTATCGTTGCTTTTCTTGTTTGATTTTTAGAAAGTTTGTTTTGCCTTGCGGGTTTTTGAGCGGTTATGGGAATAAACCAAACACCACTTCTTTTGACCGCTCCATCTATACGACCTTCGTTGCATAAAATCTGCACTCGACGTGGTGTAATATCCCACTTCTGAGCGGCAGATTGGACTGTCATCATTTCATTCATACACCTAACTCCCCATAAATTCATTATATATATTATATTCGTTTGTGCGAACTTTTTCAAGATGTAATTGTATTTTTTTGACACATAAACTAATCTATATCACGATGAAACTTTTCCTCCACAATGAAACTAATCTCGGTCACAATGAAACTAATCTTTTGTACTTGAACGGCAAAAAGCCTTGTGCCACAAAGCTCTTAGGACATAGAAAAAGAACGAAAGTTGCAATACCAATGGTATCATAACTTTCGTTCTTATATGGTCGGAGTGAGGTGATTCGAACACCCGACCTCTTGGTCCCGAACCAAGCGCTCTACCAAACTGAGCCACACCCCGATATTCTGTTTTACCTGTCAACCGACAGGTGCAGATAGCATTATAACCTAAACCGATAATAAAATCAAGAGTTTTTTTCTTTTTTGTTTCCGGTTTTTTAAAGTTTTTTTACGGCTCATTTTACCGTGTCATATTGTTTCTTAAAAAGTTACGTTTTAATTGACAACGTTCATATTTTGGATTACAATTTTACTGTTAATAAATCTGATGAAAAGGGGAGTACAATGCTTAACATTATGACTGTTATATTATCTGTAATTTCTTTTATTCTCAATCTTTTCGGTTTACCGGGTTACCCGTGCGGTGACAAAATTGACCTTGAAAAATTTAATTTATCGTGGTCCGATGAATTTGAAGGGAATACGGTTGATTCAAGTAAATGGAAAAGCGGATGGGACGGAGATGCGGCTGTCAGAAAAGGCGGATATTGGGATAAAAGTATGTGTACCGTAAGTGACGGCAAACTTCATATTGCAACAAAATATTATCCCGAAGGACTTAACGGGAACGGTAAAGCGGGCTGGTATTCAGCAAAACTCGAAACAAAAGGTCTTTTTGAACAGAAATACGGCTATTATGAAGTTCGCTGTATTCTTCCGAAAGGCACAGGTTTGTGGTCCGCTTTCTGGATGATGTGCGAAGGCGTTTTCAATGTTGACGGGAGCGGAAAAGACGGCTCCGAAATAGATATTTATGAATCTGCATATTATTCATCCGGTAAAAACAGCGATACCGTTTCTTCAGCAATTCATTATGACGGATACGGTGACGCTCACAAATCAACAACAGTTCACCAAACTCACGTTTACGGAAGCAATCCTTATGAAGAGTTTAATACATACGGTGTTGAATGGAATGAAAACGGATATACATTCTATATAAACGGCGTAAAATGCGGCAAATCAGATTTCGGCGGAGTATCCGATGTTCCTGAATATATGCTTCTTTCCGTTGAAGTCGGCGGCGAAAACGGAACTCCGGCAGATTCATGGGCAGGTGCGTCCATTGAAACAAATACCGAGGCTCCGACGGATTTTATAGTTGATTATGTAAGAGTTTATCAGTATAAATAACCGCAAAACAGGTATAATTATTCATTTTTTTGAAAAATATTCAAATTTTTTCTGATAAAAATATTGACAAATCGTAATATGAATTTATAATAAAATATCATAAAAATATATTATATTCCGTGAGGAGGATTACATTATGAACACACTTGAACTTATCCGTGAATACGGTCATGAAGAAGTTGCTTTTTTCAATAATGAAAAAGCAGGACTTAAATGCATAATCGCTATCCACAGCACAAAACTCGGTCCGGCAGTCGGCGGTTGCAGACTTTACCCCTATGCAAGCGAAGAAGATGCTCTTTTTGACGTTCTCCGTCTTTCAAGAGGCATGAGCTTCAAGAACGCTGCCGCAGGTATGCCTCTCGGCGGTGCGAAGGGCGTTATTATCGCGAAGCCTGAAGATAAGTGCGAAGCTCTTTTCGAAGCATACGGCGAAGCTGTTGAATCTCTTAACGGCCGTTACTTCACAGCAGAAGATGTTAATACCACAACTCAGGATATGGACTGGACAATGCACAAGACAAAGCAGGTTGTAGGTAAGGCATCAGTCAGCGGCGATCCTTCTCCCTTCACAGCTATCGGTACATTCGACGGTATCCGTGCAACAGCTAAGTTCCTCAACGGTACAGATGACCTTCACGGCGTAAAGATTGCTCTTCAGGGTCTCGGCCACGTTGGTTTTGACGTTGCTAAGCAGCTTGCAGCAGCAGGTGCAGACCTTTATGTTTCAACACATTCCAACCGCAAGAACATGGAATACATGCTTTCACTCGGCGCAAAGGAAGTTGCTGTTGACAAGATTTATGAGACAGAGTGCGCCATCATCGCTCCCTGCGCTCTCGGTGCAACAATCAACTACGATACAATCCCCAACCTCAAGTGCCGTGCTATTGCAGGTCCTGCAAACAACGAGCTTCTTGATGACGAATGCGGCAAGCTTCTTAAGGCTAAGGGCATCCTCTATGCTCCCGATTTCATCATCAACGGCCGCGGCGTTATCAACGCAGGTCAGGAAGCATTCAC
>JAZLLP010000017.1:0-25642 GCA_045598225.1 Acutalibacteraceae bacterium | reverse complement strand
CTTGAAAAATTAGGATTTTCTGTTTCCCTGTCTTAAAGTTTTGTATTATATTTTTCACTTTGCAAGTCTGCTCTTACAGACCTGCTGTTTTCCTATGCCCTTTTTTAGGTCGTTCTTGTAGGGTTTTCAGAACAGCCCCTTTGTGTTTACTTATTCTTCATCAAACTCGAAATAATCTTCAAGTCTTTTTTCAAAAATCTTACCTACTTTGTCGAACAGTTCATCGTCTTCAATAGGTTCAAGGTATATTTCACCGTCTTCTTCCTCATTAACACAAAGAAGAATGAGTTCGCCGTCGCTGTCAAGAATTTCTTCCGCTTCATCATAAACGGGGAGTAAAGCCACGAATTTGCCTTCATCGGTTTCGATTCTGTCAAGTTCTTCAAAGGTGTGTTCAACACCGTCTTCATCTACTACCGAAACAATATCGGGGCCGTATTCATCAGGATCGGCGGCTTTTTCTATTTCAAAATCATCTGTCATAATATGTACCTCACTTATTTAATACTTATAATCATATTTTAATGTAATTATCAGTATGTGTCAACAATTTTTATTCACATATTTCGGCATTCCATGCGAATGATTTTTCACAATGCGGCTTTATTGACATTATTCCGCGTTTTTCGCTCAAATCTTTTTTAGGCTCATAACCGTCATCTATTCCCCACCACGGTTCAAGGCAAACGTAAGGTGCACCGGGCTTTGCCCAGATTCCCAAAAGGGGAGAATCTATTCTGAAATTAATAGCCCTGTTATGAGCGTTGCTTTTTATTGAAATTTTCTTACTTTTATATCCGCTGAAAATGAGAGCATCATTGTCAAAAATGTGTTCTGTAATTTCTATTTTTTTGCTGTTGTTGAGCACCGGGAATTTTTTGTCTGTAAGGTATTCTTCAATTCTTTCCGTTTCGAGTGTTTCGTTACATTCAAATTCAAGGTAATCACCGACTTTGCAGTTGAATCCCGGATGTGCACCGAAAGAGTAAAGCATATCCGCATCATTGTCATTTACAACCGTGTGTGTAACTTCAAGCGATTTACCCTTTATTTCGTATTTTACGAAAAGCCTGAAATGATACGGATACATTGCAAAACTTTCTTCTGTGTCTCTTATAACGAAAGTGAGCGAGTTTTCTGTTCTGTCGCAAAGTGTAAACGGTTTTCTTCTGACAATTCCGTGCTTCGGCATATTGTATTCTTTTCCGTTAAGTCTGTATTTGTCATCAAGCACTCTGCCTATGACGGGGAAAAGAACGGGTGACTGCCCGTTCCATATTTCGGGGTTGCCGTTCCATATATATTCAATACCGGTTGTTTTTGATTTGAAAGAAGTAAGTTCGGCACCGGAATCTTTGACACCGAGAGTAAAATATTCGTTTTCTGCGGTAAAAATCATTATTCATCTTCCTTTGTAAAACAAAAGCATTGCAACTGAATGCAATGCTTTTGTTATCAGTTTGTTAGATTATATACTTTCAAGGGGAAACTGTCAATTCTCTTTTGCGCCTTTTTCTGCTTTATTTCCGAGAACAATGTTAACAATGATGCCGAGAATAAGAGCACAGGCAACTTCTGTAAGAGTAACTTTACCGATTGTAAGTGACATACCGCCGATACCGCTGATGAGTATTGTTGCAACAACGAAAAGATTTCTGTTGTCGTCAAGGTCAACTTTCTGAATCATTTTAAGACCTGAAACAGCGATAAAGCCGTAAAGTGTAATGCAAACGCCGCCCATTACGCAAGCGGGGATTGTTGCAAGGAATGTTACAAACGGTGCAAGGAAAGAAGCGAGAATAGCAATAACAGCAGTAGCACAAATTGTAATGACGGAAGCGTTACCTGTAATAGCAACACAGCCTACAGATTCGCCGTATGTGGTGTTGGGGCATCCGCCGAATATAGCACCTACCATAGAGCCTACGCCGTCGCCTAAAAGAGTTCTGTGAAGACCGGGTTCTTCAAGAAGATCCTGCTCAATGATAGAAGAAAGGTTTTTGTGGTCTGCAATATGTTCTGCAAAAACAACGAATGCAACGGGAACGTATGCAACTGCAATAGCGGCAATGTATGACGGTGTAAGGTCTTTAAATCCGCCTTCTTTAATTGCTTTTATAAATGTGAAGTCCGGAACCCACTGCATAGTTGAGAATGCTGACCAGTCAACAATCTGAAGTGCTTCGTTTCCTGTTGCGTTACCGATAAGAGTAAATACGGTAGCAACTGCGTAACCTGCAAGAATACCGATAATAAAAGGAATAAGTTTTGTCATTTTTTTGCCGTATACGGAGCAAATCATAACAACGAAAAGTGTAACAAGAGCACAGATGAAGCCGAGCCAGCCTTTTGTGCCCATAACGTAACCTGCATCGGTTTTTGCAAATGTAAGAGCATCGCCGACTGCGTTACCTGCAAGTGAAAGACCGATTATGGCAACTGTCGGTCCTATAACAACGGGAGGCATAAGTTTGTTTATCCAGTTAACGCCTGCGAATTTAACAACAATAGCAATAACAACGTAAACAAGACCTGCAAATATTGCGCCGAGGATAATTCCGGCATAGCCTGCGCCTACGGATGCGGCACCGCCGAAAGCGGCGAACATTGAGCCGAGGAATGCGAAAGAAGAGCCGAGGAAAACAGGGCTTTTGAATTTTGTGAAAAGAAGATAAACAAGAGTGCCGACACCTGCACCGAAAAGGGCAGCCGACTGGCTCATTCCGTTACCTACGATAGCGGGAACTGCTATCGTTGCAGCGAGAATAGCAAGAAGTTGCTGAATTGCGAAAACGATCAACTGACCGAATTTCGGCTTGTCTTTAACATTATAAACGAGTTTCATAAGATTTCCCCCATGATAGAAATATTATTAAAAGCCTTGCGGCAAATAACCTAATTAACAGAATAAAGTTTTACGGATGTTTCACCGTCAAACTCGGGAATGTTGACTTTTATAACTTCGGAAAGTGAAGTGGGAACGTTTTTACCTATAAAGTCAGGCCTTATAGGAAGTTCCCTGTGACCGCGGTCAATGAGTATTGCAAGTTGTATTTCCGCAGGTCTGCCGAGTTTGAAAATTGCTTCAATAGCGGCACGTGCGGTTCTGCCGGTAAACAAAACGTCGTCAACAAGAATGATTTTTTTGCCGTTCACGTCAAAATCTATTTTCGTTTCGCTTACCTGAGGTAAAACGTGTTCGGGTGAAAGGTCGTCACGGTAAAACTTTATGTCAAGTTCACCGACAGGTAAGGCGGTGTCTTCGATTTTCTCAATGTTAAGACATATTTCTTTTGCAAGCGGAACACCGCGCCTTTTAATACCGACAAGGCATACGTCTTTAGTACCGCTGTTTTTTTCGATTATTTCATGCGCTATTCTTACAAGTGAACGTTTAATAGACGCTTCATCCATAAGTGTGGCTTTTAATTCCATAACCGTTGACCTTTCAGTTTGCGTGACATCAATAATCCGAACCACGCCTTAAATCAAAAAAATAAAACCTTGCCGCAGAATACGGCAAGGTGTAAATCGTAAGCACTGCTTTTTTGATGACCTTGCCGACCTCTCGTGCCGACTTAAAAGTACATTCATATAATATTACAAAAAAAGCAGTTTGTAAAGTGTTTTTGTCAAATTTTGTCTGACCCCGAAATATTTGTACAAAACAACAAAATGTGTAAAACAAATGTTATTTAATTTGTCTGTCACAACATATAGACACCGGAATCGAGTTCAACAAGTTCTCTGTCATTTGTTTTTATGTATCTGTAAACCGGCTCTTCAAATTCTTTATAATCGGAAACGGTAAAGTTTTTCAAATCTACTGTTCTTATTTTACATGACTGATAATTACATATATAAAGAACGTCATCGTAATTTGATATTGAAACGGGATTAAGAAATGCCGTTGATGTATCACCGCCGATTCTTAAAACTATTTTTTCCGTAACGGGAGAGTACCTTATAATGCAGTTGTTGTCGGGAACGGTACACCATATATATTTACCGTCTGCGGCAACTCCGCTTACAGGTGAGCCTTTGTATTGAAGGTCGCCTGTCCAGTAAAGAGTACCTTTGTCATCAAACAGACCGATTTCACCGCTTGTATAGCAAATTGCAACGTGTTTTGAATTCATAACTGCGGCATCACACGAAATGAAATCGTCGAGTTTTTCGGCAATAGGTGCATATTTTTCACCGAATTTGTTTAAAAGGTAAGCGCCTTTTGTACTTTGAGCGGGTTTTTCGAATTTAACGTCATAAGAAATATATGAAATTTTAACTTCGCCGTTTTTCAAAGTGTCTTTTCTTGCAATAATTATACCTTTGGAAAACGGTATCATATCGACAATGTCGATATCCATTATTTTTTTCATTCCAAAACCTCGTTATTATTGTTTATTTGGTAGCAAAGCGTCATAAGCGAATCGGAAAGATGAACGTTTTCAACAGCAACTTCAGGGTGATTGCGTGCAATATCGTATTGCGTAAAGTTCCAGAATCCTTTAATGCCGAGTTCAATAAGTTTTTCACTTAATGAAGCGGCAACTTCGCCCGGTACACACAAAATAGCAACAACAGGGGAGTATTCTTTACAGAATTCTTCAAGTTTTTCAGATGAAATAACGGTGTTTTTGCCTATTGTCTTACCGAAAAGTTCGGGATTGCTGTCAAATATACCGATAAGGTCGAAACCCCGGTTTTCAAATTTGAGATGAGTTGCTATTGCATGACCGAGGTTTCCCGCACCGATAAGTATTGCTTTTGACTTATTCGTAAGACCGAGAATTTCGCCTATTTCGTTATAAAGTTGTTCAATATTGTAACCGTAACCCTGTTGACCGAAACCGCCGAAACAGTTTAAATCCTGACGTATCTGAGAAGCGGTAAACCCCATTCTTGCGGAAAGTTCTTTTGACGAAATTCTGACGATTCCCGCATCTTTCAATTCTTCAAGATGTCTGTGGTAACGCGGTAAACGTTTAATAACGGGTATGGAAACCTGTTCATTCTTTTTCATTTTTACCTCAGTTTAAACTTTTTAAAGTATCCATAACGTAGTTGCCGAACTGTTCGCATGTGCAGCCGTCTTCACGTCCGGTGATAACATATTTTTTCTCTGTCAGCATACAGATGTCAAGTGCTTTTTCAAGTTTGTCGGCTTCTTCCTGTTTGCCGATGTGGGAAAGAAGCATTACAGATGCTCTGAGCATTGAGCACGGGTCGGCGTAAGCGCCTCTGCCTTCTTTAATCATTCTCGGTGCAGAACCGTGAATTGCTTCAAACATTGCATATTTTTTACCAATGTTTGCACTGCCTGCCGTGCCGACACCGCCCTGGAACTCGGCGGCTTCATCTGTAATAATGTCGCCGTAAAGGTTCGGAAGAACAAATACTTTGAAATCTGTGCGGCGCTTTTTGTCGATAAGTTTTGCGGTGGCAATGTCAATATACCATTCGTCTGTTGTGATTTCGGGATAATCTTTTGCTATATTTTTGCAGAGGTTGAGGAATTTACCGTCTGTGGTTTTAATAATATTTGCTTTTGTAATTATTGAAACTCTGTCTTTTTTATTGTTTCTTGCATATTCATAAGCAAGTTTTGCAATTCTTTCCGTGCCTTCGGTTGTTGTTACAACAAAGTCAAATGCAAGTTCGCCGTCAACGTCAACGCCTTTTGAGCCGACAGCATAAGCCCCTTCCGTATTCTCACGGAAGAATGTCCAGTCGATACCTTCTTCGGGAATTTTAACGGGGCGTACATTCGCAAAAAGGTCAAGTGCTTTTCTCATTGCAACGTTGGCGCTTTCAATGTTGGGAAGTCCGTCGCCTTCCTGCGGTGTTGTTGTCGGGCCTTTAAGAATAACGTCGCACGCTTTGAGTTCTTCCATAACGTCATCAGGAATTGCTTTCATAACTTTAACACGGTTTTCGATTGTAAGTCCGTCAATGTATTTGAATTCGATTTTTCCGCTTTCAACTTCATCTTTAAGAATGAATTTAAGGACTTCTGCGGACTGTTTTGTTATTATCGGACCGATTCCGTCGCCGCCGCATACACCGATGACGATTTTGTCAAGCGATTTAAAATCAGTAAAATCTTTTGTTGCTTTAATTTTCTGATTTCTTTCATCCTGCGCTATGAGGAGTTCTTTGAATTTTTCAACTGCGCTGTTTATCTGTAATTCGTTCATTATTTATTCTCCTTTTTTGTGTAATCGAGAAGTCCGCCTGCACAAAGTATGTCGGTCTGTCTTCCGGATACTTCGCATACAAGTTTGTATTCTTCGTTCTTTGTAAGGTTTTTCATTGTAATGTCCGAGCCGCTTTCAAGTTCCGCTTTTATTGAGGGAAGTGAAAGTTTGTCTTTTACGTCGATTTTATCGTAATCATCCGCATTTTTGAAGTTAAGCGGAAGAATACCGGCGTTAACAAGATTTGCTTTGTGAATACGTGCAAATGACTTTGTTACAACCGCTTTAATTCCGAGGTAAAGCGGAACAAGTGCGGCGTGTTCTCTTGAAGAGCCCTGACCGTAGTTAGCACCGCCGATTATTATACCGCTTCCGGCTTCTTTGCAGTGTTCTGCAAAGTTTTCATCGCACTGTCTGAAACAGAACTGTGAAAGGTGAGGAATGTTTGAACGGTAGGGAAGTATTTTAGCACCTGCCGGCATAATGTGGTCGGTAGTGATGTTGTCACCGACTTTAAGAACCGCAGTTGCTTCAATTGATTCATCAAGCGGAGCGGTTTTCGGGAACGGTTTAATGTTAGGTCCGTAATAAACTTCAACTTTGTCGGCTTCTTCTTTTGAGGATGCGGGAAGTTCAATCATATTATCATTTATAATGAATTTTTCGGGAAGTGTAACGGAAATGTCATCCTTAAGTTCGGTCGGGTCTGTGAAAACGCCTGCAATAGCGGATGCCGCCGCAGTTTCGGGACTTACAAGGTAAACTTTACCGTCGGCAGTTCCGCTTCTGCCTTCAAAGTTTCTGTTGAAAGTACGAAGCGAAATGCCCGATGAACAGGGGGACTGTCCCATACCGATACACGGACCGCAGGCACTTTCAAGTATTCTTGCACCGGCGTCAATCATATCAGCAAGCGCACCGTTGAGTGCAAGCATATTGAGAACCTGTTTTGAGCCGGGAGCAATTCCGAGGCTAACGCCGGGATGAACTTTTTTGCCTTTAAGTATTTTTGCGACTTTCATCATATCGAAAAGTGATGAGTTTGTGCATGAGCCGATAAGTACCTGGTCGATTTTAATTTTGCCGATTTCAGCAACGGATTTAACGTTGTCGGGCATGTGAGGCATAGCCGCAAGCGGTTTGAGTTCACAAAGGTCAATATCAATAACTCTTGAGTATTCGGCATCATCATCGGATTTTAATTCTGTCCAGTCTTTTTCACGTCCCTGTGCCTTCATAAAATTGTATGTAACTTCATCGGAGGGGAATATTGATGTGGTAGCACCGAGTTCTGCACCCATATTTGTAATGGTTGCTCTTTCGGGAACGGAAAGTGTTTTAATTCCTTCGCCGCCGTATTCAATAACTTTACCCACGCCGCCTTTAACGCTTAAAATTCTCAAAACTTCAAGTATTATATCTTTTGCGGCAACGTAAGGGGAGAGTTTTCCCGTAAGATTTACTTTTATAACTTCCGGAACTGTTATGTAATATGCACCGCCGCCCATGGCAACTGCAACGTCAAGACCGCCCGCACCCATTGCAAGCATACCGAGACCGCCGCCTGTGGGCGTATGGCTGTCAGAGCCTATAAGCGTTTTTCCGGGAATACCGAAGCGTTCAAGGTGTACCTGGTGGCAAATACCGTTTCCGGGGCGTGAAAAACGAACGCCTCTTTTTTTGCAGACGCTCTGTATGAATTTGTGGTCGTCGGCGTTTTCAAAGCCCGTCTGTAAAGTGTTATGGTCAATATATGCAACGGAAAGTTCTGTTTTTACTTTGTCAATATCCATTGCTTCAAGTTCAAGGTAAGCCATTGTACCTGTTGCGTCCTGTGTTAAAGTCTGGTCTATTCTTATGCCGACTTCGGCACCTTCTTTGTATTCACCGTCAACAAGGTGATTTCTTATGATTTTTTCGCATAAAGTAAGTCCCATTTTGTTCCTCCGAAAAACTTGTTCAAATTTTTAACAATCTTCATTGTATTATTTTTATATCACTTTGTCAACGATTATAAGACAAAAAATTACAAAAATAGTAATTGACATAATAAAAAAATAGTGATAATATATTTTGGCAACGGAGGTGTAGCTCAGCTGGCCAGAGCACCTGCTTGACGTGCAGGGGGTCATAGGTTCAAGTCCTATCATCTTCACCAAAAAATTTCGTTCACGAAAGTGGGCGGAATTTTTTACTTCTTCACTATTTATTATGGTGTACATGAAAAATAATTTTATTAACTTGAAATAATATTACTACCCTGTTATAATCAGTTATCTCAGCGTGTCTCTAATAATCCGAACCACGCTAAACAGAGGAAATAATTATGGTAACTTTTTTCGTTTCTGTATTTTTACTTTTTATCGGATACATATTTTATTCAAAAGCAGCGGAAAAAATCTTTTCACCCGACAGCCGTCTGACTCCCGCTGTCGCACTTGCTGACGGAGTGGATTATACACCTTTGCCGCAATGGAAAGCGTTTTTGATTGAACTTTTGAACATAGCAGGCACAGGGCCTATTTTCGGCGCTGTATCGGGTGCGCTTTTCGGTCCTGTTGTTTATATATGGATTGTTGCCGGTTGCATTCTCGGCGGAGCAGTTCACGATTATTATACAGGCATGATTTCAAGCCGAAACGCAGGCGGCTCCATTGTTGTGCTTGCTGAAAAATATTTCGGCAGAGTAATGAAAATTATTATGACGGTATTTTCCGTTCTTCTTCTTATACTTGTTACTGCCGTGTTTGTTGTGTCGCCGTCATCTTTACTTGAATCACTTACGGGCGGTCACGTACATGCCGCGGTATTTATGGCAATTATTCTTGCTTATTATCTGCTTGCAACACTTTTGCCGATTGACAAGTTAATCGGTAAAGCGTATCCCGTATTCGGAATTATTCTTATTGTTATGGCTGTCTCGGTTATAGGCGGCATTTTATTCCGTCAGGATGTTTATTTTCTTCCGGAGTTAGTCGGTCATTTTAAAGATTACAGCGAACTGAACGGCGGACTTCCGTGGTGGCCTTTTATGTTTACAACGGTTGCCTGCGGTGCTATGAGCGGTTTTCACGCAACACAATCTCCGATGATTGCAAAATGTATTCAAAACGAAAAGCAGGGCAGGCGTGTGTTTTACGGCGCTATGGTTGCCGAAGGTGTTATAGCATTGATTTGGGCGGCTGCCGCAATAGCATTTTTCCGTGTTGATACAACTGACGGCTGGCATTTACTTAATAATTGCGGGGGCGGCAACAGCAGTACCGTATATGAAATTTCAAAAGGTGTCCTCGGTCCGCTCGGCTCGGTGCTTGCGGTAGTCGGTGTTGTAATTTGTCCCATAACTTCGGGTGATACCGCACTTCGCAGTTGCAGACTTATTCTCGGCGAAATTTTTCACATAAATCAAAAGCCGATAAAGAAACGTTTGCTGCTCACACTACCGTTATTTTGTATTATAGTAGCAATAAGCGTGTGGAATTTTATTGATGCCGATAATTTCAACATTTTATGGCGTTGGTTTGCCTGGTCAAATCAGACACTTGCGGTTGTTGCTTTGGCAGTATGTACCGTCTATTTGATGAAGTCGGGCAAATACCGTTACGGCTCGCTTATTACGGCGTTACCGACTGCGTTTATGTGTTCTGTCGTAGTGACGTATATTTTCGGAGAACCTAATATTGCACTCGGAAAATTCATTCCGTTGCCGGTTGCAATAGGAATAGGGGCGTTTGCAGGTGTGCTTCTGCTTGCGGTATATTTTGTAATGCTTTTCAACAATCTGAAAAATAAATAACTCTTGATATTTTAATTAGTAAAAAGTCATTCCCGGTTTGATAGAATGGCTTTTTGTGTTTATAAAATAAAAGAAATATGAAAATAATCATTGACATTATGCTCGATTTTTGGCAAAATAGATATATTGGAAATAGTGGGTGTTTTTATCTTGTAATATGAGCACGCTCAAATTTCATGGGAACGTATTTTTATTTATAAAATTATATTTATTGCGGGAGTCGGAATGAAGAACGAAATTCTCAGTGTCGGTATTGATATAGGCACAACAACAACGAGTATGATTGTGAGCATGCTCGGAATATCAAATACTGCCGCGGCGAATATGGTTCCCGAGGTAAACATAACTGCAAAAAACATTATTTATAAAAGCGAACTTTATTTTACACCTTTAAAAGACAGAACTTTGCTTGACGGCGAAGCAATACGGCAGATTATTGAAAAAGAGTATTCTTCTGCCGGCATTCGCCCCGAAGATGTTGATACAGGTGCGGTTATTATTACAGGTGAATCGTCACTTAAAGAGAATGCGAAAATAGTTATTGATTCTTTAAGTTCGTTTGCAGGTGAATTTGTTGTTGCAACGGCAGGGCCGGATTTGGAATCAATTCTTGCAGGCAGAGGGTCGGGCGCAGAATCTTTTTCAAAAAAATACGGTTGTATTGCTTCAAACCTTGATATCGGCGGGGGAACAACAAACATTGCTGTATTTGACTGCGGTAATCTTGTTGCGCAGACGTGTATTGATGTCGGCGGCAGAATAATGAAATATGACGATTCCGGTCGCATAACTTATGTAAGTAAACGTCTGAATGACCTCGGCGATATGAGAAATTTGCACTATAACGAGGGTGACAAAGTTTCCGACAGTGACCTTGAAAACATCGGTTTGCTTCTTGCCGATACTATTCTTGACGCAGTTCACGAAAAACATACCGACCTTACTGCTATTGCGACAACATCGAGCAGTAAACCTGTTTCGCTTAAAGAATCAATTCAATTCGTTTCATTTTCCGGCGGCGTTGCCGACTGTTTTTATAACAATGAACACGACTTACGAAAATTCAATGATTTAGGTCCCGTAATTGCAAAGTCGCTTCACCAAAAATGTGAAAGTGAAAGTTTTCAGGTTGTAACACCTGCCGAAACAATTCGTGCAACGGTAGTCGGCGCAGGTACATATATGACTGAAGTCAGCGGCAGTACAATTTCTTATACCGAAGATTTATTCCCTATAAAAAATCTTCCTATGTTTATGCCGAGTGAAAATGCCGAAAACGGTCTTTATGAAAAAAATTCCGTTATGCTCGCAGACGAACTTAAATGGTATATGAAACAAAGCGGTGCCGAGCAGATGGGGATTTGCGTTCACGGTAAAGAACGTATGACGTATACTGATATTCTCAATATGGCTGAAGCGCTTCTTGATGTTGACGCAGAGGTGTTTTCACCCGATGTATTTTTTATAATTATTTGTGAAAACGATATGGCTAAGGCGTTAGGGCAGGTTATGGGCAGAATTGCATCTGTTCGCCCCGTGCGCCCGAGCAGTATTGTTTGTCTTGATAAAATACGGATTCGTTCCGGCGATTATATCGACATAGGTAAACCCGTTATGGACGGCGTTGCTTTGCCGGTAGTCGTAAAAACATTGATTTTTAACTGAGGAGGGAGGAATTACAATGCGATTGCAATCAAAAGTCGGTGGAAAAGTATATCAGTTTGATTCCGTTAAAGAAGTTCTCGGACGGGCAAACGAAAAAAAATCCGGCGATGAAATGGCGGGAATTGCCGCCTGTTCGGATGCCGAGCGAATTGCCGCAAAAGATGTTCTTTCCGATATGCTTATTTCGGATATAAGAGAAAACCCCGTTGTTCCTTATGAAGAAGATGAGGTAACACGTTTAATACAGGATGCTGTTGACGATTCCGTTTACAGACAGATACGAAACTGGTCGATTGCCGAATTGCGTGCATATCTTCTTTCCGAAAAAACAACGCAGACTGAAATTGATTGGTTGAGAAAAGGTCTTACGAGTGAAACTGTTGCCGCAGTTGCAAAACTTATGTCAAACCTTGATTTAATATATGCGGCTGACAAAATCCGTGTTTTGAGCACCTGTAATACCACAATGGGCGTAAGAGGAACACTTTCATCACGTCTTCAGCCTAACCATACGCTTGACGGTCTTGACGGTATTCGTTCCTCTTTGTATGAGGGTTTGAGTTACGGTTGCGGCGATGCCGTTATAGGACTTAATCCGGTAGGTGATACCGTAGCGAGTACAAAAGTAATTCTCGAATTATTTGAAGAAGTAAAAAACACTTATGAAATACCTACGCAAATATGCGTTCTTTCACATATTACAACACAGATTGAAGCAGTTAAGCAGGGTGCTCCGACAGATTTGATTTTCCAAAGTATAGCCGGCTCCGAAAAAGGTAACGAAGCATTCGGCTTCAGTAGTGACACAGTTCGTGAGGCGATAAGTCTTTTACAGGCGAAAGGTACTGCAAAAGGCGAAAATCTTTTATATTTTGAAACGGGGCAGGGCTCGGAACTTTCCTCCGACGCAAACTTCGGTGCAGACCAGGTTACAATGGAAGCACGTTGTTACGGCTTTGCAAAAGCGTTCAATCCGTTTATGGTAAATACCGTTGTCGGCTTTATAGGTCCCGAGTACCTTTATGACAGTAAGCAGGTTATCCGTGCAGGTCTTGAAGACCATTTTATGGGTAAACTCAGCGGTATTCCAATGGGTTGCGACTGCTGTTACACAAACCATATGGATGCCGATCAGAACGATATTGAAAATCTTGCGGTGCTTCTTGCGTCGGCAGGGTGCAATTACATAATATCAGTTCCGTCAGGCGACGATATAATGCTCAATTACCAGACAAACTCTTATCAGGATATTATGGCGGTAAGGCGTATTCTCGGACTTCATCCGGTAAAGGAATTTGAACAGTGGATGGAAAAAATGGGAATTATCGAAAACGGTAAACCTACCGCCCGTATGGGAGATCCGACAATTTTCTCCGAAAGAAAGGGGGGACTCCTTTGACGAGAGAAGAACTTATTGAAAGAATTACCGAAGAAGTTTTGAAAACACTTTCTTCAACAGGTATTTCACCCGTTAAGGCAGAACCCGAAACAAAACAGGTTTATTCTTTTGAAGAAAACAAGAGCGTTTCACAAGCGCCGATTGTTAAAACTTATTCTTCCGAAAACAGCAGTTCTTCGCAAGCGCTGAAAGATTTAACGCAAGCGGAATATAAAGATACTATTCAACTTGATGCACCCGAAAATGCACTTGCACTTCGTGCGATGGAAAGAACAACTACCGCAAGAATAGGTATAGGTCGAAACGGTGAGCGTTTAAGCGCAAAGGCATTGATTTCTTTACGGGCAGACCACGCTATGGCAAAGGATGCCGTACATAAAGCTGTTGATGAAAAACTTCTTTCGGACTTGAATCTTCCTATTATTCAGTCAAAGTGTACCGATATTGATATGCACCTTACAAGACCGGATCTCGGTCGTCAACTTTCGGATGATGCAAAGAAGTTTTTACACGAAAAATGCGAGAAAAATCCGCAGATTCAAATATATGTTTCCGACGGTCTTTCAAGTTATGCAATCGAGAATAATATACAGGATGTACTTTCGATTCTTACAGACGGTCTTAAAGCGGACGGAGTGCGTATAGGAACACCGTTCTTTGTAAAATACGGCAGAGTCCCGACAATGGATGCTGTTTCCGAAGAGGTTGGTGCGGAACTTACTTGTGTTCTTATAGGCGAACGTCCCGGACTTGCGGCTTTTGACAGTATGAGCGCATACATAACTTACGGTGCTTATGTCGGCATACCCGAATCAAAGCGGACTGTTGTTTCAAATATTCACAAAAACGGGACGCAGCCTGTTGAAGCAGGCGCATACCTCGTTGAATTATTACAGCGAATTTTAAAGGAAAAGAAAAGCGGCGTTGACCTCAAAATGTGACGTATAAAAGGAGTACATATATGAAAGGTGACCGTATTCCGGCAAAACTGCTCAGTATGCAGGAAATACCGAATGCCGAAGAAGGATTACTTGAAAAACTTAATGTACCGAAGGGTTATAAAAGCCTCGGCATAGTAACAACAACTATTGATGATGTTTCGTATGCCGCCATTGACGAATCTACAAAAGCGGCTGACGTAAAAGTCGTTTATGCAAAATCATTTTACGGAGGCTCCGGTAATGCGTCTACTGCTCTTGCCGGTGAATTTATCGGCATAATAGCAGGTCCCGACCCCTCGGATGTCAGAAGCGGACTAAATGCGTTTGTAAGTTATATAGAAAACGTTGCATTCTTTTACAGTGCAGATGAAAACGGCGATATTCCGTATTTTGCACATTGTATTTCGCAGACAGGCTCATATCTTTCGGAAATGGCAGGAGTACCGCAGGGTACTTCAATGGCGTACCTTATTGCACCGCCCAACGAAGCGATAGTAGGTCTTGATGCGGCATTAAAAGCGACTGAAGTTAAAATAAATGTATTTTACGGACCACCCACGGAAACAAACTTTGCGGGCGGACTTCTTACAGGTGAACAGTACGCCTGCGAAGAGGCGTGCCGTGCGTTTGCAAATGCGGTTTGCAGAGTTGCAGATGATCCGATTACAGAAGAGGAGTGGTAAAAATGGAATTTGACAATGATTTACGGACTGTTCAGGAATCTCGTGACCTTATAAAAAACGCCGTTCAGGCACAGAAAGAGTATTCTTCGTATGATCAGAGTAAGGTTGACAGTTTAGTAAAAACGCTGTGCCGTGCATGCGTTGATAATGCCGTTCCTCTTGCAAAAATGGCACACGAGGAAACAGGCTACGGCAAGTGGGAAGATAAAGTTTTAAAGAATCTTCTCGGCTCACAAATAGTTTACGATTCAATTAAAGATATGAAAACCGTAGGCGTTCTTTCCGATGACCCGGTTAAAAAAGTAATGGAAGTAGCAGTTCCGGTAGGCGTTGTTGTCGCACTTATTCCGTCAACAAACCCGACTTCCACAACAATGTATAAAACGCTTATTTCACTTAAAGCAGGTAATGCAATAGTAATTTCACCTCATCCGGGTGCAAAGAATTCAATTCTTGCAACGGTGAAAATTTTAAAGGATGCCGCCGCAAAAGCGGGCGCACCCGATAATCTGATTCAGGTTGTCGAAAAACCGTCTGCTGTTGCCACCGATGTTTTAATGAAACATAAAGATACGGGAATAATTCTTGCTACCGGCGGTGAAGCAATGGTACATGCGGCTTATTCTTCCGGTAATCCCGCTTTGGGCGTAGGTCCCGGAAACGGTCCGTGTTTTATAGAAAAATCAGCAAATATTCCGCTTGCCGTTAAACGTATATTTGACAGCGAAACGTTTGACAACGGAACAATATGTGCTTCGGAACAGTCAATAATTACGCAGAATTGCATTAAAGATGCGGTCGTTTGTGAAATCGAACGGCAGGGCGGCTATTTTATGACGCAGGAAGAAAGCGACAAAGTAGCAAAATTCATTATGCGTGCAAACAACACAATGAATCCCGCAATAGTCGGTAAATCTGCACAGGCAATAGCGGATATGGCAAAAATAACAATCCCCGAGGGAACGAGAGTTCTTCTGACGGAGCATACCGGAATCGGTAAAAATCAGCCTTATTCAAGAGAAAAACTTTGCCCGATTCTTGCATTTTTTACCGTCAATGACTGGGAAGATGCTTGTGATAAGGCGATTGAACTTCTCACTAATGAAGGCTCCGGACATACAATGACTTTACATTCGCAGGATGAACGCATTATCCGTGAATTTGCACTTCACAAACCCGTTGGCAGAGTGCTTGTCAATACTCCCGGTGCTCTCGGCGGAACAGGCATTACAACAGGACTTGATCCTGCGCTTACACTCGGTTGCGGTGCTGTCGGCGGCAGTTCAACGTCCGATAATGTCGGACCGATGAATCTTATAAATATTCGCCGCCTTGCATACGGAATAAAGGAATTTGACGAAGTTCGTGAATTCGGTGAAAAACTTACGGGTACATCGCTCGGTTCTTCAAACGTAAGCGGAAGCACATCTTTCGCTTCGCATAAAACTTACGGTACTCAAAGCGGTACGGGAAAAGGCGGTCGTGTTTACGGTACTGTCGGCTCTGCGGGAAAACCCGAAAATCACGTTTACGTTACAACTTCCGAGCCTTATAACCGTGTTATAAAAAAGGCTAATTATGTTAATGAGCCGAAAGGTGCGGCGGGTGATATTAAGGAAGCGGATGTAAAAATGGCTTTTCCGATGAGTAAAGACCGTCAGTCAACACCCGAAAGTTTTACCGAAAAAGACGTTTCGGAAATCACAAAAGAAGTCGTTTCACGCATTTTAGGCGGAAACAAATAATTACATAGGTATCCGGTTGGTGAGGTTCGGATTATTCGTGTCACGCTATCCGGTCCGAATAAATTTATATTAAATTTCATTTTATAATGGAGGAAAAAATTATGGCAAAGACAACAGAAGCATTAGGTATGGTTGAAACAAAAGGCCTTGTTGCATCAATAGAAGCAGCGGATGCAATGGTAAAAGCGGCAAACGTAAGACTTTGCGGCAAAGTACATGTAGGCGGCGGACTTGTAACAGTTATGGTACGCGGCGACGTTGGCGCGGTTAAAGCGGCAACAGAAGCAGGCGGAGCAGCAGCAGACCGTGTAGGCGAACTTATTTCCGTTCATGTAATTCCGCGTCCGCACAGTGAAGTTGAATACATTCTTCCGAACCTTGAATTTGATAAATAAGGTTAAACAGTGGAACTTGAACAAATGGTGCGGAGCATTGTGACTTCCGCAGTAGATGGATATATGAATAGTGCATGCGGTACTGACCCGTCACAGGTTTCTGCTTCTTTTTTTGAAGTTATGGCAGAGACCTCGGCACGTCATGTCCATTTATCGGCAGATGACGTTGAAAAACTGTTCGGTGCAGGGCATACTCTGACGCCGAAAAGGCCTCTTTCACAGCCGGAACAGTATCTTGCAGAAGAACGGGTTACTCTTATCGGTCCGAAAGGCACGTTTCAGAATGTCGCTGTACTCGGACCGCCACGCAGTCATACACAGGTTGAAGTTTCCGCAATGGATGCAAGGGAACTCGGTCTTAATCCTCCCGTAGCACTTTCGGGTGAACTTTCAAATGCAGGCGATATGCTTATCGCTTCAAAAGATGCTTTTCTTATGGCTGAAAAAAGTCTTATTATTGCAAGAAATCATCTTCACATGTCACCGGAGGAAGCCGCTTCGGCAGGACTTAAAGACGGAGACCTTGTAGATATTCGCATGGAAACACCGAGACCGCTTACGTTTAACAACGTTATTGTGCGTTCGGGAAAAGCGCATAAACTTGCTTTGCATATTGATTTTGACGAAGCGAATGCATGCGGTTTTCAAAAAGGCTGTAAAGCGTATATTGTCGGTAAAACGTGCACTCCGTGTGTAAGTCAATGTGTAAACACGGTTGAACAAACGGTGCGTGACAGCGGAGATTATCGCTTTGAAAGTAAATACCTTTCCGAGGTTGCGGTACGTGATGTAATTGCAACGGGTGCACAATCCGTTACCGTTAAACCGGGTACGGTTATATCTCCTTTGGCTAAAGATTTACTGAACAGCCGTAAAATTACCATTAAAGGACTATGACAAAAGGATGTGAGTACAGATGAATGAACAGGCAACTCCGAATCAGGCACTTGGCATGATTGAAGTTTACGGTCGCATCGGTGCAGTAGAAGCACTTGATGCCGCTTTAAAAGCGGCTAATGTACGCTTTGTCAATATGTCAAAGGTCGGCGGAGGTCTGACTGCTGTTTTTGTTGAAGGTGAAGTCGGTGCGGTTAAAGCATCGGTTGAAGCCGGCGGTGCGGCGGCAGACCGTGTATCAAAACTCATTTCCGTTCATGTTATTCCCCGTCCTGCCGAACACGTAAGAAGTTTGACGGGCGAATTGACTTTACCCGAAACATCTGTTTTAGAAAAAAAGGTTTCGGAAGAAAAAATGAATGAAAAAACCGAACAAACCGTTGAAATAAAAAATACGGAAGAAAAAACGGTTTTGCCTTCTTTTGAAGATGTTCAGGGGTACAACGTAAGCAAATTGCGTTCACTTGCACGTTCCATTGAAGATTTTCCGATGAAACGCAAGGATATTACATTTGCCAAACGTGATGAAATAATGGAAATACTTAAAAATTATCTTGAGCGGGGGAATAAATAATGAAACTTATTTCCCGTGAAGAAATAATTGAAATAATCGGTAAAGAGCGACCGGAAATATTTTATATTCCCGAAGGGCGTGTACTTTCTCCTGCGGCTAAAGATTACCTGAATGAACAGTGCATAAGGTTTGACGGTGCAAACAGGCGTTTGTTTAATGAAAAAAATGAACAGAGCAGTCGTTATCTGTATCATAATTATACGTCGAGAAACGGCGCAGCACCTGCAGGCGGAAATCACGGTGACCTTTCATATTCAAAAAATGAAGTGTCATCTTCTTCCCGTATTCGTTGTTACGGATTTCAAAAATCATGTGTTTCACAGACAAAGCCGGAGGAAATGACGAGCATCTCGGGTAATAAACTCGTTTTTAAGGATGAACCCGTTATTCAGTATCGGGGAAAACTCGATTCGGCGCAGGCACAGACGGTTTTTATTCAAAGCGTTCTTTCCGAAAAAAACTGCTGCAAAAATCTTATTAACGATTTGAACGATATTCTTGAAACAATGCGTGAATTGATGCGTGCGGAAGTTCTTAACGAACCTGTAAGAAAAGTTAATATTATAGGTCTTAACAGCGAAGAATTACGGGCGCAGTCGCATGATCCGGAAAAATATTTCGGTGTACAGAAAATGGTTTTGCCGTCTTATGAAAAAGGTGTTGCTTTTTCGGGGCTTAACCTTATCCGTACAACGGTACGTGAAGCGGAAGTTCTTGCCGTTCATGCTTTTAAACAAAACGGCTCTGTAAACCGTAAAGACATTATTGAAACACTTAACCGTCTTTCCAGTGCGTGTCACATTTTAATGTGCCGTTATCTGGCGGGATATTACGAAAAATAATAAAGAGGGACTTATGTCAATTCTTTCAAAATTGCAGGAAGCGGGCGTTGTCGGTGCAGGCGGCGCAGGTTTTCCGACACATGTAAAACTAAATACAAAAACCGAATATGTTTTGCTTAACGGTGCGGAGTGTGAACCGCTTCTGCGTGTTGACCAGCAACTTATGAAAGCACATCCTGCCGAAGTAATAAACGGTCTTCTTCTTGCAAAACAGGAGACAGGGGCAAATTTCGCATTGATAGGTGTAAAATGCAGTCATCCCGATGTAATAGATGTTCTTAATTCGGCTATTAAAAATATGAATCTTTCATCACAAGTTCAGGTGAAAGAATTACCGGATGTTTACCCGGCAGGTGATGAGCAGGTGCTCGTTTACGAACTTACGGGCAGAATAGTACCTGAAACATCTATTCCCGGTGCTGTCGGATGTGTTGTAATAAATGCCGAAACTGCTTTCAATATTTATAATGCGAGTATAGGACAGCCTGTAACCGATAAATACGTTACCGTCACGGGTGACGTACCGAATCCCATTACGGTGAAAGTTCCGGTCGGAACTCCGGTTGAAACATTGTTTGAACTTGCAGGTCTTTCGTTTTCGGATATGGAAAACTCAGAAATAATCAACGGCGGACCTATGATGGGGCCGTTACTTGATGTATTATCTAAACCCAAAGACGGTTTTGTTACAAAAACAACAAAAGGACTTGTTGTTCTTCCTAAAGAACACGGACTTATTCAAAAGAAAAAAAGGACTATGGAAACAGCGGTACGGGTAAACCGTTCGGCGTGCGAACAGTGTTCAATGTGTACCGATTTGTGTCCGAGGCATCTGCTCGGTCATTCAACATCACCGCATAAAATGGTTCGCTCACTTGCATTCGGTTTACCGGCGGACGAAAGTATGACTCTCGCTTTGACGTGCTGTCAGTGCAATCTTTGTGAATATTTTTCCTGTCCTGCGGGAATCAGTCCGAGAATGGCAAACTTGTTTTATATGAATGAGTTGAGAAAAAACGGTATAAGACATACGCCGAAAAGTGAGTTTAAAGTATCTGGCATCAGACAGTACCGTCAGATACCCACAAAACGCCTTATAGCAAGGCTCGGTTTAAATAAATATAATGTTCCCGCACCGCTTTGCGAAAATGCTTTGTCTGTTCTTCCGAAAACGGTTGCGCTTCATCTTAAATACCACGTCGGTGCTCCGGCGACTCCGCTTGTAAAGATGGGCGACAGAGTAGAACGAGGTCAACTTATTGCGTCAATGAAGCCGTCTGAACTCGGAACGGGCGTTTGTGCAAGTATATCGGGAACGGTTGAAAAAATTGAAAACAATCTTATCTACATTCGCAGTATATAAAGGGGGAGAAATACATAATGGAAAAAGCAATAGGTATGGTTGAATTCAGCAGTATTTCCCGGGGAATTTATGCTGCGGACAGAATGGTTAAAATCTCGGAAGCGGAAGTCGTTACGGCAACTACCGTGTGTCCGGGTAAATATATTGCAATAGTACACGGTGACGTTGCAGATGTTGAGGAATCTGTTCAGATAGGCGAGGAAGCGGCAGAAACGTTTCTTGTCGATTCTATAATTATTCCTAATGTTCATCCGGGAGTGTTTCCTGCAATTTCGGGCGCAACTGTTCCGGATGATATAGAGGCACTCGGCATAATTGAGTCATATTCTTTGTCCGCTATGATAATAGCGGCTGATGCAATGCTTAAATGTGCCGACCTTACACCGATTGAACTTCGTCTCGGAACGGGGCTCGGCGGTAAATCGTTTTTTACATATACCGGCGAAGTTGAGGCAGTACATAACGGCGATGATACGGGAAGAGAAATTCTCGGTGAAAAAGGAACACTTCTTAATTCGGAAGTAATACCTTTCCCGTCAAAGAAACTTATAGACAGTATATATTAATGAATAATTTTTTATTTAATGGGAGTGATTTTTATGGGACTTGAAGGTAAAGAGCGTATTATTCAGGAATATGTTCCCGGCAGACAGATTACGCTTGCACATATTATTCCCAACCCCGTTGATGACCTTTATACAAAATTAGGCGTTCTCGATGTGAACGGTGCAATAGGTTTTTTCACCATTACGCCGAGTGAAGCATCAATTATTGCCGCCGATGTTGCAAGTAAAGCATCGGAAGTGAAAATCGGGTTTGTAGACCGTTTTTCCGGCTCGCTTCTTATTTACGGCGAAGTAGCCGCAGTTGAAGAGTCAATGCGTGCTGTAATGCACACCTTATGCGATGAAATGAAATTTACACCGATAGAAATAACACAGAGTTAATATGAAAAGAGTAGTATTTATAGGTACCGTGGGTTGCGGAAAAACAACGTTAGGGCAGGCAATACACGGTGATGAAATTCATTATAAAAAAACGCAGGCAGTTGAAATAATCGGCAGAGAAATACTCGATTTACCGGGAGAATTTCTCGAACGTGTAGACCGCCGTGGTGCTCTTATGATGAGCACAATGGATGCTGAAGTTGTTGTGTTTATTGAATCTGCAATAGAGGTCAGAGCAATGTTTCCGCCCGAATATGCAGGTTCTTTCGGAAAAGAAGTAATAGGCGTTGTTACAAAAACCGATATTGCAACTTCCGAACAGATAGAAACCGCAGAAAAAAGATTGATGCTTGCGGGAGCACGCAAAATCTTTCACATCAGCAGCGTAACCGGTGAAGGCGTAAAAGAATTGGTTGAATATTTAAGTGGTGATTAACATGAAAAAACAACCGGATTTTGAATTGTGTGATGATTTTGTTTCACGTTTTGAAAGTGTAATAGATAACCCGGTAAAAGGTAACGGACCGTATTATACCGGCGTTGATTTAGGTACTGCGTGTGTTGTTATGGCGGTACTCGATAAAGACGGTCAGCCTGTTGCGGGTACATACAGATATGCCGATGTTGTTCGTGACGGTATGGTTGTGGATTATATAGGCGCAATTAAAATAGTCCGTGAAATGAAAGAACAAATGGAAAACGTACTCGGTGAAGAACTTGTTTACGCTGCGGCGGCAATTCCTCCGGGCACAGACAGTCTTGACGGCGGCGCTGTCCGTAATGTGGTTGAATCCGCAGGGTTTGAAGTAACGAATATGTCCGACGAATCTACGGCGGCTAATCAACTTTTAAATCTTGAAAACGGTGCAATAGTTGATATAGGCGGCGGTACAACGGGAATTACGATTCTTCATAACGGTGAAGTTGCTTATACCGACGATGAAGCGACAGGCGGAACACATTTGTCACTTGTTATAGCGGGTTCTTATCATGAATCTTTTGAAAATGCCGAAAAGTATAAACGTGATGAAAAAAATCATAAAGAACTTGTTCCCGTAGTTCGTCCCGTATTTGAAAAAATAGCAGTAATTATTAACGATGTTTTGAACGATTATAAATCTGAAACAGGGGAAACCGTTGATACGCTTGTTCTTGTCGGCGGCACAAGTTGTTTTACCGGCATTGAAAAGGAAATTGAAAGATTAACGGGAATACCTGCTTATAAACCGAAAAATCCGCTCTTTGTCACACCGCTCGGAATAGCATTGAGTTGTGAAGGCGAAGACTAAAAGGAGGAATATATTATGATGATTTGTAAAGTTGTCGGTCACGTTTGGGCGACAAAAAAGGAAGAAAGCCTTGAAGGAAAAAAACTTATGGTTGTCATTCAGTGCGATGCTCACGGACAGGATGAAGTCGGCGAAAGTTTTGTAGCCGCAGACCTTGTTTGCGCCGGAATAGGCGACAGAGTTCTTGTTGTAAACGGCAGTACGGCCCGTAAGGCTCTCGGCGGTGACAATGTTCCTATTGATGCCGCGATAGTCGGTGTTATCGACTCTTTGGAAGTTGACAGAACAAAATTTACATTTTAAAAAAGAAAGACACAGCGATTGAAGAACTTTTCGCTGTGCCTTTTTTTCGGTTTAATATATTGTTTTTATTGTTTCAATGCAACCGTCAATCGTTTCGGATGATGTGTTTTTTAATTTGAATACAGGTATACTTTCAAGCGGTACTTTGTAATTTTTAAGTGTTTGGTTGCCTTTGAATACTTCATCTGTAAATATATTTACCCATTCACCGGCAGGTAAATATATGTCACGTTCGCATTTTTTTGAAAGTACGGGCGTTACAAGAAGCGAGCCGCCGAGCATATACTCATCTTCAATATCAAAGCACTTTTCGTCATTTTGGTCATATAGATACAAGTGACGTAAAACGGGAAGACCTGTTTTAGTTGAAATTTCAGCCTGTTCTTTTATATACGGACGAAGTGCTTCGTGAATGTACGCATATTTTCTGTATATGTTTTGTGTATGTTCATCAAAATCATACGGTCTTTTAACGTTTCCGTGTGTTTGTATATTTACGGAAAATGCGGTGAATTCAACAGCACGAATAAAAACTTTGTCTTCGTTTTTTCTGTCATAGGGAAGCCATGCAGGTCGGTAGCCGCCCATATCCCAACTTACAAAAGGAACACCCGATAATCCGACTGAAAGTGCGGCACGCAAAACAACTTTTAAAAAGAAGAATTCTCTGAGCTGGTCACCTGCCCATACAAACGGGAACCGTTGTGCGCCTATTCCGCCGCCGCGTGAAAATGTAATTCCGCCGTCGGGATGTGTACAGTAGTGTCTGTAACTTAAAGTGTTGTATAACGTCGGAAACCAATGGTGAGAAGCCATAGGATTTCTTTTATCAAAAAATCTTATGAACGGTTTGTCGGGAAACTGTTCGCAAAAATCTATTTTTGCACCGTCTACGCCTATTCCGAACAGAATTTCATCCCACAAACTTTTCCATTTGCCCACTGATTTTTTATTAGTTAAATCAACACATCGCATCTTTTTATGATGAAAATTATCAAGAAAATTCATTGAACGTGTTTCACGAAGAAGCGTACCTTTGTCAGAATGAACTGCATAATCGTCTGTTAAACCGAATTCTTCTTCGCCGTTTTGAGGAAATCTGCCGCATTGCTGATAAACCATCAGTTTTTTTCCCTGTGAATGAATATTTTCACTTACTTCTTTAAGTTCACTCCAACGTGATTTATCATAAATCCACCACCCCTCAACTATTACGGCATCCCACGGAAAGTCGTGTTTTTTCATATTCTCCGACATAGCGTATATTCCTTCGGGTGTACCGAATTCGGGGTGGTAACGGCAGACAATCGTACCGAATGACCAGTCGCACGGCATAGGGGCAAAGCCTGTAATTTTTGAGTAAGCGGTAAGTATTCCGTCGGGTTTTTCATCAAGAAAAATATATAAATCCGCAGGAGCGTATTTTTGTTTGATTATGAGTTTGTTTTTTGATGTTTTGCCTATATCTAAAACAGAGTGTTCATATCTGTTCATAAAAACAGCACTTTTATTACTGCTTATAATAAACGGAATAGGTATGTAACTGTTGCCGTGTGTCCTGCACCATTTGTCAACTGCGTACATTTGCAACTTTTTTGAACGCTGATTTACAAAGTCGAAACGTTCGCCCGTTCCGTAAATTCTTTCATCGTCAAAAAGAGAGAATGTTATTACAGTAAAATCTTTGTTTGATTTTACACTTGTTATACTTCTTTTCATCTCTTTTTTTATATTGAAAAAAGAAATGCCGTTGTCTGAAATCTGAACGTATGAACCGTCTTCTGCTGAAATAATTGCGTTATCGCCGTTATGATTAAGTTTAATCGGCAAACGTTTTTCGTTAAGGTTTTCTCCGAGGTCTTTTGCAAGTGTTTGTGCCGCACCCGAATAATCAAAAACTCCGTCTTTTTTTGACTGAATACGCCATACGAATTTATCTGTATTTGTAAGCATCAGTTCAGTTTTGAAAACAGTAAACAGAACTGTGTCGGAATTTAATTCAACTTTCATATTAAACGTTTCCTTTGTTTTTCTTGTAAGACGCATTCTGCAAGTTTAATATTATTTATAACCGATATAATAACGAATATAAAAAACAAACGAATAATTCAACAAAAATGTTGAGTAATTCGTTTGAAAAAGTCTGGAGCGGATAAAGGGAATCGAACCCTCGTATTCAGCTTGGGAAGCTGATGTTCTGCCATTGAACTACATCCGCAATTTTATATTTTGAATTCTATCATACTTTTGTAATTTTTTCAAGCAAAAAAGCAAAACAAAATATTTATACTCTTGAAATAATAAAAGAAAGAAGTTATAATAATAAAAAATAAATCCGCTCGTGGCGCAGTTGGATAACGCAGCAGATTCCGATTCTGAAGAACGGGGGTTCGAATCCCCCGGGGCGGGCCAACAAAAAATTCTTTTTTGTCGTATGACAAAAGAGATTTTTTTGAATGAAGCGCACCTGCGGTGCATGAAAAATGAAGCTGAGCTTCGCTCTATGAAGCGTGGCTTCGCCACACGGAAAGTAACGGTGCGCTTCGCTTCATGCGAGCGCAAGCGAGTGCTTCATGGCGGCATTGCCGCCGCTTCATGTTTACGCC
>JAZLLP010000016.1:0-18015 GCA_045598225.1 Acutalibacteraceae bacterium | reverse complement strand
TCTGTTTTCATCATACCGACTTCCTTTCCCCGTTTACTTCGGACTTATGATTGTTCGGTCCTTCCCATATTTCTATGGTACTATGACCTCTGCTGACTTCTTGCAGTTCGTTGTTACTACGAAAAAAATTAATTATTTTTTTTCCCCCGCCTGCAAGATCTCCTTGGGTAAGCATTTCCACCTTCGCCTCATATATCTGCCGCATTTACATTACAAAGTTCGGGCAGTATCGGACTTTGCTTTGTTTTGGAAGCTCGTCCGCTTTGCAATGCCTTATATGCGATTTCTGTTCGTCAGACCGAGGTTTTGACCGTAACGGCACTTTTCAGCCTTTGCATCCGACTTCTTTCAGACTCCACCTCACGATGGACGCCCTTGTCTTCGTCTAACAGTTGCTACTGCCAAGCCTGTAGCGGACTTTCACCGCCAAGTAAATATGCGTGCCGAGCACACAAGATAAACAACCGAGTAACCTTTAATTGGTTGCTCGGTTGTTTTATCAAATGTATCGGATTACAGTATTATGCAAATAAGTCCGCTGCAACCTTCGTTAATAATACGTTCAAGTGTTTCACGAATTTTACCTCTTGCATCATCGGGCATGTGACAAAGTTTACTGCGTAGCCCCTCATTTACAAGTTCATTCAATGATTTACCGAATATATCCGAATCCCAGATTTTAAGCGGGTCTTCCTCAAATTCGTTAAGAAGATATTTAAGCAGTTCTTCAGACTGACTCTCTGTACCGACAACAGGCGCAACTTCCGTTTCAATGTCGGCTTTCATAAGATGAATTGACGGAGCAGATGCCGAAAGTCTGACGCCGTATCTTCCGCCCTGTTTCACAATTTCGGGCTCTTTGAGTGTTAGTTCATCTATATCGGGCATTACAATACCGTAACCGCACCTCTCAACGTCATCAAGCGCATTTTTGATTCGGTCATACTGCTTTTTAACTTTTGAAAGTTCATTAAGGCAGTTTACAAGATCCTGTTCATCATCCATTTCAAGACCTGTCTGTTCGGCTATTATTTTATAAAACAGTTCCGAAGAAAGAACAGTATCAAGTTTTGCGCTTCCGTTACCGAGGTCAACAGACGATACCGTTGATGACGAAACGTATTCATTTTGATTTATTACCTGTGAAATATTATTGATGTCAAAAACACAACGTACATTTTCCGCTGAAGTTTTAATTGTTTCAAGTAAAGAAGAACGAAGCCAGTGATCGGACTGAAGCGACATAACCCATGAAGGAAGCGCAACGCTTATTTCTCTTACGGGGAATCTGTAAAGCACGGCAGTCAGAACATCACGGATTTTTTCTTCTGTTATATCAAGACAATTTACGGGTATTACAGGAACTCCGTATTTTTCGGAAAGTTCAGACGCAAGTTTAACAGATGACGCTGTTTCGGGATATACGCAATTCAAAAGTATTACAAACGGTTTGTTTATTTCACGAAGTTCGTTTACCACACGTTCTTCCGCTTCTTCGTACTCATCACGCGGAATATCACTGATACTGCCGTCTGTCGTTACCACAAGTCCTATTGTGGAATGTTCGTTTATTACCTTTTGCGTTCCGATTTCAGCCGCCATATTAAACGGTATTTCCTCGGGAAACCACGGTGTTTTTACCATACGGGGTTTATCGTTCTCTATGTAACCGAGTGAACTCGGAACAATATATCCGACACAGTCAATTAACCGCACATTTAAAGACGCATTACCCGGCAATTCGACTTTAACCGCATTTTCCGGAATAAATTTAGGCTCGGTTGTCATTATTGTCCTGCCTGCCGCCGATTGGGGTAATTCATCCTGCGCCCTTTCTTTTTTATATTCACTGCCGATGTTCGGTAAAACAAGCGTATCCATAAACCGTTTAATGAATGTTGATTTTCCCGTTCTTACAGGACCGACTACGCCGATATAAATATCTCCGCCCGTCCTTGTTTCAATATCATGATAAATACTTGCCTCTGTCATAAATTCTTCCTCCGTATTTCATATCTTTTCCTTAAAAACTATGCCGGAGATTATGAAAATATGACGTATGTCCGTAAACTGATTTAATATTCGGTTGTAAACTGATTTAATATTCGGTTATATTTGACTTTTCTTTTTAAAAGTAATATAATATATAAATAGATATTCTTGGGGGTAATTTTTTGTTTACTGAAATATTAAACGGTATCACAACAGAATTTGCCGATGCTGTCCCCTATCTTTTCAGATTGGTTATTGCCGTTATATGCGGCTCGACTATCGGCATTGAAAGAATGATAAGACAGAAAGAAGCCGGCATAAGAACACATATAATTGTTGCTCTCGGTTCAGCACTTATGATGATTGTAAGTAAATACGGCTTTTTTGACGTTATTGTCAATGACAGCGTAAGTGTTGACGCTTCACGAATTGCCGCAAACATCATAACAGGCGTCAGTTTTCTCGGAAGCGGAATAATCATTTACCGAGGCTCAATAAAAGGTCTTACGACTGCCGCAGGCGTATGGGCTACTTCGGGTATAGGTATGGCTATCGGCGCAGGTCTTTACGGAATAGGTATTATTTCAACTGTAATGATTCTTATTATTCAGATTTGCATACATAGATTTTTACCTATTGAAAATATTTCTACAAATTCAGTAATAATGAAAATCAAAGATGAGCCGGATTCACTTCACGCAGTTCATGAATTATTGAAAAAATACGGATGTGAAGTAATAAACTGTAACGTTGAAAAGAAAGATGAAGTTATTTATCTTACTTTTGACGTAAAATCAAAAAACACTCTCGATTTCGACAGAATTCAGAATATCTTTTCCGAATGTAATTGTGTTCTCGGAATAACGTATAATCAATAACAAAAATCCACTCGCACGCCGAGTGGATTTTTTGTTATATATCGTTTTTTATAATATCATCAAAACTTTCACGTTTTACCGCAACGTAATCATTTTCGCCGTCAAGCATAATAACGGGTAGACGCGGCACTCTGTTATAATTTGACGCCATTGAATAATTGTAAGCGCCTGTTGTAAGAACTGCAACAAGGTCGTTTCTTTTAATGCTTTCGGGTAAAAAAACATCAGGTTGTATTATGTCGCCGCTTTCACAAAAACGCCCTACAAGGTCACTTTTGAAAGTATGCGGTTCATTACACTTTGCCGCCGCTAAAACCGTATATTCCGATTGATAAAGAGCATAACGGGGATCATCCCCCATTCCGCCGTCAACAGCGGTATAGTTCTTGTAACCATCAATTCTTTTTACGTTACCGACTTTATAAAGTGTAAGTCCAGCATCTGCAACAATGCTTCTGCCCGGCTCCATTCGGTATGAAAGTTTATTCAAACCGAGTTCGGTACGCTTTTTTTCACAGTACAAAGCGACCTGACGGATATTATCTTCAATATCAATACTTCCGTCATTTTCGGTATATCTGACACCGTAACCGCCACCGAGGTCAAGTTCTTTTGCTTCATAAGAATACTTTTCTTTTATATGTGCAATAAATTCGAGCATTATTTCTGCAGAGCGAATGAATACATCGGAATCAAAAAGCTGAGAACCGACATGACAGTGAAAGCCCGTAAGTTCAACATTTTTTAAACCGAGCGCAAATTCCGTAACCCTGTCTGCCGCACCGGTTTCAATGGGAAAACCGAACTTGGAATCGACTTTGCCGGTGTTTACCGCTTCGTATGTATGCGTATCAATACCGGGAGTAATTCTCAAAAGTATTTTTTGACAAACACCTTTTTCGCCCGCTATTCTGTCAAGCGCTTCAAGTTCCTCCGTGTTATCGACAACAAACTGCCCGACACCGTTTTCAATGGCAAAAAGAATATCGTCATCGGTTTTACTGTTTGAATGAAAACAGATTTTGTCGGGATCTGCACCTGCTTTGACAGCGGTGTAAATTTCACCTGCCGAAACGACATCAATTCCCATACCCTCGGATGAGGCTATTTGAATCATACGTTTAAACGAGCACGCTTTACTCGCAAAAAACGGAAAAGAATTTTCACCGAAATATTTTTTCATTGAAGAAACGTATTTACGGCAGTTTTTTCTTAACGTGGGTTCATCCATTAAATAAAGCGGCGTTTTGTATTTTTCTGCTATTTCAACGGTGCTTCTGTTACCGAAGTACAATACGCCGTTTTTTATTTCAAGATTATCGCAAATCATAAATTAAACATTTAACCCCTGTTCACGCATAAGTTTTCTCATTTTTTCTTCGTGTTCGGGCTCCATAACGGTAAGAGGAAGTCTTACGTAATTTTCACCGAAACCTATTGCCGCAACAGCCGCTTTGGCGGGAATGGGATTAACTTCGCAGAAAAGAGAATTGATAAGCGGAAGTAAATCAAGTTGTATGTCGCAACTGCCCTTTACGTCGCCCGAAAAGAATTTATCGCACATTTCAACGGTCTTTTTCGGAAGAATATTTGACACAACCGAAATAACACCTTTACCGCCAAGTGACAGAAGCGGAACTACCTGGTCGTCATTTCCGGAATATATGTCAAGCTCCCCTTTTGTGAGTGCCGCTATTTCCGCAATCTGAGAAATGTTGCCGCTTGCTTCTTTTATGCCGACAATATTCGGGTGTTTTGCAAGTTCTGCGCACGTTGCGGGAAGAAGATTACAACCTGTTCTTGAAGGAACGTTATAAAGAATGCAGGATTTTGTTGAAGCGTCTGCAATAGCCGTGAAAGATGCAACAAGACCTTTTTGTGTTGCCTTGTTGTAATAAGGCGTAACAAGAAGCATTGCGTCACAGCCGATTTCACAGGCATATTTTGTAAGGCTTATTGCATAAGCGGTATCGTTAGAGCCCGTACCTGCAATAATAGGTACTCTGCCGGCTGCTTTTTCAACAGAAAACTTTAACACTTCACGGTGTTCTTCATCGGTAAGTGTTGAGCCTTCGCCGCTTGTACCGGCAATAACCAAAGCATTAACACCTTCATTTATCTGCCATTCAATAAGTTTTCCGAAAGCGTCATAATCAACGCCGTTTTTATTCATAGGTGTTACAAGAGCAGTCGCAACGCCTTTAAATACCGTTTTTTTCATAATCGTGACCTCCGAAAATATATATTTATATCAATATATCACAATCAACACATTGTTGTCAAATTGAAATAATAAAAAAATTCCGAGACGCCGTACTTTTCTTAAAATTCGGCGGTCGGAACTTTTTATTATTCGGTATATTTTTTTATTTTGTTTCGCTGATTTTAATGTTTTCAACCGGTATATCGGTATTTTCGGTTACCAATTCCGTGATAATCAGTACAGATTCTTCTGTAAGTTTTCCTTTTTCTATTACAATTTCGGCACCGTTATTATTTATAACAACAACAGATGATGCGCCTGTTTTTGCTTTTATAAGCGTTTCGATATCCGCTTCCGCTTTAATTGCGTCGCTGAGTTCATCAACGGATTTTGCAACACTTTCCGCCAACACCGAATCAACGGTTACGGTATCGAGTGTACTTTTCAATTCATCAATCGCTTTGTCATGTGCTTTTGTTCTGTTGAGTTTGATTTCGCTGAACACATCTTCGGTTTTGTTTTCTGTTTTGTTTTCCGTTTTATTTGTTTCTGAAGAATCGGATTTATCATTTTTTGTTTCTTTTTTGCCTGTTGTAACGTTTTTTGACTCAACGTCTTGAGTTTTGACGTTTTCCGATTCAACATATTTTGCTTCACCGAGGTTTTGAACGTATTCAGTTCCGTTTTCTTTTTCGGTTATAAGATTTTCATCCGAACGTGTAAAATACCAGTTTACAAAAACAGCCGCACCGAGTGCGACAACAAGAGTCGCCATTAAAAGTTGTCTTCTTTTGATAAGCATATTCATAATTATGTATCCTCCCGGTAATTCATTTTATTTTATTCATTTTTTCAACCGACACTTTTGTACTGCTTATTCCGAAAACGGAACAAACCGTATCGGTAAGTGCTTTTTTTACACTTGCACTGTCTGCGCCCTCCGCAACAACGGCTACGCCGTTAATTTCGGGTTCATAAACTTTTATAACAAGACACTCCTCTGTGCTTGAACCTTTTTTTACCGTTATGTATTCTTCTTCGCATTCGTACTCAACATCTTTACCGTTTGTTTTTTGTTTTGAAGTGTTACTTGTAGCATAAACGTTTTCATAACAACTTTTAAGCGTTATCATAACTTCAACCTGACCTGCGCCGTCAATTTTGCCGAGTATTTTTTCAAGTTTCTTTTCCGTATTATCCGTATATTCTTCCGACGAAACATTTATTTCATTACCGCTTACTTTACCGGCTTTTTTATCGGGAATAAATTCAGTCATAATCATTAAAACAATAAAAACACAGGCAAGTACGGCTAACGCCGTATTTTTTTTACTGCTTTTTATAAGTGTCAGCAGATTTTTAAGTTTATCCGTTTCTTTTCACCTCCACATTTACCGTTTCACCCAAATCGGCTGAAAGTTCTGATTTTATTTCAGCGCACTTATTTTTGAACCGTGTGCCTAATTCGACCTTAATTTGTTCCAATACAACAGCGTTTTCATCTTCGTCAAAATATGTACTTACATATATTTCATATTCCGTAATATTACGGTTTATGAGAAAGTCGCTGACTTTTTTATAAATTTCTTTTTCAAGTAAATTTTGTGTATGAAGCACACTGTTTTCAAAAACGCCGGATGAACTTAAATCAGGCATATAAAAATCAAATTGCAAATCCTTTGAATCGGCAAGAGGCAGTAAAGTTACGGCAATCACAACAGAAAACACAACTGTTTTGAGCATTTTTCTTTCACGGGCGGGAACAACAAGACAAAGGAATGTTCCTATTGTTGAACACACACAGTAATTAAGCAGTATTTTATTAAAGTATTCCGTTTAAACACCGCCTTTCACGGTAATAAGCACTCCTGCCGATATAATAAATACGACAGATACAAATAATACGGTTGAAAACAAAAGCGAAAGAACATCTTTAAAAACGCATAAAACACCTTTGACCGATTTTAAAGAAAACGCCTCTGCGCCCGCTATTACAAAATTAAGTGAAAGCATCCAACATAAAAGCGACAAAACAGTCGGCAACACAGTCAATGCAACAGATATTATTCCGAAAACGCCGACTGTACTTTTAATAAGCGAAAGACCCGCCATTACGGAAGAATACGATTCACTTAACGTACTGCCTACAACGGGAACGGATTTACCTACTATAAACTTTATACTTTTTGATGCGACAGAGTCAGCACCCGATGCAAGTACGGTTTTCAATGAAATAAATGATGTGAAAATCATACCTGTAAATCCCAAAAACCAGATATATGTTTTTTTCAGCATTTCACAAGTTCGTGACATAAACGAAAATGCATCAAAACACGAAAAAAAAGCAAGTGAGCACATTCCGTTTATAAACGGCTTTGAGAAAAGTTCCGTAAATTTGGAAACGGCAGAGTTAAAAAATAAAAAACTCCCCTCAAAAGCAACGGCACCCAATGTTCCGCCCGAAGCGGAAACAATTCCGCAAAACACTCCGCAAAACGAAACAATTAAATTACCAACCGTATTTGTAACTGAAACAGATGTACTTACAAGAGTGGAAACGGGAACACAAAGCATTATTGAAATAAGTGATGTGCCGATAAAAGAAACTGTTTCGGAAAGTTTTGATATTTCACACGAAACAGAAGTAATAAACATTACTCCGAAAATCGCAAAACAAAAATACAACGGTTTTTTAAGAGAGCCGGATAAAACGTTAAAAAACACATTCAATACATTTTCGGGAGAAACGGAAAACAGTTCACTGTAACTTATTTCATCAATTCCCATTTCGGATAATATTTCTACGGCTTCATCACTCAAAGATTCTGTAAAAACATCAAACGAAAATTCATCGGCGTAACTGTCAATATTCGTTTCACCGGAAAAAGCCGAAACCGAAAGCGAACCAAACAACAGCAACACAAGAAATATCAGATAAAATTTTTTCATTTACTACCTCTGAATAAATTCAAGAGCAATTTTTATTACTGACGAAAAAAGCGGAACGGCGCACAAAAACGCAAGCAATTTTACGACAGTTTCAACCGTATTTCCGACAGCGTTTTCGCCGTTATCCCTGCATATATCTGCCGTAATTCCGCCGATAATAAGAATACCGAACGCTTTAAGCATTATTTTCAATCCGGACATACTTACGTCCGTTTCGGAAAAAAGAAAGAAAAAAGAATCATACAGTTCACCGAACTGCGAAAAAAATGTCAGGAATACAGTCAGCACAAGCGCAGTTTCCGCCAGAATCGCATATACGGGCGAATGCTTTTTTAAAAGCAGAAGCATCATTACGCCTGTTAATGAAAGCAATGATATTTTAATTACCGTCATAATTCAAAGAAAGATGATAATTCATTTGCCACTTCCGAAAGTTTCGGCAAAAGCATCAGAATTACAAGTATCAGTCCGGCAACGGTTGTCATAGTAGCATATTCTTCTTTTCCCGCTTTTTGAAGCACCTGATTGATTACCGCAATAATCATTCCGACTGCGGCGATTTTATAAACGAAGGTTATTTCCATTTTATCCTCCAATTATCAAGATACACAAAGCGCTTAAAGCGCTTAAAGCGGTACAGACCTTTATTTTAGACGGCAGAACTTCAAACTTATTTTTACGTATTATTTCAAATCGCTCACAATATTCGTCGCACAAATTCAGTTGACTTTCCGTATCGCTCGTTCCGAGTTTTGACAAAAATGATTTATATTCGTTCAAAGCATCGTTTCCTGCCGTTTTATTAAGTACGGCGTTATTTTTTGAAATTTCAATATATTTAAAATTTTCGTTTTCGGCTTCCGATAAAAGCATTTCATACGTTGAATTTTTATAACGGATATTATTTTTAACAAATATAATAAATCTGCATACTTCGTCTACTGCAGAGGCGCTTTTTTTATATTCGGTTACTTTTATTACACCGAAAATAATAAATAATAACGCAAATATCGCAGAATAAACTCCGCTCATACCGAAATCACCTCTTTTACCGTACACGGCGCATTTTTACCTTCTAAAACAACAACCTTTTTAAATACGCCCGCATCAACAAGCCGTTTTATATTCGGACGTTTTATTACCTCGGAATATCCGCTTCCGTGTGCGGTTGCAATAACATTTACACCGCTGTTCATACTCGACAGTAAAACGTTAATTTCATCATCAGCACCTATTTCATCAAGCATTATTATATCGGGCGACAGCGTTCTCAAAGCAATATCTGTACCGACCGCTTTCGGATATAATGAGAGTACATCTGTCTGAGTGCCGAGGTCTGCACCTTTACCGAATGCTCTCGAAGCAATTTCGTCACGTTCATCAATAACAGCAACTTTTCTTGAAACGCCGTTATTCATATCGGAATATTTCCTACACAAATCTCTCAAAACCGTTGTTTTACCGGAAAGCGGCTGTCCGACCAGAAGAAATGAAGTACAGTCTTTACCGACTGAATTGTATACTCCGTCGGAACATCCGTTATATTCCCGTGAAACACGTATATTTACTGAATTAAACGACGAAACCGAATATACCGAGCCGTTACGGATTACGGCGCACCCGACTACGCCCGCCTTGCATCCGCCCTGAAGCGGAATAAATCCTTTCGCTATCATATCCTGATATGTATGAATTGAACGGCGTGAAAGTGAGAATACTATTTCCTGCAATTTGCGTTCGTCACAGTAAACAACCGAATTGTTACAGACACAACCGGGCATTCCGTCTGTTTTAAGAAAATAAGCGGTATCGGTGGTATTCAGAATTACCGGTGAATCTGCACGAAAACGTATTTCATTTATTTTTTTCGCATATTCGGGAGGTATTTTTTTAAGTATTATTTTTAAATCATCAGGCAAAAGTGAAATTGCGTTTAAAAAATCTTTCATTTTTTCATTCCTTTCAACTGTTTCTGTGAAAATAATATTTACACTTGTCCGCTTTTAGAACGAAATTTACATATATTTAATAAAATGACGCTACAAAAACATTGAAAGAAATGTATAAATATGGTATTATAAAAAATAATGGGTTAATATGTAATTTATTTTTAAGGATGTATATAAATGAAGTTACGTGAAAAAATCAAAAACAGCAAATTATTAAAATCCCCTGTTTATAAAAAACTTTACACAGTCAGGTACTCTTTGCTTGCCGCCGGTTGCACTTTTCTTCTTATGATGGCGGTATATTTTGCCTATGATTTAATACCTTTCGGGGATAAAACCATTTTAAGAATGGACCTGTATCATCAGTACGGTCCTTTATTTACCGAATTATTTGAAAGAATTAAAAATGCCGACAGTTTACTTTATTCGTGGACTTCAGGCGGCGGCGGAACGTTTCTCGGAAATTTCTACAATTACCTTTCATCGCCGTTTGCGGTTGTAATGCTTATTTTCGGTCACAAAAATATGCCCGAAGCAATAGCGACAATGATTCTTTTAAAAGCCTGTACCGCATCTTTTACTTTTTCATACTTCATTTCAAAAAAATTCAAAGAAGTATCACCTCTTATTTCCGCATTCGGTGTTCTTTACGCTTGCAGCGGTTACTTTATTGCATACTACTGGAACGTAATGTGGCTTGATTCTTTCTACCTTTTCCCGCTTGTTATTCTCGGGTTGGAAAAACTCATTTCCGAAAGAAAAATGAAACTTTACATCGTTTCACTTGCGCTCACATTCGTTACTAACTACTATATGGCATACATGGTATGCATCTTCTCCGTTCTTTACTTCATTTACTATTATTTCAGCAATTATCAGATAAATGAAACATATTTCGGTAAACTGAAAAAGAGCGAAAAAGGAATATTCAACCGATTCAATCATATATTCGATATTTTAAGAAACTCAAAATTCGTTGACAGCGGTGTGCGTTTCGCCTTTTCATCCGCCGGTGCGGCGACACTTTCGGCATTTTCGCTGTTCCCCGTTTATTTTGTTCTTAAAAACTGCTCCGCTACATCGGGTACTTTTCCGCAGGAATTCAAAACTTATTTCTCGATTTTCGATTTTCTTGCAAACCACCTTGCATATCTTGACCCGACAATAAGAAGCAGCGGAACAGACGTTTTACCGAACGTTTATTGCGGAATTCTTACAATTATGCTTGTTCCGCTTTTCATCTTTTCCGATAAAATAAAAAATACCGAAAAAGTTTTCAGCGTAGGAATATTGGGAGTTATGTTTGCAAGTTGCTACACAAACTACCTGAATTACATCTGGCACGGCTTCCATTTTCCGAATGACCTTCCGTACAGATTTTCATATATGTACTCATTCCTGCTTCTCCTGTTTGCATTCAAAGCATTACTGTTAATTAAAGAGTACTCAAAGAAACAGATCATCGCCGTAGGAACAGCGACCGTATTCTTTATTATCATAGTTCAGGAAATAGGTTCTAAAAACTTCTCCGAAACCGGCGTATGGATTTCAATAGCCTTTATCGGCATTTACTGTCTTGCTCTCGGTATTCTCAAAAACAACCGTTACCCGAAAATTGCGGCGGCTGTTCTTATACTCTGTTCGGTATGTGCGGAATACCTTGTCGCAAACACGAACAATTACAGTATGGATCAGACAAAAACAAGTTACGCAAGTGACTATGACGATTTTGCCGCTCTGAAAAAAGAAATTGACGCAGACGCAGAAAACGGAATTTACAGAATGGAACTCACATCTTTGCGTACAAGAATGGACCCCTGCTGGTACTACTACAACGGTATGTCTACATTCTCATCTATGGCTTATGAAAAAGTTTCCAATATGCAGTCTCACCTCGGTATGTTCAGCAATTTTATAAACAGTTACACATACAACAGACAGACTGCCGTTTACAATGCGTTTTTCGCACTTGATTACATTGTTGACAACTCAACGAGAAACACAACGCAGTTAAACCCGTCATACTATTCTGAAATGAATTCTCAAGGCGAGTTTACCGCATATAAAAACAATTATTCTCTGCCGATTGCGTTCAGAGTAAACGACAAAATTGAACAATGGTCTCACGACAACGTCAATCCGTTTGAAGTTCAAAGCGGTCTTTTTGAAGCCGCAACCGGTATAAATGACGTATATAATGACATCGAAGTTAAACACGTTATAACAAACAGCATTACAAGCGATTATGCCGCATACGGAGATTCCGGGTGCTACCCGTTTACCGTTACCGGTGATTCCGCAGACGCTTCATTCAACTTCAAACTCGAAGTCAAAGAAAGCGGAAATGCATATTTATATTTCAAAACCGGTGCTTCAAATACCGACAACATCACGGTTACTTTACCCGGTGAAATTGCAATATCTCAACCGATTGACACAAAACCGTATATACTTGACCTCGGTTATCTTAATGAAGGTGATGAAATTTCCGTTTACGCACCGATTACCGAAGGCACAGACGGTTACACATACCTTTACGCCGTCACACTTGACGATGACGAATTTCTTAAAGGATACAATGACCTTAATGCAGATTCTATGAACATTGAATCTTTTAACGAAACAAAAATAAAAGGAACGGTAAATGCCGCTGAAGACGGTATTCTTTTCACATCAATAAACTTTGACAGCGGCTGGTCGGTATTCATTGACGGCAAAAAACTTTCGGGTGACGACATAGTTTCAATCGGTGAAGCGCTTTTGGGCGTAAAAATCACATCGGGAGAACACACGGTCGAATTCAAATATATGCCGCAAGGTCTTGTTGCAGGTTGTATAGTATCGCTTATTGCACTTATTACGCTTATTGCAATGCTCATTCTTATAAAACTCGGTATATTTGTGTTTGAGCCTGAATTATATGTACCCGAAGCGGAAGCACAAAACGACGGTAATGAGGAAATGCAGATAACAATCGAACCCGATTTCCACATCAATACACAAGCAACCGAAATAAACACCGATACAAGCGAACTTGTTGAAAATGTTGTTACAGACAAAGACGAAAGCGACGGAGATTAAACTATGTTTTCAAAGATTAACAGCATAGGCTTAATGGGTTTTGAATCATTTACAGTCGAAGTTGAAGCAAACCTTACAAAAAGTGAAGAATTCCGAATGAGCATTGTCGGTCTTCCCGACAGCGCCGTAAACGAGGCAAAAGAAAGAGTCGTTTCGGCTATGAGAAATTCCGACCTGTTTTTCAGCAACGGATATAAATATGTTTTTAACCTTGCTCCTGCCGACAGAAAAAAGGAAGGCTCGCTTTACGACCTTCCCATAGCGGTTTCCGTTCTTTCGGCAACAAAACTTATTCACGGCGATTACAAAGACGCCGCATTTATAGGTGAACTTTCACTTTCCGGTGCAGTAAAAAGCGTTAAAGGCGTTCTTCCCATGGTTATTGCGGCAAAAGAAAACGGACTACGTGACATTTACGTTCCGTATGACAACTGCGAAGAAGCTGCGGTTATTGAAGGAATAAATGTTTACGGTGTCAAAAATCTTGCACAACTTGTAAAACACATAAATGATGAAGAAAAAATCACACCCGTTGAATTAAAGCCTTTTAAAAACTTTGATATTCCCGACGGACTTCCCGATTTTAAAGACGTAAAAGGACAGTTTGAAGTAAAGCGTGCACTTGAAGTTGCAGCTGCCGGCGGTCATAACGTAATGATGATTGGTCCTCCCGGATCGGGAAAAAGTATGCTTGCAAAAAGAATACCGACTATTCTTCCCGATATGACACCGGAAGAATCGCTTGAAACGACAAAGATTTATTCACTTTCGGGTTTACTTACAAAAGAACAGCCGATAATCAATTTCAGACCATTCAGGGCACCTCATCACACGGTTTCACCTGCCGGACTTTCCGGAGGCGGAACAATACCGAAACCCGGTGAACTTTCACTGTCGCACAACGGTGTGTTGTTTCTTGACGAACTTCCCGAATTTTCACGCAACGCTATGGAAGTTATGCGACAGCCAATTGAAAACGGCACTATAACCATTTCCCGTGCGGCGTGTTCACTTACATATCCGTGTTCCGTTATGCTTATTGCGGCTATGAATCCGTGCCCGTGCGGATATTTCGGTCATCCGACAAGAAAATGCACATGCCCGAAAGGCGCTCCGGCAAGATACCTTTCAAAAGTTTCGGGACCGCTTCTCGACAGGCTCGACATACATATTGAAGTTCCCCCTGTTGAGTATTCGCAACTTTCCGCAGAGGAAGACGGCGAATGTTCGGCAGAAATAAGAAAAAGAGTAAATGCGGCAAGAGAAATACAGAATATCCGTTTTAAAGGAACGGGCGTTACCTGCAACGCAAAAATGAATTCGGGTATGGTCAGAAAATACTGTATTCTCACGGAAGATGCATCGGGTGTTCTTGAAAAAGCATTTGAAAAACTCGGGCTTTCGGCAAGAGCGTACGATAAAATTTTAAAAGTCGCACGGACAATCGCCGACCTTGACAGTTCGCAGAACATAGAAAAGAAACATATTTTAGAAGCAATTCAATACAGAAGTCTTGACAGAAAATTCTGGAAAGCGGAATAAACGGACTAAAGAGAGATAATATGGCAGAAAATAACAAAAAAACAAATACTGCGGCGGGAATTATTCTTATGTTGCTTGCCGCATTTATATGGGGTACGGCGTTTATTGCACAGAGTAAAGGACTTGAAAAAATCGGTAATTTCACATTTCTTTCATTCCGTTCATATCTTGCGGTAGCGGCTCTTTTACCCGTTTCGATTATCACATACAAAAAAGATAAAAAGAAAAAAATCGGCGAAAACAAAGAAAACAGCCGTTTCTTTTCAAAACGACTCATTGTAAGCAGTATAATTTGCGGTACAATGCTCTTTTTCGGCAATGCGGCGCAACAGTTGGGTATTGTTAATTCAGGTGTCGGAAAATCAGGATTTCTCACAACACTTTACATACTCATTGTTCCGCTTATAGGACTTATAGTTTTTAAAAGGAAAGTTAACCCTGTATTATGGATTTGTATAGGCATAGCACTTGTCGGAATGTACTTTTTATGCGTTACGCAAAGCGGCGGTATCGGCTTCGGCGATGTTATGCTTGTAATATGCGCCCTTTGTTTTTCAATACAGATTACCGCAGTTGACCACTACATTTCAACCGTTGACGGAATCAGACTTTCGCTGATGCAATTTGTTGTTTGCGGTCTTATTTCCACAGTTGTAATGTTATTTACAGAACAACTTGAATTTTCCGCTTTGCTTGATTCATGGTTTGCCGTATTTTACGCCGGCGTTATGTCTTCGGGCGTTGCATTCACGTTGCAGATTTTGTCGCAGGAACATCTTAACCCTGTTGTCGCAAGTCTTATTATGAGTCTTGAATCTGTATTTGCGGCTCTTTCGGGTGCGGTATTCGGTGAAAGACTTTCACGGAATGAAATTATCGGTTGCTGTCTTGTTTTCACCGCAATAATCATTTCGCAGTTACCTACCGAAAAACTGTTAAAACAAAAACCCAATAATTAAAAACAGGGCTGTCGAATTTAGATGCAGAAAGCGTTTTCTTCGACCGAGGGCAATACCAAGGTATGCCAAGGGCGAAAAAACGCTTAGAAAAGCAAATAAATTTTACATCCAATTATAAGAAAAACGGTTTTCATTACAAATTATCGTAAGAAAACCGTTTTTTGTCATTTATTTATATATACTTTTTGCTTTTCGTTCTGCGCTAAATGCGACAGTCCAAATTTTATAGAATTTGCCTTACTGTCTTAGCACGCAACTCATCACGGGCAGTTTTATCAAGCGGTCTGTCAACAGAAAGTGATATTGTTGCAGGCTGCATACGAATCATCATATCTTCAATAACGCTTGTTTCAATGTCAAGAATGTGCATAACAGCACCGAGACGTACAAGCGACATAAGTTCCATAAATTCATCCGTATCAAGAAGACGTGAATATTTAAGAATTCCGAGCGCTCTGAAAATTTTGTCCTCGGTAACCTGAGAACGGCATATTTCCTCCCTTGCGGCACGTTCCTGCGCCGCAATTTGCAAAGCAATGGATTTTAAATTTTCAATCGCCGATTTTTCCGAAATACCGAGAGTTATGCTGTTGCTCAACTGAAACAGATCACCTTTTGCCGCAGAGCCTTCACCGTAAGAACCGCGAAGTGAAAGACCTAATTTGCCGACTGCGGAAATAAGTCTGTTTATCTGTGAAACCGCAACAAGCCCCGGAAGATGAAGAACAACAGATGCTTTCATTCCCGTTCCGAGTGCACCGGGGTCCTGCGTTAAATAGCCGAGCCTTTCATCAAATGCAAAAGGCAAACGCTGTGAAAGTTCGTTGTCAATTTCATCCGCGGTGTTATATGCTTCATCAAGCGAAAAACCCGCATACATAACCTGAAAACGAATATGGTCTTCTTCGTTAAGCATTATGCTTACAGATTCATCATCAGTAAGAAACAACGCTCTGCCGTCACTTGATGACGCAAATTCGGGACTTACAAGATGACGTTCCGCAAGAGAAACAACCTGATACTGCGACAGAGTTTTAAGTTCTGTATAATTAAATGAATGACTTTGAACGGAATCAACCGCATCTTTTATAATTTCATTTATTTTTAACTTATCTTTTAAAGAAAGTGAAGACGGAAACGGGTAATCTTTAAGATTACGTGCAAGGTAAACGCCCGTACTTATTACAACATCATTTTGTGCGCCCGTTCCGAGATACCATTTAGCACCCATCATTCACCCTCCTTAACTTTTGAATTGATTTTGTCACGCAACTGTGCGGCAAGTTCAAAATTCTGCTCGCTTACAGCCTTTTCAAGTTCAGCCTTTAATTGTGAAATGTCTTCGGTTTTATTTTCGGCTGTAACGTTCAACGGACTTTTGCCCGTATGTTTTAAATTGCCGTGTATTCTTTTAAGTGAAGGCAAAAGTTTATCGTAAAACGTGTTGTAACACTCTGCACAACCGACTTTACCGTCAGAAACAATATCTTCAAACGTTTTACCGCAAACGGGGCATTTTTGCGACTGTAATGCAGACGATTCACCTCTTCCGAGAAAATCACTTAATAGGTCGCCGAAACCGAGCCCGAAATCGGAAAAAGAACCTGTATATCCGAGTGACCTCGCACAATCCGAACAAAGATGAAATTCCTCTGCCCTGCCGTTAATTATTCGTTTCATGTGCATATTCGCTTCATTTTTTTTGCAATTCTGACAAAGCATTATAAACACCTCTTTGTCTGACATTATAATATAAAATAAATATTAATTCAAGGATTACGGTTAAAAATCATATCCTTCATCAAAATCCGGATAAATTTCCATATCATCGTCTATTTCAAAATCATCGGAAAACTCAACATCCTCATCATCATAAGAATAATCATGCGGGTTCTGCTGTTTGAATTTGTCATAGTTAAACATTTTATTCATTCCTTTCTTTTTTATAATACGGAAAACAGAATTTTAAAATTCGTTTTGCGTATTACATTGATTTTTATTATTGTTCATTAAATCAATCATATACATTTTGTAACAATTTTTATTGAATCCACATATTATGCTTTGAAACAGGAAAGGAGGATATATATGTGTTTCTTCAATAACAACAGTTCTTGGATTATAATCCTTATAATCATCGTTATTCTCTTCGCTTCTCAGAATAACAACGGCTGCGGTTGCTCAAACAACTGCGGTTGTAATGACAACAACGGTTGCGGTTGCGGCTGTGGCTGCGGCATGTAATCACCGTTAAGTGACAAAAACCGAAAACGTATAAATTCGTAAAGAATTAAAGTTTTCGGTCAGGCTGGCGAGAGTCCAACCTGTTACGGTTCCGCTCGCAACCTTTTCCCGTCTGCATTGCAGTATTTTTTGGCAGGCGACAGCCTGCCTGCAAAATTCCTGCTTCGCATACGAAAAAATCTTACGGCAGGAACTGCGAAGCACCTTACAAATAGAAA
>JAZLLP010000015.1:0-52564 GCA_045598225.1 Acutalibacteraceae bacterium | reverse complement strand
CTTGCACGCAGGGGATATTATGACATATCCGAAGCATACAAGTCTATGCACTGTTTATGATTGAACCGCCGTGTACCGAACGGTACGCACGGTGGTGTGAGAGGTCGGCTACTCAATTAATGGGTAGCCTCCTACTCGATTTTATTCGACGGTTTCAGGGGGTAATTCCCATATTATCGGTTCGCTTTCTTCATGCTGATTTGTGCTTCTGTTTCGTGCACTGACTTCAACTTTATATGTATAAGTTACGCCCTGTTCAATATCCTTGTCAATGTATTGATTTTGTGCAGGAGGAACAAGGTCAAACGTAAGTATCTCCCAGTCTCCGTCGCCTGCTTTTCTGAATAAATCGTATTTTTCAACGTTTTCATCGTTTTCCCATTTGACAAGAACATTTTTCTTTCCGTCAACATTTTCATCGTCAATGAGTTCAACCGATGGTGTAGTGCCTTCAAGAGGGGAATAGAGTATCGCTTTAACTCCTGTTTCGTTGTAAAGCGAATCTCTGTCGGAAGCAACACCTTTTACCGTATAATAATATGTAACGTCTTTTTCGATTGTATCATCGAAATATTCAAGTGAATCGGTAATGTTTGCAAGAACTTCCCATTCGCTTTCTTCTGTTTTACGCATTACATCATAACTGTCGGCAAACTCAACCGATGTCCATTTAACGCAAATACCGTAAGAAGTTTCGTTCGTCTCTTCAACTGCTTCGCACGAAAGTTCAACCGCTTCAACGGGAGGCCACGGCCATTTTGCAGACTCTGATGATGTTTCAAAGGCAACTTTGTTTTCATTTACGGGTTTTACAGAGTAAACATAATTAACGCCCTGAAGAATATCTGTATCGGTATATGCTAATTCTTCTGCTGTTTCGGTTGTCTTAACGAGAACTGCTTTTTCACCGTCTGCACTTCTGTATATTTCATAAGCAGAAACGTCGCCTTTGCACGCATCCCATGTTACATTTATTGACGGAATATTGCTTTCTTCACCTGTATAACCGAATGTTGCCGAAACATTTGAAACATCTACAAATGCCGAAACACCGTTTTTGTCATAACAACCTTCGGAATTATCTCTTGCGGCTTTTACGGTGTAGTAATATTTTTCTGTAAGTGCTGTTGCGTCGGTATCTACATATTCATTTTGTGAATATGAGCCGATAAGCGCCCATTTACCGCCCGAAACTTTTCTGTAAACATAATATGTGTCTGCACCGTCCACGGGTTCCCATGAAATTGATATTCCGTCTGTTGTTTTAACCGCGCCGGTGAGTACAGGTGTGCTGACTGCATAAATCTCTGCTGATTTATAACTGCTGTTGAAAGAGTCTGAAACGGCTTTTACCATATACGTATATTTTTTATTGTAAGTAATGTTGTCGTCAATATACGATTTGTCTGTACAGCCTTTGCAGATGCAGGTCCATGAAGTTTTGCCTTCTGCTTTCTTATATACGTTATATGATTTTGCACCTGTTACGGTATTCCATGAAATTTTGATTCCGCCTTCAACGTTTTCGAGTTTTGTTGTCGGTGCGGCAAGATACATACCGGATAAACCGGTTGAATCGTATTTACTGTAAACTTTGCCGTTGTATGCTTTTACCGTGTACTGGTAAACCGTACCTGCTTTTTTAGTTGCTTTGTCGGTATATGAAAGTGTTTTTGCATTTTCAACGGTTTTGAGTTCTGCCCAATCGCCGCCTTTTATGCGTTTGTAAACCACGTAACCTTTAGCGCCGTCAACGGATTTCCATTTAACAGTCATATTACCTTTTTCGTCGGTAGTAACCGTTGCGAGTTCGGGAACGGCGAGGAAAAGTTTATTTAGTCCCGTTCCGTTATATGCGCTTGCGTTTGTTGAGCATATCGCTTTTACTGTGTAATAATACGTTTTACCTGATTTTACGGTTTTGTCTGTATATGATTTGGATGTGGATGTTCCTATTTTTGACCACGAGCCGTCAGCCGTAGTTTTTCTGTATATGTAATATTTTACAGTGGAGGAATTTGATTCTTTCCATTTTAAGGTAAGACCTGTTGAGGAAATTGAAAGTGATGTAAGTTTCGGAGCGGCAAGGTGAGTATATTCAACGCCTGTTCCGTTGCACGTGCTCTTGTAACTGCCGTTGTACGCCTTTACGGTGTATGTGTATTTCCAGTCTGTACTTGTTGCCTTTTTGTCAACGTAGGAAAGTGTAGAAGCATTTACATCGGCGATTTTTTCCCATTTGGAATTACTGAGAGTGCCGCCTTTTCTGTAAATGTAATAACCTTTTGCACCCGTTACTTTTTTCCACGAAAGTTTCGCATATCCTTTTGTAGTGGTTGAACTGATTTTGTTAAGTTCCGGACGTGAGAGATAAAGAATTTTAAGCCCTGTTTTGTCATTTTTGCTTGTGAAACCGCCGTCGTATGCTTTAACTGTGTAAACGTACGTTTTACCGCTTTTAACTTCGGTATCTTTATAACTTGAAACGCCCGCTTTAACTGTTGCGAGTTTTGAAAAAGACTTTTCTGTTGAAAGTTTTCTGTAAATTATATATTTAGTTGCGGTTTTTAAGGTTTTCCAGTTTAAAGTTACATAGCCTTTGCCGTTACTTATTGAGGAAAGAGTAACGGTTTTTTTGCTGATACGGTCAATTTTTACAGTGAAATAATTTACCGTATCGGAGTCTATTGTTTTCTTTTCGCCGGAAGTTTTGTAAATGTAACTTTTACCGTAATAAGTACCGCTGTGAAGCGATTTGAAGTTCCACGAAACAGAAAGCGCACGTTCGCCTTTGTTTCCGAGAGTGTTTGTATAACTTGTGACAAGTTTGTTATCCGAATGTTTTGAGTCGGAGTAAATTTCAACGGCACAATTTGCGTTTGATTTACCTTTACTTATCATCCAAAAATAAAGGGTTGTCGAATCACCGCTGAAAGAATAACTTTTTTTCTGCGCTTTGAGGTTTGCGTCGGTCGGAACAATGTTACCGTAAGCCCCGTTAAGGTCTTTTGTTGTTACGGATGAGTCCGCAGCAAGAGAAATCGTTGCAAAAGAGCCGAGAAGAATAACTGCAAGAACGAGCGACAGAACTTTAACGTAACTGTTAATGCTTTTCATTTTATTACCTCCGTTTTATTCGCACATATCAGTACGGATAATCATACACGTACATTATAATATATAAAATAATCAATTTCAATAAATTTGTGTCAATTTAAGATAATTTACATTATCTTAAAATTTTTGTTAAAATCTGCATGAAAAATTAACAAAAAAATTATATTTCGGTTATTGATTTCAGATACTCGAATGTGTTATTATTAAAATATATAAGTATATTACATTCAGGCGATACAGGAGAATTTTATGCCGGATACAGAACAGAAATTTTATAAGAAAACATTTGAAAAAATTCCCGAGGAAAAACGTGAACGTGTTCTTCGTGTTATTACGGAAGAGTTTGCAAATAACGGATTTAACAATACATCCGTATCGCAGATAGCAAAAAAATCCGGAATAAGCGTCGGCTCGGTATATAAATACTTTGAAAACAAGGAAGAAATGTTTTCAATGGTCGTGCAGGAAGGGCTTTCACAACTTGAAAATTTACTTACAAGCCTCGTTTCTTCGGATGAAGATATTGCAGTTAAGGCGGAAATAATAATTCGTGAACTTATTAAATTTTCAAATGAGAAACCGGAACTTATTAAACTTTACTGCGCGCTTACTGCTGACGGCAGTTCGGAACTTCTTTCATCGTTTTCTCAGAAAATTGAGGCTCTTTCAGCGCAGATTTATGTACAGGCTCTTGAAGAGGCGCAGAAAACGGGTGACGTAAGAAGTGATATTGACCCGAAATTCTTTGCGTTTTTGCTTGACAATGTTTTTATGATGCTTCAGTTTTCGACTGCGTGCGAATATTATAAAAAACGTTTTTACGTCTATACGGGCAGAACTTCGGAAGAAAGCGAAGAACTTATAGTTGAGCAAACCATTAAATTCCTTAAAGCAGCGTTTAACTTTAAATAAAGAGGAGTGTTTTTATGAAAAAGGCGCTTTGTTTAATTCTTACGGTTTCAATTCTTTTCGGAATGTTTTGTACATTGTCTTATGCTGATGACAAGGGCAGAGGATATACAAAAGATTTTCTTGTGAAAGCAAATAAATACGATATTGACCTTGACGGAAAGGTTTCTGTTAACGAAGCAAGAAAGGTGCTCAGGGTTGCAGCGGGTTTAGAGGAAAAAACCGACGAAACAAATTACGATTTTGACGGCGACGGAGCGGTAAGTTCAATGGATGCCGTATTGGTACTTAAAGCATCACTCGGACTTATTGAAGTTGAAACGGTGAGCAATGAGGACAAGGTTTCGTTTTTAAATTCGCAACTCAACTGGGTAAAAACGAGAAAACCGGGCTTTACCGGAACTTCAACTTCAACCTGTAAGTCAATGAAAGTTACCACAACAGGTGCGCCCGTTTCATCACTTAATGTTACCGATACCGAATATGTTGATTACGTCAAAAAAATGAAAACACTTATGACTCTTGCCGGTATGCAGGATGATTATGAGAAAATGCTCAAAGAGGCGGAAGACGCTTATAAACCGCAGGTGTCAAACATTACTGTTGACTCTGCAAATTCAAAGCATTACACAAAATTCCCCGTAAACGGTTATTCGTGGGCAAGTAAACTCACCGCAGACGATATTAAATCAATCGGTTATTCGGTAAGCGGCGGTTTTCTTACAATGACGGCAACTTTCGGTAAATATTCATACACAGGTGAAACATATCCTACAAAATCATCCGAACTCCAGAATATTCCGTACGGTAAAATATTTAATCTGCCGAGCATAACTCCCGCAACAGGTGACGGCAATTATACGTTGAACAGTCTTGTTATGCACGACGGAAAAGTTGTTATTAAAGTTGACATTGCTTCGGGCAACATTGTAAAAGCAGATTATTCTTACGCTTATGAAATGGTTTGCTCATCCGAAAAAGCGATGGATGACGGTGACAGCAGTACAGTAAATATGACAATGAAACCCGTTTCTACAATAACGGAATCGTTTGTGATAAATTCAGCAGATTGAGAGGAATACTAAATGTCAAAAGTTAAAGTTACTATGGAAAATGCAGAGGAGTTCGTTATTGAACTTTATCCTGAATATGCACCGATAACGGTTGCAAATTTTGAAAAACTTGTTAAAAGCGGTTTTTATAACGGTCTTACGTTCCACAGAGTTATTGACGGATTTATGGCTCAGGGCGGTGACCCCGAGGGAACAGGATGCGGAGGCAGTGATGAAAACATAAAAGGCGAATTTTTACAGAACGGTGTAAACAATACACTTTCGCACACTCGCGGTGTTATTTCAATGGCAAGAAGCGGTAATCCTAATTCTGCAAGCAGTCAGTTTTTCATTTGCTACGGTGATTGCACTTTCCTTGACGGACAGTATGCCGCATTCGGCAAAGTTACAGAGGGTATGGAAACTGTTGACAATTTCCTTAAAATTCCCCGTAAAATGAGTTTCGGCGGTGAAAGGTCAACACCCGTAAGTCCGATTGTTATGAAGAAAGTTGAAATGATATAATAGTTGCCAGTTGCCAGTTGCCAGTTGCCGGTTGCCAGTTGTTAGTTGTTAGTTGTTAGTTGTTTGTTCAAATTTATCAATAATTTAATATTATATGAAAAAAGCAAGTTTTTCCGGATGTGAGAAAACTTGCTTTTTTGTGTATTTATGAAGAAAATAGGCTTCATCAAAACCAAGAACGGTAAACTAAAAGCCACCGAAAGCATGTAAAAAAGTTAATCCTCCAAGTATAATCAGTAATGGTTCAGCAACTGCATTACTAAAGAACAAGGAGGAATAATATATTAAAGATAATGAATAAAAAAGTCAGGAATATTCAAAGTACCGATGCCAATATCATATAGTGTTTGAGTAATCTCTAACTGGCAACCGGCAACTAACAACTAACAACCGGCAACTCATTTCGCAACAATATTTATAATCTTACCGGGAACATAAATTTCTTTAATTATCTGCTTTCCTGCAAGAAGTTCTGCGACTTTTTCATCTGCTTTTGCTGCCGCTATTGCAGATGCACTGTCAGCATCTTTTGCTATTGATATTGTCGCACGGAGTTTGCCGCAAATCTGTACGGGAACTTCGATAGTTGAATCGACTGTTTTGGTGTCATCAAATTCTACCCATTTTCCGTTTGCAAGCATACCGTCACAGCCCATTTTTTCCCATATTTCTTCTGTAACGTGAGGAGCAAAGGGGTTGAGAAGTGTAACGAAAGTTTTAAGTTCGCCTTTTGTTACCGAGCCTTTGTCATAAATATCGTTAAGAAGTGTCATAAGGGCGGCAATAGCCGTGTTGAATTTAACGTTTTCAATATCTTCGGAAACTTTTTTGATTGTTTTATGGAATTTAACTTCAAGTTCTTTTGAGTAACCGTCTTCATCGGTTACAATTTCAAGAAGATTCCATACTCTGTCAATGAAACGTTTGCAGCCTTTAACGCTTGAATCGTTCCACGGAGCAGCGGCGGCATAGTCACCCATAAATAAAACGTATGTACGAAGAACGTCTGCACCGAATTCGTCAACAACGTCAAGCGGGTCGACAACATTGCCTTTTGATTTTGACATTTTTTCACCGTCGGAACCGAGAATAAGTCCCTGAATGGAACGTTTTGCATACGGCTCTTTGCAGGGGACTTCGCCTGAATCATAAAGGAATCTGTGCCAGAATCTTGAATAAATCATGTGGCGTGTAACGTGTTCCATACCGCCGTTGTACCAGTCAACGGGCATCCAGTATTTGAGTTTTTCGGGGTCTGCAAGGCAAGTGTCATTATGCGGGTCAATGTAACGCAGGAAATACCATGAGGAACCTGCCCACTGGGGCATTGTGTCTGTTTCACGCTTTGAATCGGCACCGCATTTCGGACATTTGCAGTTTACGAAACTGTCAATTTTTGCAAGCGGACTTTCGCCGCCTTCACCGGGCTCGAAATTTTCAACCGGCGGAAGTTTAAGCGGAAGTTCGTCATAGGGAACGGGAACCATACCGCATTTCGGACAGTGAACTATCGGAATCGGCTCACCCCAGTATCTCTGGCGGTTGAACGCCCAGTCTTTCATTTTGTATTGAATACCTTTTTCGCCTATGCCTTTTTCGGCAAGGAATTCAAGCATTTTTTCAATGGAGTCTTTTTTATTTGTGTAACCGTTGAGGAATTCGGAGTTGACCATTTCGCCGTCACCGGTGTATGCGCCCTCATCCATATTTCCGCCTTTGATTACTTCGATAATGTCAATACCGAATTTTTTAGCAAAATCATAGTCACGTTCATCGTGAGCGGGAACTGCCATAATTGCGCCCGTGCCGTAACCCATCATAACGTAGTCGGATATGTAAATCGGTATTTTCTTTCCGTTTACGGGGTTAACCGCTTCAAAACCTTTAAGGCATACGCCTGTTTTATCTTTAACAAGTTGAGTTCTTTCAAATTCGGTTTTCTTTGCACATTCGGCTCTGTATGCTTTTACTTCGTCCATATTTCCGATTTTGTCCGCATACTTGTCAATAAGCGGATGTTCGGGAGCCATTACCATAAAAGTAACGCCGAAAAGAGTATCGGGACGTGTGGTGTAAATTCTGAGGGTTTCATCGGTACCGTCAACGGCGAAGTTTACGAATGCGCCTGTTGATTTACCTATCCAGTTTACCTGCTGTGCTTTTACGTTTGCGGGATATTCTACATCTTCAAGACCTTCAAGAAGTTTGTCGGCATATTCGGTTATGCGAAGATACCAAACCTCTTTTGAACGCTGAACGACTTCTGAATGGCAAACGTCACAATGACCGCCCTGCGAGTCCTCGTTTGAAAGAACGACTTTGCAGGAGGGACAGTAGTTTACAAGCGTTCTGTCACGGAAAACAAGACCGTTTTCAAACATTTTGAGGAAAATCCACTGTGTCCATTTATAATAATCTTCATCCGTTGTATTTATTTCTTTTGACCAGTCAAAAGAAAAACCGACTCTTTTAAGTTGTGCAGTAAAGTGCGCAACGTTGTCAAGGGTAACTTTTCTCGGATGAGTTTTTGTTTTTATGGCATAGTTTTCGGTATTAAGACCGAATGCGTCCCAGCCTATCGGGAACAAAACGTTGTACCCCTGCATACGGCGTTTTCTTGAAATAACTTCAAGGCTTGAATATGCCTTGATGTGACCGACGTGCATACCTGCACCGCTCGGATAGGGGAACTCGACAAGTCCGTAAAATTTCGGTTTGTCGGAAACGTCTTCCGCTTCAAAAACGCCTGTTTCTTCCCACTTTTTTTGCCATTTTTCTTCTGTTGAGGCAAAATCGTATTTCATATATATCAAATCCTTTCAATACTTAAATATCAATAAAACCCGAAATATCTATTTTAGCACCGTCACCCCAAAGTCTTTCGAGATTGTAGTATTCACGGGCATCTTTAAGGAAAAGGTGAACTATTACGCCTTCATACTGCATAACTATCCAGCCTGTTGCTCTGCCCTCAATGTGGTCGGGGGATATTCCCGACTGTTCAAGTTGATATTCAACTTCATCGGAAAGAGAGCGTATATGTGTGGATGAGTTTGCCGTTGCAATAACAAAATAATCGGCAACTATTGTAAGTTCATCCGTCTTAATAACTTCAATGTCGGTTGCTTTTTTATCGTCAAGTGCTTTTACGATTTTTTCAACAAGTTCCATACTCATATTTTTTGCTTCCTTTCGTTTATTATCGCATCGTTATATGCGTCAACAGTATCAGTATGCACAGTTTTACCGTCGGTTATAAGGTCTTTTATTGTAAAACTTAAACCTTCAATAATTGCTTCATCAAGAGATTTCCGTGCTTTCTCACGCATTATTTCAACGCCGTTGTAATCTCTGTCTTCGCCTATAAAATCGGCAATAAAAACAACTTTTTCAAGAAGCGACATATTCGCTCTGCCCGTTGTGTGATACCTTACGGCTGTAATTATTTCATCATCTTCAACGTCAAGTGAGTTTTTGATGTAATGAGCACCGCATATTGCGTGAAACAGTTTGGGTGCGCTGATTTCCGTTTTTGTAAGAGGAATATCGTTTAGGGCTATGTATTCAAGTTGTTCGTTTTTCGGCGTGTCTTTGAAAACATCGTGAAGAAGACCTGCCGTATACGCTTTTTTTTCGTCGGCTCCGTAAAGTTTTGCAAGTTCTTTTGCGCTTTTTGCAACGTTCAAAGAATGAATAAAACGCTTTTCCGAAAGCCGTTCTTTAATTATCGAGGTGTATTCTTCATCACTTCTCATTGTACAACCCCCTTGAAATTATGAAATCATAAACCTTTTTTTCGACATATTCCGGAAAAACTTCATTTTCTTTTATTCGTTTTCGTATTTCGGAAGAACTTATTTCAAAAGGCTTTTCACTTGAAATGATGTATTCGTTTTTCGGAAGTCCGAGAATGTTTTCGGCATATTTCTTCATTTCATCAAGACAGCGTCTGTCTTCTGTACGGCAGGCGGCAACGGGAATACACAGTTTGAGTAAATCGGTGTATTTGTACCATCTGTCAAGCGACAAAAACATATCTTCACCCATAAACAGATAAATAATACTGTCGGGATATTGTTTTTTTAATTCGCATAAAGTGTCATAAGTAAAACTTTTTCCGCCTCTGCTTATTTCTATATCGCTCACTTCAAAAATGCTGTCGCAAAATGCAAGACGGCACATTTCAAGCCTGTCCGTGTCGGAAGCACGGCACCCGTTTTTAAACGGTGAGGAGTGTGCGGGAATGATAATTACTTTTTCGGCACCGCACGCTTCGGCGAGATTTTTCGCAAGAAGTTCGTGTCCTTTGTGAGGCGGATCAAATGAACCGCCGTAAACTGCAATTTTTTTCATAGTAATAACTGTACGGAGTGTTAATTAACGTTCGCCGGAATTTGCACACCGTATTCATACTACTCCATCATAAAATAATACATTATTATATATTAAAAAAAGTCAAAAAGCAATAGATATATTGATGAAAACGCAATTTGTTAAATACAAAGAATAAATAATAAGAAAAAGACTTCGGAAAAATGCCCTTTGGACAAACTCCGAAGTTTTTTCTGATGTGAACCGAATATTTTTTATTCGATTATTGAGTTTAAATATTTCATCGTATTTTCATCCGGTTCCGGAGTATTCAGAAGCGGAAACTCAATGCCGAGATTTTTATATTTTTCGATACACAGTTTTCTGAAAGGAAGTAATTCCGTTTTTTTGATACAGGAAAATGAGTTCGCCGTATTTTTCAGTTGGCGTGTTGAAACCTCGTCATCATTAAGTTCGGGAATAATTACTCTGCGAAGCCACGTCGGAATACTGCGTTTTTCAAGTTCCCATAAAAATATTTCGACACTTTTTACAGAACATCCCGAATATCTGATGTAATCGTCATTGTTTGAGTATTTAAAGTCGAGAAGCACAAGGTCTGTGACAGAAAGAAGTTTTTCGACTTTTTCATTGAAAATACATCCCGACGTATCAAGTGCGGTGTGTATTCCGTGTTCTTTGAGTTTAGTGAAAAGTTCCGTTACAAAATCCGCCTGAAGAAGCGGCTCTCCGCCCGAAACGGTAACGCCGCCGTCTTTTCCGAAATAGTTTTTAAAACGGAGTATCTTTTTTGCAAGTTCATCTGCCTCGGCAGGTTCCCCTGCGTTTATTTCCCACGTTTCCGGATTGTGACAGCATACGCACCGAAGCGGACAACCCTGCATAAAAACGACACACCTTACACCCGGCCCGTCAACAGTACCGAGACTTTGAAAAGAATTTATATATCCCGTCATAGTTATATTGATGTATGGAATGTACGCATAATGACTTCACGCTGCTGTTCTTTTGAAAGTTTGCAGAAGTTTACGGCGTAACCCGAAACACGAATGGTGAGATTCGGATATTCTTCGGGATGTTCGTACGCTTTGAGGAGTGTTTCACGATTCATTACGTTTACGTTGATGTGGTGAGCATCATTAAGGAAATAACCGTTGAGTATTGAAACGAGATTGTCGGTGCGTTCCTCTTTTGTTTTTCCGAGAGCATCGGGAATAATCGAAAACGTGTTTGAAATGCCGTCGGATGCGGATGAATAGGGGAGTTTTGAAACGGAGTTCAATGAAGCGAGTGCGCCGTTTTGTTCACGGTTGTGCATCGGATTTGCACCGGGTGCGAACGGCTCTCCCTTTTTTCTTCCGTCGGGAGTTGCGCCTGTCTTTTTGCCGTACATAACGTTAGAAGTTATGGTGAGTGCCGAAAGAGTGTGCTGTGCTCCTCTGTAAGCAGGCGTTTTCTTCAACTCGTTGTGTACTGCTATTAACATATTGACGGCAATTTCGTCAACACGGTCATCGTCATTTCCGTATTTCGGGAAGTCGCCGACCGTTTCAAAATCAATTATTATTCCGTTTTCGTCACGAATCGGGTGTACTTCGGCATATTTTATTGCCGAAAGCGAGTCGGTAATAACGGAAAGCCCCGCAACGCCGAAAGCCATAAGGCGTTCCACGTCTGTATCGTGCAGAGCCATCTGCGTTTTTTCGTAAGCGTATTTGTCGTGCATATAATGTATGCCGTTCATTGTGTTTACGTAAAGATTGCAAAGCCACGGAAGGTAAATGTTAAATCTTTCCATTACTTTTTTATAGTCAAGTATATCGTCCTTCAAAGGCTCCATCTGCGGACCGATGTGAGTGCCGAAAACGTTGTCAACGCCGCCGTTTAAAGCAAGAAGCAGAAGTTTTGCGAGATTTGTTCTTGCACCGAAAAACTGCATCTGTTTTCCGACTTTCATTGCGGAAACACAGCACGCTATTGCGTAATCGTCACCGTAACGGGGGCGCATAAGGTCATCGTTTTCATACTGTATTGCGTTTGTGTCTATTGAAACCCGTGCACAGAATTTCTTGAAATTTTCAGGCAGAGCGTTACTCCATAATACTGTGAGGTTCGGCTCCGGAGCAGGTCCGAGATTGTAAAGCGTGTTGAGTATTCTGTATGAAGATTTCGTGACAAGTGTTTTGTGGTTGAGATTCATTCCGCCTATGCTTTCGGTTATCCACATTGGGTCGCCGCCGAAAAGTTCATTGTATTCGGGTGTACGGAGATGCCTTGCACAGCGCAGTTTAAGTACGAGGTCATCTATAAGTTCCTGTGCTTTTTCTTCATCAAGAACACCGTTTTTCAAATCACGCTCAATGTAAATATCAAAAAACGTCGATGTTCTGCCGAATGACATTGCCGCACCGTTCTGTTCTTTGTTTGCGGCGAGGTATCCGAAATAAGTCCATTGAATCGCTTCTTTTGCGTTCTGTGCGGGGAGTGATATGTCATATCCGTACATTGAAGCCATCTCTTTGAGTTTGCCTAAAAATGATATTTGCTCATAAAGTTCTTCAAGAAGCCTTGTAATTTCGGTATTTATGGGTTTTTTACCGATTTCCTGTTTATCTTTTTTCTTCTCTTCAATAAGATAATCAATACCGTAAAGCGCAATCCGTCTGTAATCGCCTATGATTCTTCCTCTGCCGTATGCGTCGGGAAGACCGGTGAGGAGAGCGCAGTGACGTGCCGCTTTCATTTCATCGGTATAAATACGGAAAACACCGTCATTATGTGTTGTTCTGTATGTGAAATATTCTTCTATTTTATCGGAAAGTTTGTAGCCGTATGCTTCGCACGCCGAACGCGCCATTCGTATTCCGCCGAAAGGGTTTACTCCTCTTTTGAGCGGTGAGTCTGTTTGCAGACCGACAATTATGTCCTCATCACTCAGATAACCGGGTTTGTAATTGCAAAGCGATGAAACGGTTGTGGTGTCAATGTCAAGCACACCGCCGCGTTCCTGCTCAAGTTTTTTGAGGCTTTCAAGTTTTTCGAGTGCTTTTTTCGTGCGTTCTGTCGGACCGCAGAGGAACGAGCCGTCGCCGGTGTACGGTGTGTGATTTTTGTCAATAAAGTCACGGACGTTTATGTTTTCCGTCCACTCTCCGCCGTTAAAACCCTGCCACTGTGAAAAATTCATAACATCAACCCTTATAAAATAATAAAAGGGTAACCCCGAAAATTCAGAGTTACCCAGACGGTCGGTAAAAATATTCATCAAACGGTGCACTGTGTCAATTCACATTCCGTCAGCACCGAATGACTGTGAAACTTTTTCGTTTCTTATGTAATTTTAACTTTTCGGCACATTTTTGTCAAGTCGGCATTTGTTACGAAAAAACAGAAAAAAACGGCGTATATTTTGGCTTATAGTTTGTACGGATGAGTATTGACAAAAAATAAAATTAAATGATATAATTTAACTGCATCAAAAATGTGTTCTTTGTGACTGACGGAATATGTGGAGCACCACAAAGGAGCAAAGAACCTATATTGAGCCGACCGTCTGGGCACACTTGTTCTGTAAGTACAAGTGCGCTCTTTTGTTTTTTGAATATTCAAAAAGGAGGCAACATAATGAAAAAAGTCGGAATAATAATGGGCAGCGACAGCGATTTGCCGGTTATAAAGAAAGCGACGGATATGCTCGACTTTCTTGAAATACCGTACGAAGTGCATATTTACTCCGCCCACAGAACACCCGAACAGGCGAGGGATTTTGCGGTTTCCGCACGCAAAAACGGGTTCGGGGTTTTAATAGCCGCCGCAGGAATGGCTGCACACCTTGCGGGTGCAATAGCGGCAAATACTACGCTTCCGGTAATAGGAATACCCTGTAAATCTTCATATCTTGACGGCATTGACGCCCTTTTGTCAACAGTACAGATGCCCACAGGCATACCCGTAGCAACTGTTGCAATAAACGGAGGAGCCAATGCCGCTTTACTTTCTGCACAGATTCTTGCAACACAAGATGAGGAACTTGCGAAAAAACTTGACGAAAAACGCAAAACGGATTCACAGGCTGTTCTTGAAAAAGATAAAAACATAATGTCACAGTTTTAATTTTAAATAGTATAATAAACAATTATTTTTATAAAGGGGTAGTAAATTATGGCAAAAGAACTTGTTTACACAGGCAAAACAAAAGATGTTTTTTCACTCGATAACGGAAATTATCTTCTTAAATTCAAAGATGACTGCACAGGCAAAGACGGTGTTTTTGACCCCGGTGAAAATTCGGTAGGTCTTACAATAGACGGTGTCGGTGACGTGAACTTGCGTATGTCGGTTTATTTCTTTGAAAAAGTAAATGCGGCAGGAATAAAAACACATTTTGTAAGTGCGGATATTAACGATACAACAATGGAAGTTCTTCCCGCAAAAGTGTTCGGAAAAGGTCTTGAAGTAATATGCCGTCACAAAGCGGTAGGCAGTTTTTACCGCCGTTACAGCGATTACATTGAAGAGGGCGCAGATCTTCCCGCTTATGTTGAAATGACTTTTAAAAACGATGAAAAGGGCGACCCGCTTGTTACAAAAGACGGCCTTGTTGACCTCGGTGTAATGACATCCGAACAGTATGATGACATTAAAGCCATGACACAGAAAATCACACAGATAGTTGCCGATGACCTCAAAGAAAAAGGACTTGTTCTTTACGATATAAAATTTGAATTCGGCTATGACAAAGACGGCTCGGTAATGCTTATAGACGAAATAGCATCCGGTAATATGCGTGTTTATAAAGACGGCGAATATATTGACCCGATGACACTTTCAAAACTTTTCTTTGCGTGATTTTTTTAGTTTTAATCGGATTGAAAGGAGTTTCTTATGGGCGGTTTTTTCGGAATAGCGTCTGAAAAAGACTGTATGGCTGATGTGTTTTTCGGTGTTGACTATCATTCACATCTCGGAACGCATCGGGGAGGTCTTGCGGCTTATGATAAGGAAATAGGGCTGCAAAGGAAAATACATAATATTGAAAATGCACCTTTCCGCACGAAATTTGAACACATTTTTGAGGAGATGTGCGGCACTTCCGCAATAGGATGTATAAGCGACAGCGACCCGCAGCCGCTTCTTATCCGTTCAAATCTCGGGACTTATGCGCTGTGTATGGTTGGCGTTATAAATAACAAAGATGCGCTTATAGAACAGTATGTTTCGTTCAGCGGAGGCCATTTTGATGCAATGACCGGCGGCAAAGTAAATTCAACCGAACTTGTTGCCGCACTCATTGACCAGAAAAGTGATTTTGCAGACGGTATACGTTTTGCTCAGAAGTCAATAGACGGTACCGCTTCTGTTCTTATTCTCAAAGAAAACGGCACTATAATAGCCGCCCGTGACAGAAACGGCAGAATACCCGTTCAGGTCGGAAAAAGAGAAGACGGATATGCCGTATCTTTTGAATCTTTTGCATACCGGAAACTCGGTTTTGAAGACGTAAAAGAACTCGGACCCGGTGAAATAGTTGAAATTACTCCCGAAAAAATGACTCAACTTGCTTCTCCGGGGAAGAAGAAAAAAATCTGTTCTTTCCTCTGGAGTTATTACGGATACCCGACTTCAACGTATGAGGGAATAAACGTTGAAGCAATGAGGTACAGAAACGGCGCAATAATGGCGCAGAACGACAGAAAAGAAAAAATAGCGGAAGATATTGATTATGTCGGCGGCGTACCCGATTCCGGCACACCGCACGCAATAGGCTACGCCAACGAAAGCGGAAAACATTTTGCAAGAGCGTTCATAAAATATACTCCTACATGGGCGAGAAGTTTTATGCCCGCAAATCAACTTGACAGAAATGAAATAGCGAAAATGAAACAGATTCCCGTCAACGAACTTATTAAAGATAAAAAACTTCTGTTTGTTGACGATTCAATAGTTCGTGGAACTCAACTGAGGGAAACAGTCGAATTTCTTTATGAAAACGGCGCAAAGGAAGTACACATGCGTTCTGCCTGTCCGCCGATAATGTACGGATGTAAATATCTGAATTTCTCACCGTCAACCTCCGACAATGACCTTATTGCACGGCGTGTAATTACGGAACTTGAGGGTGACGAGGGGTTAAAACATATTGATGAATACTCCGACGGAAATACCGAGCGCGGCAGAAATCTTCGCAAAGCAATAGCCGAAAAATTCCATTTTGCTTCACTTGAATTTCAGTCGCTTGAAGGTGTAATAAAAGCAATAGGCATTGATGAATGTGAACTTTGCACATATTGCTGGAACGGAAAGGAATAAGAAGATGAATACTAATTCAAAATCAGACGCATACGCAGCGGCAGGTGTTGACATCACCGCAGGCTATAAGGCGGTTGAACTTATGAAACAGCACATAGCAAAAACAATGACTTCCGGCGTTTGCTCGGATGTCGGCGGTTTCGGCGGACTTTTTGAACTTGACATTGAGGGAATGGAAAAACCCGTTCTCGTAAGCGGAACTGACGGTGTCGGAACAAAACTGAAACTTGCGTTTTTAATGAATAAACACGATACCGTCGGTATAGACTGCGTTGCGATGTGCGTAAACGATATTATATGCTGCGGCGCAAAACCGCTTTTCTTCCTTGACTATATTGCATGCGGTAAAAACGTTCCCGAACGAATAGCGGACATTGTAAAAGGCGTTTGTGACGGATGCGTTCAGTCCGGTGCGGCACTTATAGGTGGCGAAACTGCCGAAATGCCCGGCTTTTACCCGGAAGATGAATATGACCTTGCAGGATATTGCACGGGTGTTGTTGACAAGAAAAAAATAATTGACAATAAAACCATGTGCGAGGGTGACGTTGTTATAGCACTGCCGTCAAGCGGTGTTCATTCAAACGGCTTTTCACTCGTAAGAAAAGTATTTGACGTTGAAAACAGCGATATAAAATCTCCCTTGGAAGAACTCGGCGGAAAGTCGGTAGGCGAAACGCTTCTTACACCCACAAAAATATATGTAAAACCCGTTCTTGCGCTTCTTGAAAAAGTGAAAGTCAAGGGCATATCGCATATAACGGGCGGCGGATTTTACGAAAACATTCCGAGAAGTATTCCCGACGGTTTCGGTGCGAAGATTGATAAAGAAAACGTTAAAATACTTCCTATATTCAAACTCATACAAAAAGCGGGGAACATAACGGAACGTGATATGTTCAACACTTTTAATATGGGTGTCGGAATGAGTATTGTTGTTGCAAAAGAAGATGCAAAAACCGCACTTGACGTTCTTAAAGAAAACAGTGAGGATGCGTACATAATAGGCGAAATAGTAAAATCTGACGATAAAATAATTATTTAACAGGAGCAGAGTATGGCAGACAAAAAAGCACGCATAGCCGTTCTTGTTTCGGGCGGCGGAACAAATCTGCAGGCGATTATAGATGCTGAGAAAAGCGGAATAATAGAAAGCGGCTCGGTCACGCTCGTTATTTCAAACAATTCGTCCGCTTACGCTCTTGAACGTGCAAAAAATGCGGGTATAAACACGCTTACGGTGCTCAAAAAAGAATGCGGCAGTCAGGAAGCGTTTGAAAACAGAATAATCGAAGCACTTGACGAAAACAAAACCGACCTCATTGTGCTTGCGGGATTTATGTCTATACTGAGTGAAAAATTCACTTCGCATTATGAAAAACGAATAATAAACGTTCATCCGTCACTTATTCCGTCATTTTGCGGTGCGGGATTTTACGGACTTAAAGTTCACGAAGCGGCACTTAAAAAAGGTGTAAAAGTTACGGGTGCGACAGTTCATTTTGTAAACGAAATTCCCGACGGCGGCGAAATCATAATGCAGAAAGCAGTATATGTCGAAGACGGCGACACACCCGAAATTCTGCAAAAAAGAGTAATGGAACAGGCTGAATGGAAAATTCTTCCCGAATCAGTCGAAAAAATATCAAAACAGATTATTTCAAAGTAAAGGATGTATTAAAATGGATATTTATAAAATAAATGACATTTCCGAACTTCTCAAAGGCAATAGATATCCCGGCAGGGGAATAATCATAGGAAAATCTTCTGACGGCAAAAACGCCGTTGCCGCATATTTCATTATGGGCAGAAGCGCAAACAGCCGCAACCGCATATTCACGGAAAAGAACGGCGAAGTTTTCACAGAGCCCTTTGACGCTTCAAAAGTTGAAGACCCGAGCCTTATTATATATGCCGCACTTCGTCAGTATGAAAATAATCTTATTGTCACAAACGGCGACCAGACAGATACAATTTATGACGGATTAAAGAACGGTCTTTGTTTCGGCAAAGCACTTGAATCCCGTGAATTTGAACCCGATAAACCTAATTTTACGCCGAGAATAAGCGGTATGCTTACTTTTTCCGACAATGACTTTTCATATAAGATGAGCATACTCAAAAGCATTGATGAAGACGGAAGCGACTGCGCACGTTACACCTTTACATATCCGTCAAAATCGGGACTCGGTCATTTTATTCATACTTATGTTTGCGACGGCAACCCCATTCCGACGTTTCAGGGCGAGCCGGAGCGTGTTGCGATAGATGCTGATATTGACGTGTTTACCGATATACTTTGGAATGCACTTGACACCGACAACAAAATTTCACTTTATGTCCGTTACGTTGACCTTGAAAACGGCAAATGTGAAAACCGTCTTATAAACAAGAATAATTGAGGAGGATATGAAAAATGAAAGAATTTGAACTTAAATACGGTTGCAACCCCAATCAGAAACCTTCAAAAATATATATGGCTGACGGAAGCGACCTTCCCATTGAAATACTTAACGGAAGACCGGGATATATAAATTTCCTTGATGCTTTCAATTCATATCAACTTGTTAAAGAACTTAAAAATATTCTCGGACTTCCTGCGGTTACGTCATTCAAACATGTAAGCCCCACTTCTGCCGCAGTAGGTATTCCGCTTTCCGATAAACTCAAAAAAGCGTGTTTTGTTGATGATATAGAGGGACTTGACGATTCACTTCTTGCCTGCGCTTATGCAAGAGCAAGAGGAACGGACAGAATGTGTTCATTCGGCGACTGGGTTGCTCTTTCCGATGTGTGTGACGTTACTACCGCACTTATGATTAAACGTGAGGTATCCGACGGAATAATCGCTCCCGGTTATGAACCCGAAGCACTCGAAATACTTAAATCAAAAAGAAAAGGCAGTTACAACATAGTTAAAATAGACCCCGATTACGTTCCCGCTTCACAGGAGCACAAAGAAGTATTCGGAATTACGTTTGAGCAGGGCAGAAACAATTTCAGAATTGACAAAGAACTTCTCGAAAACGTAGTAACAAAAAATAAAGAACTTCCCGAAAGTGCTGTAAGAGACCTTATAATTGCACTCATTACTCTTAAATATACACAGTCAAATTCCGTTTGCTATGCGGTTGACGGACAGGCTATCGGCGTAGGCGCGGGTCAGCAGTCAAGAATACACTGCACACGCCTTGCAGGCTCAAAAGCGGACACATGGTTTTTGCGCCAGGCTGACAAAGTTCTTGCGCTTCCTTTTAAAAATGACATAGGAAGACCTGACAGAGATAACGTTATTGACGGTTACATAAATCAGAATGAAGAAGATGTATGTGCTGACGGTAACTGGCAGAAATACTTTACCGTTCAGCCCGAACCTTTCACAAAAGAAGAACAGGCGGCGTACCTTGCAACTGTAAAAGATGTTGCGCTCGGCTCGGATGCTTTCTTCCCGTTCAGCGACAACATTGAAAGAGCATATAAAAGCGGCGTAAAATACGTTGCAGAACCCGGCGGCTCAATCCGTGACGATGCTGTTATAGAATGTTGCGACAAATACGGTATGGCAATGTGCTTTACGGGTATGCGTCTTTTCCACCATTGATATAAATATTACAGGTGATAAAAATGAAAGTTCTTGTTGTCGGCGGCGGTGGCAGAGAACACGCCATAATAAAAAAACTTAAAGAGAATAAAGAAATAAGCGTAATTTACGCTTTACCCGGAAACGGCGGTATAGCATCTGATGCGGAATGTGTTGATATTTCTGCAACGGATATTGACGGTATTGTCGATTTTGCCGTAAAAAACAAAATAGATTATGCGGTAGTCGCACCCGATGACCCGCTTGTCCTCGGCTGTGTTGACAAATTGACCGAAAAAGGAATACCGTGCTTCGGGCCGAATAAAAATGCGGCAATAATTGAGGGAAGTAAAGTTTTTTCAAAAAATCTTATGAAAAAATACAACATCCCGACCGCTTCATACGAAACGTTTGACAATGCCGAAAAAGCACTCGAATATCTTGAAAACGCACCGATGCCCATTGTTATAAAGGCAGACGGGCTTGCACTCGGAAAAGGCGTTATAATTGCGAACACTCTTAAAGAAGCGAAAGATGCCGTAATTTCCGTAATGCGTGACAAAAAATTCGGGAAAAGCGGAAACAACATTGTTATTGAAGAATATCTTACAGGACCGGAAGTATCAGTTCTTTCGTTTACAGACGGAAAAACGCTTGTACCCATGGTTTCGTCTATGGACCATAAGCGTGCGGGTGACGGTGATACCGGACTTAACACAGGCGGAATGGGTACTGTTGCACCAAATCCGTATTACACAAAAGAAATAGCAAAAGAATGTGAAGAAAAAATCTTTATTCCGACAATAAATGCCATGAACGCAGAGGGACGTACTTTTAAAGGCTGCCTTTATTTCGGACTTATGCTTACTTCCGACGGACCGAAAGTCATTGAATATAACTGCCGTTTCGGTGACCCCGAAACACAGGTTGTTCTCCCGCTTCTTGAAAGTGATTTGTTTACGGTAATGAAATCCGTTACAAACGAAACGCTTGCAGACTGTCCCGTTAAATTCAAAAACAAAAATGCGTGCTGTGTCGTAATGGCTTCCGACGGTTATCCCGTATCATACGAAAAAGGGTATGAAATCACAATACCCGAAGAAGTTCGTGACAGCGTGTTTGTTGCAGGTGCTTCCCTGAAAGACGGCAAACTTGTCACATCGGGCGGCAGAGTTCTCGGTGTTACTTCCGTTGCCGATACTCTTAAAGAAGCAATAGACGAATCATATAAAAAAGTCGGTAAAATATCATTTGAAAACGCTTATTACCGTCACGATATAGGTGCAAAAGCATCAGAGGTGTAATTATGGTTTACAGAATATTTGTTGAAAAGAAAAAAGAATTTGCCAATGAAGCAAAAACGCTTCTGGGTGAAGCAAATAATCTTTTGGGAATAAAAAATCTTACCGATGTTCGTGTCATTAACCGCTATGATGCCGAAAACATCACAAAGGAACTTTTTGATTATTCCGTAAATACGGTTTTTTCCGAGCCGCAGGTTGATATTGCATCGGAAAACGTAAATACTGACGGCGCATCGGTTTTTGCGGTCGAATATCTGCCCGGTCAGTTTGACCAGCGTGCCGATTCCGCTTCACAGTGTATTCAGATAATTTCACAGGGCGAAAGGCCGCTTATCCGCTCGGCAAAAGTATATGTTTTATACGGCAATTTGTCCGAAAACGATATTGCACAAATTAAAAAATATGTAATCAATCCCGTTGAAGCAAGAGAGGCAAAACTCGAAAAACCCGAAACTCTCAAAATGAATTATAATATACCCGAAACGGTAAAAACGCTTGACGGATTTTTGAATCTTGACAGAAAAGGTCTTGAAAGTTTTGTAAGCGAATACGGTCTTGCAATTGATGCCGACGATATTGCTTTCTGTCAGCAGTATTTTAAAACGGAGCACCGTGACCCCACAATAACGGAAATAAGAATGATAGATACATACTGGTCCGATCATTGCCGTCACACCACATTTTTAACCGTTATTGACGGCGTTGAATTTGAAGATGAACTTCTTCAGAACGCTTACGAAGATTATATGAATGTCCGTAAAGAACTCGGCAGAACAAAACCCGTCTGCCTTATGGATATTGCAACGCTTGCGGTTAAATATCTTAAAAAGTACGGCAAACTCGAAAAACTTGACGAGTCCGAAGAAATAAATGCCTGTACGGTAAAAATCAATGTTGACGTTGACGGCAAAACAGAGCCGTGGCTTCTTCTTTTCAAAAACGAAACTCACAATCATCCTACGGAAATTGAGCCTTTCGGCGGTGCGGCTACCTGCATAGGCGGTGCAATCCGTGACCCGCTTTCCGGCAGAAGTTACGTTTACGGCGCAATGCGTGTTACGGGTGCAGCAGATCCCACAGTTCCCGTAAACGAAACAATACCCGGCAAACTTCCTCAAAGAAAACTCGTTACAACTGCGGCGGCAGGCTATTCCTCATACGGCAACCAGATTGGACTTGCAACAGGTATTGTTGATGAAATTTATCATCCCGGTTATGCGGCAAAGCGTATGGAAATAGGTGCTGTTATTGCGGCAACTCCCGCCGAAAACGTTCGCCGTGAAGTACCCGCTCCCGAGGATGTTGTTATTCTTCTGGGCGGTTCAACAGGTCGTGACGGCATAGGCGGTGCAACAGGCTCATCAAAAGCGCATAATGCACATTCGGTTGAAACCTGCGGTGCCGAAGTTCAGAAAGGTAACGCCCCCGAAGAAAGAAAACTTCAGCGTCTTTTCAGAAACGGTGAAGCATGCCGTATGATTAAACGCTGTAACGATTTCGGAGCAGGCGGTGTTTCGGTTGCCATCGGCGAACTTGCAGACGGTCTTGAAATAGACCTTAACAAAGTTCCCAAAAAATACGAAGGTCTTGACGGTACGGAACTTGCCATTTCCGAATCACAGGAGCGTATGGCTGTTGTAGTTGAGCCCGAAAACGTTGAAAAATTCCTTGAACTTGCCGACAAAGAAAATCTTCAGGCGTGTCCGGTTGCGGTTGTAAAAGAAGAGCCGAGACTCGTTATGAACTGGAACGGCAGAAAAATCGTTGACATCAGCCGTGAATTTCTCAATTCAAACGGCGCTGATAAACATATAACCGTAACTCCGGTGAAACCTGCTCTCGAAACAAAAAAAGTTGCGGGCGGATTCTCGGAAAACTACATAAAACTTGCGGGCGACCTCAATATATGTTCAAAACGCGGTCTTTCCGAACGCTTTGACTCGACTATCGGTGCAGGTACGGTGCTTATGCCTTTCGGCGGCAAAAATCAACTTACGCCTATACAGTCTATGGTACAGAAAATTTCCGTTGAAAAGAAACATACGGATGACTGTTCTCTTATGGCATTCGGCTACAATCCTTTCATAACCGAACAAAGTCCCTATCACGGAGCATACCTTGCGGTTGTGGAATCGGTATGCAAACTTATTGCAACCGGCGCAAAATTTGAAGATGTTTACCTCACTTTCCAGGAATATTTTGAAAAACCCGGAACAGACGGCAAACGCTGGGGCAAACCGCTTGCCGCACTTTTAGGTGCTTTCGAGGCACAGAAAAATTTCGGAATCGGTGCAATCGGCGGCAAGGACTCAATGAGCGGCTCATTTGAAAAACTCGATGTTCCGCCCACGCTTGTTTCTTTTGCCGTAACAACGGAAAAAACAAAAGATATTGTATCTCCCGAATTTAAAAAAGCGGGAAACAAAGTATATTTGCTTTCACCCGAATTTGACAAAAACTCGTTGCCCGATACGAAGTCTCTTCTTGAACTTTTTGACAGAGTAACAAATCTTCTCCGTACAAAAAAGGCTGTTTCCTGCTATACACCCGGTATGGGCGGCATTGCCGAAGCGATTATGAAAATGTCTTTCGGCAACGGCTTCGGTTTTAAATTCGCTGACGGTGTAACGGTTGAAAAATTATTCGGGTTAAGTTACGCTTCGTTTATTGTCGAAGCAGAGGAAGATATTGAAGATGCACTTCTTATCGGTACAATTACCGAAAACAGGGAGTTTAAACTCGGTACAGAATCGGTAGAAACGGACGATTTACTTAAAGCGTATGAAAATAAACTTGAAAGTGTTTACACCTGCAACATTCCGGATATGAAAACACCTGTAAAGAATTTCTCATATACAGCATCTTCTTACGCTTCACCTGCAATAAAATGCGCAAAACCGAAAGTTCTTATTCCCGCATTCCCCGGTACAAACTGTGAATTTGACAGTGCAAAAGCGGTGCTTGACGCAGGCGCACAACCCGAAATAATAGTAATAAACAACCTTACTTCTTCCGGCATTCAGCAATCTGTTGAAAAATTCAGTGCAAGTCTTAAAGATGCACAGATGATATTTATTCCCGGCGGTTTTTCAGGCGGTGACGAACCCGACGGAAGCGGTAAATTCATAACCGCATTTTTCCGTAATGCGTCAATAAAAGAGGGCGTAACCGAACTTCTTGAAAAACGTGACGGTCTTATGTGCGGAATTTGTAACGGATTCCAGGCGTTAATAAAACTCGGTCTTGTTCCTTACGGCAAAATAATTGACACAGATGAAAACTGTCCGACACTTACTTTCAACACAATAGCACGCCACCAGTCAAGAATTGTTCGCACGAGAATTGCTTCAAATAAATCTCCGTGGCTTTCTCTTATGAATACGGGCGACATTGTAAACGTACCCATTTCACACGGCGAAGGCAGATTTATTGCAAGTGACGAACTTATTGAAAAACTTGCTTTAAACGGTCAGATAGCAACTCAGTACGTTGATTTTGACGGTCAGGCTTCAAAAGATGTTCGATTCAATCCCAACGGCTCTGTTTATGCTGTCGAGGGTATCACTTCACCCGACGGCAGAGTATTCGGAAAAATGGGACACAGCGAAAGAATAGGTGACGGTCTTTATAAGAATGTTGAAGGAAATTACAATATCCGTATGTTCGAGGCGGCTGTAAAATATTTTAAATAAGTTAACAGTATAACAACAGACTTCAAAAGGGCAATAAAACCTTTTTGAAGTCTGTTTTTATATGTGTTGAGCCTTAAATATGTTTTTCGCAAAGGTAAACATTACATTCAACTTCGCTTTTGTTTTTGTCGGAAAGCGAAACGAATATTTTTATTTTTTCACCGTCAAGATTTTCGGGAAGCGGCAGGAAAAACGTGTTGTTTTTGTCTTCGTTGCAAACTATGTGCTCCCATACGTTAGCCTTGTAATCGGGCGCACGGTGCGGAAAACCGACAAGACTTCCGTTTATTTCGGCACAGCAGTAAACACATTCTGCACCGTGTTGCCCTTCAACTGCGACTGCAAGGTAACTTCCGCTTTTGTATTTCGGCAGAATAAATTCGCCTTGCTTTAATACCGCTGTTTTACACTGCGAGTAATGCGCCTGCAAATTGTTTGCGTGAGGCGAAGAAAGTTTTATTTCCGCTGAATTTTTAATAAATTTTACGGAATATATTCTGTCCGTAGGCTGTGCAATTCTCAAAAAACGTATTTTACCGTTTATGGGGTAAACCGCTTTCATTTTTACGCCTTTAAGAAAATATGTTGTATGAACTTTGAATTTTACTATTTCCGCACAGTAGTCGGGAACGGTAACTTCTGTTTTTGAAAGTATGCTTGTTTTCCAATTTTCATAATCGGTTGAAAATTCGGCAACGGTCGGGATAAACTGTGACCTTACTTCATTCGTTTGCTTAAACGGAGCGAAAAACTCTATTTCAACACAATCCGCGTCTGTTATTTCGCCTGCATCAACTCTTAAACATCCGCCTTTTATTCTGAAGCCGCCCATATATGTTTTTGACTGACCGTCAAAAAATGAGTCGGGCGAGCCGTCAAACATATTTTTTGCTTCACATCCGCGGAGTTTGTATGTTTTCTGACTGAAAAATTCATCTCTTGCGTTTTTAACCTGCGGTATTTTTGTTTCGCCCGAACGTTTTATGCAACGGGCTTCAAGCGAGTCATTATCGGCGGCAAAAACAGAGGCTTCATAATATTTTTCACCGTTTTCGGGATTGTTAACCGTTTCGGTAAGCGTTCCGACAAAAACTGGGACACCTTCTTTTTCACCGCAGAATTCGGGAAGAATTTCCGCTTCATTTTCCGAAACAATTTCTATAAGTATTGCTCTGAACGGCAAAAGTTCAATTTCCGCTTTTTCGCCGAAGTTGAAAACGCCTGCACGGTATTCATACGGATGAAGCATATTGACAACATATTTTCCGCACTTTTCAATTCCTATGCTTTCGTCAAGCGTTACCGAAATGTGTTTCGTTTTCCAGGTGTCGTTGCCTGTACATATTATTCGGTGTGTGCCTGTTCCCCTTGATACGGCGTTACAACCGTATTTTTCGTCTAAAAGCATGCCGTCAACGAGTATATCGGCAAATTTCGCCTGAAGATTATAGACATTTGCAAGAAGCGGAAGTTCTTCATCACGCAAAAACCACGGATTTCCGTACATTTCGGGAGCAAGAATAAGGCTTCTGCTGAATGCCTGATAAATGAGTTCATCTTCAAAATAGTCAAGCGAAGATGAAAGACATACGCCGTGGTCCTCGGCAAGACGCTCAAGATTTTCAACGTGACCGCGGTTGAACATATAAACACGGTTGTGCATACCGGTTTTCTGATTGTGCGTAAAAACGTCTGTATATGTTTCTTCACCGTTCCACAGAAACGTTGTGACGTATTTTTCCGCTTCATAAAGATTAAGGCGGTGATTGAGAACGATGAGGTCGGGTGAATATTTGCGGCATTCTTTCAGCATATCGGCAAAAATGCCCGCTTTTTCCTCACGCAAATTTCCGCATACGCCGTCAAGTTTAAACTCGGCAAAATGATAATCTTTGCAGAGGTGAACAAAAAAATCAAAGCGTTCTTTCTGCTCCTCATCTGTTTTGCCGTAGCCGTCGGGCGAACCCCACAGTCCGAAGCGTATTCCGAGTTCGTCTGCTTTTTTTACAACGTTTTTATATCCTTCGGGATACTGTGATTTAAACTTTTCACCGTTCAGATTGCCGTAACCTTCGCTTGCACCGTCAAAGTTTCCGGCATCCCATGCGTATATGCGAATTTGCATACCGTATTTTTCTTTCATATATTTGAAAAATTCGAGATTTACAAGCGTCTGTTTTTCGGTTGAGCCTTCGTTGGTGTTGTTAATCCATGAAAAGTATTGAGGGATTGACGGGGTTTTGCTGTCAGCCCCCGCAAATTCAGCCTGTTTTTTCATTTTTTCACCTCAATTCAAAGTTTTATGTCAAGTGAAGATATTTTTTCACTCCAGTTTTTAACTGCGGTATCCGAATATGTATCGGGTGCTTTTTTATAAATCTTTGAAGCGTTGCTTCCTTTAATAAGACCGTTAATAAGTGCGAAAAAATACGGAGGTTTTTTCATACCACGTTTAAATTTTCCGAGAAGCGCCGAAAGTTTTGTGTTTTTGCCTGCGCCCGCAAGGTCCGAAGACTGTATTACCTCGCTTTCAAAAAGGAAGTCAACGCCCTCTGACGGGAGTGAAAGTATGGCGTTTTTAAGACCTTCGTTTTTAGCGGTGTCGCCGCCGTAAAGTCTGTGAAAATCTCTGTTATATGACCAGAGAACCTCTTTTGAATATATTTCGGATTTTGAATTGATTACGGTGTTTGAAAGTAAATTGCCCGCAAGAAGTGAAAGGTCTATACCCATTCCGTTCATAGGCGTAGTCATAAATGCACTGTCGCCCACGGCGGCGTAGCCGTCTGCAACCATTAAAGTAAGAGGTCTGCGAACGGGTATTACGCCGAACTGACCGCCGTTAAGAACCGTTTCACCGAGCCACGGATGGTCTTTTTTGAATATTGATAACTGCTCTTTTACTTTGTTTTCGTCAATTTTGTCTATTCTTCCTATAAGCACGTCGCAGTTGTCACCGTTTGTACAGAACCACGATAATCCCTGTTCGCCCTCGTGATACATATATACTTCAAACGGCACATCGGGGGAAACGTTTTCTTCTTTATTGAAATATGCACGGTAAGCATAAAATAAATCGCCGTGTTTGGGCATTTTTTCAATCGAAAAACTTTCCGGAAGATTAGTTCTTACGGGTGAAAATACACCTGATGCATCAATAACAAGGTCGCCGTAAAAATCGCCTGCCGACGTTTTAAGACCTGTTACTCTTTTACCGTCAATAATCGGTGCGAAAACTTCTTCTGAAAATTTTATTTCAACGCCTTTGTTTTCGGCATACTCAATAAGCATATTTATAAGTGAACTGCGCCACATAACACGCTGACGTGTCTGCGGTGTGTAATTTATTATGACTTTTTTCCTCTTTGCCGGACTTACAAAAGCACAGTCACCTCTGTATCGCCAGCAGTTTTCGGGGAAATCGGTTTCTTTAATACCGCATATTTCTTCAAGAAGCGAAAAGGTAAATCTGTCTTCCCAATCGTGTCCCATTTCGTTTCTGTTTTTCTTTTCAAATACGGTTACCGAAAATCCCGCTTCACAAAGTTTTGCGGCGGCAACAAGTCCGCCGTGACCTGCACCCGAAACAAGTATTTTTTTCATTCTAATACCCCCGTTTTCATAATAAATCAGGTGAATCCGTTTCGCATATTAACAGTTGTTCCGTTTTTTAGATTATCATATATTCTGTTATTTTTCAATTAAAAAATAATGCTTTTAATATTTCAAACACTTGAAAAACATAATGTGTTATGATAATCTTACTTTATATTATAAATTACATATAAAAAGCGGGGATATGTATGTCCGAATTTAAAAACATAGTTTATAATGATGCCGAAAAAGTATTTTGTTACAGAAGTGCAAACGTTGTTTACGAAGAAAAATTTGAAAACGGATTTTTAATGTCGGCAGGTTGGAACGCTGCGGGGTTTATGCTTAATGTGCTTGAAAAATTCCCCACAAGGCTTGACGGAAACGCATTTACCGAACCGCAGGTTTTTGACTTTGAAGCCGACGGATTTTCACTTAACGGTACGTGGAGTTTTGTTGACTTTAATACAGAAAATTCGGTGCTTGAAAACGGAACCGAGATATGCACGGGCACTTTAATTCTCGAAAGCAGTATGAAACCCGTAAAGGTTTTTGTAAAAACAGTACTTGACGGAACCGACATTATTACAAGAAACTATGAAATTGAAAATACGGGCAATACCGATATTGCCGTTTCGCACGTTTCTTCTATCGGCGGCGGACTTGAAATTCTGCGTGACTGGCGCTCATATTTACCGGGAAAGACAGAAGAAGATATTTATAAAATAGGTTATCCCGAGTTCAGCGAGTGGGGGCATGAAGGCATATTCAAATGGCACAGGCTTCCCAATGCTTATTATTCGGTATGCGGCAGATATATGTGTGACCGCCACCGTCACCCGATGTTCATTCTTGAAAATAATGCAACGGGTGCGATTTTCATAAATCAACTTGCGTGGTCCGGTGGTTATTCTTTCGATTTTTTCGTGAACGCCTCCGCGAGAGATGCTTTTCTTTCATACAAAGTCAGCCTTGATTCGCAGTCGCCGTTTATTATTCTTGCGGCAGGCGAAAAGTACGAAGTACCGGCTTCGCATATCGGTATGATATACGGCGACCTTGACGATGCGGTGAACACAATGCACGACCATTTGCGTAAAAGTGTGTTCACGCTTCCCGATGCCCGAGGTCTTTACGGGCTTGTTGAAGCGGGAATGGGACCTGAAAGGGATATGAACGTTGAAGCAACAAAGCATTTTGCCGACACAGCCTCGAAGGTAGGTGCGCAAACGCTCATTATTGACGCCGGCTGGTACTGTCCTCCCGGAACGGAATGTTCGGAATGGTTTGCAAGAAGCGGTGACTGGTATCCCGATAAAGAACGCTACCCGAACGGTATTGAGGAAATACGTGATTACATACACGAAAAAGGTCTTTTATTCGGCTTATGGCTTGACCTTGAAAGTATAGGTGAAAAATCAAAAATATTTGCCGCACATCCCGAATGGGTTCTTGTAAACAGAAACGGATGCCGCACGAATATTCTTGATTTTACAAATTCTGAAGTAGCCGAATGGGCGGAAAACGAACTTTCAAGAGTTATCGAAGAATATAAACTTGACCTTTTCAGACTTGATAATAATATTGATTACAGAAATCTTTATTCGTATGTTAAAAACGGCGAAATGCGTGAGTGTGCTTATGCAAGATATTTCAAAGCGGTTTATAAAATGTACGAAAACCTGCGCCGCAAATATCCCGATGTGATTTTTGAAAACTGCGCAGGAGGTGGCGGAAGAACCGATATCGGACTTGTTTCAAAGTTTACTCACACGTGGGTGTCGGACTGGCAGAAAGCACCGCGTGCCGTTGCCATTACAAACGGAATGACAATGTTTCTTCCGCCCGAAAATGTTGACAGACTTGCAAGCGGAATGGAATCGCACGTTTACGGTTCGTTGCCTTTGATTATACGTCACACACTTTTCGGCAGACCTACCGTAAATGATTTTAATGCGGTCGGCTCTGAGTTTAATGATGAACAGATTGAAATTGTCAGGCATGCGCTCGACATTTATAAGAATTTTATTCATCCTTTTGTAAAATACGGCAGAATTTACCACCACACACCCGAAAGTACGGGTGAACAGACGCAGGGTACTGTTATTATGGAACGTTCTTCAAAAGAACGTGACAGAAGTGTAATAGGGGTATTTCGTCTTGCGGGTGAAACAAAAGATGAATTTGTCACGGTTTTTCCGCGCGGCATTAACTCTGACGGAAAATACGAGGTTACTTTTGACAATACACGTTCGACAAATGTTGTTGACGGATTTGAAATTGTAAACGGCGGATTGAAAGTTCATCTTAAAAATGCGCTGACAAGCGAACTTGTTTTAATAAAAAAGGTTTTGTGAAAGCAGGAGAACAGATATGGAAAATAAAATTACTCGGGAAAATGATTATACACTCATACAAAAAATCTTTTTGATTTTTGCAGGCGCACTTCTTACGGGTGCAATGTGGCGTGCGAGAGGGTCGCACGGCTGGGGCTCGTCATGGGGCGTTTTGTCGGTAACAATTTTGTTTACATTTTTTGTTTATGCGGTTTTCAAAAGAAAAACAAATGCATCTTTTTTCCACATTATTACCGCAGGTGTTGCCTGTATGCTCACTACACCGGCATGGGGAACGCTTGTTAACCAGACATCCGGTTATTTCACTTCCGATGCAACCGCCGAAACGTATAACTGCACACCTTTGTCGGGAGTGTTTATTATGCTTTGCCTCGGCTTCGGTGCAGTTCCGCTTTTTGCATTTGTATTTTCAAGAATTTTCAGTAATAAGCAGTATAAACTCATTCACTACATATTGACTGTCGGTGTGTTTTTTGCTGTTTTTTATGTTGCAAATGCAACGGTATCGCATTTCATTTTAAAACTTGTTCAGCCGGAATCGGTAAATGCTTTTCAGGGCGGAATAGATTATGTCGTTGAACTTTCAAAATCCGCAAACATTCCCGAAGAATTTGCAAATATGGCGAAAAAGGGGAGCGAAATATTCAAATCTCTCGGTGACACGGCAACGCCTTATTCCGTTTATATGAATCATTTTTCATCAATAAACTGGGCGAAAAAAATTCCCTACGGCAGAAACTATTTTACCGAAATTGCCGTTATTTCACATGCTATTGCTTCACTTGCGACAGTAATTTTTATGCGTTTCGGTCTTAAAGACAAAACAGGCAGTAAGGTTACTTTAACTGTATGTTCGGCTTTTGCCGTGGGCATTTGTGCAGGTACGGTTTCATTTGTTCTTCGCAGTAATCATCCGGATTGGGCATTTCTTTCATCGGCATGGTCGATATGGGAATTTTTAACGGGCTTTATTGCAGGACTTATAATTATGTCGGCTTTGTTCTCGGTTGACAAAAAAGCGGAAGATGCGGGATTTAAAGATGATATTTTACCGTTTGTTCCCGAAAAAATAAAAACTCTGTTTTATGCGGTTTATGTGTTTGCATTCGGAATCTGCTTTACGCTTATAAGACCGTTTGCAAGAAGGCTTGACGATTCCGATGTTATTTCCGTAGTTGCTTATGCAGTGCTCGGCGTTGCGGCACTTGTAATTACCGTTCTTATGCTTGCGGGCAAACTTCCGAAATTCTGGGAAAAAGATGTTATAGGTTTTGCACCGAAAGCCGTCCCGCTGTTTTTCGGTATTCATATGTTTATTTATTTCTTTGTCGGTAACTATTGGAGCAGAGAAGATGACCCGACACTTCCCGCAATACTCGAGCCTGACTTTGTGCTTTATTTGATGATTGTTGCAGTTGCTTTGTTCTTTGCTTTTTACTTTGCAAATTATAAAAAACTTAAAAAGGATAACGAAAAATAATGAAAATGAAAATATCACCGTCTATGATGTGTGCGGATATAACGGAATTAAAAAGCACGCTGTCGGCGTTTGAAAAGTGCTCAGTTGACTATTTGCATATAGATATTATGGACGGTCATTTCGTACCGAATTTCACACTCGGCACAGATTACTGCAAAGCACTTAAAAAAGTAACGGAAATACCGCTTGACATACATCTTATGATTACAGAGCCGGAAAATAAACTTTCGTGGTTTGATTTCGGCGAGGGTGACATAGTTTCCGTTCACGCCGAAAGCACGCCGCATATCGGAAAAGCGATTGAAGAAATAAAAAGCAGGGGAGCAAAGCCTTTTGTTGCGCTTAATCCGTCAACACCTGTTTGTGTGCTTGATGAGATTTGCGATGATATTGACGGCGTTGTGATTATGGCTGTCAATCCCGGTTTTGCAGGGCAGAAAATGATTCCCGCATCACTCGGTAAAATTAAAAGAGTAAGAAAATATTTTGATGAAAAAGGCTTTTTCGACAAAGAAATTGAAGTTGACGGAAATGTAAGTTTTGAAAATGCCGAAAAAATGAAAAATGCGGGCGCAAATATTTTTGTTGCAGGTACGTCAAGCGTTTTCAGTTCATCTGTAAAGCTTGAAGACGGCGTAAAAAGACTTTATGAGGTTATTGAAAAATGAAATTTCTTGTATTCGGCTCACTGAATATTGATAAAGTTTACAAATTGTCTCATCTTCCCGAAAAGGGCGAAACACTTTCCTGCACGAATTATGAAATTCATGTCGGCGGTAAAGGACTTAATCAGTCTGTTTCGCTTTCAAAGGCGGGGGCAGATGTTTTTATGGCGGGTGCTGTCGGTGCTGACGGGGAAGAACTTGTAAACTTTCTTAAAAGTGCCGGAGTTAACACCGAAAACATTTTTGTCACAAACGGGTTTTCGGGCCACGCTGTTATTGAAGTTGACGGTGACGGTCAGAATCAGATGATTCTTTTCCCCGGCGCAAATCATGAAATTACCGAAGAATATTGTGATACACTTCTTGAAAAATTCAATGAGGGCGACCTCGTTTTAATGCAATATGAAACTTCGCAGGTTGAATATATGATGAGAAAAGCCCGTGAAAAAGGGCTTAAAACAGGCTTTAACCCGTCACCGTACGTTGAGAAAATTAAAAATGTTCCGCTTGAACTTGTGGATTACCTTATTTTAAATGAGTTTGAAGGTGCATCGCTTACGGGTGAAACGGAGCCCGAAAAAATAAGCAGAAAACTTCTTTCTTCTATCAGTGAAAACGGCGCTGTAATTCTTACGCTCGGCGGTGACGGAGCAATTTATGAAGATAAAAATCAATTTGTAAAAGTTCCCGCATTTTCGGTTGATGCAGTTGACACAACCTGTGCCGGTGATACGTTTACAGGCTACTGCCTTAAAATGCTTCTTGACGGAGAAAAGCCTGAAACCGCACTTACAACGTCAAGTGCCGCTTCGGCAATAGTCGTTACAAAAATCGGTGCGGCGCAGACTATTCCGTGTAAAGCCGAAGTATTGAATTTTATTAATAAAATATAAAAAAGCGGTATTTGTGTATTTTGAAAATATCTTTCTTATACACAAATACCATTTCATTATTTAATCGGTAATTCTGTTCCGTTAACGGTAACTGACTGAATGTGTGCAACATCTATTAAGCGATTCAAACAAACATAAACTTTACCGCCGTCGCCCTTACTGTCACCTGTTGCAAAAATGTAATTTGCCGTATTATCTGTTTTAATAATATACTGACTGTCGTCATCCATTGTGACAGACAAGTTGTTAAGGTATGTATCGGAAGACAAGTAAACCGTAAGAGCTATCGGAGATACGGTAACAATATTTTTTACATCTTTTACAGTTTGAATATTTTTGCTGTCCTGTGCTGAAATAATAATGACATTTTCGCTGTTTTGATAACTTTGCATGTCTTCATCATAAAGATTTTCGAAGTTTTCCGAATCTTCTGCAAGTGCCCAAAATGAAAGACGAAGTTCCAAATTATCGTTTTTCTGATTGCGTGTTTGATAATAATAGGTTGCCGCGAGTTTTGTGCTTGTGCATTTGCTTTTGATGATATAACTTTTGCCGTATTGATTAGAAGATAACAGTTCGCCTATCGGAAACCAAACTTCACCGTTTTCTTCCACTTCGTAGTGTGCCAAACCGTTTGGATTTTCGATTGTATATGTTAAAAATCCGCATTTTGATGAAGAATCGTACATATTGGCATCAACTGTTAATGTGTAATTACCATAAGAAACGGATTGACCGACAAAATCAACATATTGTGAAATTTCTTCTGCAATCGTATCATCTGCCGGAACTCGGTTAAAGCCCGGTTTTATAAAGCCTTCCGAATCCGGATTTTCCGGATCATATACTTTAGTTGTCTCACCACTGTCATAGCCCGTTTGGTTGCCGAATAAGTTTTTTACCATTTCTTTCGGACTGTCGAACAGTAAATAACCTGAGGCAGCAAATGCAGTAACTGACAAAACGGTAATTATAATTGCCGCTATTAACAACTTGGATAAATAATGTGGTGTATGATGTTTCATAGAATCTTCCTCCGTTTTTTTTCGTTTGGAGGACTTTTGAAACATTAATTCACTTTGTGCTAAAACGACGCTATCTATTTCTCCGATAGCCGCAAAAAGATCTTCCGATTTCATAATCCGTAGCCCTCCTTGATTAAATAATCTTTCAGTTTGATTCTTGTTCGCGACAGAGAACGAAGTACCGTACCGTTTTTCATACCGTATCCGGAAGCAATTACTTCGGTTTCTTCCGCAAAAAAGTACCGTCGGAGGAAAATATTTTTTGAACGCTCATCTTGGGTTTCCAAAAACGCACAAATCACGAATGTTAAATCTTTCAAATCAATTTCTTCCTCTACAGAACCCGGGCTCGGAATACACGCTTCCAATTCAGAAAGAACCTCATCCATTACTCCGCCGCCGCGTTTTTGAGCAGAAGAATAACGCCAACGGGAAAATGCGAGATTGCGTGTAATTTTAGCAAGAAACAGACGAAACACGGTGGGACGTGTCGGGGGTATCTGCTCCCAAGTCTTCAAGTAGGTATCGTTTACGATTTCTTCGGCATCTTCATCGTTTCCGACAATGGAATTTGCCAAATGAAGACAATAGCGACCGTATTTGCGCTCTGTTTCAATCAAAGCTTTTTCATCCCGAGCAAAGTAAAGCTCAATGATTTTTGTATCTTCCATCATTTTTCCTCCGGTTTTTGAAAGGACCTTTCTGACTAATAAGACGCAAACGAATTGAAAATCGGACAAAACAAATCAACATCAATAAATTAGGATGTGACCCATTTGTCGAGTAACTGACATTTTAAACAGCAGTGCGTACCGTTCGGCAAACGGCGGTTTAATATTAAAAGTTTTTCCCGTTTTCGGATTCATAAAATGTGTTCATTATGTGCTGTGAAAAATAAACAAAAAACATATATTTTCATATCATTAACCGTTGACAGAATATGTCATTATTTGTTAAACTTAATGTTGTCAGGGGGTGAAAAAATGAATACGGTTTTTATTGTTTTAACAGTCAGCATAGCCTTGAGTTACGGCTGGGGAATGCGCGGCTCGCTTATGGGTGTTGAAAAGGGTGCAATGCTTCCCGGTGCATTACTCGGTATGTTTCTTGCGCTTTTTTCGGGCAGTGAAATTATTGCTCAGAACTTTTACATATTTGCCGCAGTCGGTGCAATCAGCATGGCTTTCGGAGGATGTGAAACATACGGCGAAACGCTCAGTTTCATTCTTCACAAGGGCAGGGAGGAGTATGCGCCGAAAAAAGGGTATGCAGGCGTAATATTAAAAGGCTCTGTGTGGCACGGTCTGTGCGGCGGATTTCTCGGTTTGATGTTCAGCGCCGCAGGCGGAGTTTATTATAAACCCGTTGAGATAATAATTTTTATTGCGCTTATTCCGCTTATTCGTGACATAGGCACAAGAATTTTCAACGAGCCGTTTAACGCAGAAAAAGGCAAATTCCCGAAATTATATTTTTCAATGGAAAGACGAGAAGAGTGGGGCGGTTTACTTTTAACTGTTGTCGCTTTGCTTGTGTTTACTGCGTTACATAAAGACTTTTATGCGTTTTTCTTTACCGTTACGGGAATACTCGGCGGCGGTCTCGGTTTTTCATTGGGAATGGTATTTTTCTGTATTATTGCACATCCGAACAAAAAAGGCAAAAAATTCCTCGGCACTCTTAACGATAAATTAGAGGGCTGGAAAACAATGGAGTTTACGTTCGGTGCAACAGGCGGCTTGTTCTTCGCTGTTTATTTTGTTGCAACAAAAAATACAATGCTTGCCGAACGAATAAATATGATAGAGCAAAACGGCGGTATATGGTCGCCTTTGGGTGATATAGAGAACGTTCTTGTTCTTATATCGTTTGTTCTTGTATTTTTGTCAAAACTTCTGTTTATTCCGAAGTTCAAACTTTCGGAATATGCTACCGACCTTGCCGAACGCCCGTTCCTTTTTGTATTTCCGCTTTTGCTTACATTGCTCGGAAGCACCGAGAACGCAAAACTTGTGGCGTTCACTTATCTGGTTTACTATGCGGCTGAAAAAGTTATTTTTGACAGAAGTCCGAAGTGCGGCAAAAAAAGAAGAATTATCATTTCTGTTGTTATGGGCGTACTGACTCTTGCGTCACTCGCTTTGCAGATTTTCTTTGAACTTCCGCCGATAGCGTATATTCTTATGTACACCGTCTTTTACATTTTTGCGGACAACATTACAGAAAAAAGGCGCAGAAAATCAGGATTGACAGTATTTATGTATTTTGTCATTCAGTCCTTGTATATAATTTCGGTAGTTGCATTTTGCGACTTCGGAATTTGATTTGATATAAGTAAATATTTACAGAAATAACGGCTGAAAGTTTTCCTTTCAGCCGTGGTTTTTATATTATTATGATTTTTATTTTATTTCGTTTAATATTTTCAAAACTGCTTTAAGACTTTCTTTGTTAACTTTTTCAACGGGCGTATTGTTTTTTACGCAGTCCGCAAAGTAACGTATTTCATTTTCGTATGCGTTGCTTGACGGCAAATCAAAATCACTTTTGTTTTCACTTGCTTCGCAACACGGTGTAAGGCGGTTTCCGTCGCAGTCATAAATTGTAAAACCGTCTCTTTCAAGAGCAACAACCGCTTCTTCAAACTGAAAGCGAAAACCCATATAAAACGGATATTTTGCTTTGTACCATGATGCTTCCGTTGAAATGAAGAAATCGCCGTAATCGTATACAACGTTCATATAATCCTGTTCGGGAAGTTCCTGTCTTTTGCAGGAATATTTTTTCGGATTACCGAAAGCGTAAACAATAAAATCAAGGTCGTGAATGTGAAGGTCAAACGGCACAAGTCCGCTTTTACTTTTGTCGTAGTACCAGTTGTTCCAACCGCCCGACGGATAACCTCCGAGCCGCCACATTGAGCCGGAAAGCAGTTTGCCGTATTTTTTACTGTCGTAAATCTGTTTGAGGACTTCGTATTCCGTCCAGAAACGAAGAACCTGCGCCACCATATATTTTACGCCGTTTTTTTCGGCGGCGGAATAGAGTTTTTCAACATCTTCCGGGTTCAGGGAAATCGGTTTTTCCGAAATGACGTTTATTCCTCTGTTTATTGCTTTTAAAGCGTATTCACAGTGAAGAAACGTGGGCAGGCAAACGTCGATTATGTCAAATTCGTTTTCTTCAAGCATTTTGTCAAAATCCGTATAGCATTTGTGACCGGGATACCTTTCTGTTTTTTCGGGGCGAATGTCGCATATTGCGACAAGTTCGGCATCCTCGAATTTATCCCATGACGGAACGTGCGCTCCGCTTATTCCTCCGCATCCTACAAGACCGATTTTTAACATTTTTTTCGCATCCTTTTTATATAAAAAATTTTTTATAAGACAAATTGTTTTTCAGTTTCCGTCGGCGAGTTTGTGATTTTCTTTATTATCGAATATTTTTTTCAGCAAAACCGCCGCCGCTATTGCAAGTACAAATTCCGCACACGTTGCGGCATAGCCCATTCCGTAAAGCGGGAAAAAGTGATTGAGAATAATAATGGCGGGTATTTCAAGAACAATTTTTCGCATAATTGCAAAAATGAGTGAATATTTTCCTTTGCCGATTGCCTGAAAAACACCGACTGCAAGAAAATCAAGCGCAAGGAAAGTTATGCCTATACACATTCCTCTTAAAAGAATTGTACCGTATTCGACAATTTGGTCATTGTCCATGAACGCTCTTATGAGGTCGCCTGCGAAAATGTACATTAAAACCGTGCTTGCGAGTGCTATTACAAGACCTATTTTTGCAACGAATATTATGGCATCTTTCATTCGCTTGCGGTTGCCCGATGCGTAGTTATAGCCGACAAGCGGCATGACGCCCTGCGAAATGCCCATACAAATATACATCGGTATAAGGTTTACTTTGTGTGATATTCCCATCGCCGAAACGGCATTTGCTCCGAATTCGGCGGTAAAATTGTTTAAAATAATGCTTCCCGTAACATTTAAAAGATTCTGAATTGACGAGGGAATACCGACTCCGAAAACTTCTTTGAAAATATCTTTTCTTAAAGTGAACTGTTTCGGATTCAGACAAACGTAAGTTTTTTTGCGCTGAATGAAAAGCAGAACAAAGAAGTATAAACAAGCAACGGTGTTTGAAATGAATGTTGCAAACCCTGCGCCCGATGCTCCCATATTGAGGAATTTCGGCAGAACAAAAAACGGGTCGAGAATTACGTTGAGAACACATCCGCTTATTACGCCGATACTTGCGTGTATTGAAGAACCCTCGGAACGCACCATACTTGAAAGTACAACGTTAAGTATGGCAGGCGCCGCTCCGCACGTAACTGTCCAGAAAAGGTAGTTTGCGGTTGCTTCTGCTGTTGTTTTGTCAGCGCCTAAAAGATTTAAAACGGGAAGTTTTAAAAACGTGTATAAAACGGATATGAGCAATGCGCTGATTGCCGCACTGTAAAAACCGAATGAGGCACATTTTTTTACCGTGTCATAATCTTTTTTGCCGAGTGAACGGCTCATCATACTTGAAGTGCCCACGGCAAAAAGATTGTTTATTGCATTGAATGCAAGAAGTGCGGGGGCGGCAAGCGTTACCGCCGCACTTTCAACGGGGTTGTTAAGCAAACCGACAAAATATGTATCTGCAATATTGTAAAGCACCATAACGAGCGTGCTTAAAACAGTCGGTATTGAAAGCGTTGCAACCGCTTTTGAGATTTTTTGGTTTTCAAAAAGTTCAAGTCTTCTCTTATCCATATTACCCTATCCTGAATTTATCGTTTTGTGTAAGGTCAAGTGCTTCCCGTGCCGCCTCAAAGCGTGTGCGTCTGTTTTCAAATGATTTCGGATGATGCGCATCACTTCCGAAATAAAATTTACATCCGCATTCTTTCGCTATTCTGTAAGGTCTTAACGAACGTTCACGGCTTTCTTCGGTTTCATAATAATTCAAATCAAAGTTGAGTTCAACGCCCGAGCCTTTGTCCGCTATTCTTTTAAACAGTTCACGGAACGTGCTGTCACTTACAAGGTCAATTACGTCAAGATGACTGTATCTTCCGAGATTTTTGCCCCGTGTAATGTGACTTGTCGTAAGGTGTGCAAAACCGATTTTTTCAAACGGCAAATCCATATCAAGAACCGCTTTTATTCTGTCAACATAAAGTTTTGCACGCTCTTCGGTGTCTTCGCTTCCGTCAACGGTAAAGCCGTTAAGATGCAGGTGAGTTGTTGCAATAATAATAAAGTCAAAACAGTCAAACCTTTGCGGTGAAACGCCGAGCACAAAACGTTTGTCGAGGTCTGTTTCGCACCCGAACATAAATTTTACGTCATCATCCTGCGGCAGAGGAAGATTTTTTTTGATGTTTTCAAAATTCTGCTCGAGAGAAAGACCTTCTATACCTTTAACATATTCATCCCAGAAATGGTCGGTGAGACAAATTTCTTTAAATCCGTCTTTTTTTGCCGCATCAAGAATATTCTGCGGAGTCTGAAGTTCGTCACGCGAACAGAAAGACTGCTTTGAATGAATGTGGTAATCGCTGTCAATTATGTATTTCATTAAATCACTTCCGAAAAATATGACATATATTAACACATTTCCCATTATTTTTCAATGTTAACAGTATATAAAAACAGTAAAATAAAACGGATGTTTATAATATAGCGGAGTAAATACAAAAAGACAGAAACCTTTATTATAAGGTTCTGCCTTTTTTATCAATAAAATGAAATTAATATCAGTTTAATGTTTACATAGCTAAACCGGGAGTTGTATTATGACTATTAACTTTATCGTTTTTTTAGTTTTTTGATGATTCCAAAAGCCACCCAAGAAACAATCGTTAAAAATGTTAGAATAATACTAATAAACTCAATAAAAAAGCCGATACCATCATCATATCCAATAACAACCGGTTTGATGAACATCAAAAGAACAAAAGCCCAACAAATACAGGTTATTATCGACAATATGTATAATAATCTTTTCATACCTTTTTCACCTCTCTCCTTATTTTATTGTTTTTGCAAGTTCAATTGCATCGTCAAATGGTAACTCTGTGACAATGGTATATTCTATTAAACAGGGATTTGGCGGCGTGTCGCTGCGGATAATCCGATTTAGTTCGCTTTGTCAGTTAACGGCGTTCCGAGCCTGAAGTATTCGGTAAACAGGTAGTTATCTTTATATTATTCTTTATAGCATAATCCCGTTTCCACTTTCCGTGGAATGCTTCCACACCGCGTACCTTGCATTCCTTTTCCGAAATTGCTATTATTATAGGCAGAAAAGGAGATAACAATTATGAAACAAACAGATGTGGGCAACAGAATTGCAAATAGAAGAAAAGAAAAAGGTCTGACTCAGTTACAGTTGGCAGAGAGACTGAATGTAAGCAATCGCACAGTTTCAAAATGGGAAAACGGCGACGGGTATCCGGATATTACCATTCTGCCGAATTTATCGGATATATTGGAAATCTCAATTGATGAACTTATTCGTGGAGAAGAATTGTGTGACATTGCCGAAAAAGAACAAGCAAACACAGATAATCTTCTTGATAAATCAACGGCAAATACAGCCGGTCCTATTTTGAAGGTTGTGTCTTTCGGACTGGTGATTTTTGCGGCAATAATGGGTATCGCCACAGAGCTTATGTATTACAAATACCGTGCATTCTTTTATTTTCCTATTGAAACATATCTTATAATTGCCTCTGCCGTTATACTTGCGGCAGGTGTGATTATCTACTGCTGCTATAATGTAAAATACCGGAAAAGCACAAGCCTGTTTGAATGGTCCAATTATTGGATGACTGTTCTTGCTTTTTCTTTCCCGGTTTTTCTTTTCTTCCGCTGTTCACATTGGTTTAATAATGTTCCTGAGGGCATTGGATTTTTTGTTTTTTATTCTTATATTATTGCAGTTGTTTCGTTGTTCATTATATTAAAGAAAAAACACAAAAGCAAAACCGAAAAACTCTGATCGTTAAGCATAACATATAAATGTAAACAATACAAATTCATTTGCATTTATGGATACTTCATTATTTCTTTGTTTTCAAATAAATCTCTTTATCTGTTTTTGAGTTTACGAACAAGGCGAATAATACCGCCGCACACGAGTGAGCCGACTGCGGCAAGCGCTGCACCGTAAGCCAATAAACCGTTCGCTTCGCTGCCGTGTGACGGTATAACAATCGCGACAACACTCGCGGCGACTGCAAGAACCGAAAGTACAGCCGAAACAATCCAACCCTTTTGCTTTTTCATAAAAATCAATCTCAGAATAATACCGACTAAAACAGGTATAACACAAATACACACAATGTTCCATACAATCTGCAGTTCATCTTTTAACATACGAATCGCTCCTTTGTTTTTTGTGGCTTCATTATAACAAAGAATTATTAAAAAGTGTTAAAAATGTAATTTTCGGAGCGTTTTTTGTAATTTTCGGATAAAAATAAATAAAAATAACGGATACAACCCGATTTGAGTTGTATCCGAATTTGTTTTTACTTTGTAAAGATTTTATAACATTTGATTTCAAAGGGCTTGATTTCAAATTTCAGTTCGTTGCCCTTAAATGAGTCAACGGCTACATCATTACGCTCCAAAAGGTCACATTCGGTAACCTTTTTCATTTCATCAAAGAAAGTGAATGTAACGGGCGTACGGGTGCCTGTTTTTTCAACAAAACGAACAATGTAAGCATCTTCATCCTCGCACTTTTTAACTGCTTCAAGCGGAACGTTGTTTGCCGAAACGCTCATAAATGACTTGTTCGTGTCACCGTTGCCGTTCTTAATTTCAACCGCTTTCATCGGGTTGTTAAGTTCAAGTCCTCTTGTAATTGTTTCGGCATTTTTCCAGTTGCCTGCGTGCGGATAAAGTGAATATGTGAAATAGTGGTCGCCTCTGTCGGACTGCGGGTCGGGATTCATAGGTGCTTTGAGAAGAGTAATTATCATTCTCTGTTCATCTACTTCATAACCGTATTTGCAGTCATTGAGTATTGAAAGACCGTAACCGTCTTCACTCATATCAATAAAGTTATGAGCGGAAACTTCAAATTTTGCTTTATCGTAAGGATTGTGACGGTAATTTGAACTTTCGATTGTAGCGTATGCAATATCACGAGTGAATTTCTGTGCTTTAATATCAACGTCAAATCCGACTTTAAGAAGTTTTTCCTGCTCGTGCCAACTGATGAACGTGTCAAAGTCAATTCTGTCGAGATTGTTGTAAATGATGATGTTCTGTTTAATAAGCGATTTTACGATTTTTTTGCTTATTGAAACTACCGTAAATACGTCACCTTTTACAATGCTTTCGACTTTGCCGTTTTCGGTTTCAAATTCACGGTCAACGTATGTTGCAACAATATCCCATGCATCATATTTACCGGGAAGGTCTTCATAAAGACGGAATACGTTACCTTTGCCCGAAAGAACTTCACGGTCATTTTTCTTATCGTAAATTGATGTAATTTCAGCGGCATCGTTGAATCTAAGCGAGAAGCGTTCATTGTCGAGTGCACTTGCATCCGCTTTAACTGCTTCGGGAACTTTTGCTTCTTTTGTATAGAATACTTTATAGCCCGATGCGGGAACATTTTCTGCAACAAAAACAAGTACCTTTGTGCCGTCAAGTTTTGTATATGCCTGAACGGGAACTTTGTTGCCGTTTTCGTCAAATATTTCAACATCTTTGTAGGGGAGTTCAACTTTTGAAGTTGCGCTTACACCGAGCGAGTTGAAAAGTGCGAACGGTTTGCCGTATTTTTCTTCGGAGGAAGCATTTCCTGCAATAACGTTGAGAGCCTCATCACGAACTTCTTCACCGATTTTTATGATGTCTTCATAAATCTTGCAAAGGTCGCCGAAAACTTCCGTTATGTGAGAGCCGGGGAGTGAATCGTGGAACTGATTTGTAAGAATCATCTGCCAGCCTTCGTTGAGTTTTTCAAGCGGATATTTGTAACCGTATTTCATGGCGATGCTTGAGAAAAGTTCTGCCTGACGGTAAAGATTTTCGCAGTATCTGTTATATTTTTTGAGAAGTGCTTTTGTTGTGTGAACGCCTCTGTGTTCTTCGAGGTAAAGTTCATCTTTCCAGACGGGAATGTTCTTGTCTGTCGCATTTGCTTTCATACGTGCAAGCGAATCTTCGATTTTGCTCGGTACTGCCTCGGGAAGACCGGGGAATTTGTTGTAACGTTTTGCGTATTCGAGCATTTCGGTGTCAACACCGCCGCCGCCGTCGCCCCAGCCGTAGCAGTACATTGATTCGTCGATTGTTGCTTTGTCGGTGTATTTCTGCCAGTTGACTTTGAGGGAGTCCGCTTCAACCGTGCCTATAAAGTGTGTGGGCGGAACTATTGAGAATACACGGGAGCCGTCGGGACCTTCCCACCAGAATGTGTTATATTGCCACGGATTTGTATCGTTCCAGATACCCATTTTGTGAGTAACAAAATATTCAACGCCCGCTTTTTTAAGAATCTGCGGCATGGCGTAGCCGTTGCCGAAAACGTCGGGAACCCAGCAGGTTTTCGGAGTAATGCCGAATTTCTTTTCAGCATATCTTACACCGTGAAGAAGCTGTCTTGCGAAAGATTCACCCGAAACGAGGTTGCAGTCGGGTTCAACCCACATTGCGCCGATGTATTCCCATCTGCCTTCTTTAATACGTCTTTGAACCTGTTCAAAAAGAGTGGGATAGCGTTTTTCCATTTCGATATATGTCGGAACGGTGCTCTGTGAGAAAATGAAATCGGGGTACTGCTCCATAAGACGAAGCATTGTTGCGTGTGTTCTGCCGAGTTTTCTTACATACTCTTTGTAAGCCCACATGAAAACAATGTCAAGATGTGAGTTGCCGACAAGAGCGAGTTTGCCCTCGGAGGCGTAATTTTTGTTGTTGTAAACTTTATCTTTAAGTATTTTCTGCGCTTTGAGAAGTTCAGCCTTAAATTCTTCACCCTCAAGGTCAAAGTTTACATGGAGGAATGCTTCTTTAAGTGCGGCTCTTATAACGTCGCCGAGACCTTTGTCGAGAACAGGCATAAAAAGAGCATTGAAAACCGCTTTGAAATCCCAGTAAACTTCTTCAATAACGGGGTCAACAACGCCTATAAATGAACATGAAAGCGTTTTGACTGTTGATTCGTTTGAATGCCATACATAGTAGGATTCAATGTCAACGTCATAATGCTCGTCACCTTTGGCGCAGTTTGTGAGAAGAACGGAGTTTCTGAACGGGTCGAGTCCCTGATAGGGTTCGCCGTTTAATGAAAGAAGCGAGTCACCGCCGAAATATACGTTAAGAGTGACTTTTTTCCCTTTGAAACGTGCGGGCATATCAAATGAATTTTTGAAAAATGCACTCCAGCCGTTATTGCCCCATGTATCACCTACGTTGAGTTCTTTCCACTCGTCATAGAAAAACTCGTAATCGTCTATGCCTTTGTAGATGCACTCTTTCATTTTCCATGCGGGAATTGATTCAACATCGGTATAAATGCGTTTTTTGAGTGTTTTGAGTTTAACGGTAACAAGGTCGTCAAATGAGAAAATACCTCTTTGTTTACCCTTGGTAGCGTCACGCCAGTCGTCAACGTGAGCGTCCATTGCTTCAAGCGATGCAACTGCGTCAATATTTTTTATTTCCGCCAAATTTATCTTCCTTTCATATATGAAGTTAAAAATTACCTTTTACAGTATATCATTATGAAAAAGACTTTTCAATATTAAAAATATAAAATTTATATAAACAAAATATATATACAAAAATATAAAAAACAGGATACGTTCTTTTTAAGAGCGTATCCTGTTTCAATGCAGTTTTTGGTGATTTACTTTCTGTTCTTTATGTAGTATTTGTAGAATTTTACACCCTCTGCAAGAGCCGCCGTATCAAGATTTTCGTTTGCGGCGTGCATTGCCGAAAGTTGCTGCGGATTAAGCCTTGTCGGGCAGAATCTCAAACAGTTATCGCTTACGGCTTCATAGTTTCTGCAATCTGTTCCGCCTGTCATATAGAACGGAGTGACGGCTGTGTTCGGATGACATTCGTTAATACATTTTGTAAGATATTTGAACTCGTCACTTTCGGGGTCATTTACCCTTGAAGTGTTTCGTTTTTTAAGTACTTCAACTTCAAGACCGAATTTTTCAGCATATTTTCTGACAATTTCTATTGATTCGTCAGCCTGCTGATGTACCGCAGGTCTGAGGTTGCAAATAACGTATGCTTCATCGGGCAGAACATTGGGCGCTTTTGAGCCGCCGCACATTGTAAAAGCGAAAGTTGTCTGAACGAGCGCCGCCGTCATAGGTGAGAGAACGGGCAGGAGAAGTGTGAGAAGCGGTTTGAAAAGCCATATATTGCCGAGAACAAGGCGAAGCGGGAATGAAAGATACGGTGCTACGCCCGAAAGCATTTTAATAAGCGGCATTGTCATTTTTGTTTTAAACGGGCGTTTGTGCTCAAAGTAATTTATAAATTCGGCAAGTTTCGCTATCTGGCTGTGTCTGGGCGGAGTTGATGAGTGACCGCCTGCACCTTTTGCGGTGATTTTAACGTTTACAAATCCTTTTTCCACTATGCCTATTGCGGCTGTCGGTGATGAAAGACCGGGAACAAGTCCGCTCATAATTGCGCCGCCCTCGTCGCAGACCGCGGCAAGTCTTATATTGTTGTTTTTGAGATATTCAACGGTCTTCGGTGCGCCGTCACCCGAAATTTCTTCATTTATTGAGCAGGCGAGGTAAACGTCACATTCGGGGACAAAGCCTTCACGAAGCAGTTCTTCAACCGCCGCAAATTCAGCCATAACCGTGCATTTGCAGTCCATGGCGCCTCTGCCGTGAACTTTTCCGTTTTCAATGTCGCCCGAAAACGGACCGTGTTCCCATGTCGTTTCTTCGGCAGGAACGACATCCTGATGCCCCATAAGAAGTATTCCTTCTTTTGAAGAATCTTTGCCTTTCCACTTAAAAAGAAGATTCCCGTCAAGGTCTGTTTTTTCGAGTTTTGAAAAAACAAGAGGGAAGTGCTTTTCCATAACTTCGTGAAGTTCAATGAATTTGTCCATATTACTTCCGTTAAGTGAAGATATTGTCGGAACTTTAATCATATCCGAAAGACATTCGGCATATTCATTTTCTTCGTCGGGCGTGTAACTTATTGCACTTTTTTTATCGGTGTGTTTCGCCTTAAGGAAAATTGTCCTTATAACAGCAATTAAAAGAAGCACTGCAATTACACCCAAAGCGGCAAGCAAAATTATTTTTATGTAGTTCATAATAACCCTCCCCGAAAATTCGGCATCATTTTTAATAATATAATGCTACCACATTATTGAAAAAAATACAACACGCCGGTTGCAAAGAGTATGAAACGGGGAAATAAAACAAAAAAATATCAAAAAATAAAACGGAAAAATTCCGAAATGGATTTACATATTATGTTTTTTATGTTAATATAAACTGTATTTTTATGTTTTATGTTTGGAGGATTCTTACTTATGCTTCTTGAAAAAGAAATACTTCTTCCCGACCTCGGTACGGTTGGTCCCGACAGCGGTTTTCATCTTTTAAATTCTACCGAAGACGGTAAATTTACAGCAGGTAAAAACGGCGTTGAATTTGTGGTTGCGACAGGCGACAAAAAAGTTGAATTTGTTTCGTTCGGAACACACACGCTTGCTTGTGTCAAGTCGGCAATCGCTTATCCCGTTTATTACCCCGTGTATCCCGTAAAAACAGAATATCCGTTAAGCGCTGTTCTTATGGACCTTGACGGTACTACCGTTAAAAGCGAGGATTTCTGGATCTGGATAATTCAGATGAGTACGGCAAGTATGCTCGGCAATCCGAAGTTTGAACTTGAAGATGCCGACCTTCCTTTCGTTTCGGGTCACAGCGTTTCGGAACATCTTCAGTATTGCATTGACAAATACTGTCCCGGTGAATCGCTTGATAAAGCAAGAGATTTTTATTTTGAACACACTCACCGTGAAATGGAAGAAATTATGGCAGGCAGAGGTAAAGACGGCGCATTTACTCCCGCAGAGGGCGTTAAAGATTTTCTGCTTGAATTAAAAGATATGGGTATAAAGATAGGTCTTGTTACCTCGGGACTTTATGAAAAAGCATGGCCCGAAATTCTTTCCGCTTTCAAAACACTTAATATGGGCGACCCGAAAGATTTTTACGATGCAATAATTTCGGCAGGCTTCCCGCTTCGCAAAGGCAGCGTAGGTACTCTCGGTGAACTTTCACCCAAGCCGCATCCGTGGCTCTATTCCGAAACTTCAATAGTCGGTCTCGGACAGGCGTTCTCCGACAAAAACCGTGTAGTCGGTATTGAAGACAGCGGCGCAGGTGTCTGCTCGGTACGTCTTGCAGGTTACAGCACAATAGGTATTGCGGGCGGTAACATTGAGTCAAGCGGCACAAAGGCGGTTTGCTCACACTTCTGCAACAACTTCAGCGAAATAATGAAAATAATTAAAGGCTGATTACATAGGGGGAAAACAAATGGATAACAATGATAAAGAACTTCAACTCCACTTCATTTCAAACACCCATTGGGACAGAGAATGGCGTTTTTCGGCACGCCGTACACAGCATATGCTCGGTTATATGCTCGATATGCTTTTCGATATTCTCGACAAAAATCCCGAATACAGACATTTTCATCTTGATTCACAGACAATGCCCGTTCAGGATTATCTTGAAGTATATCCCGAAAAGAAAGAAAAATTTCAAAAGTTTGTCCGTGAGGGCAGAATAGGTATAGGTCCGTGGTTCTGTCTTCCCGATGAATTCTGCGTAGGCGGCGAAAGCCTTGTAAGAAACCTCCTTTTAGGTCACAAAATAGGTGCCGAAATGGGCGGTATAAGCAAAACCGGCTATTCACCTTTCGGCTGGGGACAGATTTCGCAACTTCCTCAGATTTATTCGGGCTTTGACATTCATTTTGCATCTTTTTACCGTGGCGTAAACGAATATACAACTCCGAAGTCGGAGTTTTACTGGGAAAGTCCCGACGGAACGAAAATTTACGGTTCAAGACTCGGTAAACGCCCCCGTTACAATCTCTGGTACATTGTTCAGCGTCCCGTTTATTACAATCAGCAGAATGAAAATAACCGTGATATGCTCTGGAACGACAACAACGGTATTTTCAAATTCATTGACAGCGATAACGGACATCTTGATTATCAGTACACTCATCCTTTCTATGAGTATCACGGGGAAAACATAAAACCCCGTGCAGAACAGGCTGTAAAAGAGCAGGACAATGACTGGACAACATCGCACCGTTTCTGGTCGGTAGGTCATGACTCATCATGCCCCGATGCCCGTGAAGTACAAATGGTAAAAGACCTTGACAGCGTTCTTCCCAACGCACACGTTTTCCATTCAACTCTTAAAGAGATGGAACAGGGTATAATAGATGAATTTGATGAAAATTCACCTGTTCTCAAAGGTGAAATGAGAGCGCCTTACACAAAGGGCAGCGTAAGTCCCATGATGGGATGGATTATTTCCGCAAGAACAGACGTTAAAATGGTGAACTTCGACACCGAAAAAAGGCTTCAGAACTATGCCGAGCCTATGGCTGTTTTCGCCTCTCTTTGCGGTGCACCTTATCCGCAGAATTTCATTGATCTTTCATATAACTACCTTCTTCAGAATCACGGCCATGACAGCATAGGCTGCTGCGGCAGAGATATTGTTTACGAAGATGTTCTTTCACGTTTCCGTCAGTCGAGAGAACTTTCCTCATGCGTATTTGAACGTGCGTTTATGGACGTTGCGGGCGACATTGACCTTTCATCTTTCTCAAGAGATGATGCGGCAATAGTTGTATTCAACCCCGCACCGTTTGTAAGAAGCGAAACAGTAAAAGTAAGCGTTGAAATTCCCGCAGAGTGGAAAGCGGACAGTTTCAAAATTACCGACACAGACGGAACAGAACTTCATTATCAGGTTCTTAAAACAAACAAGAACAATGCACAGATAATACAGAATCCCAATGACGTTGCAAACGTTCTTCATACACAGCAGTATGTTATTATGCTTGACGTCAAAGATATTCCCGCAATGGGTTACAAAACACTTAAAATGCAGCCGCTTTACAAAGTCCGTGCAAAAAATCCCGTTACAATGAAAACGGGCGTTCAGTCTATGGAAAACGAATATCTCCGTATAACTTTGAACGCAAACGGTACTTTTGACGTTCTTGACAAAGAAAACGGCAAAACTTATTCTTCACTCGGCTATTTCAAAGATACGGGCGAAATAGGAAATCCGTGGGAGCACATTCTTCCCGAAAATGATGAAACTTTCACAACTCTTAACGAGAACGCAAAAATCACTCTGCTTCACGAGGGTGAACTCGAAGTTGCATACAAAGTCGCTATTGACTGGGCGCTTCCCGAAGGCAGAGCGATGGATGAAAAAACACGTTCAAAACACCTCAATCCGTTTAAGATTGAAAGTATAATCACTCTTAAAAAAGGCGCAAAGTTTGTTGAAATCGAAACAACCGTTGAAAACAACAGTGAAGATCATTATTTCCAGGTTGCTTTCCCGACAAACATCAAAGCCGAATATGTTCACGCTCAGGGACAGTTTGACGTTGTAAAACGCCAGATTGCAAAACCCGATTACACAATTTATGATGAAATTCCGATGACGGAAGCACCGATGAACTCATTCGTTGACATTTCAGACGGCAAAACGGGTGTTGCGCTTCTCAACACAGGTCTTAAAGCCTATGAAGCATCGGATGATGAAAACAACACAATGTACCTTTCACTTCTCCGTTCTTTCCCGCTTCGTATATGCGTTACAAGCGATATGCAGGATTACAGCGGAATCGACAAAGGTTCGCAGTGCCTCGGCAAAAACACTTTCCGCTATGCGTTTATGCCGCATAAAGGCGACTGGGAAGAGGGTAACGTATGGGGCGAATCCGAAAGATTCAACCTTAAATTCTCCGTTGCACAGGTTGCACCCACCGCACACGGCAAAAATGAACTTGTTCATTCATTCCTTGAACTCACAAGCGACAAACTCAACGTCAGCGGCATAAAGAGAAGTGAAGACGGCAAAGGTTTTGTTGTCAGAATTTTCAATCCGTCGGACAGCACCGTAAAAGCGTCTGTACGTCTTAACGGCGGCATTGCAAACATTGAAAAAGTACAGAGCCCGCTTGAAAGACAGAAAGCGGAATTTGAACTTCCCGCATATTCGGGCAAAAAGTGGAGCGAAGTTAAACTTGTTTCACTCGAAGAAAAAGATGTTGCTCCGCTTAACGTTAATAATGACGGTTTCGCAGAGTTTGAAATAACGGGCAAAAAGATTCTTACCGTTAAATTCGTCGGTTAAGTTATGAACGTATACGATTTTGACAATACTATTTATGACGGCGAAACGCTTGTTGACATCATTCTTTACTATATAGCACATGACCCGAAAATATGGAAATATATACCCAAACTTGCAATAATAGCGGTAAAAGATGTCTGTCATCTTTTTACGGTCGAAGAAGCCGTTGTCGCATACAGCGGCTTTCTCGAAGGCTATTATGTAAATATGAAAAACATTGACGGCGACATAGTAAAATTCTGGGACAGACACGAAAAGAAAATAAAACCCTTTTACGAAAAAGTGCGCCGTGATGACGATATAATAGTTTCGGGTACAACGGATTTTCTGCTTGACGAAATTGCAAAAAGAATGAACATAAAAAATTACGTTTGTTCTTCCATTGACAAAAAAACGGGTAAATTCACAAGGCTTTGTTTCCTCGAAAACAAAGTTAAGGCGTTTTATGAAGAATATCCGGGTGCACACATTGACAATTTTTATACCGACTCAATGAATGACAAAGCAATGATGGATATAAGCGACCACGTCTTTCTTGTCAAAAAGAATAAGATTACACAAATTAAATAATAGCCGAATTTTAAAAAAATACGGATAAAACTCCCTTATTTGTGAAATAATATGTTCACAAAATTAAGGGAGTTGTTTTTATGATTGAAAACGATACAATAAAACTTTTAAGAGAATGTGACGCAGGCATTGAAATGGGCGTTTCTTCAATTTCCGAAGTAATTGACAGAGTTGAAAACGAAAAAATGAAAAATTCGCTTTCCGACTGTAAGCACGAACACGAAAAACTCGGACTTGAACTTTCACAACTGCTTGACGAATACCATGATGACGGCAAAAGTTCAAACCCCATTGCAAAAGGTATGTCGTGGATGAAAACCGAAATGAGCCTTGCCATGAAAGAAAACGACAAAACAATAGCAGGCTTAATGACAGACGGTTGTAATATGGGCGTGAAATCTTTAAACAGATACCTTAACCAGTACGAAGCCGCCGACGAAAAATCAAAGGATATTACAAAAAGGCTTATTAAAATAGAACAGGGGCTCGTTGAGGATATGAGACCGTATCTGTAAGAGTTGCCGGTTGCTAGTTGTCAGATGTCAGTTGTCAGTTGCCAGTTGTCAGTTGTCAGTTGCCAGTTGCCGGTTAAACTGTACCCATAAAAACGGACACAGTGATTTTAGGGTAATGAGGTAACGTCCCTGAAAAGCGGACAGAAAAATAAACTCAAAACCCCGAAAACCGTACAGTGGAAAAAAGTTCGAGTTTATGGTAAAATGTATCCG
>JAZLLP010000014.1:0-26930 GCA_045598225.1 Acutalibacteraceae bacterium | reverse complement strand
TACTATACCTAATTTCATAATTCTGAACGCGGAAAAATCCGCCCGTCCTTTTCATAAAAATTCGCTTTATTTTATCATATATTTTTAATTATTTCAACTCAAAAATAAAGTATATTGAAATAACCCGAACAAATAATAAAAAGGGTGATAAAAATGAATTTCAGAACTGACCTTGCTCTTGAAAGAGCCGAAACGGTAAGCGGAAAAACTGCGGGGATAAAAAAATACGAACGTTCAACACCGGTTACAAAAACCACGGTAATTGAAATAACCGATTCACGGGGCGAACAGGCACTTGACAAACCGATAGGAAAATACATTACCGTTGAAATGAACCCGTTTACATCGGAAAGTGATGTTTTTGACGAAAGACTTGATGAACTTGTCAGGTGCATAAGGGAACTTCTGCCGGGCGGAAACGGTCTTGTTCTTACGGCGGGTGTGGGGAATTCGGATATAACATCCGATGCACTCGGACCGTTTTTCGCTTCGCAGATTTTTTCAACACGCCATATAAATGATGAACTGAAAAAGAATATCGGCTTTTCAAAGGATTTGCGAGCAGTAGCGAGTGTATCGACAGGCGTTCTCGGTCAGACGGGAATTGAATCGGGGGAATATATAAAATCAATTTCAGACAGTATAAAACCCGATTGCATAATAACCGTTGACGCTCTTGCGGCAAAAAATATGTCACGCCTCGGTTGTACTGTTCAACTTTCAAATACGGGTATCAGTCCCGGTTCGGGAATAGGTAATAAAAGGCAGAAAATAAATGAGGAATATATAGGTGTTCCCGTAATTGCAATAGGTGTTCCCACCGTTGTCAGCGCAGTTACGCTTGCAGGCGATATTTTAGGTGAAGAAAATGAGGAGATACTCGAAAACGCTCTCAATAAAAAAGGTGCGGATATGATAGTAACACCGAAAGACATTGACCTTCTTGTAAAAAATGCCGCATATCTTCTTGCACTTTCCGTAAACTGCGCTTTACAGCCTACGCTTACTGCCGAAACTGTTGCAACACTTATGTAATTATCGAAAAGATTTTTTCATACTTTAATACAGGTGATGAAGTATGAAAATGATAAAAATAAACTATTCGGCTGTTTTAAGTGTAGTTTTATCCGCATCTCTTGTTTTGTTTACTGCTGTTTTCTGCAATGAACTCGGAACATTTACACAGACTGCATTAAATAAAGTGTTCGGCGCAGGTGAAAAAACAGTCGAATATATGAATACTCCGCTTGAAGGCGGCAGCGGTGAAAAAAAGAACTTTGCAATACTCGGTTTCGGAAGCGGAAAAAAAGAAGAAAAAAGAAAAGATGGAAATGAAACCGACATCCCCGGTGATATTAAAGAACTGATGAAAAAGTACGAAAAACTTTATGATGGGTATAAAAAATCGGGTAACATACAGGAAATACAGATGGGTGCATCATCTGTCAGTATGAAATACGGGAATGTAACGCTGAATAATAAAACCGAATCGCACAAAGCGGATATAAAATCAGAACTCAACAAAACACCGTCATTCGGAAAAATTACAAAGGATGAACCGTATATTCTCATCTATCACACCCATACTACCGAGGGATACGAAATTCTCGACAAAGGCTGGTATTCAAACGATTATAATTCGAGAACGGAAAACGTATCGAAAACGGTTGTCCGTGTGGGTGATGAAATCACCGAACAACTTGAAAATGCCGGATATAAGGTAATTCACGACAAAACTGTTTACGATTCGACGTATAACGGCGCATATTCACGTTCGCTTGTTACGGTTGAAAAATATCTCAAACAATATCCGTCAATTCAGGTAACTATTGATGTTCACCGTGATGCAATACACTATGACAGCGGAACAAAATGCAAACCGACGGCGGTTATTAACGGTAAAAAAGCGGCGCAGATAATGATAATAACGGGTTGTGAGGAGGGGGATATAACCGATTTCCCCGATTGGCAGAAAAACCTCACGTTTGCGGTTGCTTTACAGAATAAAGTTGAAGAAAAATACAACGGACTGATGCGGCCCATATTTTTCTGTCAAAGAAAATACAATATGAACGTTACGCCGTGCTCGCTTCTTCTTGAATTCGGCACGGATGCAAACACGCTTGACGAAGCGGTGTATTCCGGCAGACTTTTGGGGAAATCGCTTGCTTCACTTCTTGATGATTACTGTAAAAAGGAGTAAAAATGGAATTTGAAAGAATGGTGAAAACTTTTACCGTGCTGTCAATAGTTATTATGCTGTTGAGCGCATTTGCGGCGCTGTCATTTACTTCGGTAATGCAGGCGGAGTATAATGTTTCCGGCGTAAAGCCCGAAATTGCACGTGATGCAGTAAAAGAATATATTGTAAAATATCGGTAAATTTTTGATAAAAGTACAAAAAGTCTATTGAAAAAAGTGTACGGGTATTGTAAAATACTGTTAAAGGTTTCCCAAGGAGATGAAAAAATTTGTCAGTTAAACTCAACACGAAGTATCTTGAGGGTTTTGTTACGGATGATGATGTTAAGGCAATAGAACCCGAAGTGCTTTCGGCAGTTGAACTTCTCAATTCCCGCAACGGTGCGGGCAGTGATTTTTTAGGTTGGCTTGACCTTCCCGTTGATTACGATAAAGAGGAGTTCGCAAGAATTAAAAAAGCGGCGGCGAAAATCCGTGAAGACAGCGATGTTCTTGTTGTTATAGGCATCGGCGGTTCTTATCTCGGTGCAAGGGCGGCTGTTGAATTCTGCAAATCACAGAATCATAACAAGTTTGATAAACTTGAAATTTATTTCGCAGGTAATACTCTTTCCTCGGCAGCATTGGCTGAAACAGTCAAACTTTGCGAGGGTAAAGAGTTTTCCGTAAACGTTATTTCAAAATCCGGCACCACAACCGAACCCACAATAGCGTTCAGAGTGTTTAAAGATTTACTTGAAAAGAAATACGGCAAAGAAAACGCCGCAAAACGCATATATGCGACTACCGACAAAGCAAAAGGTACTTTGAAAGAACTTTCCGACCGTGAGGGTTATGAAACTTTTGTAGTTCCCGACGACGTGGGCGGCAGGTATTCTGTCCTTACCGCAGTAGGTCTTCTTCCGATTGCCGCTGCCGGGATTGATATTGACAAAATGATGAAAGGTGCCGCCGATGAAAGAGAAGCACTTTTTTCGGGCGACATAAAAACGAATGATTGCTACAAATATGCGGCGATGAGAAACATTCTTTACCGCAAGGGCAAATCTGTTGAAATGATGGTTTCGTATGAACCCGACTACACTCTTATGAACGAATGGTTCAAACAACTTTTCGGTGAGAGTGAAGGCAAAGACGGCAAGGGTATTTATCCCTCATCTGCGGTTTTCTCAACAGACCTTCATTCACTCGGTCAGTTCGTTCAGCAGGGCGAACGCATAATGTTTGAAACGGTTGTTATGTTTGACAAACCGAAAGAGGAACTCGTTATCAGTCTTGACCCCGAAAACGGCGACGGTTTCAATTTTGTAGCAGGCGAGACTCTTGATTATGTAAACAAAAAAGCATTCCTCGGTACCGTACTTGCACATACCGACGGCGGCGTTCCCAATATGGTGCTTGAAGTACCTCAGATGAATGAATACAATTTCGGCAGCCTTGTTTATTTCCTTGAAAAGGCGTGCGCTGTTTCCGGCTACATTCTCGGCATAAATCCGTTCGACCAACCCGGTGTTGAAAGTTACAAAAAGAATATGTTTGCACTTTTAGGTAAACCCGGTTACGAAGAACACAAAAAAGAACTTGAAGCAAGACTTAAATAAACTTATTTTCGCCGAAAGGCGTAATAATAAACAACGGAGGTAAATAAATTATGGTTTCACTTATTATCGGCAACAAAGGTTCCGGCAAAACAAAAAAACTTATATCACTTATCAATGAGGCGGTTCAGAATTCTGACGGAACAGTTGTATGTATCGAAAAATCCCCGTTACTTACTTATGAGATAACACACAAAGCAAGACTTATTGAAACCGAAAGATATTCGGTTGAAGGTTGTGAAGCGTTTTACGGTATGCTTTCCGGCATAATTGCACAGGACCACGACATTACCGAAATTTTTATTGATGCAACATTTAAAATAGTCGGCAGAGATTATGATAAATTTGCAGAACTCATTGAAAAGGTAAGCAAACTTTCCGATATTTCCGAAACAGATTTTGTATTCACCGTATCTGAAGATGAAGCGAATCTTCCTGCAAAGATTTTTGACTTTGCAAAGAAGATTTAACCCGTTTTACATACTGTGTCTATCCCTCGCTTTGCGAGGGGTAGTTTTTTGATGATTTTTTAAAAATGTTATTGACAAAAATTGTTTTAGATAATATAATGTTTAGGCGTGTTAGCGTAATGCAATATGCAAAATTACATTTACCGATTGTTTGGTGTGTTTTGTGAGAATGGCTAATCCCCGAAATGTATTCGCAAAGTGTGAGGTCTTTTTATGATCATTGAACTTGAACCTGTTTTTAATAACGACGGTGCATCGTTCTCTTTCGATTATGAATTTTCTCTTTCGAGCCTTGAAGTTTCCGGCGGTTTCCCCATTCAAAAACCCGTAAGAGTAAAAGGTGAGGTTAAAAACAACACGGGCATTGTTACACTTAGTGCAACAGCACTTGTAACATATTGTTCACCGTGTGACCGTTGCGCGGAAGAAGTTGTACGTGACTTCAGTTTCCCTGTTGAGCACAACCTCATTGCCTCTCTTAACGATGAAACGAATGATGACTTTCTTCAGGTTTCCGATATGCGTCTTGATTTAGACGAACTCGTAACCGAAGACATCAACCTTTCATTACCCACAAAATTTCTTTGCACCGAAGAATGCAAAGGTCTTTGCCCGCAGTGCGGCAAAAATCTTAATCTCGGACCATGTGATTGTAAAAAACCCATAGACCCGCGTCTTGAAGGGTTGTTACAGTTTTTGGAATAATAAATCAGCGTCAGGCGAATGCCGGCATTAAATAAGGAGGAAGACCCTAATGGCAGTACCGAAAAGAAGAGTTTCCAAAGCAAGAAGAGATAAAAGAAGATCCAATGTTTGGAAAATGGATGCTCCTGCACTTGTAAAGTGCCCGAAGTGCGGTGAGTTCAAAAGACCCCACAGACTTTGCACCGCTTGCGGTTACTACAACGGCAAACAGGTTGTTGAAGTAGAGGACTAATAGGCTGTACCGATTTCAAGGGCGGTGAGAGATTTCTCCCCGCCCTAATGGCTTTATAGGTGAAATGAGAAAAGACGGTGAGAGAATATGGGCGTTATAATTACGGGTGTTGAAAAAAACTCCTATGCCGACAATGCCGGAATAAAGAAAGGCGAAATGCTTGAAAAAGTAAACGGTCACGAAATAACCGATGTTCTCGATTACCGTTTTTACATTCAGTCGAAAAAACTTGTACTTTCTTTAAAAAATGAATTAGGGACTTATGAAACGAAAATTCGCAAAAGCAGTGAGTTTTCCGATATAGGTCTTGAATTTGAAACGTATCTTATGGACAGGCAGCATTCATGCAAAAACAAGTGTATTTTCTGCTTTGTTGACCAGATGCCGAAAGGTATGCGTGATTCTCTTTATTTTAAAGATGATGACTCACGCCTTTCGTTTTTGTTCGGAAATTACATTACATTGACAGGGCTGTCGGAGTACGAAGCAAAACGAATAACCGAAATGCATATAAGTCCCGTTAATATATCCGTTCATACAATGAATCCCGAGTTGCGTGTTGAAATGATGAAAAACCCTCACGCAGGTGACAGCCTTAAATATCTTGAAATGTTTTCCGAAGCGGGCATTGAAATGAATACGCAACTTGTTCTTTGCCCCGGCATAAATGACGGTGAAGAACTTCGCTTTTCGCTGAAAAAACTCGGGGAGTATAAAAGCGTAAAAAGTATTGCCGCAGTTCCCGTCGGTCTTACAAAATACCGTGACGGGCTTTATCCGCTTAAGACTTACACAAAGGAAAAAGCGGCTGAAGTAATTGATATTATTGATGAGTTTAATGCTCACTATGCTTTTTTCAACGGCGGAAAAGTGATTGCCTATGCGTCGGACGAATTTTATCTTCTTGCCGGAAGAGAATTTCCCGACGAAGACTATTACGGCGAATATGCTCAACTTGACAACGGAGTGGGATTGTGTACGCTTCTTAAAAGTGAATTTAATGAAGCATACAATGAGAAAGAGCCCGAAAGAATTGAAAGAACCGTTACAATAGCAACGGGAAGTTCCGCTTTTCCTTTGCTTTCGGAATTTGCTTCTATGTGCGAAAAGAAATTTTCACCGCTTAAAGTAAACGTTGTTGAGATTAAAAATGAATTTTTCGGAGAAAGTGTTACTGTTGCGGGACTTTTAACCGGACAGGATTTAAAAACACAACTTAAAAATAAGAAACTCGGTGACGAACTTTTAATTCCCCGTGTTTCCCTGCGAAGTGACGGAGACAGGTTCCTTGATGATATTACCGTTGATGAACTGTCTGAATATTTGAAAATAAAAACCACCCCCGTCAAGAATGACGGTGCGGTATTACTTGATATGATTTTATACGGAGGTGCAAAATAATGGCAAGACCTGTTGTGGCGATAGTCGGCAGACCGAATGTCGGCAAATCGACACTTTTTAATAAACTTACGGGAAAGCGCCTTGCAATAGTTGATAATACTCCCGGTGTAACACGTGACCGTGTTTTCGGTGAGTGTGAGTGGCTAGGCCATACAATGCTTCTTGTTGATACAGGCGGTATTGAACCTTATTCAAACGACGTTATTCTTGCGCAGATGCGCCGTCAGGCACAACTTGCCATTGACAGCGCAAACGTAATAATTCTTGTTACCGATATCCGTGACGGCGTTGTTGCTTCCGACAGTGAAGTTGCATCTATGCTTCAAAAAAGCGGAAAACCGGTAATTCTGTGTGTAAATAAATGTGACAACATAGGTGAACTTCCGGCAGATTTTTATGAGTTTTACAATCTCGGACTCGGTGATCCGATAGCGGTTTCTTCCGTTCACGGTCACGGTACGGGCGACCTCCTTGACGAAGTTCTCAAATACCTTCCGAAAGAGTATCTTGAAGACGGCGAAGACGAGGATGACTATATTAAAGTTGCCCTTATAGGAAAACCGAACGTAGGTAAATCTTCGCTTGTAAACACAATAATAGGCGAAGAAAGAATGATAGTGTCGGATATTGCCGGTACTACCCGTGATGCTACCGACAGTTTTATTGAGAACGAATACGGCAAATTTATGTTTATTGATACCGCAGGGCTTCGGCGCAAATCAAAAGTTGAAGATGCGGTTGAGAGATACAGCGTTTTAAGAACCGATATGGCGATTGAAAGAGCAGATGTTTGTGTCATTATGATAGATGCTCTTGAAGGCTTCACCGAGCAGGACAGTAAAGTTGCCGGAAAAGCGCTTGAACAGGGTAAAGGTTGCATAATAGCGGTAAACAAATGGGACGCTTACGAAAAAGACGGGAAAACAATGGATTCATACCGCAAGCAGTTGATGAATGATTTTTCGTTTATGTCTTACGCTCCGATTATTTTTATATCCGCAAAAACGGGACAGCGTGTTGACAGACTGTATGAACTTATTAAATTTGTCGATTCGCAGAATGCAATGCGTATAAAGACAGGTCAACTCAATGAAATACTTGCGGCGGCAACACTTCGTGTACAACCTCCGACAGATAAAGGTAAACGACTTAAAATCTTTTATATGACGCAGGCGTCAACAAGACCGCCGACATTTGTTTTCTTTGTAAATAACGCAGAACTGTTCCATTACAGTTATCAGCGTTACATTGAGAACCAGATACGTGAAGTGTACGGACTTGAGGGCACACCCATACGTTTTGTAATAAGAGAACGTTCTGAAAAAAGTAAGCATTGATTTGTTTATTTTGTTGCAATATTAAAAACGGTGTGTTAATATATTATTATATTTTTTAATAGTAATATGGCGGTGTTTTAAATGGAAAAGACAGTTAATATTGGCTTTATCGGCGTAAGCGGCAGAGGTTCGGGTATGCTTGAACTTCTTTTGCAGGTTGACGGTGTTCGTGTTCCTGCAGTATGCGACAAAGTTCCCGAAAGAGCGGAGCGGGGTTATAAAATAGTAACCGAAAACAATAACAATGAATATCCCGTTCATGCTTACATTGATTATAAAGAACTTCTTGCAAATGAAAAACTTGATGCAGTTGTTATTTGCACTACATGGATTACTCACGCAATGATAGCCGTAGACGCTATGAAAGCAGGTTGTCACGTTGCTTTTGAAGTCGGCGGTGCGGCATCGCTTGAAGAATGCTGGCAACTTGTCAGAACAAGCGAAGAAACCGGAAAATTCTGCATGCTTCTTGAAAACTGCTGTTATTGCAGAAACGAAATGGCTGTTTACAATATGGCTGTAAGAGGTATGTTCGGTGAAATAGTACATCTTGAAGGCGGTTACAGACATGACCTTCGTGATGAAATTGTTCTCGGTCGTGAAAATATTCACGGCAGACTTTTCAATTTCCAGAACCGCAACGGCGAACTTTATCCGACACATCAGTTGGGACCGATAGCAAAACTTATCGGCATTAACAGAGGAAACCGTTTCCTTACGGTTACTTCGGTTGCAAGTAAATCACGCGGACTTAACGAGTGGATAAAGAAAAACAAAGGTGAAGAATATGACCTTTACGGTTATGACTTCAACTGCGGTGACGTCGTAACAACAATAATTAAATGCGCCAACGGCGAAACAATACAACTTAATCACGATTGCTGCTGCCCGAGACCTTATTCAAGAGATTACTGCGTTGAGGGTACAAAGGGTATTTATACCGAACCCGAAGACGGCAAAGGTAAGATTTATCTTGACGGACTTTCAAAAGAAAGACACGAGTGGGACGATTTTAAGGAGTGGCGTGATAAATATGAGCATCCTCTTTGGAACGCCTATGAAAATGACGGCATAAAAGCAGGGCACGGCGGTATGGATTACCTTGTTCTTTCCGCATTTGTCGAAAGTGTATTTAACGGCGAAAAACCGCCTATTGATGTTTATGATACAGCGGCGTGGATGGCAATAACCTGTCTTTCCGAACAGTCCGTTGCAATGGGCGGAGCACCCGTTCCCGTACCGGATTTCACAAACGGCAGATGGATAGACCGTGAACCGTACAGAAGAGGTATGTATTGCCTTGAAGAAGTCTGCGAAGATTTCTTTGACGAACAGTTCAGAAACAAAGTATAATAACCGGAGGAACGTTATGAAGTATTACATTGGTGTTGACGGCGGCGGAACAAAGACCGCATTTGCGCTTTTCGATGAAAATAAAACAATGCTTTCAATTATCGAAGGCAAGGCTTCCAACCATGAGAATATGGCAGGCTCATTTCCCGAAGCGGCAGATGTTCTTGCCGACGGAATAAACAGACTTCTTAAAGAAAACGGAAAAACACTTGACGATATAAGCGGAATACTTATGGGACTTGCAGGTATAGACCATCCTTATCAGCATGACGCAATGATAAAAGAACTTGAAAAACGCGGTATATACGGTGCAAGAGTTTATAATGACGGCTTCATCGTAATAAAAGCGGGCGCCGCAGGTGCGGGCATAGGCTACAACTGCGGAACGGGTACTTGCTGTAACTCTGTTGACAGTCGCGGTGAAATGCTTCAGGTCGGCGGATTCGGTTACCTTTCCGGTGACAAAGGAAACGGTCATTGGGTAGGTACGGAATGTTACAGAATAGCGTATGACGATATATGCCTTAAAAAACGCACAAGTCTTGTAACCGGATTGTTAAAAGAAAAATTAGGCGTATGCGACAGAGAGTCACTTCTTGCGCTTCTTGAAAAACTTGAAGATTTTGAAAATGAAGAAGCGGAAGCTGTTTTGAGAGTTCTTATAGGCTCATTTTTTGAAGCGGCAAACAAAGGTGATGAAGCCGCACTTGAAGTAATTGATGAAATGGCTCAGAGAGGTGCTGATTTTATTTGTGCACATCTGAAACTTATGCAGTTTGATGATGAAACGGTTACGGTTGTACTTTCCGGTTCAATGCACACAAAACTTCCCTCTGACATTTACATAGACAAAATGGGTGAAATAATCAAGAAGCAAAGCGGCAGAAACATAAAATTCATAAAACTTTCAGCCGCACCTGTTACAGGCTGCATTAACTGGCTTCTTGAAGAATGATAAAGGCTAAAATTTTCTTGCGAAAGGGTAGATATATATGAAAGAAATTAATGTTGCGGTTATCGGTTCCGGCAGTACATACTGTCCCGAACTTGTTGACGGATTCTTAAAAGCAAAAGATTCTCTTAAAATCAAGAGAATTGCTTTTATGGACATTGATGAAAGAAAGCGTACAATAGTCGGCGGACTTTGTGTTCGTATGCTCAAAAAAGCGGGCGTTGACTGCGAAATAGTTATGACTGATGATCTTGACCTTGCATTGCAGGGCGCTGATTTCGTAGTTACACAGATTCGTGTCGGCAAACTTCCCTGCCGTCATATTGATGAAACAATTCCGCTTAAACACGACCTTATCGGTCAGGAAACAACCGGTATAGGCGGTTTCTTCAAAGCACTCAGAACAATACCCGTTATGGCGAATATCGCTTCAAGAATCGAAGCAATATGCCCCGATGCATGGCTTATAAACTTCACCAATCCCTCGGGTATTATTTCGGAGTTCCTTATCAATCATACAAACGTTAAGAGTATCGGTCTTTGCAACGTTCCCATCAATATGATAGATGACGTTAAAACTGCCGTAGGTCAGGATGCCGACATTACATATCTCGGACTTAACCACCTCAGTTGGATTACATCCGTTAAAGTTAACGGCGAAGAACTTTTCGGCAAACTCTTTGATGACGGTTTTGCTCCGTCTGTTATGGCTAATATTGAGGATGACGGTTTTGAAATGGACTGCCTTAAAGCGTGCAAAGGCTTCCCGTCATCATATCTTCAGTATTATTACAACCGTGCAACAAAACTTGCACACCTTAAAGCAGGTACAAAATCACGTGCACAGGTTTGTATGGAAATTGAAGAGCAACTTCTTGAAATGTACAGTGACGAAAGCATTGTTACAAAACCCGCACTTCTTGACAAACGCGGCGGTCACAAATATTCACTTGCGGCAGTTTCACTTATTGATTCAATCGCAAATGACAAGCAGGACGTTCACGTTGTTAATATCCGTAACGACGGTACTCTTGATTTTATGGATGATGACGATATTGTTGAAATTCCCGCAGTTGTCGGCAAAGACGGTGCAAAACCGCTTCCGATTGATAAAGTTGACAACCGTCATATAATAAGCCTTATGAGAACTGTTAAATCATACGAAAAGTATACGGTTGAAGCGGCAATGAAAGGCTCCGATGAAGATGCTCTCAATGCACTTATGCTTCATCCTCTTTGCGGTGACTTTGCGCAGGCAAAGGCTTGTTACGAAGAAATGAAAGAAGCGCATAAAAAGTACCTTCCCCAGTTCTATAATAAATAATAACCGATACCGACGGAGGTGCCGTTATGGCTGACCGGAAAAATGATGTAAAAAAGAAAAAAAGTAATGTTGCAGATGATAATTTCAAAAAAAGGACGACTATACTTTTTGCTTTTATTTTGGCAGCGTTTGTAATTGCCGTTGTTGTTATTCTCGTTCTTGCGTGGTATAACGGCAACCACAGGATTGACGTGTTTACCGACGATACAAACCGTGTTGCGGCAATCGGTATGGAAGAACGTCTTGATAAATCATCAATAGAGATTGAACTCAATGAAGACAATTTCTATAATTGGGTTATTGAACTTGACTCTTCATATCAGGCAGGGGCACATGATTGGAACAACAAGCGTTATGACGGTTGTACAATTCATTTGCAGGGCGTATTTCATACCAATGTTTACGGCAAGCGAAAAGTGTATATGGTAAACCGTCAGTATTATGATGACGCATTTACAAACGGTGAAACAAACAAAAACGGCGAAGCACTTACCGACAGAAGTGCCTATTATCACGAAATAGGTTTACCCGTTGTTTTTGAGGGTGAAATACCCGAGGACGGCACATGGGTAGATGTTGTCGGCACTGTTTCCGCCGACTGGACTCATTTTCTTGCCGGTGTTAATGATGCAACCGTTACCGTTATGGAAACAGAGGGTAATTATACGGTAAAATAATTTTACCCCGAAAGCTTAATACTTTCGGGGTGCTTTTTGAATTTATTCTGTTTACAATTTTTAACATATCTGTTAAAATTCGATTGTAATGTGTTTTTGGCTAAACAGGGGGCATTTTTGTGAAAGAAAAAGAAACAACAAACAAACCTATTCCCCGACGATATGAAGGACTTTATAAAGAAAATGTAGCCGGTGAAAAAGTTCTTTTTATCGTTGTGGGTGATCTTAATCTGAAAGGTAAATATTCCGAGTCAATGCTCGTGTTTTGCGAAAGCGGAATGTATGCTTTTGACGAGTGTTATGAGAATGGTGTTTACCGTGTTAAATATGAAGATATTGAAGAAGCGGAAGTAAAAAGACTTTACGGTAACGCAGTATTCAAAATAGAATTGAAAAGCGGCAAAAAAAGAAATATACTTCGTTTTTCTTACGCATCTGCCGAAGTGGCGGATGCATGCGCTGTTTTTGTTAACACAACTAACGAAAAAGGCTTTTCGGAGGAAAATGTTGAAGTTGTAAAATCCGTTTACAGTAAACAGCGTTCATTCTGTCCGAAATGCGGCAGAAAACTTCCTTCGCCTGATGCAGAGTGTATCAACTGTTCGGGAAAGGGAAAAGTAATTGCAAAGTTCACAAAGTACGTTACCCCCGAAAAGAAACCGTTAATTGTCTGTATGCTTCTTTCCGTGCTGGCAACGGCGTTTTCACTTGTGCCACCGTACATTACAAAAATAATGGTTGACGATGTTATTCCCAACAAAGCAACCGGCAGACTTGTTGCGGTTATCGGTGCTCTTTTGGGTGTGTATATTTTTCAGTATGTAATAAACGGTCTGAGGTCATACAAATTAAGACTGACAGGCGACAGAATAGTAATGAACCTCAAGAAGGACATTTATGAAAAGGCGCAGTACCTTCCGATGAGTTTTTACGATAAAATATCAACAGGTTCTGTAATAAACCGTGTCAATTCCGACGCAGGCGTAATTCAGAACTTTATTATGAAAATTTCGCAGGAAGCGGTAGTTCAGGCGTTTACGCTTGTCGGACTTATTATAATAATGTTTACTATGAGTTGGCGGCTTGCGTTGTTTTCACTTATTCCGGTGCCGATAGTCGTATTTGTCGGCAGACGTTTCGGCAAAGCACTCGGTCCGAAGTATATGCGTATGTGGCGTCGAGGTGCGGCAATTTCAACAATGCTTGCCGATTCACTTCCGGGTGTGAGAGTAATAAAAGCGTTTACAAACGAGAAAAAAACTATTTCAAAATTTAACGCTTACTGCGATGAATGGTATAACGAGGACAAAAAAGTTGCAGTACCTGCGGCAGTTTACCCGTCGCTTATTACGTTCCTTGTTACATGCGGAACGCTTGTAATATGGTTTATGGGCGGTAATCTCGTTATTTCGGGTTCGGGCGAAGTTTCACTCGGTCTTCTTGTTTCGTTTATTTCTTATGCAAGTATGTTCTATAACCCGGTAAACTTCTTTGCGAATATCAGCGATACATACCAGAACACACTTGCCTCGGCTGAAAAAATACTTGATATTCTCGATGCAGAACCGGAACACGATTTCGGACAGGACAAAAAACTTGAAAGAATGGAAGGCAAAATTGAATTTAAAAACGTTAATTTTGCGTTTGACCGTTCTAAAAAAGTGCTTTCAAATATAAATCTTACAATAGAACCGGGTGATATTGTCGGTATTGTCGGTACAACGGGTTCGGGTAAATCAACGCTTATCAACCTGCTTATGCGTTATTACGATGAATATGACGGTGAAATTCTTGTTGACGGCGTAAACATCAGAGATATAGACCTTAAATATTACAGAAATTCAATAGGTTTTGTTCAGCAGGAACCTCTTATGTTCCGTGATACCATTTTCAATAACATTGCTTACGGCAGCAGTAATGTTCACGTTGAGCAGGTTATTCATGCGGCAGAAGTTGCAAACGCCGCAGGGTTTATCGGAAAAATGCCCGATGCGTATGATACGATGCTCGGCGAGAGAGGCGTTGGTCTTTCGGGCGGTGAAAAACAGCGTGTTTCAATAGCGAGAGCGGTTCTCAAAAATCCGAGTATTCTTATTTTTGATGAAGCGACTGCGGCAGTTGACTCCGAAACCGAAAATCTTATTCAGGGTGCTATTGAAAGACTTATTTCCGGCAGAACAACTCTTATGATTGCACACAGGCTTTCAACGCTGCGCAAAGCAAATAAAATAGTAGTTGTCGATAAAGGTGAAATAATAGAATGCGGCACACCCGAAGAACTGCTTGCTCTCAAAGGTAAGTATTATAAACTTATTGAAATTCAGTCAATGGGCGAGAAACTTCAGAAGAAAAAAGCAGAAGAAAACTTTGAATAAGGAGGGAGCATTATGCCGAGATATATTGAAGGTCCGGAAGTTCGTTTTACTGCGAATGATTTAATATTTGTAGATGCTGAATTTTATACGGGCGAAAAATTTTATGAACTTGAACTTCGCAGAATGTTTCCCATAACAGGTCTTACGAAGTATATTGCACTTGTTGACAAAAACGGTGACGAGGTTGCGGTAATAAGAAATGTCGACGATTTACTTCCCGACTCAAAAAAGGTAGTTGAAAAATGCCTCGAAGAGTATTATATGATACCTCGAATTAAACGTTTTATAAAAATGAGTGAAAAGTTCAAAATATGGATGTGGACGGCCGAAACCGACAGGGGAATATGCACGTTTGAAATACGGAATCATCTTACTGCGGTAAAGCCTCTTTATGACGGGCGTATTCTTATTAAAGATGCAAACGATAACCGTTATGAAATTCCCGACGTAAAAAAACTTGACAAAAAAAGTATGAAAATGCTTAATCCGAAAATATAAAGGAGAGATATCAATGAAACTGCTTATAGCAATAGTTAATAATGATGACAGCGCACTTGTTTCGTCAGCGCTTACAAAAGAGGGGTATTCTGTAACAAAACTTTCTACTACCGGCGGATTTCTTATGGTCGGCAACACAACATTTTTAATCGGTGTTGATGATGATAAAGTCGAAAAAGCAAAACAAACAATAAAAACTCATTCACAGACAAGAAGTCACAAGTCTGCTTCTACTGCGGCGTTCGGCGGCGGTCTTTCGGAAGGTGACCTCGGAAGCGAAGTTTCGGTAGGCGGAGCGATTGTTTTTGTGCTTGATGTTGAGAGCGTAGATAAATATTGATTTAATGAACGGATGAATTAAATGAAAAAAATAATAAAGATATTTGCAGTTGTTCTTGTTATTGCCGTTATAGTAGGAGTATGCGGCATTTTTACGGCTTCAAACGGGAAAGTTAAAGTTAAAATTGACGCTTCCGTTTTAGGTGATGAAATAGAAAATCCCGTAAGTAACGTCAACGTGTGGGATATGGGAAAATCATTTTATAAAGTAAAAGCGAATGAAAACGGCGACCCGTTTGAATTTGTAAAGTATGTGCAACTGATGCAGTGTACGGGCGGTACTCTCGACAGAGACCTTTTTAAAAATCCGTCGGACACAAGCGTGCTTGACGATTATGATTTCTCACGCCTCATTAAAAACTGTAAAGGTATTTTAAAACTCGGTGCTAAACCGCATTTGAAATTAGGCGGCGTACCCGTGAAATATACAACGGGCGCAGAAATGGGCGGATTTGATATGAATGTTTATCCGCCTGATGATTATGACGTTTACTATAACTATATAAAAGCAATGGCTGAAGCGCTTGTAAAAAGTTTCGGTAAAAAAGAAGTAAGAAAATGGCATTTCGGATGTATGACCGAATATGAAAATTCAGACTGGTTTCAGGCAAAATCGGGCGACCCGAAAGAAAGTGCCGAAGCATATTGCAAGTTGTATGACTATACGGTAGCGGCACTTGTTGATGTTCTGGGTGAAGATGTTTTTGTCGGTGCTCACAGTATGACGGTTACCGAAGGACTTTGGGACGAGTCAATTTTTATTGAACATATAGCAAACGGCACAAATTATAAAACAGGCGAAAAGGGTACTCCCGTAAAATTCCTTTCGGCATCGTTTTATGACAGTAAACCGGGTGAATATACATCCGGAAAAACATTACCCGAAACAATAAAATATCTCCGTTCGGTTGCCGAGAAAAACGGTCTTAATGATCTTGTTTACGGTGTCGATGAAGGCAGAATACTCTCGGGTAATTCAAGCGGCAGTACAAGTGACGCATTATTAAACCGCACCTGCGGTTACACATGGCAGGCGGCTTATGATGCAAGGCTTTACAAGCAGTGCATTGATAACGATATCAGTTATTTCTCTTCGTGGGGTTATCACACAGGCGGTCTTTTGAACGGTTATCCGATTATTTCTTATTACGTTGCAAAAAATATTTCGGAATTTTCGGGATATAAAAAAGCATCCGTAAACACCGGCGGTTTGAAAAAACTTATCGGCGTTGAAGCAGACTGTGTTGCGGCTTTTGATGAAAAACACAACACACTTCGTGTAATGCTTTACAATTTTAAAAATGATGTTGAATATGATAAATCGGTTGACTTTGAGGTTTCTTTCAATGTTCCGCAGTTTGACGGGGAAGAAGTTTCAATTACCGTAAATACAGTAAACGATGACTGCAACTTCTTCGATGAATGGCAGGATGACAGAGTAAAATACGGCATAACAGACGATAAATTCAGTTGGTCGCCGGATGACCCGTGCATAGACAGTGAAGTTACACTTTCAGAAAAAGATGCACGTAATACATATTTTGCCGAACTTCGTGACAGATATATAAAATACTCGGTTCTTACGCCGTCATATACGGACAGCGTTGTTAAAAATTCAACGTTCAAATATTCGACTACGGTAGGGGCATCTAATGTTGTGTTCCTTGAAATAACGCCGAAATAATAAAAATGCGGAGTGAAAAATGAAAAAGAAAAATACAAAAACGTTTGATAAAAACAGCGACGGAAAGAAAAATTACGATAAACTTATAAAAGTCTTACAGATTTGCGCTTCGGTATTTATGATTGTAATGGTTGTCGTATTTTTGCTTGTTATGAAAAAATATGACATCTCTGTAAAAAACGTTGACAAAATAACCGCTATGCTTACAGGCGGAACGGTAACGGTTGCGCTTATGATTATTCTTTTTAATCTTGTAAAATCATTTGCACTTGTTGTTACACCGTCAATTATTTTCGTAATCAGCGGAATAGTTTTCGATAACGTATGGACTGCAATACTTGTAAACTTTATTGCCGTTGCAATAGGTATGATACCGCCTTATTTCCTCGGCAAATTTACCGGCAGCGGAATGGTAAACACTTTAAAAAACCGTTTTCCGAAAGTTAAAAAAATAGACGATTTCGCAGACAAAAACGGATTTATGGTTTCGTTTATTCTGAAAGCCTCCGGACTTATTCCGGGTGATACAAGCAGTCTTATTCTCGGTGCAATGGGAATAGATTTCAAAAGTTTTTACATAGGTGCAACCTTAGGTACGCTCCCCATTAACATAATGTGGGCGATACTCGGTAACAAAGGCGACCTTTCAAATCCGTATACGCTTCTGTATCTTCTTCCGATAGTTGTTTTTGCTCTCGTAATGTCATTTGTCGTAAAAAAAGTGTCGGCAAAAAAGAACGGCAATTCACAGGAACCTGTTCAAAGCGAAGAATAAAACCGGTAATATTAAAGGGGCTTTCGTATTTAGATGCAGAAAGCGTTTTCTTCGCCGGTGGGCAATACTAAAGTATGCCGAGGGCGAAAAAACGTTTAGAAAAGCAAAATCAATTAAACATTCAGTTATATACAAAACCGTTTTCATTACGATTATTTCATAAGAAAACGGTTTTATTTTGTTTATTTAATTGATTTGTTGTTTTGCTTTTCGTTCTGCGCTAAATTTGTTTTATTTTGTTTTCAGTGATTCTATAAATTCCGTTGTTGCTTCGGGTATTTCAAGTACGTCACGAATATCGTCTTTTTTCAAAAATAGGTCAAGTACAAAAATTTCATCCGCTTTATATATTGCGAGTATCTGTTTGCGGTATTTTTCCGCCTGTTCTTCTTTATTATAATGTTTTGCAACAATATAATTTGCGATTGTTTCGTACAGTCTGTCCTGCCGAAGACCCAAATCGGGTTCACCGTAACTTCTGAGAAGTTCTTTTTCGAGTTCGTCTGAAAAAGTGAAGTTGTCACGAAGAAGAATTGCTCTTGTCAAAATAATTGCATTATTGCCGTTTACCGTGTTGTTAAGAGCATATTTTCCGTAATATGTGTACGCTTTTTTATAATCGGGAGTTTTTTCTTCAAAAAGTTTGCCCAGACGGTAATAAACGGTTGCTTTTATGTTTGTGTCTTCAACATCAAAACAGTGTTGTGTGGCATATATGAGCAGGTCACCTGCAAATTTACAGTTTTCTTTTCCGCCCCGTTTTATAAGTTCGTCAGCCATTTTACAGATTATTTCACATTTATCTTCATCAAAATAATCATTAAGGTCATCGAAAAATCCGAATGAATCAGCGGCAGACCACTTTTTGATTTTCAGGTATTCGTCCAACATAATGTCACCTCTTATTTTTCAGGGGGGGAGCAGGCGGCTACCGTAAGTTCGCCGTTGCTTTGTGCAAAATATTTTTCGTTGCAGGAATAAGGCATAAAGAAATAGTCGCCCTTTTTAATTTCTATTTCATATCCGTTTTCGGATTTAAGCGAGCCGCTTCCTTCTGTAACAACGTAAATGCACGGGGATTGAAGTAATTCTGTTTTTCCGCATTTTATTGTATATCTTGTAAGCGAGAAACAGGGTGTGTCATCTTTGGTGATGAGCGCATCTTTTTTACATCCGTTTTCTTCTTTAAGTGTAACCGGTGTTTTAGCACATTTGCTTTTAACGTCTTCCATGCCGAAAGTGTAGTCAAATACGTCAAGTGCCGTATCTTTATCAAGACCTATATACATTTCGTTGTCCGAAAGTTTATAGTCGCCGCAGAAGCGTTCCGGCTGAATTGTGAAATCAGTCGGCTCCTGTACTTCAAGCATTAAACATCCTGCGCCTATTGCGTGAATTGCCTTTGCAGGAACAAAGAAAACGTCACCGACTTTTACAGGTATTTTGTTAAGCAGTCTTTCCATAGCATCTTTGTCGGTTTCGCTGTCGTTTACCGCTTTTTCAAAATCGGCTCTTGTAACGCCTTCCTTGAATCCGAAGTAAACACAAGCACCTTCTCTTGCATCAAGCACGAGCCAACTTTCCGCTTTTCCGAATTCGGAATTAAAATATTTTCTTGAAAACGGTTTGTCGGGATGTGCCTGAACGGGAAGACGTATAGCGGAATCAAGTGCTTTTACAAGTACGTCAAGACCGTCTCTGTTACCGAGCATAAGTTCTTTTTCGCTTTCGATAAGTTCGTTAAAATGAACGTCAGTACCTTTGACTGTCGAAAGTCCTTCAAATTCATCCGTGCTGCCTTCGTTGAGTGCTTTTGTTGAAGAGCAAATCCATTCTTCGGGATAAAATGTGTCCTCGCTGTCATCACCGAAAAACTTTGAAAAAAGTTTCCCGCCGAGATATACTCTGAAAACTCTGTTTTTTTCAAAAAATACGGGTTCTGAAGCAATTTTTTTCAAATCCATAATTACACCTGACTTAATAATGATTTCTGTGCATCTTTTATATTTTCAAATATGCCCGATGCGGCTGAAGCGAAAACGCAAGCGCCCGTTGCGGCTTCTTCGCTGTGCGTGGGAAGCGAAAGCGGAAGTGAAAATGTTTTTTCAAATAACTTTTGCCATATTTCGCTTTTTCTGATGCCGTTTCCCGAGCCTACAAGGTATTTCGGCTTGCATTTTTGAAGTGGCAATGCTTCTTTATACATATCAAATAACTCTGTTGTAACTCCTGTTAAAACGCCGCATATAAGGTGTGCGGGTGTGAAATTTTCAGCACCGAGGTTAAGAACAGAGCCTCGCTTTGACGGATTGTCACGTGTGCCGCAAAACTCACAGTTGACTTTAAGCGGATTATTCAGCGTGTCAATATTTTCCGAAAGAGCATCCATTTTTTTATAAAGGTCATCTTTATCTCCGCCGAGCATATCGGCACATTGTGAAAAGAAATTCTTTAAAATCTGGTATGCTCTGCCGCCGCAAAGGGAAGCGCCCACGAAAATATATTCATCGTCAGTAAGCGGTCTTATTTCACCGCATTTCGGGGCGGAAAGTGAATTTGTTACAAATGAAACCTGACTGCCCGTGCCTACGTTTACAAGTACAGAACTGTCCGTTTCACTTACCGAACCGAGAAAACTCGCCTGATTATCACCGATTGCAACGGCAACGGGAACGTCTTTCGGTAAAAAGCCGCAATCTGTTTTGCCGGTAACACAGGTGTTTTTCAAAACTTCGGGTAAAAATGATTTGTCAATGCCCGCTTTATTAAGTGCTTTTTCATCAAACCGGAGATTTTTTAAATCAAAAAATCCGAGACTTGCCGCATCCGATACGTGCGTAACGGGAGTTGTATTTGTCATAACGCTTACAAGATAATCGTGAACGGTTGAAATTTTTACAGCATTTTCGGGAACAAGACCGTTTTTAATGTTGTAAAAATGCGTTGTAAGTCCGAAGCCCGATGATGCCTTTATGCCTGTAAGTTCGGTAAGATATTCAGCGTACGTTTTTTTGTTTTCGTATATTTCGTTTCCGCGTTCATCCTGCCAAATAAAAAGCGGGGAAACGGGTTTGTTGTTTTTGTCAAGATACAAAATGCCGTGCATCTGTCCCGTAACGCCTATTGCAGAAATATCCGAAGTGTCAAGTTGTGTTAACGCCGATTTTACGGTATCAATAATTTTTTCGGGACTTTGTGCTTTTTCAAACGACTTGTCACTTTCAAGAAAACTGTCATTTGGAAGCGTAACGCTTTTTATAGTTTTGCCGCTTTTTACGTCAGTAAGAAGTGCACATACAGATGTTGTGCCTATGTCTATTCCGAGAATATTGCTCATATTTAAACCTCGTTAATAATAATCAGCAAATGCAGGTTGAAGCAGGGTCAAGACGTCTTATAATATCCTGCTGAATTGCAGGCGAAAGGTCGAGGAAGTTAACGAAAGTTCCGTGAATTCTCATTATGTAAACGCCTGACGGAGCATATTTTTTCGGCTCTGCAAGAACTTTTCTGAGTATTTCCGCAGTTGTTACGTTTACGTAAAGGTAGAAAGGTGACGTGTTATTGTTTAAAGGATTGAAGAATAACGGATTCATAACTTTGTCACGGAATTCAATGCCTTTACCTTCGTAATCGGGTTTTGTAAAGTATTTAGGGTCAATTCCGAAGTGTGAAGCGTAGCCGCCGCACATTTTGATAAATGGAAGTTTCATAATTGAAAGTGTGCGGAAGCCGAGACCGTTCTGTGCTTCGCCGTAAAGCGGGTCAAGACCGTAGTTGAGCATATCTCTCGATTTTCTTCCGCAGGGGAGAGCGCCTACCCAGTAGCCGTAAAGAAGATGTGTTGACGGAGTGGAAAAATCGGGACGGAAGTGATTGCCGAGATAGTTTTTCTCTGCTCTGACCATATCTGCGATTTTGTTGGTAATTTCAACCGCTTCGTTGTCAACTTCTTCATTGTTGTTGCCGAATTTCGGCGCTGAAAGAAGGAACTGTCTCAATTCTTCATCGTTTTCAAAATTTGTTTTCAACGCTTCAAGAAGTCTTTCGGCATCTTCGGGACGCTCTTTAATAAGTTTATCTATTGCAATAAAAGAGTCCGCAACAACGCTTGTGCCGTGAATAAGGCATCCGCTGCCGTTGTATTTTGTACCCTGATTTTTTGTGTCACGAAGGTCGTAACCCGATTCAATTCCGCCCATAACGGTTGAAAGGAACGGAACGGGAAGGTAAGAAATTGCTCTTGATGCGCCGTTTGCGGCTTTTACCATTTCATCACAGTAGAACTGTGCATTTTTGTAGAAGCGTTCACGAACAGTTTTGAGTGCTGTAAGAGCATCTGTTTTTTCGCATACAGTACCTATTTCTTTTCCGGTTATTGTTGAATAACCGTCATTGAGCGTGAGTTCAAGAACTTTGCCGAGATTGAACCAACTGTTTGTGGTATTGCCGTTGTCTTTGCCCATTATAAGCGGTTCCTGACATCCTGCGATTGATGTATCCGCAACGTCATCAATGTCTATTCCCGCATTCGGAAGAACTTCAAACAAAGAATCGTCATTAAAGAATGACGGTGTAAGACAACCGGGTGTGAAAAGGAATCTGCCTAATTCTTCATAAAGTTTTTCGGGAGTATTCTTGTGAAGTTTTACCGAAAGTATAGGTTGAGGTAAATTCATATCGTAGTATGCGTCAAGAAGCGCATAAGTCGTATCGTTCGTGAGGTCGTTGCCGTTTTTACCTCTGCCGCTTACAATAAGGTTTTGCGAAATTGCCCAACTTCTGTCGGCAACGTTGAAGAATACGAGAAAATGTTTTAAAAGAGCGGCGGCTTCATCTCTTGAAAGACCGTCTTTTGCTCTGTAAGGCTCAAATATTCTGTCGGCATTGCCTACGGAAAATGCAAACGGGTTCGGTGCCTGTTCAAGACACATAATTTCCCACAGAAGAATGAAACTCTGAATTGCTTCATACATTGTGTCTGCGCCGTTCTCGGGAACTTTTTTGAGCGTATTTACCATAAGTTCAAGTTGTTCTTTTCTTTCGCCGTCGGCACTTTTGAGTTTTTCTTCTGCAATATCACGGTATCTTGAAGCGAGCGTGATAACGCAACCGAGTGCAACTTTCATTGCTTCGTAGTTGTCAAATTGTTCTTTATTGCAGTTTTTCTGTTTTTCCTCAATGTCGCATATCATTTTTTTAACGCCGTATTTAAGAGCATAACGCATATCGGGAATGAGGTGTCCCGTTACCTGTTCAATGAAATATGCAACTTCACCCGTGTGTTTTTCGCATGATGCGTAAACGTCGGTAAGTGTTTTTACATAAGGCGTTGTTTTGTCGTAATCACGGAGTTTGTTTATTCTTTCCTGTGTAAATTCATCGGTTGCGTCTATATCGCCGTAAACGGCTGTGGGGTCACAGTAACCTGCAAATGTTTCGACCTTGAAAGACGGATTGATAAGTGCATAACTTCTTGCGAAAGCATCACGCTGAGTTCCTGCGAATACGCCGTAATCGCTTATTGAAAGAGGAAGCACGTTTATTGCTTCTTTGAATTTATTTGCGGCTTTGAGCATTGCGGGGAGAGAAGCATATTTTTCATCCGCTTTTGCTTCTTCCTCTTTAACAATAAACCAGCCTTCAAGATGATTTATTGCGCGTTCTTCTTTAAAAAGTTCTTTTGCCATTTCTGTTGTTTTTTCAGGATTGAATCTATACATACTTTTCACCTCATGTAATAATAAGTTTAAGATTATTTGAAGTTATTGCATTTTTTAAAATAAGCACATCTTCTTTATTGACAAATCCGTCTTTGAATTTGTATTCAAGACCGAGTTTTTCCCATTTTTCTTTGCCGAATTCGTGGTATGTGAGAATTTCAAAATAAAGTTCGCATGTTTCGCTCTCGTTTTGAAGATTTTTGAAACATTCCGCAAAAAGTTCGGCGTTTTTTTCGCCCGTATTGAAGTTTTTAATAAGAGGCACTCTGACAAGAAGCGGCTTTTTTGTTTTCGCCCTGTTTAAAAGGTTCAGGTACACCGTGTTTTTGTCTGCGCCGGTAACGTTTTTGAGAGTTTCAAAGTCAGCGGATTTAAAATCGGCTATCATATAGTCAACTTCGCTGTACAGTTCATCAACACCGTTTAATGAAGCGTTTGTTTCTATGCAGGTGTGTATACCTTCTTCTTTAAGAAGTTTAATCAGTTTTAAAAGGGCGTCTTTCTGAAGCGTACATTCGCCGCCCGTAAATGTCACGCCGCCGCCGTCAAAAAACATCATTCTGCAACTTTTGACTTCATCGAGAATGTCGGAAATGCCGACTTTTTTTGCATCGGCACTTTTTTTCATTCCTTCGGGGTTTGAACACCACGGGCAAAACAGGTTGCAGCCGCAAAGGTGGTAAACAAGTCTGTTGCCCGGCCCGTCCTGCGAAAAGTTAAAACCTTTTTGAAATATGTAAATAAAGTCACTTTCTGCCAATGTATCACCCCGCATAAATCATTTTAATTTTACACTAATTCCCATATATAATCAATTATAAATTGAATTTTAATTTAACTAATTTAGTATTATATATTTTAGTTATTTTAACGAAAATGTTATTGATGATGTTTTTTCTTGTAAAATATACGGTCTTGTGATAGAATAAAAACAATAAATTAACATTATTAAACGGGGAGATGTAATAATGAAAAAATGTAAATGCAAATATTATCCCACAATAATAATTCCGGGTATAGGGCAGTCAAAAGTTGATGTTTGCACGCCTGCCGGTGAACGTGTAAAAACAGTATGGCCCATAGACATTGATGAAAAAGAACTTGTTAAAAAAATCGCTCCTGCGGCGGCTAAAATGATGGTAACAAGAAATGACGGCGAATTTTTGAAAGTTCTCAAAAACGCCGTTAAAGATATTGTCGGCGACCTTGCCGTAAATTCCGAGGGCGTACCGGTTGAGTATTTAAAACCCGTTGATTATGACGGTCAGCCTGTCGGCAGATGCGCACCCGAAGACAGAGGATATATTTACAGAATGGTGCCTATGGAGGAACTCGGTGAGCAGATAGGGGAAGACCACCTTTATTTCTTCTCATACAATTCATTCGGTCAGCCTTATGAAACCGCAAAGGATTTGCACAACTATATTCAAAACGTAAAAGAGCAGACGGGTCACGACAAAGTTAATATTGTTCCCGTAAGTCTCGGCGGCTCTATTGCAACGGCTTATTTTGATATGTACGGCGACCTTGACGACATACACAGAGTATGTTATTTTGTACCTGCCGCCAACGGTTCAACGCTTATTGCGGATATTCTTGACGGAAAAGTCGACCTTGACAGTCCGGAAGAACTTTTCGGTTTTCTTCTTAACCGCAAAACAACCGAAACAATAGTAAAACTTTCAAAATATATGCCGAAAGACGGTCTTCGCCACATTGCCGAAACGCTTCTTAATACCGTTCTTGAGGATGTAATAGTAAACTGTCCCGGAATGTGGGCGGTTGTACCGAAAGAAAGATATGAAGCGCTTGCCGGAAAGTATCTTCAGGGTTACGGCAAAGGTATGCTTAAAGCAAAAACCGAAAGATTTTACAGAGCACAGTGCGATTTGAAAAATATACTTGAAAAGCAGGCGAAAAAGGGCGTTGAAATTTTCTCGATATGTGGCTATAACAGGCAACTTGTTCCCATTATCAAATCAGACGTAAACTCCGACATGGTAGTTGATTTTAAATCCGCATCCCTCGGCGGATATGCACTTCCGCTCGGTGAAACGTTCCCGGATGATTACAAATGCGAAAAACCGAACTGCAAAAACAAAAAGCACAATCACATTTCACCCGAAAGAACGGTTGACCTCTCAACGTCAATTTTCCCCGACAGGGTTTTCTGCTTCTCCGGTCAGCAGCATGACGACACCGCATACAATGACGTTGCGCTTATGGTAAGTAAAGAAATTCTTACAAACGATGATTTTAAAGACGTTTATTCCGACCCGCGTTTCCCGCAGTTCAACGGCTCGAGAAATATAAGAAAACTTAAATATGACTTGCTTCCGAAAGCAGAAGAACTTCTTGAACTTGATTTGCACGAGCGTGTTCTTCACATTCTTGAAAATGCCGTTGAAGACGGTAAGGCTGTATTTGACGAAACACTCATTGAAAACAACGACAAAGCAAGCGAAGCGACAAAAAAACTCTATGAAGCAGTAAGACTTGCACAGCCGGAGTATATTAAATAGTTGTTAGTTGCCAGTTGCTAGTTGCTAGTTGACGGTTGCCGGTCACTGTTGTTATTTATTAAAAAATGTTACATTTAACCGCCTGTATTTGACAATGAAAATGTGCGGGCGTATACTTGTTTTCAAGAGGTGATTGAATGAAAAAAACAATAATGGCTGGTTCACTTATTATTTTCATTACCGTTACGGTTAGTGTTGTCAAAAGCAAAACCGCCGCACCGAAAGACTTTACGGTTGATTACGGTGAATCGGAAATATATACGAAAGAAGATATGGAAAACGCCGTAGAAGAAATTATGAATGTTTTCAATTCATTTGACAGCAAATGCGATATGTATTCAATCAAATACTGCGGTGATGAAACTTCCGTAAAAAATGTCGGCTATTGCAATGAACTTTCAAATGTAACAATGGATGAATGTATTGTTTTCGAATCAACGTTCAAAACACCGGGTAATGCCGGAGGCGGTTTTAATTCAAACTTTGTTTACGAAGGCTGGAAATGGTACCTTGCACGTCAGAAAGACGGCGAATGGGTTGTATTGACATACGGATACGCTTAATAATCGAATATTAAAATAATAAAATCAGCAGATTTTCCCGAATTTTCAGGAAAATCTGCTTTTCTTTGTGTGCTCGGCACGCATATTTACTTGGCGGTGAAAGTCCGCTACAGGCTTGGCAGTAGGAACTGTTAGACGAAGACAAGGGCGTCCTTCGTGAGGAGGAGTCTGAAAGAAGTCGGATGTAAGGGCTGAAAAGT
>JAZLLP010000013.1:0-5729 GCA_045598225.1 Acutalibacteraceae bacterium | reverse complement strand
ATGAACACATTGGAACTCATCCGTGAATATGGCCACGAGGAGGTTGCTTTCTTCAATAATGAAAAAGCAGGTCTCAAGTGCATTATTGCCATTCACAACACAAATCTCGGTCCCGCAGTCGGCGGCTGCCGTCTTTACCCCTACGCAAGCGAGGAAGACGCTCTTTTTGACGTTCTCAGACTTTCAAGAGGTATGAGTTTCAAAAACGCAGCGGCAGGTATGCCTCTCGGCGGCGCAAAAGGCGTTATTATTGCAAAACCCGAAGACAAATGCGAAGCACTTTTCGAAGCATACGGCGAAGCAGTTGAATCTCTCGGCGGCCGTTACTTTACTGCGGAAGATGTTAACACCACAACTCAGGATATGGACTGGACAATGCACAAAACAAAACAGGTTGTAGGTAAAGCATCTGTCAGCGGCGATCCTTCACCTTTCACGGCAATCGGCGTATTTGACGGTATCCGTGCAACTGCTAAATTCCTCAACGGTACAGACGATCTTCACGGCGTAAGAGTTGCTCTCCAGGGACTCGGCCACGTTGGTTTTGACGTTGCAAAACAACTTGCAGCAGCAGGCGCAGACCTTTATGTTTCAACACATTCAAACCGTAAGAATATGGACTATATGCTTTCACGCGGCGCAAAAGAAATAGCAGATGACAAAATCTACGAAACAGAATGCGACATTATTGCTCCCTGTGCTCTCGGTGCAACAATTAACTACAACACAATTCCCAACCTCAAATGCCGTGCAATAGCAGGTGCAGCAAACAACCAGCTTCTTGATGATGAATGCGGTAAACTTCTTAAGAGCAAAGGCATCCTTTATGCTCCCGATTTCATTATCAACGGCGGCGGCGTTATCAACGCAGGTCAGGAAGCATTCACAACTTATGATAAAGAAAATGTTCTTAAACAGGTTCACAACATTTTCAATACTGTTTACGGCATTCTTGAAGAATCCAAATCAACAGGCGAGCCGGAAGGCGTTATCGCTCAGAGATTTGCAGAAAACCGCATTAAAAACGGTCTTGACTGATAAAACCGAAAAATCTTTCCTCCGGAATTTTGTTCCGGAGGTTTTTGTATTTTAAGGTGGAATTTTTCACAAATATATAGTATAATAAATTAAACAAATTTTAAGGCGGATTCTTTATGCAGCATACAGCGATAATAAATAAAAAACCGGAACTCAGCGGAAAACAGTCAACACCCGACGGTGCAATAAACGGAAACGGAGATTTAGGTATTATTCTCGGTAATTCTGAAAACGGAATGAGAATATACATCTCAAAAAATGATTTGTGGTACGGTGTTGAACGGTACGATTCCGGCGGAATAAAACCCCTCGGCTATATAGATATTGATATACCCGAAACGCTTTACAAAAACTATTATGTTGAGCAGGATATGGATAACGGCGAACTGCGCTGTAAATTTGAAAACGGCGATAAGTGCTGTGAAATTCATACACGAGTATGCAAAGCGGAAAATGCCGTTATGATTGAATCGGTCGGAAATTTTTCCGTAAATCCCGTTCTTAAAGTGTTTGAGGGGCAAACGCAGGGAGAAAAGGGCAGTTTTTCCGACAGCGGATGTGAAGTGATTTACAGAAGTTTTGCAGGTGCGGAGTGTGCATACGAAACGCACTGTTTCGGAGCGTTAAAAAAAGTTTCCGATAACAGGTGGTATTTATTTGTCGCCACTAATCACGATACCGAAAACCCGAAAGAATACGCCGTCGAGAAAACAAAAAATATTGATGAAATAAAATACGATAATCTCATAAAAGAGCATTATTCTTTGTGGCGGAAATTTTGGAGCAAATCTTCATTTACACTTTCCGATGAAGAACTTGAACTCGGCTGGTATGCATCGCAGTATTTTCTTGCGTGCAGTGCCGGAAACGAAAAGTTCCCTCCCGGTATTTTCGGTAATTTTATTACAGTTGAATATCCCTCATGGCACGGCGATTATCATTTGAACTACAATTATCAGGCACCGTTTTATGCGGCGTGTTCTTCAAATCATGTTGAGTTTACGGATTGCTACCACGCACCGCTTGAAGAGTTTATGAAAAAAGGCAGAAAACTTGCATCTGTTTATAAGTGCCGCGGAATTATTTACCCTGTCGGTATTTCACCGAAAGGACTTTGCTCCGAACTCAACAAAGATCTTAAATATTGGTTTGAGCGCCTTTTTCTCGGTCAGAAAAGCAACGCAATTCATCCTGCCGATATTATGGTCTTTCGCTGGAAAACAACAAGAGATACCGAATATGCGAAAAAACACGCATATCCTTACATAAAAGAATGTCTTGAATTTTTTGAAGATTATGCCGTTTTTGAAAACGGCAGATATACAGTAAAGCAGGATGCCGCACACGAAGTGCCGTATTATAAGCCTGATTTTAAAGAGCGAAAATACAGACGTTACATAAATGATAAGAATAATATCCTTACACTCGGTATGCTTCGTATGTGTCTTGAAGCGGGTACGGATATGGCGAAAACGCTCGGCGTTGACGTTGAAAAACAGGAAAAATGGCAGGATATGCTTGACAATATTTCGCCGTTTCCGACGTATTACAGACAATTCAAAAAAGTGTACCGTTATACCGAAAAGGGGATGGCGTGGCACGGTGACAATGACGTAGGACTTCAACATATTTATCCTGCCGGTTGCATCGGTCTTTCGTCTGACAGCGAAACGCTGAAAATCGCACGCAACACGTTTGAACAAAAAGCGAAATACTGCTACCTTGACGGTAACGCCGTCTGTTCATTTTTCCCTATGGCGGCAAGGCTCGGCATTGATGCAAAAGTTATTATTCAAAAACTTCATGAGCACAACAACAAAATTTTGTTGCCGAATATGTTGTTTTTGCACGGCGGCGGATGCCTTGAAGACTGTTCGATTGTTGCGAATACGCTGAATGAAATGGTACTTCAAAGTTATGACGGCGTTTTGCGGTTGTTCCCGTGTTGGGATAATAATATTGACGTTGCTTTTGAAAATCTTCGTGCTTACGGAGCGTTCCTTGTTACATCATCCGTAAAAAACGGAAAAATCGGCGTAACGACAATATTTTCGGAGAAAGGCGAACACCTTGAAATGAAAACTCCGTATAAAAACTGCAAAGTTCAAAGAAACGGCGAAACCGTTGAAACATCGGGAAACACAATTTCGCTTGACACTTCCGTAAACGATGTAATTACCGTTGAAGAAAAATTATAAAAAACAAGAAAGGCGAAAATTATGAAAAAGAAAATATCGGCTTTACTTGCGCTTTTATTAACGTTGAGTATTTTTGTTTCAATGTCCGTAAGTGCAAATGCCGCATTGTTTGACATAACAAAATCGGGCACTATTGAGTGTTTTGACGGAACTGCCGTAAAATGGAGTTATACATATAACACCATTAAATTAACCGGTGTGCTTACTCTTACGGGTGACGGCGAAATACCGAACAGTGTATATCCGTGGCAGGAGTATGAACTGCTTTGCCCGATTACAAGCCTTACAATAGGTGAGGGAATAACCGGAATAGGCGAGGGCGCTTTTGCAAATGAAACGTATATAAAAAACGTTAATCTTCCGTCTACAATAAAATATATCGGCAGATTTGCTTTTGCACTTACGGCTCTTGAATATGTAACTCTTCCGAAGAGCCTTGAAAGTATTGATGCAACAGCGTTTATGACGCCATATTTTAAAAATTACTATGTTGCAACCGAAAATAAGAATTACGCTGTTAAAGACGGAGTTCTTTACAGTAAAGATATGACAACGCTTGTCGCTTACCCGATAGGCAGAACTTACGACCTTAAAAACGAGTGCCCTGTCGATGTTGATTTTACCGTTCCGAAGACGATAAAAACTATTGATAAATTTGCTTTTTATAATGCGGCATTTACATCGTTTACAATTCCGTCTACAGTTAAAAATGTAAACAGTCAATCATTTGCAAATTGCGGTTTGCTGTCGGATTTGACAATTGAAAACGGCGTAGAGCATATATATGACAGTGCATTTCTCGGTTGCAGTTCGCTTAAATCGGTGTTTGTACCGGCTTCTGTTACTGATTTGCACAATTATTGGTATGTGTTCTTTTATGAGGAAAAATATGATATTGACGGTATAAAATTTGAGCTACAGAATGCCGGAGTATCACCGGGTAAATATTCCGATATTTCTCAGGAAAATGCAGCGGATTATGTAAACAGATATTTAACGAATTTCACATCTGACCAGTTTAAAGCATATATTCTTGAAGAAAATCGCACGATTTATGCACCGTCAGGCTCGTCTGCCGAACTTTACGCAAAATATGATTCATGTTATTTTGACGGAAAGAACATTACCGTTGATTTTGTTGCGACTCCCATTGCAATGCCCAAACTTTTGTCAGTGTCAAATGTCTATGGCGGTGTTGAAATTAAGTGGCGTAAAATAAGTGATGCCTCGAGTTATAAAATCTACCGCAAAACATCAGACGGATATACCGAACTTGCAAGTGTTGACGGCAAAACTTCATATATTGACACTTCCGCAGAAAGCGGCGAAAAATATACATATACCGTTTCGGCAGTAACATCCGCCGGTGAAGAGGGTTTGAAAAACGAAAAGGGAATTTCCGTTCTTTGTCTTTCAACACCTGAAATTAAAAAAGTTTCAAATGCAAAAACAGGTATAACCGTTAAGTGGGCGAAAACCGTGGGCGCAGAAGGTTATTCCGTTTACCGCAAATCGGGTTCGGGCAGTTTCAAAAAAATAGCCGATGTTGAGGGCGTTTCCTCTGTTTCATATACTGATAAAAGTGTAAAAAGCGGCTCAAAATATACATATTATGTAAAAGCATGCAACGGGAAAACAAAAAGCGGTTATAAAGCGACTTCTGAACACCTTTACCTTGCAACACCGACAGTTAAAACCTCAAATTCAAAAACGGGTATTAATGTTAAATGGAACAAAATTACAGGCGCAAAAGGTTATTATGTTTACCGTAAAACAGGCTCGGGCAAATGGACTAAAGTTAAAACAGTTACAAGCGGTTCAACGGTTTCATATACAGACACAACCGCAAAAAGCGGAACAAAGTACAGTTACTATGTAAAAGCGTACAACGGCAAAACAGTAAGCAGTTATAAAGCAAGTAAAACTCTTATGTACCTTAAAGCCGTTAAACTCTCTTCCGCTTCAAGCGGCAAAACCGGCATAACCGTTAAATGGGGCAAAGTTACAAGTGCAAAAGGCTATTACGTTTACCGCAAAACGGGCTCCGGCAGTTACAAAAAAATTGCAACCGTTAAAAGCGGCTCAACTGTAAAATACCTTGACAAATCAGCGAAAAAAGGTACAACTTACACATATTACGTCAAAGCGTATAACGGCTCGTTTAAAGGCTCTTACGCAAATACTTTGAAGTGTAAGGATAAGTATTGAGTTGCCGGTTGTCAGTTGCTAGTTGCCAGTTGCTAGTTGCTAGTTGGCAGTTGTCGGTTGTCAGTTGTCGGTTGCCAGTTGCCGGTTGCCAGTTGCCAGTTGGCAATTTTATCAACTCAACATACACCTGACATCTTTATAAAATAAAAATTAAAGCAAGTTTTCCCGAATTTGAGAAAACTTGCTTTTGCTATTGTATGAAAATTATTTGATAACAGTTTAGTAATCACATAATACCTATTAGTTAAAACATAACCGACAACCGACAACCGACAACCGACAACC
>JAZLLP010000012.1:0-31381 GCA_045598225.1 Acutalibacteraceae bacterium | reverse complement strand
CAGGTCGCTCCTCAGCGTTGCCATATCCTCCGTATCGGTAAAGCGAGACCATTATACCACATATATTTTATTTTTCTTAACACTAAAATCAAAATTGTACTTGACTTGGGGTACACAGCACCAAGTCGGCGCAAGCCGTATATCATATCGTGTAAGCAATATATTATTAAAAAAATGACAGCGCTCTCTGCCGAAGCCTTATTTTACTTGTGTTTTAAGTTAGTCCTGTAAGAACACTCGCAACCATTTCGAGTGGATGTAACGGATTTCAGTTATATCCACTTTTGTTTTGCATACTTAGCTGTTTTGTGCTATAATGATTAAAAAAAGAGGTGAGCAATTTGCAACTGGCTGATAATGAGTTTTTTGAAGAATACAAGCGGTTGGATAAGCTTTGTTCTGAAATGTATTCTTGTCAGAACGGCATCAGTGAATACATTGCTCAAATGGAGAGCAAATCTTATCAAGGACAATACAGTATTTCTTCGTGGGATTCTGATTATAAAATGCTGAAACATGTTCGTTGGGTAAGAAATCAGATTGCTCACGATTCCGGTATATATCAAATCAGCGAGCCGGAAGATATGACATTTGTCCGTGATTTTTACAATCGTATATTCTCCGGTCAGGATTCTTTGACATTACTCAGAAAAGCAATTGACACAGAAGCTGAACAGCGTAGACAACAAAAGAAACAACAGACTAATCAGGTTTCGACACCAACTATCCCTCACTCATCAACGCATCCGAAGAAAAACTTCCGCGGCCGGATTGGCGTCCTTATAGGAATAGGGGTATTAGCACTCATCCTTATATTATTCTATTTTAATCATTGACCTTATGTACGGAGCAGGTTTACGCCTGCTCCGTTTTTTCATTATTGCTTGACATCATACGGTGGTCATATCTTCACAAACACGGCTTTTAAAATGCGGCTTGAACCGTATTCGTCAATCCATATTTCTTCTTCTGATACTTTTTCTTCGTTTTCATACCACCCGTCAAAGCGGTAACCCTCGTCCGCATAGGCGTAATAACTCTGCTGCCATTCCCCTGTTTCTTTCCATTGGGCGTTATAAATCGGATTATATTTAAGTCCGACGCTCCCGCCCTCGCCTGCATACAACTCAAGCGGGAGTTTTTCTTCACGTTGAGGAGCAAGCGAACGAATTGTTTTCATGGGATTCCCCGTAGCGTTCAAATGACGAAGAAACAAATTCAAACGGGTATCAAGTTCTGTGATGTGATTATTATGACAGTAAAAATATTTGAGTTTCGGGTTATGCGACAAATCAATCTCCTTAAAATCGTTGTCATTGATATACAATTCGACAAGTTCCGGGTTATGCGAAACGTCAATTTCTTTCAGCCGATTCATCCCGGCATCAATGCCCTGACAAGACGGCATTTCCGAAACATCAATAGTTTCAAGGAGATTATCCTGCACGCCGAAAATTCGCATTGACGGCATATTTTTCGATTTTACGGATGTGATTTTGTTGTGATACAAATCGAGAAAAACCATATCCGTACAGTCGGAAATATCCAGTTCGCCGACCAAATCACAGTTGCGAAGATTGATTTCAAAACTTTTCAACGGATAGACGTCTTCGTTATAGATATGAATTCCGAGCCCGATGATTTTTCCGTTTTCCATAATTATGCCGTTCGGAACATCGCTGTTTGAGTCGCTGTTTTCAACGGCTTCCACACTCTTGTTTTTATCTGTTGTTTCAACCCGACGAAGAATTTTCTGATTTTTATGAACCTTATCAAGATTTGACACACCGTTTTCATCTTCAATATCAAAAAAATCAAGCAGACGGTTTAATGTGTTTTCCATAAACATTCCTCTCAAAAAAGCAGAAGTATTCCGACAAAAATTGATGCCTGCGCCACGGCGTTCGTCAGTTGTTCAATCCAGTTGGAGCGTACGTCGGAAGAATCAAGTTTTGATGCAAATATACCCATCAGTATCATACCGATTACACCGATGGCGAAAAAAACTACCGACGGAAGTGACGTGACATCCGCAAAAATAGCGGACAGATTTATCCTTTTCAAATTCAGTATAACGGACAAAATTATCAGCACAAATCCTGCGGGCATGACAATTCGCATTTGAAGAAAAAGCCACCATACGTTCTTTTTCTTCGTCACGACAATAATTTTCCAAAGCACTTTTGCCGCCCCCGCCCAGAAACAGAGAAGTGCGCCGATTAAGAATAAAATGCTTTTAAACAAAAGACCAATAAGAATCATACTGCCGCCGAAGAATAGCACCGGCAGTGCATCAACGATTGCAAGCGACAGAGTAAAATCCTCCGGAACGGTATCCTTTGTCATCTTTTTATTCTCATTGCTCATTTTGTGCAACCGCCTCTTTTTTTGTAAAATCGGTTTTCTTAATTTTTCGCCACAGCATAAATATGACTATTACAAGCGAAAGAACGTCGGCAACCGGCTGTGCCCAGATAAGACCGTCAACACCTATAATTGATTTCATAATAAACACGGCGGGAATGAAAATAATTCCCTGACGAAAGATTGATGCAAGGAGTGCAGGCGTTGCGGCACCGACTGCCTGCAAGGTGTTCTGACAGATGGCGAATGCACCTATAAGCCATGCGGTGCTCATAAGAATACGGGTGAAATGCACACCCGAATCAAGGGCAGTAATGTCAGTAAGAAATACTTTTACAATAGGCTCTGCAAAAATATAGCAGAGTGATGATATAACCAGACAAAAAACAAGCCCGAACATTGCCGAAAAGCGTATGCCTTTTGTAAGACGTTCCTTTTCCTTTGCTCCGTAGCAGTAACCGAGGAACGGCTGAACGCCGCTTCCTATTCCGATACCTATGAGCGTGACAATCATAATAACCTTGGCGGTTACGCCGTAACCGGCAACAAGCATATCGCCGTCTGAATATTTTGAAAGTTGAGAATTGACAACGATTGAAGAAACGCTTACAAGAAGATTGGCAAGAGATGCGGAGATACCTACCGAAAGAACGCCGGTCAGTATTTTATTTTTCATTGAGAAGTATTTCGGACTGATGCTGAGTGCTGATTTGCCTTTAATAAAATAAAGAAGATAATAGCACGCCGCAACAATGTTACCTATAACCGTTGCAACAGCCGCACCGACTACTCCCCACTTGAAACCGAGAATGAAAATCGGGTCAAGAATCATATTGAGAAGATTACCTATAAGCGTGCCGGTCATGGCTTTCATCGCTTCGCCTTCGGTACGGACAACAGATGAAAAACAGTTTGAAATCATTGAAAATACGCCGCAACCGATAGCAATACGCAAATAATCTTTTGTAAGACCTACGCTGTTTTCACTTGCACCGAGCATAACGGTTACGTCGTCAAGGAATATCCACAAAATTGCGGTAATAACCGCACCGACAGCGACACACGCCCACATACAAAATGAGCATGCTTTTTTAGCGTATTCCGTATTCCCCTCGCCCAGCGCACGGGAAATAACGGAAGTACCGCCGACGCCAAACAGCGTACCGAGTGACATAAAAATCATAAACAGCGGTGTGGCAAATGATACCGCCGTCACCTGCAAATCGTTATGTGTAAGCCCGAGAAAAAAAGTATCCGCAAGGTTATACACCATAACCATCATCATGGCGATAAGTGCGGGAATACTGTTTTTTATGACGATTTTTGAAATTGATTCGGTCTTGAATGATTCGATTGCCGAAGTTTTGCTTTTGTGATTCATGACAGGTTGCCTCCATTGTTTTTTGTCAGTTTTTCTGCGGCGGCAAGAAGCCGTTCACAGTAATTTTCAAAATTATTTTGTTCTTCTTCGGAAAGGCAGGTCAGAATTTCTGCCAGCCAGTTGTTGTGCAGATTCACAAGTTCCGACACTTTTTCACGCCCTGCATCGGTAAGTGCGAGCCGCTTTATGCGTTTGTCAGCCGTGTCAACGGTACGCACGACACAGTTTTTCTTTTCAAGCGACGCAAGTGCTTTACCGACAGTTGTTTTGTCGGTTTTGAGCGCAACAGAAACGTCATCCTGCGAACAGTTTTCACGGGAATAGATATAGGAACAAATCATACATTCCGTGTCGCTTAATTCCTGCATGCGAATCTTTCTGTGGCTGAACTCTTTATTGCACCGAAACAGAAGATTAAGTATCTGATAATCCATCATTACCTCCCGAATAGTAGAACTTTCTACTATTATAGCATAAATTCTCAATATTGCAACCGATTCACAACATTGTTACAGAATTGCGGATAAAACATTATATGTTTCCGTGTTTTGTATTGCCAATTTAAGCCTTATATGATAAAATCTTTATAATATAATTTTGAGAGGGATTACTATGAGTAAATACGATATAGCCGCATTTATATGGCCGTCATACACAGGCGATGAAGACAGAACAAGAATTTTCTGGCCCGAAGGCTACGGCGAATGGCAAACCGTAAAAGCAATGACCGACAAAGGTTATGACGGGTGCAGATGGCCCCGCAAACCGCTTTGGGGATATGTAAACGAAGCGGATAACCGTGTAATGGAAATGCAGATTCAATGTGCTCTCGATTACGGCGTAAACACTTTTATTTACGATTGGTACTGGTTTGATGACAGACCGTTTCTTGAAAACTGCCTTAATGACGGCTTTTTAAAAGCAAGAAACAACAGGGAAATGAAATTTTTCCTTATGTGGGCAAACCATGATGCAAACCACCTTTGGGACAAACGAAACTCGGGTGATGTAAACGAGGTAATCTGGAAAGGTGCTGTCACTCCGGACATTTTTTCAAAAATAGTTGACCGTACAATAGAAAAATATTTTAAACTCGACAATTACTACACGATAGACGGCTGTCCGGTCTATATGATTTTTGATATTGACAATTTCATCAGAACATTCGGCACAACCGACAAATGCCGTGAAGGCATAGAACTCTTCCGCAAAAGAACAGTTGAAGCGGGATTCAAAGGGCTTCACCTTCAATTTGTACATTGGAACGGCAGGCGTTTTAACTGGCTTCCCGAAGGTGACGAATGCCGTGAAAAGACGGTTGAAGAAGTATATGATTATCTCGGTGCGGATTCCGTCACCAATTACAACTGGGGTGGCTCGGCAAACCTTGACGGCGACTACCGTGAACTTACCGATGAATATATAAAAGGAATAAAAGGCACTTCCGAAAAAATCAATATACCGTTTTATCCGAATATTACTGTTGGCTGGGACAACAACTTGCGTTTTTATAAATTCATTCCGGGTGTTGTAAAAAACAACACTCCCGAAGCATTCTCGGAGGCGTGTAAAAAAGTTAAAGATTTTGCAGATGAATCTCTTTCAAAAAACAATATGAAAGTGCCGCTTATTACGGTAAACAGTTGGAATGAATGGACTGAAACAAGTTACCTTGAACCCGACGACCTTTACGGCTACGGTTATCTTGAAAAAATAAAGGAAATATTCGGCTGATTGTGTTAATACGAAAACAAGGTTAACTTATTCAAAAAAATAATTTGTAAAATTTACGATTATTTTAAAAATTCACTTGCATTCCGCCACTTTTCGTGGTACTATATGTGAATGTATGAAGTGTAAAAGGAGGTGTCCCGTCGAATGCCTAACATTAAATCAGCAAAGAAAAGAGTTCTTGTAAACAAGACAAAGGCTGCTAACAACAAAGCCGCTAACTCTGCTCTTAAAACCGCTATCAAAAAAGCAAATGCCGCTATTGATGCCGGTGATGCTAACAAAGCCGATGCTGTTAAAGTTGCTGTTAAAAAGATTGACCAGGCTGCTGCTAAAGGTCTTCTTCACAAAAACAACGCTGCTCACAAGAAATCTGCTCTTGTTAACAAACTCAACAAAGCCAACTAATTTAATAATTGGATTTGAAGAAAAACTTCCGCAACCGTAAATCTTTGTTGGGTTGCGGAGTTTTCTTTTACATTTATTGAATTGATGATACAGAATAATATAATCAAATTGTATTTAAAAGGAAAAATCGGGAAAATTTGGTGTTTCGCCCTTACTTCCCGATTATTTTACTTCTGTTTTCTTATTAAAAAGATTTTCATTACGGAATCAATTATTGTTTTTCGGAATATAACAAGCACAATAAGTAAAACCGCTATTACAGAATACCTTATAAAAATGTTATTGTATGTAAGAAGCATAAGCAGTCCGCCGACGGTAAACAAGGCGGAAATAAGCATAATTATCTTTGTGTTATAAGGTTTAACCCCATTACAGAATTTTTTACAAACACAATTCATAAAAACATAGTGACATACACAGTAAATTATGTAACAGACAAGAGTTGTATAACCTGCGGCAATATAGCCGTACTTACCTATAAACACATAGTTTAAAACAACGTTAAGCAGCGCACCTATAACACTTGCAAACGTAATAAAAATGCGTTTTTCATAATAAAATGCAAATTTTGCAAAAAGGTCATAACTGTAAATATAATAAACACTTATTGCAACGGGAGGAATAATCCATATTGCTTCGCTGTATTCGGGCGGAGCAAATATTTTTACCGCTTCCGGAGCAAGCGCAATAAGAATAAAGTTTACCAACGCAACACCTATCAGCGAAGTATAGGCAATCGGCGCAATATCGGAAATTTTATTTGATTTTATTTTTTTATATATCCACGGTCCGATTGTCTGCATTAACGCAGAGTTTATTATAGTCATAACAAGAGAAAGTGAATACGCAAGACTGTATATACCTGCAAAACTGTCACCCGACATTTTTTCAATCATTATTCTGTCAGAACTGTTAAGAACAACCTGCGAAAGGTAATGCGGAATAAGCGGCAAATTAAACAACAAAGCGTATTTCCAGTATTTTTTACTGAAAAACCGTTTTCCTCTTTTCATCTGTAAGATGAACATAAAGGTATTTACAATTATGTCAACAAGTACCGCACCTAGTATTCTTGCCGTTACTTTATCATCAGCGAAAATAACCAACACAATGCAAACGACGGGTTTTACAATTGACACAAGAATTGAAACGGCAAGCAACGCTTTATATTTATATTGATTCTTTTGTTCCGCCGCCCAAAAATTATATACGGAAATAAGCCAAATGGTTATGAGCATTGCAAGCATTTGCACGGTAGTCAAGCCGAATAATCTGTTCCAAAAATTGTGAAACAAAGCGTAAACGGCAGTCCAGAACACAGTTAACGTAAGCGATAACCCCTGCATTGAAGACGCAAGAGATTTTTTATCATTTTCAAATTTAACAAGACCTTGTTCAAAAACACCGTAACTTAAATTAAATGACACAAAAATAGTTAATATACTTAACCACGAATTAAATACGCTGAATTGACCGTATTCCTCAGTTGAAAGTAACCTCGTAAAAATCGGTGTAGTTATTACCGATATGCCCTTTTGAAGCACACCGCAAAAAAGCGCCCAAAATGACGCTTTTACTTGCACGGGCAAATTATTATATTTATTTTTCAGAATGCCCATCAATAATACATCCTCATTAGTTTTTAAATAATTCTTCTGCCGATTTCAGGTCTTTCAAATCATCTATTTCAAACCACCGACCGTTTAACGGACAAGGTTTAAAATCACAAAAAGGTAATATATCGTTAAGCGCTACTTCGCTCCACTTTTTCATTTCATTCTTTTCGTTAATATATTCAGCACATTTATTGAAAAATTGCATGCCGCTTTGTTTTGAAAATTTGTAAATATCTATTGAACATCCCCATGAACGGTATTCCGGTATTTCTTTTGAAATTTCAACAAGTTTGCCGTCCGACAGCACAACCTTCATTGATTCTGTAATGTAATTTCCCTCATCAACTATTATCGCATCATCATTATCAAAATCAATAAGCGATTTTATTACAGACAAATCACAGAACACGTCTGCATTCATCATAATAAAATCAGATTCCCCTATTACATCTTTTGCAAGATATGCTGAATACATATTGTTTGTTGTAAGATAGTCCTTGCTTTCGATTATTTTAATGTTTTCAAAATTATTATTTATTTCCAATTTTATAATATCGGATTTATAACCTGAAATAACAGTAATATCTTCAATTCCGCATTTTCTGAGATTCTCGATTTGATTTATAATTATCGGTTTGCCGTTAACAGGGATAAGCGCTTTAGGAATATTATCTGTTATAGGGGCAAGCCTCGAGCCTATCCCGGCGGCTAATATCAATGCTTTCATTTTGTATTCCTCAGTTTAATAGATTTTCATTATAAATATATTCGGCTATTCTTTCGCACGCTCTACCGTCATCAACATTACCCATTTTTTCAAGTAATGAATTTATATTTTGTGAATATGTAAAGGAATCATGTTTTAAAATATTTTTAATAAGTCCCTCACTGTCAAGCGAATAGGAAAACGGAAGCGATTCAACGGGAATATAAAATCCCCTTTCTTTATTTTGGTAATGTTCCAAATCAGGTGTATATAAAAAACACGGTTTACCGGTTAATGCAAAATCAAACATAGATGAACTGTAATCTGTAATCAAAACATCTGTGCAGCAAAGGTGATCTGCCATATCGTCAGAAATGTTTCCGTTAATTATTTTTCCCGAATACAATGTATTCAATTCATCCCAGTCAATCAACGGCGTAATATGATAATGCAATCTGCAAACTAACACCCACTCGCCACCGAATTTTTGAGATAATGCATTAAGTAAATCATTTATTTTTATTTCATTTATTTGACTGATTCCGCTTCTTAAAACGTTTTTGCCCTCAACGTCTTTTCCGTCATTTCTGAATGTCGGGGCAAACAATACTATTTTTTTGTCAGCAGGCAGGTTTAATTTTTTCTTTATTTCGTTTATGTTTTCATTACTGAATAAAACATCATTTCTTGCCATTCCCAAAACCTGATAATTCATGCTGCCGAATGTTATGCTTTCCATAATATCAGAAGTATATTTATTTCCGGAAATCATTGTAACGTTGTTTGAAATGAAGTTTTTTATATCATCATTCCCTATTTGATCTCTGCCCATTCGTTTTAAAGGAGTGCCGTGCCACAAACTGTATATTTTCTGATTATTTTTCTTTTTCAAAAAAAGTTTTAATCTTTTTAAAAAATTATTTATCTTATCATTATAAAACAGCGTATCTACATTTTCGCCGTACAAAACATCAATAATTACTTTAGATTTTGATTTTTCATATTCAGTTTCGGCTTTTCCGATAGCGCATTTAATATACTCCGGAACACTTTGCGTTTTTTCTTCCGCAAGTGTCCAAACAATTTTTATTTCGGGATATTTACTATGAATATATTCCGAAAGTGCTTTCGTATTGTCTGAATAACACCCATTATGACTTATAAAAAACCATTGATTCGGGTTAATTTTTCTGAATTTGTTAATAATCAGATAAAAAAGATTCTTTATTTTCATTTGTTCCTCATATTGTTTAGTTTATAATCCAACATTGCTTTCGGCATTTTTAATATACCTCTGTAACGGGTAAAACCAATTACAAGTGACAGTCTGTGTGCAAGTTTCAAGCTGAACTTTTTGAGTAATTTTTGATAAATTTTTTGAATGTATTTTTCCTCATCGCTCATCCAACTGCCACTAAAATGATGTATCGCAACAGTATTATTTGTAACGTATAAAAAATCAGCATTCGGTTCTTTAGGACAAAAATATTCTGAATTATATATGTGTGTACCGCAAATATATTGATTTCGGTCTTTTCTGATAAATCCCCTTTTTTCGAAATAATCGGTGGTAATTATAGGACAAGTAGTATTATATAAAATATCAGTATCATTGACAAAATTTATATTTTCGTAAAATAACATCAAATCAAACAACACTTTTGAACCTTTAGTTGAGCCAAAACCCAAACCCGTTGCTATATAATAATCGGGCTTTTCGAGAGCCATAAAAATATCATCTTCTAAGAATTTATCTATATTTTTAATTATTTCTACATCTGTATCTAAATAAATACCGCCGTATTCATACAAAACCTTTAGTCTTACATAATCGGTGACAAATGCCCATTTTTTCGCCTCGTACGCTTCACGGACATAATCACAACAATTAACATCAAAATTTGATTCATTCCACTCAATTATTTCATAATCGGGGCAGTATTTTTCCCAACTGTCTATACACTTTTTTGCAAGTTCCGGCAACGGATTACCGCCAAACCAACAGTAATGAATTATTTTAGGAATCATTTTTTCACGTCCTGTATTTTAAGAAATATCAATTATTTTTATGACATTACGGAAAAAGCAACAAGAATTTAAACAATGTACACCGGAACAATAACGCTTACTAAATCCATAAAACATTTACTCCAAATACATTTCTTTCACTTGTCGTGCGGTTGAATTTATATCGTACCCCGCACTGCGTATTTGTTCGGTATTATCGGTCTTAGGTAACAAAGAAAATTCTTCAATTTGAGAAATCCACTCCGATTTTTCATCAAGCGGTAAAAACACAACATTATCGGTTAATTTCATTTCATCCGGCACTCCGGTTGAAGCGACAACAGGCAATCCGCACGCCTGTGCTTCTACAGCAGTAAAAGGAAGCCCTTCAAATTTTGAAGGAAAAACAAAAATATCCATTGCCTGCATCCAATCGCTGACATTATCAACAATGCCTGTAAACACAATGTGTTCCGCTACGCCGAGTTTTTCCGCCTGCGATTTGACAGAATTCATATTTTCGCCGTCACCTACAAGAAGCAACTTGTATTTTTCACTTTTTTTGCGAAGTTCATAAAAAAGTGAAATTATAAACTCATGGTTCTTTTCATCACAAAATCTGCCGACATGACCCAATACTACATCGTCATTTGAAAAACCACACTTATTTCTGTACTCATTTCGAACTTCTTCGTTTATTTTAAATTCATCTAAATCGATACCGTTTTTTAAGATGACACAATTATTCATAGCAAAACTCGGAAATTTGGCTTTTCCCGCTAAATATGAACATGCGCAATAATTATCTACCGTAAACGGAAAAAACAAATAAGCAAACATTTTCACCAAATAATGGTTAATAGGGAAAGTCCCTACAGTGTGCGAATGAACAATTACTGTTTTTATACCGTTGATTTTTGATATTAGCGAAAGTGCAACAAACAATTTAATACTGCTTGCATGAATATGAACAATATCATACTTTTTATATTTTAAAAAACTGTTAAAATATTTCGCCACATTAAACAGTGAACTGTTTAACGGCAAATTAAAAGTATGGATTTCCACTTTTTTCTTTTCAAATATTTCTTTTGATTTATTATTATCCATACAATACAGATTTACCAAATCAACTTGAATATCCGATAAATCCATATTTTGAATTGTATTTGTAATAAACATTTCCACTCCGCCGTGTATAAACTCATGAGCTGTTACTTCGAGTATTTTTTTCATTATCCACCTTTATTAGTTTTATAATAGTTCCTTTTATTACGAAAATAGATTACTCCATTTTCAAAAAATAAAACCACGTATATAACATCCTACTATTTTATAAATTTCACCCACACCGTTTTTAGAATATCAAACATAAAATCCGGCGTTTTACTTTTAACAAAATTCTTAAACCGTAACTTTCTTTCGGCAACTCCGATATTTTTATTAAAAACCAGAGGAATTTCGTTAATATCTGATTTCCATTTGTGACTTATTTTATCATATTTCCAAGTATTGTTTCCGAGAAAATCGTCATCAAGGACAAAATCATCAATTAACTCTTCGGGTAAAAGGTTATAATATATCAGAGCAACCCAAATATCTTCGGTCAAAGAAACAGAATAATTAAAATTACTTCCGAGAAGCTTAAACCATTTTGAATCTTCATTTGTAAAATCCAAAAAGGACTTTTGAGCTTTAGAAATATTTGGTGATGTTTGCTTGGCATTGTTACATTCAGTTATGTAGTTTCCGTCTTCATCCTGTTTAAGACATATTAACTGACCATACGGAACCTGCAACGTTGCCTCAAGAAAGTTGAGGTTTTCATATATCGGATGTACACCGTCCTCTATCTCAAACAAACTTGAATAACTGCATCCGATTTTTTCGGGATACATTTTTGCACTTGTCATAAAGTACTTTCCTGCAATTTTTTTACAGGACATATTGCTTAACAGAAATTGAGTCGTACCTGAATAGCCAATATCAACAATGGTTAAATTTTCCGTGTCTGCTTCCCTGCAACAATCATCAATATATTTCAAATAAACGGATTTCAGAAGACGGGAAGTTTCAAATATCTTATCCAAATAAGGCATTGTTTTTTCTTTTACAAAGTCTTTTTGTTTAGGAAGTTCAATTTTTATATTTTTATATTCAGAACTTACATCGCTGAAATTGCATCTGGTCTCAATAAATTTATCCAGATAACCTTTGTAATCCAATTCAAGCAAATCGTCAAATTCCTGCTCGCCGGTAACATAAGCACGTGATACTGCCTGCCTTGATGTATAGAACAAGCAATTTTTTTGAGGCTCAATATCGGCTGTTTTGCAATAGGAAAGATACATAGGTTGAAAAATATACCCTTCTCTTGTCACGAACAACAACAAAGAATCATCTTTGTTGTTAATCAACCACCTGAGAAAGCAAGCCAACGGTGCGCCCATCCAAATACCGGTTATTAAATCCATATCGTACGAATCCGAAAAGGCATTATTAAACAAAATCTTATTACAAAGAATGCCCAGTAAAAGAGAATTACCGAATGTGCCGGAATCGTGCCTTTGCAATGATAAGTATAATTTACTGTTTTCAAACTTTTCAAGTGAAGACTGTAGCAAAACAGCTTTTTGACCATTTTTTCTCACAGAAATGTAGTCTGCAGCCTTGCTGTCACCAAAATGCAAAATTGATTTACCGGCAAAATTGTTTATTACTTTTTTCCATAGTGACCCGTTACTTTTCTCTGCTTTGTATTCGTTTGAAACAAACATTTCAATGTCAGTAGGATAACCGCATTTTTTTAACAGACAGCTGATTTGTTCTGAAGAAAGATACATATCGCTGACAAGAATTATTTTTTTACCTGAATTGTATATTTTAAGAAATAAATCCTTTATATCATTTCTCGGATATGTCAACAACTCTTCAGCTTTAAATTCAATATCTTTAAGTATCAGAAGTTTCTCTGAATCAAGGGTAACCATTTTAGAAATATTATTATATATATCGTTAAGAGTATAACTTGAATCAGGTATAGATTTTTGACATATTTCTTCTGCTTTAATTCTGATTGATGAAAAGTCGAAATCAACATCAAATTCTTTATTTGCTAAAATTTCTACAAGTGAAAAAACATCTTTAGGGTGCAAAACCTGACGTGTTATCAAAGTATCAAACACATCAAAAGAAATAATGTCTGCATTTTCAATTTCTTGTTTTATTGTACTAAAGTTCATAAACAATTCCCACTTAGTTTTTCTTCAAAAACTTTTACAGCTGAATAAATGTCAAACTTAGCTGTATTGATGTTTATTGTTCTGTCCATTACACTGTTCGAGTAATTATCAATCATCGAACACCAATTGTTGATGTCCGATTCATCAATTCCAATATACTGTGCATTATCTGTAATCTCAGTATCTCTGCAAACGTACTTTGATGATATGCAAGGCAATCCGGAAAGTTGAGCTTCAACCGCTACCATTCCAAAGCCCTCAAACAATGACGGAAAAACAAAAACATCCATTGCCTGATAAAACTTTTCCACTTCATTTGATTCATTGATGAAAATAACATCATCAATCAATCCCAGTGATGTTAATTTGCTTTTGATTTCTTCTTGCAATTCTCCCTGTCCGATTAACATTAGTTTCGAATTGTTATTTATCCTATGATATGCATCGAAAACATCAACAAGATATCTATGGTTTTTTTGTTCCTGAAACCTACCCACATGACCCAATACAAAAGAATCGCCAATACTGTATTTATCTCTTACTTCTTTTCTCGTTTGTTCATTATATTTATATTTTCCAATATCCATAGCATTTGGAATAATATCAAAATGTTTGTTTTTGAACATCCATTTTCCTGCAAGTTCTGAACAGGCAAATCTTTTATCTGCCAGCATGCAGATGATTGGTCTGTTAATTTTGTGAAGAATTTGTCTTGCTTTGCCACTTGGAATGTCGGAATTATGTGAGTGGATAATCACCTTGGTTCTCGAAAACTTTGCGGCTAATGTCGGAATAATATTTGCAGTTGAAAGCATATTAATATGAACTGCATCATATTTACCGGTTTTAATTGCTTTCCTAATCGCAAAAAAGCATTTTATAGGATTTGACTTAAAGAATGGCACAGTAATTACCTTACTGCCGTGGGCTTTGTATTCGTCAAAAAAATACAAGCCGTTATACATATCAATAAAATCAAATTGAAAGTCTTTACTGAAATGATAATAGTAGTTATGAAAATACATTTCCATGCCGCCTATTTTATCGGTTAAACCGATTTCCAGTATTTTCATAACATGTCACCTCACTTGAGATTTTTGTATTTTAATATTCCGTTCACCGTATACCAAACCATATAATATGCCGAGGAAACGATATTCAAGTCCATAAATCTGTAAGTTCTCCAATTCATTATTGCCGATTTTAATTTATTACCGGATTTTGAGTCGGAGGAAACTCTGTAAATTGTTAAAGGTTCGTTCACACCGCAAGCAAAATCTACGTTTTTAAGCACACCTAAAAAAAGAGCAAAATCCTCGTGCATATCGTCACCGATTGCATAACATTTTTCAAATAAATCTTTCTTTATAAGAGATGAGGAACTGTGTATTTTGTTCTGTTTCAGCAATTCTTTATAATCAATTTTTTCAGGTACATTCAGAATCCAATCAATTGAATTACCGTTAAAATCAATATATGTTGTCGCTGTATAAATAAAATCTGCTTTTGTTTTTTCGTGGATTTCCGCTTGCTTTTCAAGTTTTTCTTCTTTCCATGCGTCATCACTGTCAAGAATTGCAATCCAATTTCCGGCAGCGGCACGAAGTCCGTTTAATCTCGAAATAGAAACGCCGCAGTTTTTTTCATTGGAAATAAGTTTTATTCTGTTATCTTTTTCCGCATAAGACTTTACAATTTTCTCTGTATTATCACAGGAGCAATCGTTTATTACAATCAATTCATAATTCGAATATGTTTGTTTTAATACCGAATCAATAGCAAACTCTATTGTTTTTTCTGCATTATAAGCCGCCATTATTATACTTATCAAGCCGATGTCTTCCATTTTACTCCGCCCCTTTTCGACTTAAAACGGTTACAACTGACCTCAGCACACACAAAAAATCGAGGTAAACCGAAAAGTTTTTTACATAATAGTATTCAAGTTCAAGGCGTTCACGGTAATCTATTCCCGACCTGCCGTTACAACCCCACCAACCGGTTATGCCGGGTTTTACAAGATTGTAAAGTTTCATTCCGTTATGAGATTCGAGTTCGCCCTCAACAAGCGGTCTCGGTCCGACAAGTGACATATCGCCTTTAAAAACATTTATCAACTGCGGTAATTCATCTATTGAAGTTCGGCGTAAAAATTTGCCGAATTTTGTAATTCGGGGGTCATCGGAAAGTTTCTGATTTTTTTCCCACTCTTTTTTTGTGTTTTCATCTTCAAGAAGATTTTCGAGTATTTCGTCTGCATTTTCAACCATAGTGCGGTATTTCCATATTTTTATTGTTTTACCGTCTTTTCCCACTCTCGGCTGACGGTAAAACACTTTGCCCCTGTCGCCCGTAACAACATAAACAATTTTTATTACGGCAGTAACGGGAATAAGCAATATTATACCTAAAAGACCTGCGAAAAAATCAATTACTCTTTTTACAACGAGATACACACGCTGACCGTCTGTAAAATTGTATTTACCCGTACTGAGCGTATTTATGATGCCGATTGTCGAAAGTTCGCTGTCCTCCCCCTGCAACGGGACTGTTTTTTCTAACGCAAAATGAACAACCACATTGTTTGAAACGAGTTTTTCACAGTCATTTTTTGAAAAAATCTCAGGATTTGAAAACAGAAGAATTTCATCAATGCTGTTATTTATTACAAAATCACAAACATCCGCAATATTTTTTACAGCGGTAATTCCGCAAACGGGTTTACCGCTGTCATCATCTGCAAGGCAAATGCCTTTTATTTCGTATGTATCAAAATCTGACGAGCCGATGCGACATAAAACATCATCGATATTACCTTTTTCGGCAATTACAAAAAGCGATGTTTTCTTTGCGGAATATATTCTGACTTTTTTTGACAAAATCAGTTTTTTCCATATACATTTCAAAACAAGTGAAATAAGAAAATAAAAAGCGTACATCACAAGAATTGTCTGACGGGAATATACTGCGCCGATTTTGAAAACATAAAAAATTACGGCGGACAAAACGAGGTCATATACAGTCAGCAAAAGCGATTTGACTATTTCTTCATAGTAAGGTCTTTTAAAAATGCCGCTGTACGGGTCCGAAACGATACATACAATTAAATTGACGAGTACCGAAATAAACAAAAACGTTGTCCATGCTTCACTTTTTAAAAATGAAAAATCACCGAATTTGATGAAATATGAAATTACAAACGAAATGATGATTGACAATGTGTCGGCAAGTAAAAAATCTTTATGTCCTGCTGCGCCCTTTTCTTTTTGCCTGTTCAATTTCATCACCCCGTTCTGCTTAGCGTGTCACGCTATATTTTCACGTATACAATTATAACAAAAAACAATATATAAATCAATAAAAAGGTTTTATAATTTCAAGGCAATATAAAAAATAAAATTCGGGGCTGTCTCATTTAGATGCAGAAAGCGTTTTCTTCGTCCCGTGGGCAATACTAAGGTATGCCGAGGGCGAAAAAACGCTTAGAAAAGCAAAAGTTATTTTTTTAAAAGAAATACGGCTTCCTTACAAACGAATGCAAGAAAACCGTTTTTTGTTATTTGTTTTTATTATATAAACGTTTTGCTTTTCGTTCTGCGCTAAATGCGACAGCCACGTTTCAAGTAATTTAACTTCCCTGATTATATTCGTGGTCGGTTATTGTGCCGTCGGCGTTTTGGCAATATGTTCTGACATAAATCTCACCGTCGGTATCGCCTTTATCAACAACAATAAAAACAGTATTATTTTCAATGGGACAATAAGGCATTTTTGAAAACATATTTGAAAAAACATCTTCATCGCAAACACTGCCCATATCTATTTCGCCAACACCCTCACCGGTTGAATCAGTAACAATTTTAATTGTGCCCGAACCGAAAGTAATATCACCTGACATAAAGCGGTTTGTAAACTGGCTGACGACCTGGCGCTGGTTTGCAACGCAGGTTTTCTTTTTTGAATTTTTGGTAACAGCCGAGTAAATCGGCACTGCAACCGCAACAAGAATTGCCATTATGACGACAACAATCATAAGTTCAACGAGAGTAAAACCTTTTTTGCTTTTTAAAAAATGAAACATAAACCGAACACTCACCTTCAAATTTCCGAAAATGGAATTACGGGAATTTTTCGCAACTTTACATACACATATTACCATAAACAAGTTGATTTGTAAAGTATTTTTTTATGTTAATTATTATAAATTAAAGAGAAAAAACCGCTTTAAAAATGGTTAAAATGACAAAGAAAAATGTCGTGTGATTTACACCTTTAAAAAGTTTAGCACGGCATTTTTTTGTAAAAACCCCAAAAAATAAATCCCCGATTTCTCGGGGATTTTTTAAGAACAAATCAAATTATGAATGTTTTTCGCCGTCTGCACCGCCGCAAACTGTTGTGATTTTGAATCCTTCTTCTTCAGCGCCTATGCTGGCTGCCTCAACAGTAACTGTGATAGAACTACCCTTGAGGGGGCAATAAGGTGCCTTCTGGAAAAGAGCAGCGATTGTTTCTTTAGTAATCTTTTTGTCGCCTGTTGCGGTTGTGTGAACATCCCATGTACCGTTATCGCCGTCTCCAGTTGTTGTAAGTGTGTAAGTATCACCCGCCTTAATTTCAATAGTGTCAGCCATCTCAGCATTGTTAAGCTGAGACTGAATTTCTCTCTGGTTAGCAAGGCAAGTTTTCTTTCTTGCATTCTTTGTAACTGCGCTGTAGATCGGAACAGCAACTGCAACGAGGATAGCCATGATAACAACAACTATCATCAATTCAACGAGGGTGAAACCCTTTTTGCTCTTTAAAAATTTAAACATAATTAAAGAACTCCTTTCAAAATTAAATTTAATTTTATATTATTGGTAAAGTGTTTCCACCCTCACCAAGAATATCGTTTTTATAAAAGTCAAATTTTGTTAACTGTTAATGACTAAGGTGAACAAAACGTAACTTTCATTGGCTTCATAATATCACAAAGAAATTCATTTGTAAACACCTTTTTCAAAATATTTTAATTTTTTTTAAACTTTAACCATTTGCACAATCAACAAGTGTCTGTTTTGGTTATTATCACCATATTTTTTTGTAAAATCTTATAAATAACAACCGCAAATTATAAATCCATATAATAAAAATCACTTATTTTATGCGTTAACGGTAATTTTCCGTACATCTTTATTAGTTGCTAGTTGCCAGTTGCCGGTTGTTAGTTGCCGGTTGTTAGTTGCCGGTTGTTAGTTGTTAGTTGCCGGTTGTTAGTTGTTAGTTGCCGGTTGTTAGTTGTTAGTTGCCGGTTGTTAGTTGCTAGTTGTTAGTTGCTAGTTGCTAGTTGCTAGTTGCTAGTTGCCGGTTGTTAGTTGTTATTATCTTTTTAATTTTGAATTCAGGCCACACTTCAAGCCATTTAGCATTCTACCTACTTCATCGCACAATGATATTATATAATTAAATTTTTCGTCATCAACATAGTTTAAACGCCTACTTAACAAAACTTGTGTTTCAAGTTCCGATAAAGAACCACAGGCTATATAAATAAACTGAATGAATTCTTTTGCACTTTGCCTTGACGATCCTTCTGCAATATTTGAGGGAATTGAAACTGCCGCACGCCTCATTTGATCTGATAACGCATACACTTCTTCTTTGGGAAAAGTTTTCACTAATTTATAAATTTCTTCAGTCAAATCCATTGATTTTTCCCAAACAGTTAAATCTTTGTAATTACTCATTATATTACCTCATAAAAAACCTCTAATAACTAACAACTAGCAACTAGCAACTAGCAACTAGCAACTAGCAACTGACAACCGGCAACTGACAACCGGCAACTGACAACCGACAACCGGCAACCGACAACCGGCAACTAGCAACTAGCAACTAGCAACTAGCAACTAGCAACTGGCAACTGGCAACTAACAACTAGCAACTAGCAACTAGCAACTAGCAACTAGCAACTAGCAACTTATTGTATATCTCTTTCCCTTTCCCCTGCCATCAACAACAATAAACCCGAGATTTTTCAACTCCTGCATAAGATTATATATGCGTGTGTGTTTAACACCGAGAAGATTTTCGAGTTCTTCATCTGTTGCAGAGCCGTTTTCGGTAATATATGCAAGCACATTTCTCATTTGCAGTGTAAGCGTGCTTTCATCTTTTTCATAAGAGACCTCGTTCATATTCGGTAAAACTATTTTAAAGGCGTTTTGAGTAACCTCTATTTCCGGTTGAACCGGGCAGTTTTCATACAATTTGAAAATTCTGCGAATGCCTGTGCCGTAACTTTCTATAAGTCGCAGACGGTGGAATATTTCAGCAAGATTTTTATTCCTCGGTTGTGAAATGCCGATAAGTATATCATCGGTCGATAGTCCGGGCAGAAGACCTCCGAGAGAAATAAATTCTGTTTTTTTGTCGTTAACATTTATTATAATACTGCCACTGAAACCGTAATCACGGTGAACAAGCGCATTAAGAAGCGCCTCACGAATTGCTTCCTCAGGATAATCTTTTTTGTCGGTTCTTTCAACACCTTTTATGACCGACCTTGTTTTGTTGCAGAGTGCAAGATAATTAACCGAATCCTCAAATTGCCTGAAAACCGAACCGCCGAATTCCCTGCTGTCACGAAAATCCGTACAGGTTTCATCGCTGAATACGGCAATTTTTGTTGTGTGGCGGCACTGGTCGGAGAGAAGCAACGCAAGATTTGTGTATATATTGCCCTCTTTTTTAGTTATGCCGAGTGTACGGTATTTTTCTGTACCGAAATCTACACCATAACGCCTGAACGCTTTTTCGGCAGACTCAAATGTCAGTTCCTGTTCAAGCGAGCGAATTTCTTCAAAGGTGTCACCGTCAGACTCTTTTATCATCATGCGAATCTGCTCAGGTGATGCAGGTGCACTTGATGTGCCCTGCCTGACATATACTCCGTTCGGTTTCAAACCCTTTGACTTGAGATAATATGGTTTGTTTGCACCCTCACTCACCGTAATGCGAACAACTTTGTTTTCCTGCACAGTGAATTTAACGCACATAGTAACATCAGGCATAATCGCATCACGAATGCCGTTTGTAATGCGTGTGTATTCTTTATCAACATCAGCAAGACCGATTACATTACCGTCATTGTCAATACCGACATATACTATGCCACCGTCGGTGTTGGCAAAGGCTATTACCTCTTTATAAATTTCTTCGGTAAACTGTAATTTAAACTCTATGTTTTCGGTTTCAAAATTCATTAAAAATCCTCCGAATTATATATATCTTCATATATATTATATCCGTTTTTTCACTCTGTCAAGTGAACAAAAGTGAAAATTTGTGAAAATTTGTAAAAATTCACTTTCAATGTGAAAATTCATATTAAAAAGAGTATCAATTTTTATAAAAATCAACCGGCAACTAGCAACTAGCAACTAGCAACTAGCAACTGGCAACTAGCAACTAGCAACTAGCAACTAGCAACTAGCAACTAGCAACTAGCAACCGGGCAACTGACAACTATCAATCCTCATTCCGGTGAAAATTCACATTAAACCCGTCATCGCTCAAAACTATTTCAGCAAGTGCGAACTTTGCTTTTCCCCGTTTGCCGTTCATTTCGCTGCCGAGTATTACGGTGCAAGGCTGAATACCGTCATTGTCAAGTTCACTTCCCTTTTGTGCAACGCCGCACCTGTGCAGGTGTCCGCTTAAAATAAATTCGGGTTTAATGTACTCCCCTGCAAGTTCCGCCCATTCTTTATAGGTATCTCTTTCAATATCAAACGGTGACGGCTGACGGAATGTAAACGGACTGTGGCTTACAACTATTTTATGTTTTATGCCTTTTTCATTATATGTACCGTTTTCGCAAATTGTTTTCAGGTATGAAGTTTCATCTTTTCTGAACGCTTCACAGCAAACGGTATGCCCATATTCTTCATGGTCATCGCTTTTATCCTCACCGCAGTCAAGCACAACGCCCCAGAGCGAGCCGACACGAAACGTAAAATACGTCTTTCCGTCACGAACGGGAATATACTGTGCGAGTTTTTCGGCACATACGCCTCTTAAATCGTGATTGCCTCTTGAAAAAACAACCGGTATTTCACCGTGTGTTATTTTATCGCACAGTTTGTATATACAATTAAAATTGCGAGTTGTTGAACTGTCATCTATTACGTCACCGTTTAAAATAAGAAGATGCGGTTTGTTTTTCATTTTTTTAAATGCGTTTATTGCCGCATCGGCACAGCCGTGAACATCGGCAAGGTGACATATTCTTATTTCTCCATCACACGGAACGGGATAAAATGAAAAATCTTCCGTTTCAACGTCATAACACTTGCTGAAATATGCAAGGCGTTTTATTAAAGTACGCACGCATACTTTATAATGTTTTGCTTTTTCAAGCACTTCGGCAGGTACTCTTACCTTGTGAACCGCATTTGACGAACAAAGCACCCCGTTTGAATGGTCGTAATATTTTTCACCGTCGATTTCTATCCAGACAAGTGCTTTGTTTTTAAGCCGTATAAAAATCTGATATTCGTTTTCTATTGCAAATACTGCGGGTGCGTAAAGAAGTTTGTTGTTTGTCATAATAATTCTCCTATGTTAGTTGTTAGTTGTCAGTTGGCAGTTGGCAGTTGCTAGTTGCTAGTTGCTAGTTGCTAGTTGGTAGTTGGTAGTTGGCGGTTGGCGGTTGTCAGTTGTCAGTTGCCGGTTGCCGGTTGCCGGTTGTCAGTTGTCAGTTGCCGGTTGCCGGTTGCCGGTTGCCGGTTGTCAGTTGTCAGTTGCCGGTTGTCGGTTGCCGGTTGCCGGTTGTCAGTTGTCAGTTGCCGGTTGCCGGTTGTCAGTTGTCAGTTGTCAGTTGCTAGTTGCTAGTTGCTAGTTGCTAGTTGCTAGTTGGTAGTTGGTAGTTGGTAGTTGGTAGTTGGTAGTTGGCGGTTGGCGGTTATTCGTCAAGCAGAAAATCAATTATACCGATATTGAGAATGCCGTTGTCATCATACCTGCTTTTTCTTATATCGTGACGAACAATAATTTTCGGGAAAGAATCACCCGTCAACAGAAACGGCCTGTTTTCTGTAAACGTTTTCGCTTCTGTTTCAAGTGCATAAGCGGACTGAATATACACTTTTTTTCCACCGAGCGTTGCAACAAAGTCAATTTCTCTCGGAACTTCCGTAAAACGGCCTTTACTGTCTTTTTCGGAGGAATAAACAACTCCGACATCCACATTATAACCGCGTATACGCAGTTCATTGTAAATTATGTTTTCCATAATGTGCGTCATTTCCACTTGACGGAATCCTATTCGTGCGTTTCTCAACCCCAAATCTTCACAGTAATATTTATTCGGATAGTCAAAATAGTCCTTGCCTTTTACGTCATATCGCTTACACTCCTCAAAAAGGTATGCGTCTGCAAGGTGATTCATATACGCTTTTACGGTGTTGCCCGAAACGGTGCTTTCGCCGGAGCGTTTCTGCTTGGAGTTTATGGCGTTCGCAACACCGGTCGGGTTTGTAAGAGAACCTACGGATGAGCAAAGCAAATCAAGAACAGAAGAAAGAACATCTTCCCGTTTTACGCCTTTTCGCTCTACAATATCTTTAAGATATACTTCCGAAAAAAGCGACTGCAAATAATTCATTTTTGCAGTATCATTCGGCCTTGAAAGTATCAGCGGCATACCCCCGAAGAACGCGTAATTGTCAAATGCTTCGGATTTGTCCCCGCCTACGGCAGAGTAATACTCGGAAAAACTCAAAGGATGAACACGAATTTCATCACTTCGCCCTCTGAACTCCGTTAAAATATCACTTGACAACATTTTTGAATTGCTCCCTGTGACATATATATCAAGATTGGAAAGTGAATTTAAGTCGTTCAATGCCTCGTAAAAAGTTATGGGTTTTCCTGCCGGATTGTACGGATTCAAAACTTCATCAGACATCTGTATTTCATCTACAAACAGATAAAACTGTTCATTTTTTTCACCCACGCACTCTCTTACCGCTTTTGCAAGTTCCAGAGGGTTTCTGTAACGGATATCTTTTGCGAGGTCTAACTCAAAAACCAAAATATGCTCGCTATCCGTCTTGTTTTCAAGCAGATAATTTTTAAAAAGTGTACGCAGTAAATAAGATTTACCGCACCTGCGAATGCCTGTAATCACTTTTACCTGACCGTCCCACATAAATGAAATAAGTTGATTCAAGTAAAGATTGCGTTTTATTTCCATAATACCCTCCATTGAAAACTTTGTTTGTATATTATGTAACTTTTCAATTGATATTATACTCGGCAGAATTAATAATGTCAACACTTCAACTGAAAACTTAATCTAAAAACAATGAAAGTTTTCAATAGAATATAAACAAAAAACAAATAACAGCGCCGCTTCTCTTGACACATATTGTTCGGTTTGGTATATTTATAATGTAATAAACAACAAAGGGGTTTTATTTATGCGTTACGGTGTTTGTGTCGGTTTTGACCAGTTGGAGAAAATAAAGTTAGCCAAAGAATACGGTTATGACTATGTTGAATGCGGCTTTCAGAGTTTTGCAAGAGGCTCCGATGAAGATTACGAAAAATTCAAAAACGTTCTTAATGAATGTAACATAAAGTGCGAATCAACAAACTGCTTTATGCCGGGTGATTTACCCGTAACGGGTGAAAACGTAAATTATGACGCTATTGCCGAATTTGTTGACAAAGGTATGAAACGGGGAAGCGAATGCGGTCTTAAAACAGTTGTTTTCGGCTCGGGCGGTGCAAGGCGTGTTCCCGACGGTTTTCCGTTTGAAAAAGCAGTAAAACAACTCGCCTATTTCCTCGGTGAAGTTGTTTCACCCATTGCCGAAAAATACGGAATTACCGTTGTAACAGAGCCGTTGCGCCACAAAGAAACAAACATAATTAACACCGTTTCCGAGGGTGTTATGCTTGCCGCCATGGTCGGAAAAGACAATGTAAAATGTCTTGCCGACATTTATCACATGGACTTTGAGGGCGACACATACGAAGATATTCGCAAACTCAAAGGCTCAATTCTTCACGCTCACATTTCATGGCCCATTACAAAAGGCGACAGCAAACGTGTTTATATGACAGACGTAAATCAATACGATTACAAAGGCTTTATTGATGCGCTTGAATACGCCGGTTGTGAAAGATGTTCCATTGAAGCAGCCTGTGACGATTTTGAAAAAGAGGGAAAAATCGCCATGGACGTTATTAACGCCATCAGATAATTACGTAATACAATATATAAAAACATAAACAGCAGACTTCCGAAAACAGAAAGTCTGCTGTATGTTTTATTTGGTAATACTCATTTTTTCTTATAAAGAACGTGCCTGAAAGTAATGCCGTCAACCTCATATCTGTTTATAGGCATACGCTCATATTTTTCCTTATTGAACTGCGGAAAAAACACCTCGGCATCATCGCACGAATCTTCAATTTCCGTTAAATATATTCTGTCGGCTATGTTTATAAACTGTGCGTACACCCTGCCGCCGCCGATAACGAAAACATCTGCATCCCCTGCCGTTTCAAGCGCCTGCTCGGGCGTAAAGGCAACTTCAATATTTTCGGCTGAATAGGTTTTATCGGAAGTAATTACAATGTTTCTTCTGTAAGGAAGTGCTTTCGGCATAGACTCAAAAGTTTTTCTGCCCATAATTACGGTATTTCCCACCGTTATGCTTTTGAAAAAGCGCATATCGTCTTTAAAATGCCATATAAGGTCATTGTTTTTGCCGAGTTCGTAATTCTGACCGACTGCGGCTACTATTGATACTGACATAAAAACACCCCTTACTGTGCTATCGGGAAAGCGATTTTCCCGAGATGCTCGTAATCAATCAGTTTAACATCTTTACAGTCTGCACTTGAATCGAATTTGAAAAAGTCGTCAACATCGGGGTTAAGCCAGAGTTTCGGTGCGGGAAGATCCCCCTGCTCGTCCTGACGGCGTATCTGCTCTTTTATGCCGTCAACCTGGTTTACATAGATGTGTGCATCTTTTATGCTCCAGTCAATCGTGCCGGGTTTAAGACCTGTTACCTGTGCAAGCATACAAAGAAGCGTTGCATACTGTGTTACGTTGAAAGGAAGCCCCAAAGGAACATCGCACGAACGCTGATGTACCCAGCAATTAAGTTTGCCGTCGGTAACATCCCACTCACTGCTCCACACGCAACTCGGAAGAACAGCCGTGTCAAGGTAATCATTCTGCCAGAGCGTCATTACCATTCGTCTGTCCTCGGGATGATTTTTTATTTTGTCAATTAAATTCTGCGTCATACCGAATTTTTTAACAATGTACCCGTAAGCCGTACCGATTGTATGTGCATATTCTTTGCCGAAATCTTTATGAATTGTCTGTTTTGTGAGCGTTCCGTTTTCATCGGGCAACAACTGTGTCGCTGTCCATATTCCGTCTTCATCTATTTCCCATTCGTTCCATATATTGACATTTCTTTCCCGAAGCCACCTTACATCGTTTGACTGCGCCTGATATATCCAGAGCATTTCAAGTATTGCCTGACGAATAAAAAGTTGTTTTGTTGTCAGAACGGGAAACTCTTTTGAAAGGTCAAAATGAAAATGGTGCGACGGTATTTTTATTGTGTTGATGCCCGTTCTGTTTTCAACTTCAACACCCTCGTTTAATATTTTTCTGCACAAATCAAGATAATCTTTATCCCACTGTGACATAAAATTCACCTTCCCGATTTACCGATTTTTCTTTTATTTTAACACAACGGCAAAAAAAGTAAACAGTTTTTATTTAAAACGATTATAAAAAATAAAGGCTCCGAAACCCGAAGCCTTTAATATGTATATTTTTTATTCCTCTGCCGTAACCGCCTGTTGTTCCGAAAGTGCTTTATACCTTGCAAGACGTTCACTTGAATCGGCGGGAATGTGTGCGTGAAGTTCCCCTGCCTCCTCAAAATCAAGACCGCCTTCGTATGTTGCGGGAATATATCCCTCATTGGCAAGCCTTTCACGCTGTTTGAGAACTTCTATAACGTAACTGTGCTGTTCGTTGTTGTAATCCCAGAAAATGTAGGGAATCATCATAAGGATGTGACCGACAAGATCAAAAATCAGCGGAACGGCAAGAATACCGAATCTTGTTGAGTCTATGAAAAGAACATCCCAGTTTGAGTTAAGACCGTTTTTGAGCATGATAAGCGGAATAATAAGACCGACAAGCGTTGTAACAGGTGTAATAAACCAGTTGAAAACGCCTTTTGAATTTTCAAGACGCTCGCCCGAAAGATACATCTGATAGTCATTAAGTCTTATTGCCATATCATCACCTGCTACAACAGGTATTTCACGAATCAGACCGTATATAAATTCGGTTGAAAAAATTACTATTCCGCACAACGTCTGCTTTTCACCGAAAAAGAATATTGCACATATCTGTGCTACGCATTTGATTATTTCACACACCTGTCTGAATATTCTCAATGCCCTGTATGAAAATTTTCTTATAAATATCGGTGCGAAAAAACTCATCGGTGTTGAACGGAAACTGTAAAGCGTTTTCATAATACTGTAAAGAACGCACTGCGTATACATTCTCATTGAGAAAAAGTACATAACGTTTGTCATTGAAAGCATTCCGTTGCCGAGTGAATCAATAAGCGTTGAAAACATATCGAGCCAGCGGTATTTATTTTTCATAACCTGCGAAATACCGTACCAGAAAGATACTTTCTGCTTCTTTTCAAGCGGGGGCTGCGGTATTCGTTCCGTTATTTTTCTTGTGCACAAAAGCGTGAGCGCACCCATCGGTATAAACACGCCGGGCAGAACGAATTTCCAGAAATTTATGTCGTCAAAACCGATACCGAAAAGAGGTATAATAAATTCGAATATATTTTCAAGAAGATGTGCAAGTTTTACAGGCCACGTTCTTACCCACAAACGCTCCTGCGGATTCGGACTTATGGTCTGCGTACAACTTTCTATTACGTTTGAAAAATCGAACATTGTGAAAAGGCTGAACAGAAGGTATGCAAGCCATACTCTTTCATCAACATTTTTTATGTTGTATATGGGAAGCCAGCCTAAAAGAATTATTACTACCGATTTCTGAACATAATTTGCAAAAAGAACATATTTATATCTGCCGTATTTCGGAACAAGTTTTTTGCGCCAGAGAATGTTTCTCAACCCGCTGTATGCGTTTATGAACAGTTGAACGCCGAATATTTTAAAGAAACTTCGTGCACTTATTCCCGAAATGCCGTCAAGTGCCGTTACAACTGCGACGGGCATTATTTTTGATAAATCGAAGATCATCAAAAGAATACCGGCAACGGTAACAGAGCCGTACAACGCAAGATATTTCCTTTCGACTTTCTTTTCGAGAAGTCCGAGGTTATCGTTTACAACCCAGCCGAGAATATTCCACAGGTATGAAAGCGGAAGACCTATAAGAGCAATGACTGAAAATGCAAGGTACGGCAACTTGTAAATGTACATTATAAGGTAGCACGAAGCCGCAAATGAAATATATTTCAGAGGTGCCTGAACGCCGTAGTTCATTGCAACACCTACAAAAATACTGCCGTATTCTTTATACGGAACATATTTGCCTGCCGCAGTATCGGGTGTGTTCCAATGAGTTTTTACGTCATTGAAAAATGCTTTTGCTTTTGACATCAGCCGTCCCTCCTTTCCTGTGAATAAAGAACCTCAATCTCTTTTAAAGAGCGTTTATCTTTTTTAGGCAGCCAGTTTTCGCCTATATCAATACCGTCAAGGCTATCCGCTTCAAGGCAGATGTTTTCACACCCGAGACAGCCGAAAAATGCGTGATGCCCTATTGTTTTTACATTTTTCGGAACAAATATGTAATTAAGCGTTTCGCAATATGAAAAACCGTCTGACTTTATTTCCTCGACAGAATCCGGAATATAAAGTGTTTCAAGCGACGTACACTTGAAAAATGCAAGTTGTCCTACCGTCTTTACGCCCTCGGGTATTTTAACATACACAAGGTCGGAGCAATCGCTGAAACAGGAATCACAGATTTCCGTTACGGTATTTGCAATTTCATAAGTTCCGCCGTATTTACGGACGGTATCCGTAAGTTTTTCCGACTTTTCTTCATCATAACCGATAAGTTCTTTAAACGAGCGAAGGTAATCGTCGGAATACTTCAACTCAATCGGTGCTTCTGCGCCAAGTGCTATTGATGTAACATATTCGGCATTTTTTATGGGATGAAGTATTATTTTTGTCATATCTTTACTGTAAAGAACACCGTCTACCGATGTATAATTCGGATTTTCCGGGTCTACTATTACGGCTTTGAGGTTTTTACAGTAATAAAAACAATGATTATCGAGAGTTTCAACGTCTTTACCTATATAGATAAGTTCAACATATTCGTTACAGCAAACCGCAAACTCTCTTACATTCGTTATTATTTTTGATTCATCGGCAACATCTTTTTCATCTTTGACATAATCAATTGCAAGAACGGTATCGCTTTCGCCGCCGCTGTATGCGGAAAGAGTATAGCCGTTTTCATTCTCCGAAAATTCATACTTCGGCTTGTTCAATGCATTGAAACTCAAATACAAAGATAACCCGACAAAGAAAGATATTATAACGATAAACAGCACTTTTTTCAGTCCGGCTTTGGGGTCGTTTTTCAAATCAACATCCGGCTTTTGGGCAAACATGGGGTCATAAAGCAATTTGCCCTCATTTGTTATTTCACTCAAAAACATCATCGCCTTTCGGGGTTTTTACGTTTTATTTCAATTATTAAATAAAAGGCGGTCTTGCAATAACTGAGTTTTTCAAGGCCGCTTTTAATATATTGTACCATTACACATTTGCAATTTCAACATATTTTTTTCGTATTTCGTGATTTTTTTGGTTTGTATGTATAAATAATTGTTTTATTGATTTTTTTAATTAACTATGATAGTATAAAATATATACTGATTACAAGACACATAAAGGTGATGAAATGAGCAATAAACCGTTACTTATTGGATACCACACAAATATAAGCCGTGGTTTTGACAAAAGGCCCGACTTTGACTACCCTGCAAAAAACGGAAAAGGCGTTGATTTTATTCTTTGCCACTTTGACCCCGGAAAAGAAAAACTGCGGGAACAATGTAAAAAAGCAGAAGACGGTGTAAAACTTATCAAAGAACTCGGCGTTGATTTTATAGCAAACTTCGAAGAGCAGAATTTTCAGTATGACTGCGTTACCGAAGACGGTTATGACTGGGCTTCACACGGCGAAGGTGTTCACAGACTTTGTGTGCCGAAAGAATATATTGACGCACTCACAAGCGAAGACAACTGCCTCGGCATAATGTACGATGAATTTGAACACGTCATTATTAACAGAAACACATCTTTAAAACTTGCGTCAAAAGGTAAAATTGATTTGCCTGTTTTCCCGACAAGCAAAAATAACGATTTTAAAACACAATATGAACTTTTAAACAAACAGTTGAAAGAATATGCCGACGGTTTAAAAGAAAAAGGTGCAGCAACCGTTTCCGGTGAACACGTTTTCCCCGTTTTGTTTCATCTTTTTGCACGAAACGGTATAATTCCGAATTTTAAATCGCAGAAAGAATCCGTTTCAAACGTTCAGTTCGCAATAGCCGCAGGTGCCGCTTTGCAGTACAAAACGGAACTGTGGAACTGCGTGGATATGTGGTACAGAATGACATTCCCCGGTCACACGGCGGAAGAAATGAAAAACAATCTCATTTTCGCCTACCTCACCGGTGTAGACAGAGTTTACGTTGAATCGTCACACTGTTTCTTTGACAAAGACAATAAATACAATGAAATCGGAAAAGCGTTTTCCGATTTTGCAGACGAATACAAAGGCAAAGAACGTAATTACAACGTACTTGACTACAAGCCCGAAATAGGAATTATAAGATGTGATGACACTTTCTGGGGACAGGGCGGCATTGTTCCCATCTGGAGATATATTCTTTTCGGGAACCCGAAAATAAAGCCCGACAAAAAAGCAAAAGAATACATCAAAGCGTTCCACACAATCACGCACCGTGAAACATCGAAAAGCACTCTTTCGTGGGACTCCGCACGCCCGTTTTTCTTAACAAAACACCGTTCTTTTGTTTCAATGAACGGTGCGACGGTATTTGACGAAACCGTTTCGGGTGACGTTCTCAATTCGCTGAAATTATGTTTTTTGTGCGGATATTACATCAGCGAAGACACGTTTGAAAATATAAAAAAACTCGTAAAAGAAAACGGTCTTACCGCTGTTGTTCCGAAAAGATTTGCACCCGAACATATTAAATCAAAAATCAGCGGCTCATTCTGCGAAATAAAAGACGGGAACGGTGTATGGATAGTAACCGAAAATCCCGCTTCAAAAAAATTACAGAAAAGACTTGAAAAATTCACGGGTAAAAAAGGCGAAATGGCTTACCGTTTCGGCGAAAACACCGTAAAAATGAAAATAGCAAAAAACGGCGAAACTTTTGAAATTATTTAACGGGAGGAATTTTCATGTACGAAAAATCATCACTTGAATATATGATAGGACCGAATGAAAGAGTTTTCTGGTTCGGAAAACCCGAAAAGAAATGCTTTATTCTTGAAAGTATTTTCAATCCCCTTTTACCGTTTGTGGCGATATGGGCAATTTTTGATTTCGGTGTAATAGGCGGAGCGTTTCACGACAGCGGTGCATCCGGTTCGGGCGTAGGCTTTTTCATAATTCCGTTTATGCTTCTTCACCTTAGGCTGGCGAGAGTCGAACCCGTCACGCCTTACAAATGAAAATTTCCCGAATTGCTTTGCCTCAAATCTTGAAATACGACAGTATATCTGCGATTTTCGGCTTTGCACTTCAAAAAATTTTCTATTTGTAAGGTGCTTC
>JAZLLP010000011.1:0-43881 GCA_045598225.1 Acutalibacteraceae bacterium | reverse complement strand
GCGGCTTTATGTAACATTCCGTTTCGCTGTTTTCAAAGAATGTGTAATTTTCCTCACTTTCATATCCCGCATCGCAGGTTACATCCTGATATACTACACCGTTCTTTTCCATTCTTTTTAACAACGGTATCAATGTCAGTTCCGTATGCTTCGCTTTCAGAGTTTTGTATATTTCAAACTCATTTGCTTCTGATATACCGTATTTGATTTGCAATGTTTCTGTCAATTTTTCAATTTTTTCTAATGCTCGCTGTTCATATTTATTTGTAAAAAAGATGCTCAAAACAGAGCTGCATACAGTATGATTTTCAGCATTGTTACAGGACTTGTACCGTAATTTCGACCTGTTCGTTTAAGTACTCTTTCCAGAGGTCCCTTTATTTCCTCTGCGATTTCGTCTAAGAGCCGAACGCTGTCGTTTTCAGGTATTATTTTTTCTGCAAAAAATTCATCAATTTTCAGTTGCATATTCCGGGGAAATATGCGATAATTAGTCCCGGTTATATTTGTTTTCATCAACTACAATTATACCAGAAACGCGAGCCGTTTGCACTACTTTTCAGTGCTTCGACTCGCTTTTTCTTTATTTCTTTTCAGGGCTGTTTTGTCACAGCCCCTTTTTTAATTTATTATTCAGCGTGATTTTTTCGCCTGTTTTTTCTTCTGCTTTTCGGCACGCTCAACAGCACGTTTTTTTGCTTTTGCACGCTCTTTTTCGTCGTGTTCGTATGCTTTCCTGAGCGATTGAGTTTTTTTGCTTTCACCATTTTTGCCGACAAGTTCGTCAATGCTTATGTCGTAAATTTCCGAAAGTAAAATAAGCGTATATGTATCGGGTACACCGTCGCCCCGTTCCCATTTTGAAACGGATTTACCGGAATAGTTTATGAGTTCCGCAAGTTCCGCCTGTGTAAAGCCATTGATTTTTCTGTATTTTAAAAGATTTTCTGAAAGATTTTTTACAAACTCGTGTTCTGTCACGGTATTTTTCCCCCCGTTTTATTAACGTATAAATTATATTCTACCGTGAGTAGAATTGTTTGTCAATACAAATTCCACTGTCGGTAGACAAATTTCTCCTTTTTGAGGGTAACGTTTTTGATTAAGCGCGGATATAATGCCAATCATATAATTAATGCAAAAAAGGAGAAAAATTTTATGGAACTTTCAAGAATAAGCAAACCGAGAACATCCATAACCGACAGAAAACTGCCCTCTTACACAAAAGAAGAAGAAATATTCAATACGGTAACGCACATAATAGGCGGTGCATTCGGCATTGCGGTGCTCGTGCTCTGCACGGTATTCTCTGCACTTCACTCAAATATTTCGGGAATAGTATCGGGCATAATATACGGCTTTTCAATGATAACCGTTTACACCGTTTCAAGCGTTTACCACGGTCTTGACGCAGAACGGGCGTGTACCGCTAAAAAAATTATGCAGATAATTGACCACTGCGACATATACGGTCTTATTATAGGCACTTATGCACCCGTAGTGCTGACTTATTTCAGAAAAGAACATCCGCTTGCGGCGTGGCTTTCATTCGGCACGGTCTGTATATTTTCCGTTATCGGCATTATTTTTACTTCCGTTGACTTTAAAAAATACGCCGTAATTTCTTACGGCGCATACTTCGTTGCAGGGTGGAGCATATTGCTTAATATGTATCTGCTTTTCAAAACATATTCTCCTGAATTTGTCATTCTTCTTATTGCGGGCGGTGCGGTTTATACGTCGGGAATGATTTTTTATGTGCTCGAAAAGAAAAATTTCAAATACGGTCATTCAATATTCCACATTTTCATACTCTGCGGTTCTGTAATACAGTTTATTCCGATATTCAAATACTGTATATAAACCACTTAATTATTTAATAAGATCGTTTTCCTTAATATATGTAACAACGTCATCAACCGTTGTAAATGCAAGTGCGACAACGGTATCTGCCCCGCCGTAGTAAATTGCGATTTTTCCGCTTTCGCTGTCGGCAAGTGCGGCGCACGGGAATACAACGTTCGGAACATCACCGACACATTCATACATTTCGTGCGGTGCAAGAAGAAAACTGTCAGCCCTGTGAAGAACTTTCCACGGTTCATTTTTATCAAGAATAGCCGCACCCATACTGTATGTAAATCCGTTGCAGGATGTAATTACGCCGTGGTAGAAAAGGAGCCAGCCTTCATCTGTTTCTATTGGTGTGGGACCTGCGCCGACTTTTGTCATTTCCCAGTTTTTGACGGGTGACATTACAAACCTGTGTTTGCCCCAATATGTAAGGTCTTTACTGTGGCAGAGGAAAATGTCGCCGTAAGGCGTATGCCCTCTGTCGCAGGGTCTTAAAAGAAGAACATACTCACCGTTTATTTTTCTCGGGAACAGCACGCCGTTTCTCGAAACGGGGTAACACGCATCTTCAAGTTGAGTCCACGATTTAAAATCTTCTGTATATGCAATTCCTATTGTAGTTCCGTGAGGCGTATGGTTTACCCATGAAAGATAATATTTTCCGTCCATTTCGCAAAGTCTGGGGTCATATCCGTTGAATATTACCTTTTCTTCAAGATTCCAGTTTACGGCATCTTTACTGAAGCCCGTAACAAGCACCTGATCTCTTGTGCGTGTATCCACTCTGAAAACGCCTGCAAATCCGTCTTTAAACGGAACTACCGCAGAGTTGAAAATACTGTTTGCACAGGTAAGGTTATCTCTTGTAATTATGGGATTGCCCGAATACCTCCAAACAGGATATTTGTACCCTTCACGTTTTTCCTGCCACGGAATATTCGGTATTGCATTTCCTATTATTTTTGCCATTTTTATTCCTCCGTTTCAAAAAATGAATATAAGTAACTTTCAAATTTCGGAAGCCACCAGTCACGGTAACCTGCCCGTGTCGGATGAATACCGTTTGCCATATAAACATCGTAATCTTCCTGTGACACGGCGTTCATTTCGTCATCATTCCAGAGGTCGATTACGTCTGTACCCCATTTTTCACTTATTTCGTGTAAAAGATCAACCATTTTACCGTACTGTTCGCTGTCATACTTCGTACCCGTGTAAAAAACTACGGGGCAGTCATAAACTTCACCGACATACGCAATAATGTATTCTATTGCGCCTGCGACGGTCTTTGTGTCAAAACCGTCAATTTCAAAACTTTCACCGACAGAGCCGAGTTCCTTTTTCTTCGTGGCATCGTTTGTTGAAAGTTGGCATATAAAAATGTCGGGTTTCAGATTTTTGTCGAGTTTTTTCATGCGTGAAATATAGGAGCCGTCATCTTCATCAACAAGCGTAGTTCCCGAAACCGCTTCTTTTATTGCAATTATTCCGTCTTTTTTCGCAAGGAAATCCGCAAACGATTCGCCTTTTGAAGCAGAGCCGTATGTAACGGAACTTCCTAAAAATATTACGGTTTTGCCTTTTATGGGACTGTTTTTTATAACATCGGTTTTTTCCACGCTGTATTCATCTCCGTTTCCGCTTTCAAAAAGCAGACCTTTTGATTTTAATATCGGAATTGTAACAACTAAAGCAACAACAATGAAAACAACACCGACAATAATTGCTTTTTTCATATATAACACCGCTTTTCTCATAATTATTATAATACAATGCATAAATAAGTCAATAACGAACAAAAAATGAAATGAGGTTTACAAAATTTATTAAAAGTGGTATAATATGAGATGAGGTATTTATTATGAAAATTACACTTAACCCTAATGAAGAAATAGTCAAAGTAATAAAAGAAGGGCTTGAAAAATCAGGCGGCTACTGTCCGTGCCGTACAAATAAAACACCCGAAAATAAATGTATGTGCAAAGAATTTCGTGAGCAGATAAATGACCCCGATTTTGAAGGCTTCTGTCATTGCATGCTCTACTACAAATCAAAATAAACGGGAGGAAAATATGGCGGAAATAATTATTACAGATGAAAATTTTGAAGAAGAAGTTTTAAATTCCGAAAAGCCTGTTTTACTCGATTTCTGGGCAACGTGGTGCGGTCCGTGTATGATGCTTGCGCCCGTAATTGAGGAAATAGCGAAAGAGCGCACCGACATTAAAGTAGGTAAAATTAATGTTGACGAACAGCAGAGCCTCGCTGTACAGTTCGGCATAGAAAGTATTCCGACGCTTGTTGTTTTCAAAGGCGGAAAAATCACCAATGCTTCTTTGGGTTATCAGACAAAAGAACAGGTAATTTCATTACTTGAAAAAGATAAAATATAATTAAATTATATAAATGGTTCAGGAGGTAAAAAAATGAACAAATACGCAGGTACAAAAACAGAAAAAAATCTTGAGGCGGCTTTTGCAGGCGAATCACAGGCAAGAAACAAGTATACTTACTTTGCTTCAAAAGCAAAAAAAGAAGGCTTCGAGCAGATTTCCGCCCTTTTCCTTAAAACAGCCGACAACGAAAAAGAACACGCAAAAATGTGGTTTAAAGAACTTAACGGCATAGGCGACACAAAAGAAAATCTTAATGCAGCCGCTGACGGCGAAAACTTTGAATGGACCGATATGTACGAGGAATTTGCAAAAACCGCCGAAGAAGAAGGATTTTCGGACCTCGCAAAAAAATTCAGACTTGTTGCCGCTATTGAAAAACATCACGAAGAACGCTACCGTGCGCTTCTTAAAAACATTGAAACCGCAGAAGTTTTTGAAAAGAGCGAAGTTAAAGTATGGGAATGCCGCAACTGCGGTCACATAGTCGTAGGTACAAAAGCCCCCGAAGTATGCCCCACCTGTGCTCATCCGCAGAGTTATTTTGAAATTCACGCAGAAAATTATTAAGGCGTAAATTGATATTTCATAAAATAAACAGATTATTAACAGATAATAAAAATCAGCAGATTTTCCGAATTTTTACGGAAGACCTGCTGTTTTTGTAATGTTATTTAAATAAAGTTTGCCTTTTGAGAACTGTTACGGTCAATAGTTTCAGTTTTCTGACAAACCGACAACTGACAACCGGCAACTGCCAACTCAATACTTATCCTTACACTTCAAAGTATTTGCATAAGAGCCTGTGTAACTTCCGTTATACGCTTTGACGTAATAGGTGTAGGTTTTGCCTTTTTTCGCTGATTTGTCAAGATATTTTACAGTCGAGCCGCTCTTGACTGTTGCAAGTTTTTTGTAACTGCCGCTACCCGTTTTTCTGTAAACGTAATAGCCTTTTGCGCTTGTAACTTTGCCCCATTTAACCGTTATGCCCGTTTTGCCGCTTGAAGCGGATGAAAGTTTAACGGCTTTAAGGAACATAAGAGTTGTACTTGCTTTATAACTGCTTGTTGTTTTGCCGTTGTACGCTTTTACATAGTAACTGTACTTTGTACCGCTTTTAACCTTTGTGTCGGTGTAAGAAACTGTTGAACCGCTCGAAATTGTTTTAATTTTAGTCCAGCTGCCCGAACCTGCTTTGCGGTAAACGTAATAACCTTTTGCGCCTGTAATTTTGTTCCATTTAACAGAAACACCTTTTGATGTGTTCGAGGTTTTAACTGTGGGTGTTGCGAGGTAAAGTTTCGAAAGTCCTGTTTTGTCATATCCGCTTTTACCGCTTGCGTTTGTCGCCTGTACCGTGTAAGTGTACTTCGTTCCGCTTTTTGCGGTTGTGTCAACATAAGATGTTGTTTTACCCGAAACCGTTTTTATTGATTTAAAGGATGATGATCCGGATTTGCGGTAAACTATGTAGTTTTCAGCACCAGCGGCACCCTTCCATGTTATTTTCACTCCGGTTTTATCGTTTGATACTTTTGATAATACCGGCGTTTCGGGGGCTAAATACACTATTTTATAACCGTTGTTTTTGGCAAATGCTTCAGATGTGCTGCCGTAATAGCATTCAAATGTCAACTGCGACGGTGTGCATTCAATACTTTCGGATTCATATTGTGCCTTTGTGCTTTTAATTGAAAATGTTTTTAAATCATAGCAGTTATCAAAAGCACACGAACCGACCGTCTGAACACTTGACGGAATAATCACATTTTTGACATGAGCATAATAATTACTGTATCTGTCTTCATGGGTCCTGAATATATTCGAGGGTATTCTTGTTACCGTAGAACCGAATGTAACGGTCATTCCGTCGGTATTGGTACCGGTGTTGTAAAATACGCCTTGATAATGATATAAATAAGCATCGTTACAATCGCCGATATTTCCGTTGATCGTTATCGTTTCAAGGTTGGTGCAATTTGAAAATGCACCCTTGCCGAGACTTGTCGTGCTTTTCGGTAAGGTTATGCTTTTTAAACTTTCGCACCCGTTGAATGCAAATTCATTTACGGTGGTAAGTGCTGACGGGAAAACAATTGAAGTAAGTTTAATATCATTTTCAAATGCGCAGGAACCGATCGTCAATAATCCCGCTGCATCGGTGAAGTTGACGGAATCCAGATCATAGCAGCCTGCAAAAGCATAAGAGCCGATTTCTGTTATCTTATTTGAAAGAACGACCGTTTTAACATGAGCATAATAATTACTGTCATGGGTCCTGAATATATTCGAGGGTATTCTTGTTACTGCAGAACCGAATGTAACGGTCATTCCGTCGGTATTGGTACCGGTGTTGTAAAATACGCCTTCATTATGATACTTAGCATCGTTACAATCGCCGATATTTCCGTTGATCGTGATTTTTTCAAGGTTGGTGCAGTTTTGAAATGCACCCTTACCGACAGAAGTGATTTCCTGCGGAATAACAACTTCTGCCAGCCGCTGATTGCCTGAAAAAGCATATTCACCTATACTCCTGATTTTGTAATTCATACCGTCTATTGTTGCGCTTGTGGGTACAGTAACGGAAGCGGCTGTACCGTTATATGATTTTATAACCGCCACACCGTTGTTGACTGAATAACTCCATAGATCACTTTCGACAGTGTTAACAGCTAAAAAACGGTGCTGTTCCGCTGAATCTGTTTGACCGTTTACAATATACGGTTCATACTCTTTTGCCTTTTCAAGCACTGCGCTCGCTTCGGGTGCAAGAAAGCTTAAATCAGTGCCTTTGATATACTCGAAAAGACCGCCTAACGGTATTGCCGAAAATACAAGTATCATCGCAAGTAAAACAGAAATAATTTTTTTCATACCATAACCTCCAAAATAAAAAATGCATTTTCAGGGCAATAAAAAAACGCCCCGAAAACGGAGCGTAAAAAATGCCATCCTCCGTTTTTGTTGCGACACAAACTAACACTATCAGAGTAGATAAGGTTATTAGAGAATGCACTTTTAACAAAGTGTTCTCTACTCTAACAGTATTATTCAGTTTGCGTCGCAGGAATATATTACCATAAACAACATCAAATGTAAAGTAATGAATTTATAAGTTTTTTGATTTTTATGCACATTTTATCTTTTGAATACAAAAAATCAACCTCTGCACAATTTCTTGTGTAAAGGTTGATTAACATGAAAACTGTTCTGTTTTTAACTTTGCTCATTTACCGGAATTGCATATATGCTTAAATCCGGTCAATATCTGCCAACCGGCAACCGGCAACTAACAACCGGCAACCGGCAACTGACACCCGACACCTGACAACTTAATCTTTCCTCTTATCATTCTTTGCGCAGTTAAGACAATCACCGTTACATCCGCTGCAACAACTTTTGCCCTGCTTTTTTCTGCGGCGCATATAAAGAACCGAAAAGGCAAGAAGAATAATTATTATACCGAGTATTATGTAATCACGAAATCCCATTAAAACACCTTCGCAACATTATATACAACGAATGAAACGAGCCACGCAATGCCGCATTGCATCATTACAACGCCTATTGTCTGCAACCTTGAGCCGAGTTCCCTTTTGATTGTTGCAACTGCGGCAACGCAGGGCGTATAAAGAAGCGTAAACGCAAGGAACGAAGCAGCCGAAACCGTTGAAAATGCAGACGGTAAAACCTGTTCAAGCGGAACAGAGCCCGTATTCATAAGAACGCCGAGCGTACTTACCACCGCTTCTTTTGCGGAAAAGCCTGCTATAAGAGAAGTTGCAATACGCCAGTCATCAAAGCCTAAAGGTTTTAAAACGGGTGCAATTATTCTGCCGACCATTGCAAGCAGACTGTTTTCGCTGTTTTCAACGTAATTGAGTTTAGTGTCAAATGCACCTAAAAACCATATTATTACGGTTGCAATAAAAATAACGGTAAACGCTTTCTGTAAAAAATCTTTTGCTTTTTCCCACATTAAAAGAACAACGCTTCTGCCCGAAGGCATACGGTAATTCGGAAGTTCCATAACAAACGGAACGGGTTTTCCTCTGAATGCGGTTTTATTGAGAACAAGCGAAAAAATTATGCCCGTAAGCATACCGCCGAAGTAAAGCACCGCCATAACCAATACTGATTTTTTCGGGAAAAACGCCGCCGCAAATACCGTATATATCGGTATTTTTGCCGAACAACTCATAAACGGCGTAAGAAGAATTGTCATTTTTCTGTCACGCTCGCTTGAAAGTGTTCTTGTTGCCATTATGGCGGGAACGGAACAGCCGAAGCCGATTATCATGGGAACAAAACTTCTGCCCGAAAGCCCTATTTTACGGAGAAGTTTATCCATAACAAACGCTACACGAGCCATATAACCCGTATCTTCAAGCACCGAAAGGAAGAAGAAAAGCACGACTATTATCGGCAAAAACGAAAGCACGCTTCCGATACCCGAAAATATACCGTCAATAACAAGGCTGTGAACAACACGGTTTATGCCGTATGAAGTGAGCGCATTGTCAACAATGTTTGTAATAATTTCAATATCTTTCGCAAGAAGGTCCGAAAGAAATTTACCTATTACGTTAAAAGTGAGGTAAAATATCGTCATCATTATTCCGAAAAATACGGGAATGGCGGCATATTTATTCGTAAGTATTTTATCTATTTTTTCACTTCTTATTTTTTCTTTGCTTTGCTTGCATTTAACAACGCTTTTTTCGCACACGTCGCATATAAACGAATATCTCATATCCGCAAGTGCGGCGTTTCGGTCGAGTCCCCTCTCCGTTTCCATTTCCACAACGGAGTGTTCTATAAGTTCAATTTCGTTTGTGCTTAAAGCGAGTGATTTTATAAACTCTTTGTCATCGCCGTCAATGACTTTAATTGCGGAATACCTCGGTGATATTCCTATTTCGTTTGCGTGGTCTTCTATCTGGTGAGAAACGGCGTGAATACAGCGGTGAACGGGTCCCGATTTGCAGAAATCGAGTTTTTTCGGCTCGATTTTCTTTTTTGCGGTATCAACAACCGTTTTAATAAGTTCGTCTACGCCGTCGCCTTTAACTGCCGAAATCGGCACTACGGGAACACCCATAAGTTCCGAAAAAAGTTCTATATTTACGCTTCCGCCGTTTGCGCGGACTTCATCCATCATATTAAGTGCAATTACGGTGGGTATGCGAAGTTCTATAAGTTGCAAAGTGAGGTAAAGGTTTCTTTCTATATTTGTAGCATCGACTATATTTATAATTCCGTCGGGTTTTGCGTTGAAAATAAAATCTCTTGTAACTATTTCTTCGGTGGAATACGGTCTGATTGAATATATGCCGGGTAAATCAACAACGGTAACGTCTTTAACGCCGCGTACCGAGCCTGTTTTACTGTCAACGGTAACGCCCGGAAAATTGCCGACGTGCTGATTTGAACCCGTAAGAGCATTGAAAAGCGTTGTTTTACCGCAGTTCTGGTTACCTGCAAGTGCTAAAATCATTTTTCGCCGCCCCTTTCGATTTTTATTTCGGCGGCATCACTTTTGCGAATTGTAAGTGAATAACCCCTTACAGTTATTTCTATCGGGTCGCCGAGCGGTGCGGCTTTTACAACGTGGACTTCCGTTCCCGGAATAAGCCCCATATCAAGAAGTCTGAGCCTTAAAGCACCCTCGCCGCCGACTGCGGAAATAACTCCGCTTCCGCCTATTTTCAATTCATCCAGAGTCATTTTCAATTCCCCCTTTGAACTATAGTTAGCATATGCTAATCACCGCATATATGTTAGCACAGGCTAACTGATTTGTCAACATAAAGGTACTTTTAAAAACAAATTTTTTTCAATACCTTTTCAAATTGCTTAAAGGTCTAAAAAAAGATGCAGATGCTCCGTTTCTCCCCCGATAGGCGTACTGAGATGTACGTCGAGGGGGAAAACGGAGCAAGAAAAAACAAATTATTTAAAATCGTCTGAAATTTGTCAGTGTTTCCCTATGAAATGAGTAAACAAATGAACGGAAAAGTTTAACTTGTACATATTTTTTGTTTTTTCGTTCTGCGCTTTTTTTCTGTTCCTTTAAATAAATATGAATTGTACGAGCACCATATAACAGGCAGTCGAACAAACTATGCTTAAAAGAGTATTCTTTTTCCAAATATGTATTACCGCCGCCACTATACACGACAGAATTTCGGGAATACCGTATGGGTATGAAACAAAACTGACATTTTTAAGACAAAAAACAACGAGCATACCCATTATTGCAAAAGGAAGCACTTTGCCGAGATAAGTTATCCATTTCGGCGTATTTCTGCCTTTGAAAACAATAAAAGGCAAAAACCTGAGAACAACAGTAACCAGAGCCATTATTGCTATGCTTATAAGGAGGTATGTTTCAGTCTTCATTTACACAGTCCTCCTTTTTTCGTATTGCGAACATCGAAGCGGTAATTATGAGCATTGAGGGAATGAGAAAGTTGTCCGCACCGAACACAACAAGGCATACAGCGGAAATAACAACTCCGAGTACCGCCGGCAGATGACGGTTGCCGCTTCGCCACTGGTCAATGAAAATAGTAACGAACAACGCCGTAAGCGCAAAATCAAGACCTTTTGTATTAAACGATATAAAAGAGCCTAAAAGCGAGCCGACAACACTTCCGAGTACCCAGTAAATCTGGTCAAAAAGAGAAACAAGGAAGTAATATTTATTTTTTTGTGATGACGGTATTTCTTTATTGTCGGCAACCAGAAGTGAATAAGTTTCATCGGTAAGCGAAAAAATAAGATACGGTTTAAATTTACCGGCAGATTTGAACTTTTCAATCATCGACAGACCGTAAAAAAGATGACGCACATTCACAAGCAAAGACGTAAGCGCTATTGTCGCAAACGATGCGCCGCCCGCAAGAAGTTCAATGCCGACATACTGCAACGAGCCTGCGTAAATGAAAAAACTCATAAGAAAAGACCACAGTACGCCGAAGCCTTTTGATTTCATTATTATTCCGAATCCCACGCCGAGCACGGCGTAACCCGCCATAACTGGAACGGTGGAGACAAATGCTTTTTTTACTATGTTGCTGTTTTTTTCTTTCATACCGTTATATCCGCAAAACCGAATTTCAAAAGCGGTTTTATATCCTCGAGTTTAACTTCAACCTGATAGCCTATTTTACCTGCGCTGAACATTACCGTTTCATAATCTGCAGCGGTGTTGTCAAAAACTGTAACAAACTGTTTTTTCATTCCGATAGGTGAACATCCGCCGTGAATGTAACCCGTAAGCGGAAGTAAATCTTTCGATTTAATCATTTCAATGTTCTTTTCGCCTACCGCACCCGCCGCTTTTTTCAAATCAAGTTCTTTGTTTACGGGAACGACAAACACATAGTAATTCTTCGTTTTTCCCTGCGTTACGAGTGTTTTAAAGACCTGCGAGGGATTTTCACCGAGTACCGCCGCCACGTCAAGCCCTGCAACGGCGTCGGTATCAGCATAACACCGGCACACATAATTTATTTTTTTACCGTCCAAAAGACGCATTACGTTTGTTTTTTCTTCTTTTTTCAACTTCCTCACCTTTTACGTTAAAAGGGGCTGTTCGCATTTAAATGAGACAGCCCCAAAAATTATTTTACATTGATTTCCGTTACATTTGAGTTGACAAGACGTTCAATTAACGAAAGGTCAAGTACGTCAAGAACGCCGTCATCACAAATATCCGCCGCTTTCCTGCTTGCGGAATTGACAGCCGAGCCTGAAAGAACATAATTTACCGCTTGCGAATAGTCAAGTGCATCCGTAAAAGCGTCGCCGTTTGTGTCGCCCATATAACACGTTACATAATTCTTACCGCTATATGTGAACGTGTAACCTGTTGAACGTGAAATGCACACGCCGTTAAAATAGACCTGTTCTTTTTCCGTCGGGGAAGATATGAACAGATTTACGCCTTTTACAGACGTATCAAATCTGTAATTATCGGTATAATTCACAAAACCGCTGTCGGGCGAACTTGCATAGGAAGTTTCAGAATAGTTTATTACGGGCGAAACGTTTCCGAACTGCTCAACGTGTGACTGTGAAAAGATTTTGCCACCGAAATATGTATCTTTCGACTGTGAGCCAATAAGGAAAAAGTCATAGAAAATGCCGTATGAAGGCGTCTGGTCATCCCATGTAACGTCTAAAAGATACCATTTTCCGTTATCCATCTGAACGGCGTTCCACATATGACCACCGCCGTTTGCCGTTCCGTGCGGATTGGTGCAGGGAATATGATAATAATTGCACAGAAGCCTGAACGCTTCGGAATAACCCTGACAGACACATTCGCCGTCAATAAAACAACCTATTACGTCATACTCACGGGGGTTTGAAAAATCGGTATCATAGTCTGCAATATTGCAGAGTTTGTCATGAAAAGCCTTAACAAGTTCATATCTCGTTTTGCACGAACTGAAATCAAATGATTTAACTTTTGCCCAAAGTTGAGCATTAAGTGAATATATATCGGGATATGCGGAAGTATCTATATCGGAAAAATAAAAATCGAGATAAGCAAGGTAATCGCCATTGTCAAATTTATTGTTCCCGTTCGTGTCATAATATGAATAACCCCAGCCGACACCGTCAAGGTAGAAAAGTTCCGGACAGTCATAGGAAATAGCGTACATTATTTTCTCAAAATCTATTGATTCGAATGTTGCGTAATCGGGTCCCTTTTTATAGTCATATTCTTTGTAGTATTCGGTCGTTCCGAATTCCGAATAACGAAAATAATCGTAAAGTTCTTTTTCCGCTTCATTAAGCATCTGATATGAAGTATATGTCTGACTTGTTGCAAACGGAAATGTTTTATATTTTTCGGGAGTAGCCGAATTTAAAGAAACACGGGGATCAATTTTTTCAATATAAATTTCACCGCTTTCCCCCTCAAGTATTTTCACAGCAGAAGCGGCGGCAAATGCAGGTACAACGGACAGAATGAATATGCTGACCGTAACAATTACCGATAAAACCCGTCTTTTCATTTTTTCACTTCACCTCAAAGTAAATTTTTCTGAATTGATTTTACCATATAATAATACTATTATCAAGAAGAAATAATTATGAAACGGCGGTTGTGAAAAGCGAAGGTTTGTGATAATATAAAACAAATAAAACAAAAGGGCGTGAATTTATGAAAAAACTGCGATTCGGAATAGTAGGAACGGGAAACATAGCGCACCGTTTTGCCGAAGCAATAAAAAACGTTCCCGAAGCACAACTTACGGCGGTAGCATCAAGAAATAAAAGCACGGCAGACGCTTTCGGTGATGAGTTCAACATACCCGTTCGTTTTGACAGTTATGAAAAAATGGCTGAATCCGACGTTATTGATGCCGCATATATTGCCGTACCTCATTCAAGGCACTGTGAATGTTCATGCCTTATGCTCAACAACAAAAAACACGTTTTATGCGAAAAGCCGATAGCGGTTAATTTTAATGAAGCCAAAAAAATGTTTGAGTGTGCCGAAAAAAACAATGTATTTTTAATGGAAGCGATGTGGGCACGCCTTGTACCCGGCACAATTAAACTGCTTGAAACGGTAAAAAGCGGAAAACTCGGTGAAATACGGGGAGCGCATGGCAGTTTTTGCTACACAATGGATGAAGACGAACTTGACCACCATGTTTTAAAAAACGCATACGGCGGCGGCTCGCTTCTTGACGTAGGCGTTTACGGTCTTAACTTCGCAAGTTGGTATCTCGGCAAAGAAATTGAAAATACTTTTGCGGCAACGGACATTGTTGACGGTACAGACAGACACACCTGCGTACTTTTAAAATACAAAAACGGCGCTGTTGCGGATATTTCAAGTGCAACCATGCTCCGAAAACCGAACGAGGGTTATTTGTTCGGAACAAAAGGATTTGTTCACTTAAACAGATTTTATGCTCCGCAAAAACTTGAAATAAATCTTAATGACGGCACAAAAGAAGAAATTGATGTTCCGTACAAAGGAAACGGGTTTGAAGAACAGATTCTTCACGTTTGCGAATGCGTTGAAAAAGGGCTTACAAATAGTCCCGTAAACACGCCCGAACAGACGCTTTTCGTTACAAAACAAATGGATGAAATAAGAAAACAGATAAATTTAACATATCCTCAGGACGGTGAAAACGAATGAGCAGAATGACTTACGAATACGAAACAAGAGAAACCCCGCTTGAAAAATTCGAGTGGGACAGCACATGGATAGAACAGACCGACAACAAAGACGCTTCACGCATTTATTACATAGGCGACTCAATTTCCGTAGGATTGAGAAACATTCTCACCGAAAAAAGCAACGGAAAATACGTTTTTGACGGATACGGAACTTCAAAAGCACCCGATAATCCGTATTATCTTGATACCGTTCTGTTATTTTCAAAACAACTTCCGAAAACGGATATAATCCTTTTTAACACAGGTCTTCACGGCTGGCATCTTGACGATGAAAAGGAATACCCCGTATTTTATGAAAAAACGGTGCAGTTCCTTTTAAAAGAATTTCCCGAAAGCAAACTTATACTTCTTCTTACAACATACCTTGCGGATGAAGAAAGACGAAACCGTGTAAAAGAGCGTAACAGACAGGCTGTTAAAATTGCCGAAAAATACGGTATTCCCTATATTGACCTGTATGAAGAATCGGTAAAAATTAAAGATTTTCAGCACGATGACGGCTGTCACTTCAAAATTGACGGACTTAAAATTATGGCTGAAAATATGCTTAACGAAATTGAAAAAGTTCTTGTTGAAAACAAATAAAAACAACGCATAAAAACGCAGGGAAGGACTACATCACAGTCCTCCCCTGCTGATTTTTTTATAACGCTTTGTAAGCAAACATTGATACTGACAACTGACAACTGAAAACTAATCTCTGTATTCTTTAACCCAATCCGCAACAACATTGCTGTTTGCACCGTAACTCTGCATAGCAACGACACGGTTCTGTTCGGGCGCAATTATAAGCTTTTGTCCGCACATTCCGCCTTTATAATATATTTTTCCCGTTTCGTCACGGTCGAGCGCAAATTCTTTTCTGAATGCAAGTTTAACCCATTCTTCCGAAAGAAGTCTTTCGCCTTTATATACGCCGCCGTTAAGATAAAGATAACCGAGTTTTGCCATATCCGAAGAGTGAATGTAAAGCCCCGTCGCGCCTATTACGTGACCTTTCGGACAGTGACTCCACGCCATTTCCTGAAAATCAAGTTTTAAAAGCAGTTCATGCCACAAAAAATTGTCAAGCGTCATACCTGTTTTCTTTTCGCATATTCTTGCAAGAAGATAATATGCACCGTCGGAATATTTACTGTCTGTACCCGGAGCATAATCAAACGGATACAAAAACAGATATTTAAGAAAATCGTCCGTAAATTCGCTTGATTTATGAGTATCAATGTCAAGAAAACCGCCGGGAAGCCCGAGCCTGTGTGTAAGCGCCGCTTCAACGGTATTTTCATACCAGCGTTCATCAATTCCGTCAGGCAGTTCATCGGAAAAAATGTCACAAATTTTTTCATCAAGTGTTACAAGTCCTTTGTCATAAAGAAGCCCTATCCCCGTCATTGTGAATGTTTTTGCCACCGAATAAACATTCTGACAGGGGTTATTTTCATTCATTTCAAGTGTTTCGGGCTCGTTGCCGTTGTGTATTTCCGACACCCTTGTTACTTTAAACGGCTGTGTCTTTAAAAAAGCCTCAAGTTCATCAAGAAATTTACTCATAATACGCTCCGTTTTTTCTGTATGTTTTATAAAATTATTTTACCATACGAATAAATAAAGTCAATAAAGTATTTTGAAAAACCAAGTTTTTATTTTCACCTAAAATAGGTGAAAAAAATATTGACAACAAGGTGAACACGATGTATAATGCAGTTAAATTAAGAGGGGGGCACTATATATGGGATATACAAAATATGGTGAATTTATCAGGGTTTTGCGTGTCAAGCATCATGAAATAATGGGTGATACCGCCGATTTGCTCGGATGTATGGTATCTTTTGTTTCTTCTGTTGAAAGCGGGAAAAAGAATGTTCCTGACAATTGGGCACCGATTCTTATTGAGCATTACAATCTTTCGGAGTCGGAACAACAGGAATTATATGAGGCGATTGAAGATTCAAAGACACAGGTTAAATTAAATTTAACAACTGCCACCTATCCGCAAAGAAAACTTGCCGTACAGTTTCAGCGTTCTTTTGAAAAATTAGATGATGAAACCGCCGATGCTATCTTAAAACTGTTAAATCAGGAGGACAACTGATGGACTACGAAATTAAACCTACAAGCAGACACGACCTTCGTTTGTATGCGTGCCTTTTCCGCTCCATTTGCGGCTTTACGCAAGATGAAGCAATCGACCCCGTTTTTCTGCTTGACAGATTGCCTGATTTAGAGGGTTTTGAAGATATTCGGTACGAAATTGTTTATAACAACAATTTACCCGGCAATACACCGGCTCAATGTATCCCTTTGGATGACGGTTATTTAATTCAGATAAAAGAAAATGTGTATATTGGTGCATCGAAAAAGAAAACAGGCGGACATCGCATGCACATTATGCACGAAATAATGCACGCATATCTCGACAAACTCGGATTTAAACCGATTTATTCAAGACGGGTAACAAAAGAAACTCCGGCGTTTTGCAGTCTTGAGTGGGCTACTAAAGCAATAGCCGGAGAGGTTATGATGCCTTATAAAGCAACAACAGGTCTGTCGGAAAAAGAACTTATAAAAAAATACGGTGTATCTTCAATCGCCGCAAAGACAAGATTAAAATATTAAAAATTCTATACGAAAGGGGTGTTGCGTATGATTGCACCTAAGGCATAAATGATTGCTACCAACTTTTGTTTATGCCACACAAAACGAAGTCGGTTACTACAGGTAACCGCAAAATATATTCAGAGGATACGAGGGTTCTTCAAGCAAGTTGAATAGTATCCTCTGAGCAAATCATTCAATAAAGGAGGATACTTACATGAATAGTATCACTATGCCTGTCGTCAGGCTTACAGACGAAGTTGAAGATTCTTTTCAGGCGTTTTTAGTAGATGGAGCGTTTTTTACGCATAAAGAGGAATATCCGATTCTGCGTGAAGATATGATTTCGACAAATGTTCCTAAAAAGATAATGCCCTTCAGTAAAGCCATCACCTTTCAGGGTGATTTGAGCGATACGTTCATTTGCTTTTTCTCACCGGACAAGACCTTTGAACGTGTTCGTCGCAATCCACGAAAGTACATTCACTTTTTCAAACGCACTGCAGGAATTATCGGATTTGATTTCAGCATTCACGACGATATGCCTATGATAAAACAGAAAACACAAATCAACGATAATCTATCGCTTACATATTTTTATGGGAGTAACGGTATTCCCATAATTCCAAACCTGAGATGCGGCGTTGATGAACTGTTGCCGGAGTTTTTGGAAGCAATTCCGAAGCACTCTATGGTCGCAATAGGCACTCACGGTTTTTGCAAGAAAACCCGTGAACAATGCGAATGGTACTGTTTCCTTGAAAAAATCATTAAAGAACTTGAGCCAACCACCATCGTAGTATACGGAACGCTCAACGGAAAAATGTTTGATGATTTTAAGGAACACACAAATTTTGTCTTTTTCGACTCTTGGATTACTCGGCGTTACAAGGAGGAGAAAAAGAATGGCAACTAAAGGAGCAAGTAATCATTACGGAAATGCACGAGGTGGTCGTCAAGGTCATAGGACTGCTCATACCGGATTTGCTTGGGCAAAAAAATTTAACAATACCACATTGAAAGACCATGTTTTAAGGCACGGTCAACCGTATGGAACGGAAGGTTATATAGCACATGCAATATCTTTTGCCAATAGGGTTGATAGAGTAAACCATATTTCATATATTAGAAAAGACGGTACAACTGTAAAGTACAGCAAATCAACAAATGAATTTGCTATCATCAATAAAAACGGTATAGTAACAACGTATTATCATCCTGCAAGAGGTATTTATGAGTATTATAAAGATAGGAGAAACCACAGATGAAGCAAGATTTTATTTTATGTCCGGTGTGCAGCAAACACAAGTTTCCGGCTTGGGAAGATAACGGTACTTGTGTTTGTCCTCATTGTGGTTGGGCACACGATTCACTAAGCGAAGAAGAACATTTTGAAACGGGTAGCCATAATGACTTGTGCTTGGATGATTACAAACTTCGATATGAATACTATGTTGAACAAAATCCCAACTATCACTGGGCAAGAGACAAGTTTCCGGAAATTCCGCAAATTGAGCCAACGGACTGCCCCGTATGCGGTAAATTCAGATTTGAAGAATTAAGATGGGATGATATTTATTGCGGTGAAACTCCGGAAAGCACTTGGTGCAGGGAATGCGGCTGGTACTATTCTCCCGAACAGGTAAAATCACCGGATTCGCAAGACGGTGTGAATGCTTTGTCACTCAATGAATATAAAGCGTGGTATAACGAAAAACTCAAGGAAAACCCGGAATACAGTTATTTCGACGAGGTCACGGACAGTTATGTTCCCACTCCGCACAAATGTCCGGTATGCGGTAAATATGAGTTTGAAGACAAGTATTGCCATGATATTTGTTCGTATTGCGGTTGGGAAGATGACGGTTGCGATGAAGATAACGAAATCGGTGCAAACTATATGAGCTTTTCTGATTACAAAAACCAATATGAGGAGCACATTTCTGCAAATCCAAAATACAAATGGGAAAAAGACGGGAACCCATAAGTAAAATGCCCGTCCGGTGCTACCAACGCCGGGCGGACACACTTCAAAGGATACGAGAATCCTTCAAGCAAGCAATTATAGTTTATATTACTTTAAATAAATTGTCAATTGTCAATTTTTATAAAAAAGCAACTGATTTTTTGATTTGAATTTATTGTCAATTTAATTTCTTAATTATAATTTAATCATCATTTACACCTTAAACACTTGATTTTAAGGAAAAAATACAATATTATATTAACAAATAAAATGTTATCGGGGGTTTAGTAATGAAAGAAGAAAATAAACAGTATGCTTCCGTGGCGTTTGATATAGTCAAACACGCTGCGGAGAATATCGGCGCACGTCTTCCCGGAAGCGAGGGCGAAAGAAAATTCGCTTCTTATATGGGCGACAAACTTCGTGAAATAGGTATTGAGCCCGTTAAAGAGGAATTTGCCGTTTCACCTAACGCCAGCATAGGCGGTATCTGCTATGTCGGCGCAATAGGTTTTGTTTTAAGCATTCTCTGCTACTTCGCAATGAGCGGTCTTAACGCTTTATGGTACGGCATTGCGCTTGCGTGCATAGCAGTATGGGTATGGCTCATTTGCGACGTATTTCTTTATCACACATGGTTTGATATGTTTTTCAAACAGAAAATTTCACAGAACACATACGGTGAACTTTTACCCGAAGACGGTCACTACGATTACACAATAATGCTTTCGGGTCACACCGACACAAGTTGGACATGGCGTCATTCCGAACACGCATACAAATTCAGAGATAAACCCGTACTCGGCGCAATAGCCACATACGGCAAAGTCGGTTTCGGTGCAGTTTGCTTCCTTCTTATAACGGCAATTTCAATATTCTATTCCGTTCTTTATACGGGAAACTATTTCTATGCCGATTTCGTTTCAAAAATCGCTTCAAGCGGTTTCTTCTATTACTTTAACTTTATAATGTATTTCCTCCCCGCCGTAACGGCTCTCGGCTGCTGCTTCCTTTATATGTGGAACGACACGCACGAAGAAAATGCTTCACGCGGTGCAATGGACAATGCAACAGGCTGTGCTTTAAGCTATGCGGTAATAAAATATTTTCATGACAATCCCGACAAAATGCCTAAAAACTGCCGTATAGTTGACTTTAACTGCGGTTCGGAAGAAGCAGGTCTTCGCGGTTCAATAGCATTTGCAAGACAGCATAAGGGCGAAGATGTTCTCAAAAACACATGGAACCTCAACATAGACTCAATCGCCGACAAAGATTACTTTGAAGTTGTTATTAAAGATGACTGGCAGTTCACACGTTTTGACAAAGACCTTGAAGCAATGTTTAAAGAAACATTCAACGAACTCGGTATTGAAAGTAAAACGGGCGGCTGCATTCACAACCCCGTAGGCGGATGCGACAGCACACCTCTTACAAAAGCGGGTATGAAATCAGTTACTTTTGCGGCGCAGAATCCCATGATTACATACTATTATCACACATGGCGTGATATGCCCGACAGATTTGAAGAAGAAACAGTCGGCACGGGATTTGACGTTCTTCTCGGCGTTATTGATAAAATCGACAAATTTCAGCAGGCTAACGGTTTTAACGGACCGCAGAAATAATGTTTACAAAGTAAATTAATCCGGCAAATCCGATAAAAATGTTGCCTCATTCAGGTAAAATGCACCGAATGAGGCAACTGTTTTTTATTTTTTCAAAGATTTACGGCGATTTGCCGCTTCCGCTTTTCGTTCTGCAGCGGCACGCTCTGTTTCAAGGCGTTTACGCTCATGTTCCGCTTCAAGCCTTGCGAAACTTTCATCATAGTTTTCGGTAAACGTATCAATTTCATCATAACCCGCCGCAAGAATAACGTGGCGTTTTGCAAAAAGGAAAGGCTTCATAACATTACCGTAACGCTTGCGCTCCTTGTTCGCCTTTTTGAGAATACGGTTTTTCCCGGCACGCTGTTCTTTTGTTTCTTCGGGAAGATCGTAAAGTTTTTCATACTCCGCCGAATCAAATACGGTTACGCCGTTCGGGAAATATTTTGCAACGGATTTTGATGATTTTGAAATTGCTTTTGCGTTTCTTATTGCATCGGCACGCAAATTCTTTTCTTCCTTGTTTTCGCCCTGCGGAAGTGCAAGTGATGCTTCAACAAAAACTTCGCCGTATTTATAGAAATGATTTTCGCCGCACGATGTAAGATTTTCACAGTATGCTCTGAACGCTTTGCCGAATTCTGTGGTATAACGCAGAAGTTCGCTTTTAACAAGTGAAGCGATTTCGACTTCCTCATTAAATTCTTTAATTTCTTTATTTTTCTGTTTAACCGTCTTTTTATCGCCGTCATCTTTGCCGAGTTTCTGTTTTTTATCAAGTCCGTCAAACTCGTGCATTGAACTTACCGCTTCGCACGCCTCACAGTAAAGGTCATCCGAAACAACGCCTGCGTGAGAGTCCTCAACAGCACTTCTTATTCTTATTATTCTGATAACCGATTTCTGCTGTGCGTCCGAAAGGTCATAGAATATCCACGGGAACACGTCGATTACGGCACCGACAAGCGACACTTTAAGAAGTGTGTCAAGAAGCGAATACAGAATATTATTCGGCTTGTAAACGCCCTTGTCGTCATATACTTCAAGCACCGAATAATCCGTACCGTCAAAACCTTTTTTCTTATATACCCACGGTATGAACAGATTTGTAACAGCACCTATTGCACCGCCGACATACGATTCGACAACGCCGAACGCTCCGTCTATTCTTTCACCGCTTATGTATTGCTGATAATCACGGATATCGGACTCAATAGAGCGGTCGATAACCTCTGTTGTTTCCCAGAAACGGTTAAGGAAATAGAATATTCCGATAAACAGAATGCTCTTTTTATATGTAAGTGCAAGTCCGATTGTTATGAATACCTGTGATATGTTCTTGACAAGTTTGAATCCCCGTTTTCCGAGTTTGTTTATAAGCCACGGTGAGAAAAGCATCGCCCACATTGATGAGTTATACGAAACGGTATCTATTATACCGTACATTGTCATTGAGCCGACCTTGCCGTAATAGAACAGCCATTGCATAAGAACGTTTTTGCAGTCCTCCATAAAGTTGTTCCAACTGTCGGTACATTTTATCCAGAAAAGTTTGTTGTGCGCGACCGCACCGAGTGCTTCTCTGAAACCGACACCCGTTACCTGTGAACGTGGCTGAACTATACGCTCCTGAACGCCGAAATATGCTGTCATACTAAGCGCAACGCCTACGATGATAAATACGGGATAAACCATTCTGTACGTTCTTATGTTGTACAAATCGCCGTCTGCGAAAACATCGCTCAGAACGGGAATGATAAGTCCCGTAAGGCTCGGTGCAAAGTTGTGAACAAGACTTGACACCATCATTATTTTTACACGTTCCTGCGAATTGGGTGAAATGACGTAAACAAGATTGCTTAGGCCCGTGTTGTACCATCCCTGAACGTACCCCTGAATCTGCCCAATAAGGAAAAGTGATACAACCATCGGAATGTAGCCTAATTTTTCATACGGGAAAAACAATGCAAAAAGCGAAAGTATTCCCGCAGGTACGCCGAGTTTTACATAAACTTTGTATTTTCCGACTCTGCTCCTTAAATTGTCTATGATATACGCATTTACGGGGGCAAGTGCGTAACCTATTGCAGTACATATATATCCCACAATCAGAAGGTCACGGTGCGTCATATGAAGAGTCATTGCGGTAAATGCGTCGTTTACCCCGAATCCTATTCCGAAAACGGTGGCAAGACGCATACCGAGCCAGCCGAGCGACAGCATAAGGTATTCTTTGTACGCAACGTAATCGCCTTTTGCGGGTACTCGCCAGAACGCCTTTACATCACGAAGCAGGTCTAATCCCTTATTAACAAGCGTCATTCATTCCCCTCCTTTTTAAAAACAAGCGTCGTAACGCTTCGGGGTGTTATTTTAAAAGATTTTTCAAACGAACGGTGTTCAAGAGAACTGTCTTTATCCGTAACATACGCTTCGCCCGACTTCATAAAAGACGAAAAATCCGTTTCGTGAACTTCATTCGTTTCATTTATTACTATTACCGTTATTTTGCTTTCGTTTTCAAATGCAAGAACAAGCAAATCTTTATTATCACATTGAGTACCGATTCTGACATCATTTTTGCCGACAAATTTTGAGAAATTGCCGAAAGCATAATACCTTTTTGTTACAATATATGTTCTGTCGGGGTTTACATAAATAAGTCCGTCACAGTAATCAACGTCGCTTACTGCTATCCAATGCTGCCACGAAACTGCATTCAAAATTGAAATATCTTCATACATAACACGTGCCTGTACAAGTGCGGAATCCATTGAACAGTCCCTGCCGCCCTGCATATGAGTCCATTCGCTCACACGGACTTTTTCATTCGGAAAAGTTTTATCAAGATATTTACGGAAACGGCGTGTAAACCTTACTCTGTCATTAAATATTTTCGGGAACGGCAAAGGCAGAAAATATGAATGAACGTCAATGCCGTCGGAATTTTTCTTTATTTTTTCATCTGAGAGCATTATTCTCGTATATGTTTTGTTAAACCACCTTAAATCGCCGTTTTCAGCACCCGAAATAAGAACTTTCCCACGTAAAACATCACTGTTTTCAATACAGTCCGACAACTCACGCATTACTTTTTTTACGCCCCACGGTCTGTAATGACAGCCCTCCTGACCGTGACGCTCGGTCCAAACCCACACGGGCTCGTTTACGGGTGAAATAAATTTCACGGGTATTCCCTCGTTCACAAAATGCTCGGCAACTTTTACACAGTAATCCGCAAATTTACGGCTGTCGGAAAGCCTTAAATTTGTCCGCCACGGTTTATCAAGGCACGATTTATGATTTTTTGTATAAAGTTCAGGCGGGGAATTTACAAAAAGAACAACTTCGTCACAGCCGAACTCAACGGCTTTTTTCATCATATATACCGCATTTTTATCACGGGAAAAATCATAATTGCCGTCATTTTTAAGAAAACACTCCGCCGCACGGTTTTCATTGTGAAAATGCGAAGAACCGCTGTTTTTCGAGCCACCGCCCATATTGTAACGGTAGCAGGATATTCCTATTCCGTCGGTTTTTGAATAAAGAAGACGTGCTATTTCGTCACGCACGTTTTCCCATCCGCCGACATCCTGCGCCCACCACGCACCGCTTGCGCCGAAATTTTCAACAGTCTGAAAGCGTGCACCGTTAAGTAATATTTTGTCCATATTATTCCCCCTCAGAATAATATAGCAGATAAAACGACAAAAGTAAATAAGGAGATATTACATTAAAAATATAATTAAAAATATATTATAAAAAAGGACTGTCGCATTCAAATGCTAAAAGCACTGAATACAACAGTCATATTTTAATGTCAGCAATAGCCGAGTTTCTTCATAATATCGTAAAGTGCCGACGGTCTTTCCGTTGTTATGTTATCGACATTGAACGAAAGTACTTTTTTCATATCACATTCAATATTAACAGTCCAGAGTGACACAAGAAGACCGTTTCGGTGCATAACGTCACAAAAAAGTTTTGTCGCCGTTATATAATTGCTGTTAACACCTATTGCGCCGAGTGCTTTTGCTTTGTCGGCAACTTTCTGCGCCGCTTTTGCGTCTAAACCCTCTTTTAAAGATATTTTATGATTGAGATAATAAGGTATTGTAGAATCCGCTTTGACTTTTTCCGTCCACGTATCGAATACGCCCGTGTAAAAAACTCTTTCGTAAAGACCGTATTCCTTTATGAGTTCTTCAAGTCCTTTTAAATTTGCCGTTGATTTCAAATCAAGATTTATTTTGCAGTCGGGACTTGTTTTAACAATTTCAAGTGCCTTGTATATAAACTCGCCTTCGTCCTGCGACGGGTTTTCTTTATGTATCATAACAGGTGTTAAGTCAGGGCGGAAAGAAACGTCAATTTCTGTTATCTGTGCTCCGCTTTCAACCGCTGTTTTAACGGATTCTACCGAATTATCTTTTGTATGAAGTGCGCCTGTATGAAAAGTAACCGTCATATTCTGTGCCCATTCTTCTTTTTTCACATTCATAATAAACATCTCCGCTTTTTATTATATTTTTATTATACACACGTTTTCCGTAATTTCAAGTTAGTATGTAAAGAAGCGCAAGGACAAGCGCTTCATTGTCGGGTTCTTCCGAAAGAAGCATAACAAGCGACAGAACAAGAGCGGTATCGCTGTCAAAATTTATGTTATTAAGAAGTGAATTTATTCCGTTGCCGTTATTTATGTGCGGTGCGTTTTCACGCTTCACAGCGGTATTGTTTTTCGGTGTGTATGACGAATTTGCCGCAAAATTTTTCAGCCCGTCAAGATAACTGTCGGGCATCGGCACACGTTTAGGCTGTTCGCTGTCACGGTTTATATCTTTTTCAGGTTGTTCATTTCCCACAACAGCCTGCGCACGTTTTTGCATTTCCTCAACACGCTTTATTGCATCGTTCTGCATTTTCATTATTTCCGAATATGTGTATTCGCTCATACTCCACCTCACATTATACCCTGTTCTTTTAACACGGGTAAAACAGATATGAGTTTAATAAGTTTTACCGCTTCATCCGCTTTTTTTCGTCTTTCCTCCGACAAAAGAGGTTTTAACGCCATAATAAAATCGGAACGTTCATCGTGTTCTGCGAATGCGCCTATAACGGGAGCAAGTTTTTCAATTACCGAAAAATCGGGAAAATTCATATTGTTTAAATTCAGATTCCGTAAATTCGGATTTGCGTTTTGTCCGTTCTGCGGAGGTTTATAAAACTGTTCTGCGTTTGAAGCGGAGTTTTGTGCTCCGCTTTGCCCCTGATTTCCCCCGAAAAGTCCTTCCGCCATTTTTTTAAGATTTTCCATATCTTCACCCGAAAGCGAATTGAGTATACCCGATAAATCAAAATCCGCCATTTATATTTCCCCCCGACAGTTTTTTGAACAACTCCTTCGCCATATCGCTGTTAAGAATTGTTTTCATTTTATTTTCATCGGAAAGCACGTCTTTTATTTTCCGTGCATTTTTTTCGTCAAGATTTTTGTCAATAAAATCATTTACCCCTTTTTCGCTCGAAAGTTCGCCGTTGTTATCACTTTCCATTGCTTTTTTCATTATTTCGCTGAAATTAATTTTATCTTGCATTGAAATTACCGCCTTCTGGATATATAATGTTATATACTATATTATTCATATTCCCGAAAAGAGGTGCGTATGTATGAGAATACTTGTACTTTCCGACGCTCACCGTGCAAATTTCAACACTATAGAAGCAATCGAAAAAGAGCCGTCTGCGGAAATAGTTTATTATCTCGGTGACGGCGCAGGAGACGTTGACGGCATAGCAAACGCATACCGTGACAAAAAGGCGTTTATTATTATCAAAGGAAACTGCGACTTTGCTTCAAACTATCCCGAAGTTGACATAAGAACGCTTGAGGGCATTAAAATTTATGCCTGTCACGGTCATAACGAAAACGTGAAAATTACTTATTTTTACTTAAAACAACACGCTTTAAGTGAAAAATGCAACATCGTTCTTTTCGGTCACACGCATTTTCAGGATTATGATTATGATGATAACAACATTCATTATTTTAATCCCGGAAGCATAAAAGACGGGTATTACGGTGTTATAGATATAGAGAAAGACGGTATTTTATTTACCGAAAAGAAACTTTGAATTGACAGCATATCTTTATTATGCTAAACTGATAAAGTAATAATCTTTTGGGGTGATTGATTTGGATTTTAAAGAAAGTACATTTATGTACGGTCTTGCTTTCTTTGTTATCGGCTTTGTAATCGTTCAATCCCTGTTCTTCATTGTTAAAGCATGGAAACGTGCAAAAGAACTGGGTATTAAAACAGAAACGTTAAAACAGACCGTTACGTCAAGTGCGCTTTTCACACTTGCACCGGCTATCTCGATTCTTGCAACCGTTCTCGTTCTTGCATCATCGCTCGGCATTGTTCTTCCGTGGATACGCCTTTCGGTTGTAGGCAATCTCGCTTACGAAACAGTAGCGGCTCAATCCGCTCTTGAAGCAATGGGCGGCGGTATCTCATCGGAAGTTACCGACAAAACAGAATTTGCCGCCGTTTCGTGGATAATGACACTCGGAATGGTTTTCGGTATTTTCCTCGTTTCTTTTCTTTGCAAAATCATTTCAAAAAAAGTATCAAAAGTTATAAATAAAAGCGAAAAAAACACAAAACTTGCAGATACGGTTTCTGCTGCGGCGTTTATCGGCATAATTGCGGCTTTTATTGCCCGTGAAATTAACGGCAGAACTCCCGAAGGCTCCGAAAGTCCCGACATTGCCGGTTTCCTTTCAATAGCAACGCTTATTGCCGCCGTTATTCTGTTTCTTATTTTTGATACGGTCGTTAAAAAATTCAAACTGTCAAAAGTTGAACCTTTCGTTATGCCCGTTGCAATGTTCGGTGCAATGGCAATTTCGGTTTTACTTACACAGACGTTACCCGCAAGTCTTGTTCAATGGACTTGGTGGGGTTAAGGAGGTGCCGTAAATGAAAAAGACTTATATGGATTCAGTTCATTTCTGGGGCAGAATCTGGTGCTGGCTTGCATTGGCGGTACTCATCAGCGTTCCGCTTTCAATTTCAATTCATTTTGACGCTTGGCCCGATTTTAAACTTGTTATGACCGCATTCGCTTCGGTTGCCATTATTTACTGGCCCACGTCAATTATTGAGGTAATAACGTACATTCCCATGCTCGGCGCAGGCGGCTCATACCTCAGTTTTATTACAGGTAACATTACGAATCTCAAACTTCCGTGCGGACTTAACGCAATGGAAAATGCAAAAGTCAGAGCAACATCCGAAGAAGGCGAAGTAATTTCAACAATAGCAATCGGCGTTTCGGCAATTACAACAACAATCGTTATTGCAATCGGCGTGCTTTGCTTCGGTCCTATTCTTCCGAAAATCACCGCCGACGACTCAATACTTAAACCCGCATTCGAGCAGGTGCTTCCCGCACTTTTCGGCGCTTTAGGTGCTTCCTACCTTAAAAAGCATTGGAAAATATCAATATTCCCCATACTTATCGGCTGTCTTGCACTTCTCATAAACAGCACAATGGGTATAGGCATACTTATTGTTGTTACAATAGTTGCAAGTATAGGCGGCGCATTTGCAATGGTTAAACTTAAACTTGTTTAAGATATATATAAATAATAATAGTATGTAAATAAAGCAGACTTTCCGTACAGAAATTCACGGAAAGTTTGTTTTTTATTTGAATATATTTTGATAAATATACCATATTAAAAACAGCCGTTTTCATAAAATACGAAACAAAATATTAACAGTATATTCAAAAATATTTTTTGAAAAAGGTTGACAAATCATATAATCGGGGTTATATTATTAACAGAGTTAGCACTCTTATGTTTTGAGTGCTAATGCTGATAAAGTTACGGGGGAGGGAAATTCGTGGACATTTCCGAGCGTAAGAAAAAAATTCTCGCTCTCATTGTTGAAAATTACATCGCCACAGGCGAACCGATAGGTTCAAAAACGTTGTGCGAAGCAATGGACAATGCGGTTTCTTCCGCCACTATAAGAAATGATATGGCAGACCTTGCCGAAATGGGTTTCCTTGAACAGCCGCACACATCAGCAGGCAGAATACCCTCAAACCTCGCATACAGGTATTACGTTGACAATCTCATGGCAGGTTATGAACTCGGCACAGATGAACAGGAACGCCTTAAAATATGGCTGAGTTCATTTTCGGGCGAGCCCGACCAGTTGCTTGAAAAAGCAGGCAGTATTCTTGCTGAACTTACAAACTGCGTTGCCGTTTCAACATCGCCTGCCGACAGCGAAGCGCTCATAAAACGTGTCGAACTCGTACCTTTGAGCCGCCACACCGCCCTTGTTGTGCTTCTTGCAACATCGGGAATACTTAAAAGTTCGGTAGTCAGGTCACAGGCTGAAATAAATGTTGACATTGCAACTGTTTTTTACAACATAACGCAAACTCATTTTGCAGGAAAATGCGTTGCAGATATAAATATGACGTTTATTCAGACGCTCGTTGCATCGCTCGGTGACAAAGCGTTCATTATGTCGCCGCTTCTGTGTGCAGTCGCAGACCTCTGTTTGCAGGTAGGCACAACCGAACTTCACCTGAAAGGTCAGTCAAACATTCTAAACCATCCCGAATTATCCGAAAACACTTTTCAACTTATGGATTTTCTTCACCGTGAAACACCCCTTGAAAATTTACTGAGTTCACAGAAAAAGCCGCTCAGCATTTCAATAGGCCACGAAAATCCGTACAGAGAACTTCGTAATTCTTCCACAATTTTTTCAAAATACACCGTCGGCGACCGTGACAGCGGTTCAATAGGAATTATCGGCCCGACGAGGATTGATTACGCAAGGCTCATACCGAGCATAAAATATCTCGCAGGCGTTATCGGAACTCTGCTTTCGGAAACACTTGATGATGAATAGTGTGAAAAAATAAAGAAAGGAACGGCGCAGTCAAAACAGTAAATACTGAAAAATCACTGCATCGCAAAAATTGAAATGGCAGAAGAAGAAAAAGTACAGGAAACCGAAGTAAAAGAAGAACCGGTAAAAAAAGAATCAAAAAAAGACAAAAAGGCAGACAAAAAAGAACTTGAATCGTTAAGGGCTGAAGTTGAAAAACTCAAAAAAGAACTTGATGATGAAAAAAATTCGCATCTGAGAAGCCTTGCCGAATACGATAATTTCAGAAAGCGCTCGCAACGTGAAAAAGACGCCGTTTACGGCGACGCAAAAGCAAACACGCTGTCGATGCTGCTTCCTGTTATTGATAATTTTGACAGAGCGGCGGAAAATAAGACAGATGACATCAATACATACCGTAAAGGTATCGAGATGACTCTTTCGCAGTTTTCCGAAATTCTGAAAAAACTCGAAGTTGAGTCATTCGGTGAAGTCGGTGAAACATTCGACCCGAACATGCACAACGCCGTTATGCACGTTGAAAACGAAGAACTCCCCGAAAACACCGTAGCAAACGTATTTGAAAAAGGTTACAGAATCGGCGACAGAGTTTTGCGCTTTGCAACCGTTCAGGTAGCCAACTGAAAATGTTAAAAAATCCACAAAAATAAATCGGAGGTATTTTTATTATGGCAAAAACAATAGGTATTGACTTAGGTACAACAAACTCATGCGTAGCAGTTATTGAAGGCGGCGAGCCCGTAGTAATCGCCAACGTTGAAGGCAACAGAACAACTCCCTCGGTAGTAGGCTTTTCAAAAACAGGTGAAAGACTTGTAGGTCAGGTTGCAAAACGTCAGGCAGTCGCTAACCCCGACAGAACAATTTCTTCAATTAAAAGACAGATGGGCTCTGACTACAAAGTTGACATTGACGGCAAAAAATATACTCCTCAGGAAATTTCCGCAATGGTTCTTTCAAAACTCAAAGCAGACGCTGAAAGTTATCTCGGCGACACAGTAACGGAAGCAGTTATCACCGTTCCCGCATATTTCACCGACTCACAGCGTCAGGCTACAAAAGATGCAGGTAAAATTGCAGGTCTTGAAGTTAAAAGAATCATCAACGAACCCACAGCAGCCGCACTTGCATACGGTATAGACAAAGAAGCAGACCAGAAAGTTATGGTTTACGACCTCGGCGGCGGTACATTCGACGTTTCAATAATCGAAATGGGCGAAGGCGTTCAGGAAGTTCTTGCAACAGCAGGTAACAACCACCTCGGCGGCGACGATTTTGACCAGAGAATAATCGACTGGCTTGCAGCGGAATTCAAAAAAGAAAACGGCGTTGACCTCAAAGGTGACAAAATGGCTATGCAGCGTCTTAAAGAAGCCGCTGAAAAAGCAAAAATCGAACTTTCCGGCGTTACTTCTTCCGCAATAAACCTTCCGTTCATCACAATGACGGAAGCAGGCCCTCTTCACCTTGACACAACTCTCACAAGAGCAAAATTCAACGAACTCACCGCAGACCTTGTTGAAGCAACCATGGGCCCCGTTCGTCAGGCAATTTCCGATTCAGGTCTTAAAACAAGCGAAATAGACAAAGTCCTTATGGTCGGCGGTTCTTCAAGAATCCCCGCAGTTCAGGACGCTGTTAAATCATACACAGGCAAAGAGCCTTTCAAAGGCATCAACCCCGACGAATGTGTTGCAATCGGTGCTGCTCTTCAGGCAGGTGTTCTCGGCGGCGACGTAAAAGGTCTTCTTCTCCTTGACGTTACTCCCCTTTCACTCGGCATTGAAACTCTCGGCGGCGTTTGCACAAAAATAATCGAGAGAAACACAACAATACCCTCGAAAAAGAGCCAGATTTTCTCAACAGCGGCAGATAACCAGACATCGGTTGAAATTCACGTTCTTCAGGGCGAAAGAGAATTTGCAAAAGATAACAAAACTCTCGGTATGTTCCACCTTGACGGTATTCTTCCGGCACGCCGCGGCACTCCGCAGATTGAAGTTACTTTCGACATTGACGCAAACGGTATCGTTCACGTTTCTGCAAAAGACCTCGGAACTGGAAAAGAGCAGTCAATTTCAATCACCGCTTCTTCAAATATGAGCAAGGATGACATTGACCGTGCAGTTAAAGAGGCTGAACAGTTTGCAGAGGAAGACAAACTCCGCAAAGAAGCAGTAGACACACGCAATGCGGCAGACCAAATGGTATTCCAGTGCGAAAAACTTCTTGAAGAAAACGGCGACAAATTTGACGAAGCCGACAAGACCGACATTCAGTCAAAGGTAGATGCACTCAAAGAAGCACTTAAAGGCGAAGATATTAACCTCATTAAATCAAGACAGGATGAACTCCAGTCAAAATTCTATGAGATTTCCGAAAAACTTTACAAGGCACAGGGCGGCGCACAGGGTTTTGACCCGAACATGGCAGGCGGTTTTGACCCTAACTCAGCACAGCAGGGCGGCGCAGATGAAAACGGCTATTACGAAGCACCTTTCACAGATGTAAACGAATAATAACGGGAAACGATTATGGCTGATAAAAGAGATTATTACGAGGTGCTGGGTGTCAGCAAAAGCGCCACGGCTGATGAAATAAAAAAAGCATACCGTGCGCTTGCAAAAAAATATCACCCGGACCTCAACCCCGACAATAAAGAGGCTGAAGCAAAATTCAAAGAAGCAAATGAAGCGTATGAAATTTTGTCAGACCCTCAGAAAAAAGAAAAATATGACCGTTTCGGTTTTGCAGGCGTTGACCCGAGTTACGGCGCGGGTCAGGGCGGCGCCGGCGGATTCGGCGGATTCGGTTTCGGCGACGGAATGGATTTTGACCTCGGTGACATTTTCGGCTCATTCTTCGGCGGCGGATTCGGGGGAGGCGGCAGAAGTGCCAATCCTAACGCCCCGAGGCGCGGAAACGACATACAGTCGAACATTTCAATTACATTTGAAGAAGCCGCAAAAGGCTGTAAAAAATCAGTTGACTTTATGCGAATTGAAGTCTGCGATGAATGTGCGGGTTCAGGTGCCGCAAAAGGCACATCCGCACAGACCTGCCCCGAATGTAACGGCAGAGGGCAGATAAACGTTCAGCAGAGAACGCCTTTCGGAATGATTTCGACTTCAAAGCCCTGCCCGAAATGCGGCGGCAAAGGTACTTACACACCCACTCCGTGTCCGAAATGCCGAGGTAACGGCAGAATAAGACGTCCCGTCAAAAAAGACGTTGACGTACCCGCAGGTATAGATGACGGACAGATTTTCACAGTCAGAGGCGAAGGCAACCGCGGTACAAACGGCGGACCGAGCGGCGACCTCAGAGTAGGCGTTTCGGTTAAACCGCATCCGTTCTTTGAACGTGACGGCTTCAACGTATGGTGTGACGTAAAAATTTCATTTGCACAGGCGGCACTCGGTGACGAAATTACCGTTCCCACGCTTGACGGTCAAGTTAAATATGCCGTTCCCGCAGGTACTCAACCCGGCGACATTTTCAAGTTGAAAGGCAGAGGTATTCACTACGTCGGCTCGCAGAAGCGCGGCGACCAACTTGTAAGAATGAGCATTGAAGTTCCGAAAAATCTTACGGAAAAACAAAAAGAACTGCTTATGCAGTTCAACGAAACATTCGGCGGTAAAAAAATTCAGCCGGAAGAGAAAAAAGGTCTTTTCGGAAATAAAAAGAAAAAATAAAAGTTGCCGGTTGTCAGTTGCCAGTTGCCAGTTGAATCGGCATGTACTGAGTGTTAAGAAGCAACTTACAACTGTGATATGTGACGCATTTAATTAAATCATTACAAAGACAGCAGGTCTTCCGTAAAATTTGGAAAACCTGCTTTTTCTTGAAATTATTTATTCTTTCCTACACACAAATTTTCAACTGGCAACTGACAACTGGCAACTGACAACTAACAACTAGCAACTGGCAACTTTTTTCATAGTTCTATGCTCAATACCTGCATCGTCAAACACATCCGATATAACGGTATATCCGCATTTTTCGTAAAACGGTATTGCATAACACTGCGCATTTAAAGTGATAACATCGGCGTTTTTCTTTTTGCAATATTCGTCGGCAAATTCGAGTGCTTTTCTGCCGAAATCTTTTCCCCGATACTCTTTTAAAATGCAGAGCCTTTGAAGATGCACCGTTTTTTCATCTTCAAACATACACCTGAAAGTACCGATTGCCTGCCCGTTTTCCGTAAGAAGAAAATGGTCGCATCCGCTTCCCTGTTCATCAAATTCATCCTTTTCAAGTTCTACGGGAACGTTTTGTTCATCAACAAATACCTTATATCTTATTTCAAGACATTCGTTTATTCTGTCATTTGCGGTAATTATTTTCATAAAACTCTAAACCTCATTTTGACTATTATAATATAAAACGTAAACGCCGAGTGAAGAATACCCGGCGTTTTGTAATGCACAATTATTTATTCTTTTTCAGTGGGACTTTCTTCATTTTTTCCTTTTATATTCACTTTCTTTTGAGCAAGCGCATTTATTTCTATATCATCCGCTTCTTTGATTTCCGCTTCATACTCTTCCTTTTCAATACGCCCTTTTCTCAAAGTGACAACAAGCACTGCTACTGCAATTACAAGAAGAACACAAAGAATGGCAACGTAACTGCCTTTGCTTATTCCTTTCGGAGCGTCACCGCCGAAATAAAGGTCACGTTCATTTTCGTCAACGTAACTTATATCGGTATATCGCTCGTTTTCATCAAGCGTAAAAACGAATTCTTCCGCAAAGCACAACGGTGCAAAAACAGATATAAGAGTAATAAGTGCAAGTATGAGAGAAACAGTTTTTTTCATTTTAACTCACCTGAATTAAATATTTATAAACAGTATGGATGATGCAAGAAGCACCTGTCCCCAGAAATAAGTAACGATATTAAATATTTTCAAAGGATAACTTTTACCGTATCCGCCGAAAAGAATAACTGCGAGCGAAGCATCGGAAAGCAGGAACAAAACCGAGCCTGCCGAAAGAACGATTGCACTTAAAAGTCCGTTTTCTGCTCCCGAAAGGTAACATCTTATTCCGAGTGACGCCGATTTTACAACCATTGTAATAAGAATAAACGCATAAACAATTACTGCGTATTTATAATATGCGGGATTGAATTTCATTTTTATGACAAAAATTGCAATGAAGAACGCAACCGCCAGAATAGAAACGCCTGCAATAATTTCCTTTAAATCAAACTGATTATATCCCTCAAACAGTTTCGGAAGAGCCCTTGTAAAACAGCCTATATAAACAACGTGGCCTAAAAGGAAACTTATAAATCCTATTGCAAAATATGTATTTGACGGTTTTGCGTGAAGAAAATAATCGCCTATCCACCCGAGACCGAGACCGACAAGCATAATAACAGCATAAGGCGACGTGTTTTTTGAAATTAACATTGAAAGAACGCCTATGCAGAAAAACATACACGAGCAAACCATTTTAAGACAAAGCGATTTAAAGCATTTTTCCGGCCACATCGCTTTTAAATACCACGGCGTACAAATTGCTTCAATTACCACACACACGCCGAAAAGCACCCACAAAGTCAAATGAATACCCCCCGATAAATCAATTCTGAATTTATTTTAACATATTATTCACATAAATAAAAGCAGATAAATACACAATAAATTACATTAAGTATTATGCAAAGCGTTCATTAAAACCTGATTTTATTTGAAAATCGCTATTCCGACATAATGTGAAGCGATTTTATTTTCTGACTTACTATTTTTTCATTCACGCTGAATGCGTGCGGCTCGAGGTAATCCCAGTTGCCGTTTGTAAGATGTTCGGTTTTAAGTTCTTTTATTACTGCGGCGCAAATATCTTCAATTATATCTTTTTTTAATTCCGCCGTTTTTTCGCTTGTTTCCTCAGTCAGAAGAAATTCAAGCGGAATTTTCATATCACCGAGTATTTCAAGTTCATCAAAACCCTTAAAACTCCATTTGTAATAAGGCATATACGAATCATTCAAAAGGTAAATTGCCGAAGCGGTATTCTGAACAAAGCCGTTAAGAGAGAGTGCCGCCGCACCGTATTCGCCCCGGTTTACAGAACGCATAAAGTTATATTGCCCGTACTGTGAAGCAGAAACAAGACGTGAAGCGAGTTTTTTCAGTTTCACGTCATGCGGATAACCTTTTTTCAGTTCATTTCTTATGTGAGAAACTTCGCCGTATTCATCATAAAAAATTTTACCGTTCACGGCATTCGCAAGAGCGTATTCGGGAATACTGCGCCATTCGTCAAGGTTTTGCGGTACACCGCCGACACCCGTAAGCATTTTAAAATACGATTCCGTCAAAAATACTCCGTGACGGCCGCTTCCGCAGGCGCTTACATTTTCACGTTTAAGCCCCATATATTCTTTCGGTAAAAGATTATAGGATATCTGCAACGCCATACCGTATTTTTCATAGGCAAATGACGGCAGAAGCAACTGAAAACCCGCCTCAAAATCGTGGTCACGTGAAAATTCGTCATCATAACCGAAACATTCGCTGCCCTGCCCGAAAAAACACACGGCGCAATATTTTTCACAGTCCGAAAGTTCTTCCGAAAAAAGAGTGTTGCGATATTCATTATAAAATTTTTCAGAGATTTCAATTCCGTTCATAAATATCTTTTGCTCTTTCTTTTAGTTTTCCGCAATCAAAAAACCTGCCGAAATAATCGAAAGCGTCTGCACATTTTTCACAGTTAAATGCGTAATAGCCGTTTCTTTCTGTTTCGCTGTCAAGATTTTTCATTGCATTGTCAAGGCATTCGTCAGCGTGTTCATAATCTTCGTATTTTTCATATACATAAGCGAGATTGCAGTAAGTAACCGCAATTTCAGCCTTGTTTTCGCCTGTTAAAAAGAGAATGTCGAGTGCCTTTTCATAACATTCTTTTGCTTTTTCACATTCGCCCGTTTCGTTTAAGGCAAGACCGTAATTGTTATAGAACGCCGCAAGCCTGTAATCGTTTTTCTGAAGCCTGACGGAATACACTTTTTCAGCCTTTTCATACAAATTCATTGCACGCTCCGAAAAGCCGTATGAAAAAAGTGTTGTTGCGCTGTTAAGATATGTAGTGGCGGCGGTAATGCCGTCACCGAATTCGCCGCTTCCAACAAGAGAAAGTGCATCATTTACAGCAGAGAGCGCTTCATCTTTTTTATTTGTCCGGCGGTGAAAACCTATGAGTTCATTTAATATGGCAAGTTCTGATGCTTTGTCGGAATATTCCCTTGACAAAGCAAGTTTTTCATAAAGGAACTCCCCTGCTTTTTCCGCTTCGTTTTTTGAAAAAAGCAGGTCGAGTTCTTCAATTATTTTTTTAACGTCAAGTTTCATTTTAATTAAAACGCCCAGTTGCCGTTTTCAAATATCGGATATGCTTTTCCGTCTTTGTAGCCCGTTATTTTCAAATCGGGAGCGCCTATCATAAAATCAACGTGTATCATACTGTCGTTTACGCCGAGTTTCTGACATTCTTCAAGACTTCTGTTCTGAAAACCGTCAATAGTGTCGCAGAAACCTCTGCCTAAAGCAACGTGACAACTTGCATTTTCATCAAAAAGCGTGTTATAGAAAAGAATTCCCGTATTCGCAATGGGACTGTCATAGGGAATAAGCGCAATTTCGCCGAGATACGCCGCACCCTCGTCCATTGAAAGCATTTTGTCAAGAAGTTCTTTTCCCGTTTGCGCTTCCCATTCAACCGCTTTACCGTCTTTAAACGTTATTGAAAAATTGTTTATTAACTGTCCTTGATAAGAAAGCGGCTTTGTAGAAACAAGTTTACCCTCTGCAAAACCTTTTTTCGGAGAAATAAACACTTCTTCCGTCGGAAGGTTGGGGTTAAAGAAATTACCGCCGAGAGTATATTCACCGCCGCCGCACCAATGACTTTCGGGAATAAGCGATACTTTGAAATCGGTACCGTTTGAACTTTTGTATTCAACAGTATCGAATTTCACGGAATTCATATACTCCGTTCTCTTATTCAAATCTTCATTATGATTTTTCCACGCTTCAACGGGATCGTTATCCTTTGAAACATAAACGGTTTTTAAAATAGCATCCCACAGAAGTTCGTATGCTTTTTTCTTTGTTTCATTCGGAAATACTTTTTTCGCCCATTCATAAGACGGAACAGCCGCAATAGTCCACTGATCTTTGTTTTCAAGTGCGTCACTGTACTTCTTTGTAACCTTGTAACGCTCCATAGCGGATTTCTGCATTTTTTCCTGATTAACGCCTTTAAGTCCGTCGGGGTCTTCGCTTTCAATGAAAATACGGCACGGAACTTCCTCAACCATCTGTTTGAGTTTTTCTTCTTTCCAATGCGGAACTGTTGAAAGTGATTTTAAAGAACGGTGACGGTAGTCGAGTTTTACTATCGGCTGATAAGTCCACTCAACGTCAACACGTGACGCACCCGCTTTATAACACTCGCTTACGAGAATTGTAATAAACTCGTACTGATCTGCTTCACAAACTATTCTTACGGGCTGACCTTTTTTTATGTTAGCGCCTACTCGTGCAATAAGTGAAGCGTATTTTCTCATCATAGTTTTTGTCAAAAATAAACCCCCCTGTAAAATCTTAAAAACATTTAAGTCTGAATTATAAACATATTCAGTTTATCACATTTCCCCTCTTTTTACAATATAAGATAATTTGAATTTTATAAATGACTTGTTACATTGTTGTTACCGTTTGTAAACCGATTGTAAACTGAAAATCCTTGTTATTTTCCGAAAAAAGATTTATAATATTTTCGAGGTGGGAAAATGAAAAAGAAAGTATGGTCAATTATTTCTCTTATGTTGATTCCGGTTTTGTTTTTGTCAATCGGTACAACTGCCGTAACGGTCGATAAAGTATTATTCCCCGATTCGGATGTAATTACTTCATCAAAAAACAAAAAAGACGGGCTTTACATTGAATGGGACAAGCAGGAAAATGCCGAATACTACAAAATTTACAGAAAAGAAGACAACGGCTGGGAGCGAATTAAAACCGTATCGTCAAAATACAGTTCATACACGGACACTACAGCAAAAAGCGGAGTTACATACACTTACAAAGTAAAAGCGTATAATAAAACGCACTCTGCGTGGGGTACGGGAGAACCTTTTACCGCCACACGTCTTGACGAACCCATTTTAAAAAGCGTGACAAACTCAAAATCGGCTGTAATTTTAAAATGGGAAAAAGTAGCAGGTGCAACATCTTACCGCATATACAAAAAAATACCCGGCAAAAAGTGGACAATGCTCTCTGACGTCGGCTCAAAAAAAACATCTTACACCGATAAAGACGTAACATGCGGAAAAACGGTATATTATACCGTAAAAGCGTATAAAAACTCTGTTGTAAGCAGTTTTGACACAAACGGAATAAAAGCGGTATTTCTTAAATCTCCGAAACTTTCAAAAGTTTATAATTCAAAAACAGGATTAAAACTGAAATGGGCAAAAGTTGACGGCGCAAAACAATACTGTATTTACAGAAAATCCGAAAATTCCGACTTTAAAAAAATTGCCGTTGTAAGCGGTGATAAAACGTCATATACCGACCAAAAGGTTGAAAACAACAAGTCATATACATATACAGTTACCGCAAAAAACGGCGGTTCTGAAAGTTACCTCAAAACTTCCGGCAAAACATACACCCGCATTGCTTCGCCTACAATTAAAAGCGCAAAAAGCGGAAATAAAACCGCAATAATCAAGTGGGAAAAAGAGAAAAACGCATCATCATACGTTATTTTTAAGAAAAATTCAAGCGGAACTTATGAAAAGTACGCCACCGTAAGTGCCGATAAAACAAGTTACACGGACAAGTCCGTCAAAGCGGGTAAAAGTTATTCATATTATATTAAATATGTCACCAAATCAAAAATAACAAGCGCAAACACGGGTGCGGTTAAAATAAGAGTTCTCGATTTCAACAAACCGATGGTTGCACTCACATTTGATGACGGTCCGTACTCACCCGCAACAAACAGAATTCTTGACGTACTTGAAAAATATAACGGCAAGGCAACGTTCTTTGTTGTAGGCGACAGGGTAAGCACTTACAGCGATTGCATAAAAAGGGAATTTTCACTCGGTTGTGAAATAGGAAACCACACTTATTCACACACAATTCTGACATCGTCAAGTGCTTCCGAAATAAGAAGTCAACTTTCAAAGGCTTCTGCAGAAGTTAAAAAAGTAACGGGTGTTGCACCTACACTTATGCGTCCTCCGGGAGGTGCATTCAACTCAACGGTTAAACAAAACGCCGATTATCCGATGATTATATGGTCGGTTGACACGCTTGACTGGAAAACACGAAGCGCATCATCAACGGTTTCGGCAATAAAAAGCAACGTTAAAGACGGCTCAATAGTCCTTATGCACGACCTTTATGTACCGACTGCCGAAGCAGTTGAAGAATTTGTTCCGTGGCTTGTAAACAATGGCTACCAACTTGTTACCGTTTCGGAACTTATGAACGCACGTGGCGTTACAATGAAAAACGGCGAGCCGTATTATAACGGTTATAAATAAAATTCACAGTAATTTTTACGCATAAAAAATCAGCAGGATTTCTTAAAATCAAGAAATCCTGCTGAATTAATTTTAATTATTTTCAGTCCAATATGCGTATAGTTTAAGATCTCTGTAATCGTGCAATTCCCAATCCTCGGCTACTTGTGAAATATCTTCATCCGGAATGGGTAAAACTATATTTTTATGAAGAATCCATTCATTTTCTGCCGGATTAAGTTCATATTCCTCGGCGTCATACTCACTTATTGCCCATCCTAAAAATGTATAGCCTTCACGTGTGGGATTTGTGATTGTAATTTCACCGTCGGAAATACAGTAATGAGTGGGATTTTCGGGTGCATTTTCACCGCCGTTAAGGAAATATGTTATTGAATATTCGTCTTCTTCCCACTGAGCAAACAAAATTATTTCTTCACCGTCTTTACAGGCAAGTTTTGAAATATCTTCGTCAACGTCAATTCTCTTTCCGCTTCCGTCTGATTTTGTATTCCAACTGACAAGTTTATACCCGTCATTCATTATTTCGCATTTATTCCATTCGGCAGGTTTATACACACCGTATGTAACATTGCAAGAATATCCTTCGCATCCGTTATTGACACCCGGATCAAAAATAACCGTAAATGTAATCGGCTTCCACTGTGCATATAACGTTACCTGTTTTTTATTTACCGACGTCAACTTTGTAAAGTATGCGCCGTCTTCATAAAATTTGCCTTTTCCGTTTGCCTTTGTATTCCAGCCGTCAAAGGTATAACCGACACGTGAAAAACGATTAAGTGTCGAAGCGGTCTTTTTACCGTATGTAAACTTCTGAACACTCATTGTGCCTTTCCCGCCGTTGGCATCATAAGACACATAATATTTATTTACTTTCCACTGAGCGTAAAGAGTAAGTTTGTTTTTAGGATTTTTTACGTACTGGCAGTCAAGATAATTTGTTCCGCTGCCGTCTTCTTTTGTGTTCCAACCGACAAAAGTATAGCCTTTTTTAGTAAACTCGTTTTCTTTAAGTCTTGTTTTTTTATTTAAAGCAACAACCTGGCTCGTCATTTTTCCGGAGCCGCCGTTTGCCTTAAAGACAATTTTCTTTCCCCATTGAGCATAAAGTTTTAATGTTTTTCCGGATTCGACTTTACTTGCAGCCTGTTTAACCGTTGCAACTTTGTCACCCTTGCCGTCGGCTTTTGTGTTCCAACTGTAAAAAGAGTAGCCTTTTTTTGAAAAAGTTACTTCATCAATAACTTTGTGGGAGCCGTTTGACTTTGTATAACTGATTTTCTTTTTTACCGTTTCACCTGTACCGCCGTTAGCATAAAATGTTACATTAAATCTTTTTATAACGGTTTCGCTTGCATAACAGCCGACCTGATAGGAGCACAGCATACAAACTGCCAATGCAATAAGCAGTATTCTTTTACTTGCTTTTTTTAACATATCAAAATCTCCTTTTTGATTGATAAAAACATAATGTAATTTATTATGTGATTTTAGTTTAACACATTAGACAATGTTTGTCAATCAAAAATTATTTTAATAAATCAAGAAATTCTTTCGAAAACTTATTTTTTACCGAATTCAAAAACTTCGCATTTTTCTTTTGCTTCTTCAACTGTCATAAAATACTGTTCTCCGAGTATATTTTTTAATTCCGTTTTTGCTGTTTCATAGTTTATAAACGAAATACCGTTTAATTGCTGTAATTCTTCATCGGATATTTTAAAAAATCCTGAATAGTTTTCCGAACAATCTGTAACCTGCAATTTATTTTCATGCAAACTCACACAGAAATTACCCATCATTTCCAATCTGACAAATTCAGGTTCTGTTAATTTAACATCCATAACTCTAACCCGTTTATTTGCTTTAAACATCTTTGCCCATATTTCAGATATTCCCCACTCATTAAACCATTCGGCATATACACTGCATATACCGTTATTTTCAGTTATATAAATGGTATCATGCGAAGCGAATACTGTATTCATAAATCTGACCGCATCATCATCTAATTTGTCCTGCATATTGTTAAACGGAATATAAAAATCCAGAAATCCCGATAATAAATCAAAACCTTCATCATTTTCTTTAAAGTATGATTTCAATTTTTTGCTGAAAAATTTTTTCACTTCTTCTTTTGTCATACCAATAATATGCAAAGAAGTTATTGATACATTAGGTAAAGAATGATCGTTTATCATATTCTAATCTCCTATGCCGCCTGTGCCCCTGCTACTTGCGAGAGGACAAGGGGACGGTTCGAAATCACTGAAAAAGTCGAATTTTAATCAGCGTAAGGACAGGGGGACGGTTCGAAACCACTGAAAAAGTAAGGTTTTAAGCGGTCTGAACAGTCCAAAACTTGTCCCGATTTTGTTCAGAAAAACAATTTTTAAAATATTCGCTTAAAATCGAAAAATCAGATGAAAACAGCGGTGTTTTCTTTACCCGAAAGTGCCGCTATTCTCTTTAAATTTACCGCTATTGCCGTGAGTTTTGCTTGAAAGGTTACGCTTCGCAAGTCCCGTTCTCTTACTCGAGCCGTTCAGTAAGACAAGCTCATTTCGTATAACGGCAATACAATAACATACGACAACATAGGCAATTCCCTCACCATAAACGGTGCAACGCTTACATGGTTCGGGCGTGATAAAACTGAAACTACAATTTCGGTTATGGTTCCTGATGATAGAGCGTTATCTGCTGACGGTTTAGCATAGTTTTAATTACTGAAGAGGATAGTTTATGTATTTAAATTATTAAAATCCTCTAATATGAAATGAAAGGATGTATAAATAAGAAAATAGTCATGGAAAAAATAATCTTTTACAATTATCTTGGTTTTATTAATAAAAGAAAGACTTCTATATTGAAAAAAATCAATAGCGCGCCAAAAAGAATTTATATTTCGTTTATTACAATATATTTATTCGGGATGTTAAGTTTTGTTTCTCAAAGAAAGGGCTGGGGTGATCTGTATACTCTTGGGTTCTTATTGTTATCAATTGTTTGTTGTTTTTTAATGAGCCATTTTATTGAAAAATACGATATAAAAAGGAGTCAAGGTGCTAAAAAAGAATTAGAGTCATATTGTGTGAGCTTTAAAGAGTTTTTAAGTGAAAATGGTATTGTAACGAATGAAGCTATTAAATTGCTCTACACAAGATTATCAGAGAAATGTAAAAAAATGGAAGAACATAAGGAAAAACATAGTGAAAACATATTTAAATGGCTTCAAACAATAGTTGTGCCACTAATATTGGTTTTTATTTCCGGTATCATTTCTCTGCAAAAGGATTTGTCCGAATTATTGGAATATAGTATTATCTTTTTTATAGTAATACTGTTTGTGTTCGGAACATTTTTTCTGTTGAAAAATCTAATGAATTTTAATGAAAAAAAGAAAAACATACAAATGAGTGATTTGCTTGATGACCTTCAACTACTTATGGACATGGATATTTATTTTGCATCCGATGATTCAGCCGCAATATCCGTGTTGTAATCAAATTTATCAAATAATACATACAAAATGTGTTAGAGGAAAACCTTTTTAGTGGTTTTCCTCTTTTTGTGTGCTCGGCACGCATATTTACTTGGCGGTGAAAGTCCGCTACAGGCTTGGCAGTAGGAACTGTTAGACGAAGACAAGGGCGTCCTTCGTGAGGAGGAGTCTGAAAGAAGTCGGATGTAAGGGCTGAAAAGTG
>JAZLLP010000010.1:0-50043 GCA_045598225.1 Acutalibacteraceae bacterium | reverse complement strand
TTGCACGCAGGGGATATTATGACATATCCGAAGCATACAAGTCTATGCACTGTTTATGATTGAACCGCCGTGTACCGAACGGTACGCACGGTGGTGTGAGAGGTCGGCTACTCAACTAATGGGTAGCCTCCTACTCGATTGTGCATAATGTGAATTTTAACAGAGAAATATTTATTTTGATTTGTTTTCTTCGGTAAATTTATAATGACGTATATAAATACCGACAGTTTTGTCATAATCGAGAATGTGAAGAATTGAACCGTCATCCATAGGGCAAACCGTGAGACCTTCCGCTTCGTTACCGGCAATACTCGGCAAACTGCGTTCGGCTATGGTTGTTACATTACCGTTTTCCACATCAACACCCAAAACGATGTCATCGTTACTGTCGGAAACATCATAGGAAAGGTAAAGAATGCCGTCATAAACCTCTCCGCCTTGAATGCGGGTGATTTTTTCGGAAAGTTCAATCATGTGGTCAAACTCCATTGTTTTAATGTCAAAAGCAAGAATATTTTCGATATTACGGAACGGGGAACAGTAAAGGTAGCCGTTTTCTGCATCGACTGCGCACCACGGAATTCCGTCGGGAAGAAACTCAAGCGGCATTTCATATACATCAACCGGTTGCAGATTTTCGCAGTTGTATGTAATAACAAGCGGAAAATCGTCATCTTCATTTTCAACAGAGGCATAAATTAAACCGTTGTAGTAACTGATACCGCCGATATGGTTGCTGTTGTGTTCATCCTTGTACTGTTGAGGAATGGCAAACAGGTTTGAATCAACCATTTCAAAATCAAGCGTCCACTTTGCAATACCTGCCATACCTAATGCCGTCATAGCACCCGAAGTATAATAATAATTACCGTCGGTTGTTATTCCCTGACCGGAGTACATTGCTTTTTCCAATAATATTTTATCGGTGTCAATACACTCAATATTTTGAGTACAAGTTGCCGTACCGTAATCAAGAATGTTTGTCATCAGCATACAAACTGCAACAATAATCGCCCAGATATTGGCGGGAAGTTTAAAAAAGTTTATATTATTGATCATACTACTACTCCTTTTTGTTTTTCATATTTTTTAATCTTTTAATTCGCCGTAACTGTGGTCAACAAGAATAACTGCATAAAGATTTCCGTTTCCGGCTTCATTGACTTTTTTCTTAATAATATCCGAGAGTTCGCTGTCACTGTACTTGAATTTCGGCGGCACAACAACATCGAAAAGAACGTTTTTATGTTCTTCTCCGTACACTACTCTGAAATCGTGGAATGTAATAACAGGGTCAATTTCTTCGATTATTTTTCTTACGGTTTCTTTAAGTTCATTGGTTTCTTCCGAATCGAGAACAGTCGGGTCAAGATGAACAACAAGGTGAATATTAAGTTCATCATTAAAATCACGTTCGATTTTATCCATAATATCGTGGCAGATAAGAACGTTGATGTTTGCATCCATTTCAATATGTGCGGAAGCGAAATAACACCCGGGACCGTAACTGTGTACCATAAGGTCATGAACACCGAGAACGTTTTCATATGTAAGAATTTTTTTCTCGATTTTTTCATATATTTCTTTTGTCGGTGCCTGACCTAAAAGCGGGTCGATTGTTTCTTTAACGAGTTTAATTCCCGAAATTAAAATAAATACCGCAACAGCAATACCCATATATCCGTCAAGGTCAAAACCGGTGAATTTTGAAATTATCGAAGCAACAAGAACTGCCGCAGTTGAAATTACATCATTTCTGCTGTCTGCCGCTGTTGCTTCAAGAGCCGTCGACTTAATCTTTTTACCGAGTGTTTTGTTAAAGCGGGACATCCAGAGTTTAACGAGTATTGAAATAATAAGAATAACAGATGCAACTATACTGAATTCGCTTTTTTCGGGTGAAAATACTTTTGTAACGGATGTTTTAAGTATTTCAAAACCGATAAGTATGATAAGAAATGAAATAACAAGACCGGAAATATATTCCATTCTTGCGTGACCGTACGGATGGTCTTCATCAGCGGGTTTTCCCGATAGTCTGAATCCGACAAGCGTAATAATGGAAGACCCGGCATCCGAAATGTTGTTTGTAGCATCGGCAGTAATTGAAACGCTGTTTGTAAGTGTTCCTATAACGAGTTTCATTATGCTTAAAAACAGGTTGCATATTATTCCGACAATACCGGCAAGTTTGCCGCACGCCTCTCTGCCGCTGACGGACTCAAGGTCTTTGTTTTTTATAAAAATTTTTAATAACAGATTTGTCATTTGATTACCTTCTTTAATTCTTGTTTTTATTATATAATATATTGTAAAAAAGTCAATAATTGACGTCAATTAAACAATGTTAACAGAAACAATAGACAAACGGTTAATTATATGTTATAATAAACAAAAAATTGAAAGGTATGATTATCGATGGATAAAACATTAGTCATTATGGCTGCCGGAATGGGTAGTAGATATGGCGGTTTAAAACAAATTGATCCGGTCGGTCCCGATAATTCCATTATTATAGATTATTCTGTTTATGATGCCGTAAAAGCCGGTTTTAATAAAGTCGTATTCATAATAAAAAAAGTAAACGAACAACTTTTTAAAAGTGTAATCGGTGACAAAGTATCCAAACACATTAAAGTTGAATATGTATTTCAGGAGAATGATTTAATTCCCGAAGGTTTTACAATTCCCGAAGGCAGAATAAAACCTTGGGGTACAGCACATGCAATTCTTTGTTGTAAAGGCGTTGTCAAAGAACCTTTTATGGTTATCAATGCCGACGATTTTTACGGCAGAAGCGCATTTGAAGCAATGTCAAAATGGGTTGATTCTACCGATTTTTCAGTACGTCCCTATAATTTTTCAATGGCAGGGTATTATCTTAAAAATACACTTACCGAAAACGGAACCGTTTCAAGAGGTATATGTGAAGTAACTGAAGATAATAAACTTATTGATGTTTTCGAAAGAACAAAAATCATTCGTAAAAACGGTGTTATTTCTTATACCGAGAACGGCGAAGATTGGATTGCGCTTGACGAAAACGTTATTGCATCAATGAATTGCTGGTGTTTTCCGCCGGAATTTATTGATGAACTTGAAGAATATTTCACCGAGTTTTTGAAAAACGATATGATGAAAAATCCGCTCAAGTCAGAGTGTTATCTTCCGTTTGCGGTAAATAAACTGCTTAAAGAAAAGAAGTGTACTGTTGATGTTCTCGAAACTGCCGACAAATGGGTAGGTGTTACATACGCAGAAGATAAACCCGATGTTGTAAAATCTATAAAAGCTCTTGTAGATAACGGCGTTTATCCCGAGAAACTGTGGGCTTAATAAAAACTAAAATGGGGCTGTCGAATGAGACAGCCCCTTATGTATTTATATTGGCTTTTTTTGCCTGTATACTTTGATATTTACGTTCTATTTTATAGTTTTTTCCGTCTTTTGTAAAATTTGCGCCTGTTTGTTTAAAGTGAAATTTAACATTATTTTCAATACATTGTTCTCTTATATGTAATACCCAGTCAAAATTACATTCACGTGCACCTATACCGCTTTCTCCGCCGCATGACACCTGAATAATTTCGGGAGAAAGGTATTTTTTCATATCAATGTCGGTAAGAAGCGGCTCACAGCCTATAAATTTGTGCTTTATCGGAAGTTCATTGAAAATCGGCAATCTTATATCGCATTGCTTTTGGCTTTCGACTGTACAAATAATTCCGACATTGTCATAACCGTTTCCCCAATCATCGGGAATACATTCTTTAAAACGAACAATTCTTTTCGTTATTATCATAAAGAAAACGTCGTTGCGTTTTTTTATTATTTGCCATATTTCATCACGCCAGCCGTCCGCTTCCTCAATGAAAAAATCGGAAGTCATACAAGTGAATACCGTTTCGCCCGATTTTATTTTATAATTTCCGTTTCTGTCTTTTTTTAACGGCAGAGAAAAATCTGCTGTTTTTGTTATTATTGAAGCATCTTTGCCGATTTCCTCGTCTCGGCGGTAAACGTAGCAGTTTTTGCATCCTTCGGAATATTTTTTACATCCGTGCCACGGGTTCCAGCAACCGTTCATAAAAATCCTCTTTTAAACAGTTTCGTTTCTGTTTTTTATTTCTTCAAGATTATTATTGAATTCTTTTTTTATCCATACAAATGATAATATCCACGCACCGATTACCGCAAGAAATATATCAATTCTTCCCATCGGAAAAACAGATACTATTGTGAAAAACAGCGGTGCGGGTATTCTTAAAATCATCAAAAACCATTCAAAGACAACAATCATTCTGCAAAAGGGGAGAACGGAAACTATTGACCAGCATAAACACGCCGTCTGCGGTCCCCAGTGTTTCGGCAGTTTCCACATCATCGGAACATATTTATCGGCGTCACCGTAATTGATGTATGCAAGATATTTTTTCATATCCGTTTCATTTGTAACGGGAGATTTATATTTTATGAATGCGTAGTATGACATAATTACATAAAAAATATAGGTAACGACATTTAATATAATTAAACCTGACCAGCCGAAATCCAATGCTTCAAAAAGCGGATTTCCTTCAAGAAGTAAATTGGGTGTGGCAATATAAGTGAAGACCAGATCAAGAACCGTTACAAGCAGGTATGATACGCATGACAAAACAAATGATGTTATTTTCCCTTTATTCATAGTTTCACCTCACGATTATTGTGCTTATTATTTTAGCAATCAGCACATTAAATTGCAATGTAATTTTTAACATAATGTCATATTTTTTTGTTTTTTAAGACATTTAAAGATATTTAAAGATATTTTTATCAAAATTTTAAAAAAATGCTTGCATTTTAAACTCAAGTGTGATAATATTCATCTGCTAATGTGTATTCATATCTAAAGAGGTGACATTAAATGAAAGAAGGACTTCATCCCAAATACGCACCTACACAGGTTAAGTGCGCTTGTGGTGCGGTTATTGAAACAGCATCCACAAAAGACGGTATGCGTGTTGATATTTGTTCAAAGTGCCATCCGTTCTTTACCGGCAAACAGAAACTTGTTGATACAGGCGGACGTGTTGACAGATTCAACAAAAAATATAACCTCTCAAAGTAAGTTATATAAGAGTAGTAGACAGGCGGTGTTTTTTTCACCGCCTTTTTGCTTTTTTCGGTATATCACACGTCATTGCCGATTTTCTCACCGAACTCGCGTACATTTAGTACGCTTCGGGTTCGTAAATCGACACTTACGTGCAATCTACCGAAAAAAGTTGAGGTATCACACGTCATTGCCGATTTTCTCACCGAACTCACGTACCTTTAGTACGCTTCGGGTTCGTAATTAATTAAAAGGATGTTTGGTATGGAAGAAAGTTATAAAACATTAAAAATATCATCATCTGATGAATTTGAAGAAAAGCGTTCACGTTTTATAGGTTATGCTTCGCCCGTGAAAACCGAAAAAGAAGCACTCGATTTTATTGCGGACATAAAACAAAAGCATTGGGATGCAAAACATAATGTATATGCTTACTGTATAAGAAACGGCGGAATAATGCGTTATTCCGATGACGGAGAACCGCAGGGAACGGCGGGAATGCCTGTTTTAAGCGTAATACAAAAAGAAAAACTTACCGATTGTGTTGTTGTCGTAACCCGTTATTTCGGCGGTATTTTACTCGGCGGCGGAGGTCTTGTAAGGGCATATTCTCATGCCGCAAAACTCGGTATTGATTCTGCGGGTATAATAGTAATGGAGCCGTGGAATGTGTATTCGCTTGTTTGCGATTATACTTTTTATTCTAAAATCGAAACGTTTATCAGAGATTCTGACGGAGTTATTATGGATTCTGAGTTTACGGACAATGTAAAATTGAAATTCAGAATAAAAACGGAAACACAAACGGATTTTATAAATAAACTTGCCGATTTAACAAACGGAAAAGCGGAAATATCGTTTGAAAAAACCGTAATTTCATAATTTTAAAAGATTTTTGTCAAATTAAAAGGGATTATCATTTTATTTTCGTATATAAATAAGGAAGGTGATTGAATGAGCGATAATTTAAGGTTACGCACGATGAAACGCGAAGAAGAAATACTTTCGGATTATGCAATGCTCTGCAAAAATACAAAAGGCAGGCAGCGTTACGAAGAACCGTGTCCCGTCAGAACGGATTATCAGCGTGACCGTGACAGAATACTTCATTCTTCATCTTTCAGAAGACTTAAAGATAAAACTCAGGTTTTTCTTGCTCCCGACAGTGCACATTACCGCACAAGGCTTACTCATACTCTTGAAGTTTCGCAAATTGCCAGAACAATTTCCCGTGCACTTTCTTTAAATGAAGACTTAACCGAAGCGATTGCTTTGGGGCACGATCTCGGACACACACCTTTCGGACATGCCGGCGAACGTGCTTTAAATGATGTTTTTGACGGCGGATTCACACATTTTGAACAAAGTCTTCGTGTTGTTGATGTACTTGAACGTGAAGGTGAAGGACTTAATCTGACTTATGAGGTACGTGACGGTATTCTTTGTCACACAAGAGGCAAAGAGGCAGATACGCTTGAAGGCAGAATAGTAAAACTTGCCGATAAAATTGCGTATATCAATCATGATATAGATGATGCCATAAGAGGAAATGTCCTTACGGAAGATGATTTACCTTTTTCAACGCATTTTGTTCTCGGTTTCACAAAAGCACAGAGAATAAATACACTTGTAATGTCGGTTGTTGAAAATACCGATTCAGAACTTAAAATGGCTGATGATGTTCAACACGCATTTGATGAACTTCATGATTTTATGTTCCAATGTGTTTATACGAATCCCGTTTGCAAAAGCGAAGAGGCAAGAGCCGATACCATGATAAAACAGTTGTTTTCTTATTTTTCGGAAAATCCCGAAAAGATGCCGCAGTTTTATTTTGATATTGCAAAAAAAGAAGGCGCACACCGAGCGGCTTGCGATTATATATCGGGAATGTCCGATGCTTATTCGGTAAAGATTTTTACCGATTTGTTTATTCCGAAATCGTGGAATAACTGATTTGATTTTTTAGGAGGCGAAAATAATTGAAATACCGTTTTTCTGATTCTTTTCTTGAAGAAATCCGTGATAAAAACGATATAGAAAGTGTTATTTCCTCCTATGTTGACTTAAAACGCCGAGGGCGTACGCTGACAGGTCTTTGTCCGTTTCATAACGAAAAAACACCGTCATTTACAGTGTATCCCGATACTTCATCTTATTACTGTTTCGGTTGCGGTGCAGGCGGTGACGTAATAACTTTTATTCGTTCGGTTGAAAACCTTGACTATATTGAAGCGGTAAAACTTCTTGCAGACCGTTCCGGTGTTGCAATGCCTCAGGCAAGTTATGACGATTCCGTAATGACGATGCGAAAAAGAATTTTTGAAGCAAACCGAGCCGCCGCAAAATTCTTTCACGAAACTCTTTTTACCGAAAAAGGCAAGGCTCAACTCGAATATCTTGCAAACCGTAAATTAACAAAACAAACAATAACTCACTTCGGGCTCGGCGCCGCACCTGATGATTGGTATGCACTCGGCGAACACCTTGAAAAACTCGGTTTTAATAAAAACGAACTCGTTGCCGCAAACCTTGTACGTACATCTGAAAAGAACGGTAAAAAATATTATTATGACGCATTCAGAAATAAAGTGATGTTTCCCGTAATTGATTTACGTGGGAATGTTGTAGCGTTCGGCGGCAGAGTTCTCGATAACAGTAAACCGAAATATATAAATACTTCCGACACGCTTGTTTACAAAAAAAGTAACGAACTTTTTGCTTTGAATTTTGCAAAAAACGGTAATAACAGAAAACTGGTTTTATGCGAAGGTTATATGGATGTTATTACGCTTCATCAGTCGGGGTTTACTAATGCCGTCGCAGGTCTCGGAACTGCACTTACTCCCGAACAGGTCAGCCTTATTTCACGTTATGCCGATGAAGTGTCGCTTTGCTACGACAGCGACGAAGCGGGGCAAAAAGCAGTAAGAGCGGCTATTTCGCTTTTTTCAAAAACCGGTGTAAATGTTAAGGTAATACGTCTTTCGGGTGGCAAAGACCCTGATGAAATAATTAAAACTCACGGAAAGGAACGTTTCCGCAGTCTGCTCGAAAGTGCCGATAACGATATTGAGTATAAACTCTCGCAAGCAAAAGAAAAATATTTAACGGAAACCGCAGACGGTAAAATTGAATATTTACATGATGCGGTAATAATACTTTCTTCTGCCGATTATTTAACCCGTGACGTATATGCTATGCGTCTTTCCGATGAACTTGATGTGGGCAAGGATGCTATATTGGCGCAAATACAGCAGGCTGTAAAACGGGAGAAAATAAAACGGCAGAAAAACACATTTCAGGAAGAACAGAAACACATTAAATCAATCGAAAATGCCATTGACCCGGAACGTGTAAAAAACATTCGTGCCGCAAAAGCGGAAGATGTTATTCTTATAACGCTTCTTAACAATGCTTCTTTTTACAAGGCGATTGGTTCCGAACTGACAGAGGGACTTTTTATAACACCGCTCAATAATGAAATATTAAATGTCGTTTGCGAACGATTGAAAGAGGGGCTCCCTGTTGATATTTCCTATCTGTCACAATATTTCACTCATGAAAAAATGAGTGCAGTCGCACGGCTTTTTGCAAATAAAAACCTTGTATCAAATACTGTGGATGAATGCAGGGATTGCATAAAAGTCTTAAAAGATGAAAGAAATAAGGCTGAAAAAAAGGACGCTTCACAAATGACCGATGAAGATTTTCTTGCTTTTTTCAGTTCTAAAAAAACGGAGGATGATGCAAAATGAAAGAGATGGAATCCATTGAAAAAAGGCCTCAGATTAAGGCTCTTATTGAAAAGGGCAAATTGAACGGTAAATTAACTACAAATGAAATTGATACCGTTATGCTTGAAATGGAATTTGATATTGAGGAACTTGATAAACTTTACGAAACCATTGAAAGCAATAATATTGAAATTATAGATGACCTCGGCGATGAAATGCTTGACGCACTTTCAATTGACCTTGACGTTTCAAAAACTGTTGAAGATCAGAATACCACCGACGTTAAAAATGTAGCAATAGATGACCCCGTAAAAGTTTATCTTAAAGAAATAGGCAGAGTTCCGCTTCTTACTCCGGAAGAAGAAATTGAACTTGCAATGCGTATAAATAACGATGATGAAGAAGCAAAAAAACGTCTTTCCGAAGCAAACCTTCGTCTTGTTGTCAGCATTGCAAAAAGATATGTCGGCAGGGGAATGCAGTTTCTTGACCTCATTCAGGAGGGCAACCTCGGTCTTATAAAAGCGGTTGATAAATTCGATTATACAAAAGGTTTTAAGTTTTCAACTTATGCAACCTGGTGGATAAGACAGGCTATTACCCGTGCTATTGCAGACCAGGCAAGAACAATAAGAATTCCGGTGCACATGGTAGAAACAATAAATAAAGTTAAAAAGACGAACAGTCAACTTCTTCATGAAAACGGCAGAGATCCGACTGCAGAAGAAATCGCGGAAAAACTCGATATGCCCGTTGAAAAAGTCCGTGAAATTCTTCGTGTTGCACAGGAACCCGTTTCCCTTGAAACGCCTATCGGTGAAGAAGAAGACAGCCACCTCGGAGACTTTATTCCCGATGATGAAGCGCAGGCCCCCGTTGATGCCGCTTCGCAGGCACTTATGAGAGAGCAACTTACCGAAGTTCTAAAAACGCTTACTCCCCGTGAAGCGAGAGTTTTGAGCCTTCGTTACGGTCTTGAAGACGGAAACCCGAAAACACTTGAAGAAGTAGGCAAAGAGTTTAACGTTACGAGAGAGCGTATCCGTCAGATAGAAGCAAAAGCACTTCGCAAACTCCGTCATCCGTCACGTTCAAAGAAATTGCGTGATTTCCTTGATTGATTTTAGTGGAAAAGATACACTTTTAAACTATATTGAATAATGTAAGAGCAGGTATTCACGATTGTTGTGAATACCTGCTTTTCTCATTTTTTCTTTGTTTGGAATCCTCGCCACTTAACGTCTTTAATAACCGCTTCGGCACATTTTATGCCGTCAACCGCCGCCGAAACTATTCCGCCGGCGTATCCTGCGCCTTCACCTGCGGGGAAAATTCCCTGAACACGGGTTGTCTGATAAAATTCGTCACGCATTATTCTTATAGGCGAAGAACTTCTTGATTCCGGTGCTGTAAGAACCGCATCATATAAATTAAAACCGTTTAGTTTCTTATCAAATTCATATATGGCGCACGCTATTGTATCTGTAATGTTTTTCGGTAAAACAAGTCTTATATCCGTCGGAGTTACACCTGTGGGACACGAGGGAGTTACTCCGCCGAATTTTTTACTCGGTGTATCTTTCAAAAAATCACCTAACAGTTGAGCCGGTGCCGTATAATCACTGCCGCCGAGTTTGAACGCTTTTTGTTCAATATCTCTTTGCATATACATTCCCGCAAGCGGATGTTCATTCTCAAAAGGCGGCTCAATGCCGACAAGTAAAGCACAGTTTGCATTTTCTTTGTCACGGGCGTATTCGCTCATTCCGTTTACAACCATTCCGCCGTCTTCTGAAGAAGCGGCAACTACCGTTCCGCCGGGACACATACAAAATGTGTAAAGTCCTCTGCCGTGCTCGGGGTGAGCGGCGAGTTTATAGTTTGCGGCGGGGACGAGAGGTGAATTCCACAATTCTCCGTACATCGCTTTATTTATATATTCCTGTGTGTGTTCTATTCTCGTGCCTACGGAAAACGGCTTTTGAGTAATTTCAAAACCTTTATTATAAAGCATTTCAAACGTATCTCTTGCCGAATGACCTATTGCAAGAATAAGAGCGTCTGTTTCTATGTCAACGGTTGAGCCTTTTTTTGTTTTATAAGTAATACCGTGCAATGCGCCGTTTGCCGTTATTAAATCTGTCAGTTGTGTGCAAAAATGAACTTCTCCGCCAAGACGTATTACTTCTTCACGAAGGTTTTTTACAACGGTTTTAAGTTTGTCTGTTCCTATGTGAGGTGTTGCAGAGTAAAGTATTTCGGGAGGAGCGCCGAATTCGACGAATTTAATAAATACTTCCCGAATTCTCGGGTCTTTAATGCCCGTTGTAAGTTTTCCGTCCGAAAAAGTACCTGCGCCGCCTTCACCGAATTGTACGTTTGAATTTGTGTCGAGTTTTCTTTCATTCCAGAAAGTGTTGACTTTCTGCGTTCTTTTGTCAACGTTGTCACCGCGTTCAATAACAATCGGTTTAAGTCCCGCTTCGGCAAGCATTAAAGCCGCAAACATTCCGGCAGGTCCGAAGCCTGCAACTACCGGTCGAAGTGTTGAAGTGCGTTCTGTTTCAGGCAGATTATATTCGTATTTCTGCGTAATATACGCTTTGTTTTCTTTGAACTTTGATATAAGTTTTTCTTCGTTCATCGAAGTTTCCAAATCAACGGAATATACAAGAAAAATATTATCTTTTTTTCTTGAATCTATTGACCTTTTCGCAAGCGAAAAATCTGTAATATCGCTTTCTTTTATGCCGAGTTCTTTTGCCGCTTCAAGTTTAACATCATATTCCGTTGAGCCGAGAGGCATTTTTATTTCGTTAAGACGTATCATTTATTTATTCCTTTGTGTTGTGTATTCATAAACGCTTTTTCCTGCAATTCGTCCGCTTGTAAAAGCAAAATGCAGGTTGTATCCGCCGCAATCGCCGTTTACATCGAGAACTTCACCGCAGAAAAATACACCGGCTTTTTTTGAAGACTTAAGCGTTTTTACATCAATTTCCTCTGTGTTTATTCCGCCGGCTGAAATTTGCGAATCTTCAAATGAGCGTGTGCCCGTAAGTTCAAAATTAAGGTTTTTGGCGATGTTTGATAATTTTGAAAAATCATTGTAAGAAATATCTTTTAAAAGTGTTCTCGGTTTAACATTTGCTCTGTTGATAATTACATACCCGAGTTTTTCGGGTAAAATGCCGGAAAGTGCGGTTTCAATATCCGTGAACGGCTTTTTTGATTTAATATTCAAAAGATGTTCGGTAATTTCTTTTTCATTCATATCTTCTATTGTGTCAACCGATACATTACATCCGCTGTTTTTGTAAAGATACGAAAGTTGAAATGCGGGAATACCGGAAACGGATTTATCCGTAAACTGAATTTCGCCTGTTTCGGAACTGAGTAATTCATTATTGCAAAAAAGTGAAAGTCTGCCTTTTACACGAATACCTTTCAGTTCTTTTAAATCTTTATCATTACTTGTAAATGCCGTGAGTGCGGGTTTTAACTCGGTAAATGTATGACCGAATGATTTAATAAGGGGATATGCCGAGCCGTCTGTACCTTGCGATTTGGAAGCTGTTCCGCCGCACGCAAATATTACCGCTTCAAAACAGCGTTCGTTTATAATGAATTTATTTTCTTCCGATTTTATACTGCTTATTTCGGTATCGGTAAGTATTACGATGTTTTTGTGTGAAACTTCGTTTAACAATGCGTTTCTTACGGAAACGGCCTGCTGTGAACGGGGGTAAATTCTTCCGTCTTCACAATAGGTCAAAACACCCGCATTTTCAAAAAAAATTTTTATATCGGAATACTCCGAATTGAGAACAGATGAAATTAAAGTTTTGTTTCCGTGATAATGTGACGGGGATATATCACGGTTTGTAAAATTACATCTGCCGTTACCCGTAACAAGTATTTTTTTTGCCGCTTTTGAAAGATGTTCAAAAACGGTTATTTCATAATTTATATTATTCTGTTCAAAAAGAGTTGCCGACTGAATGGCGGCGGCAAGTCCCGAAGCACCCGCACCGATAACGGCAATATTGATTTTTTTCAATATGATATTCTCCTTGATAGTAAATCTTAAAAATAATATAAGTCATATTTCCGTGAAAAGCAACTGCTTTTTGGCAAAAAATATTTTAAAACGGTTTACAAAACTGTAAAATATTGTTATAATAGTTTGAATAATAAAATAGGAGTTGTGTTTGTGAAACCTAACATTATATTTTATTTTTCCGACCAGCAACGGTGGGACACTTTAAATCCCGAAATAATGCCTAACGTGTGGGCGTTATCTGAAGAAGGCGTTCGCTTTACGCAATCTTTTACGTGTCAACCCGTGTGCGGTCCTGCACGTGCCTGCCTTCAGACAGGTGAATATGCCACTCAATGCGGTTGCTACTGGAACGGTATACCGCTTCCCGAAAACAAAAAAACACTTGCACAGTATTTTAATGAAAACGGTTACGATACCGCATATATAGGCAAATGGCATCTTGCTTCCGACAGATATCCGAAAATCGGTTTTCACTGCGAATCGACAGCCGTTCCCGAAAATAAAAGGGGCGGTTATAAATACTGGCGTGCCGCAGATGTTCTTGAATCTACTTCGCACGGGTATGACGGTTATGTTTTTGATAATGATAATAACAAAATCGAGTTTAAAGGCTACCGTGCCGACTGTATAAACGATTTTGCACTTGAATACATAAATAACAGAAAAAAAGATAAACCGTTTTTTATGTTTATTTCTCAACTTGAACCTCACCACCAGAATGACCACGGTCATTTTGAAGGGCCGAAAGAATCTGTCGGCAAATATAAAAATTATCCCATACCCGATGATTTATCTTTCTTAAAAGGGAATTATAAGGAAGAATATCCCGATTATCTTGCCGCAATAAACAGAATTGATGAAAATGTCGGCAAACTTGTCGAGTGTTTGAAACAGAACGGCGAATATGAAAATACCGTCATTATTTACACAAGTGATCACGGGTGTCATTTTAAAACAAGAAATCTTGAATACAAACGCAGTTCTCACGATTCATGTTCGCATACACCGCTTGTAATCGGCGGAGGCGCTTTCAAAAAAGGCGTTGTTGATAACAGACTTGTCAGTCTTATTGATTTACCTCCGACAATGCTTGATTTTGCGGGTATTAAAATTCCTTCTGATTATATGGGTAAATCAATTCTTTCACAACATTCCGACGGCGATAAACGTGACTGTGTATTTATGCAGATCAGTGAATCGCAGGTGGGAAGAGCGATAAGAACTTCAAAATACAAATACTCCGTTCGTTCACTCGGGCAAGGGTTTATATGTCACTCAGCAAAACTGTATTATGAAGATTATTTATATGACCTTGAAAAAGATCCCATTGAGAAGAATAATCTTGTTAAAGATGAAAAATATTCGGGTGTTCGGAAAGAACTTCGGAATATGCTTATTCGTGAAATGACAAATGCGGGCGAAAAAACGCCTGTTATAAGACCTGCAAAATATGTCAGGAGAAAATAAAGGTGGCTTATGGAACAGAAAAAATATTTAAAAACAAGTGAAATAGCATCATTTGCAACAGCCGGTTTCGGAAGAAGTATGATGTACACACTTATGTCTACTTTTGCTCTTATCTTTTATACCGATATGGGTATTGATGCCGTTCATGCCGGTGCAATAATTCTTGCAGCCCGTATTTTTGATGCTCTTAATGACCCGATTATGGGTATTATTGTTGATAAGACAAAATCAAAATACGGAAAAATGAGACCTTATCTCAAATGGGCGCCGATTCCCATTGCTATTGCGACAACACTTTTATTTTACACTCCCGCAACTGAAAATTATGCGGTTAAAGTAGCGTTTGCCGCTTTTTCGTATATACTTTGGGGAATGTGCTTTACAGTTCAGGATGTTCCTTTCTGGGGGCTTTCAAGCGCAGTTACTCCTAACGAAAACGAACGTACAAAATTCGTTTCAACCGCCCGTGTGTGCTGTACTGTCGGCGGAATACTGCCTACCGTAATCGTTCCCGTTCTTAAAAGTTCAATGGGACTTCGTCAGGGCTATTTCCTCGGCGGTCTTATATTCGGTGTAGTCGGTTCCGCACTTTCAACATTCGCATTTTTCGGCACAAAGGAACGTGTTGAAACGGAAAGTGAAAAAACATCCGTTAAAGAACTTTTCGGTGCTCTTGTAAAGAATAAACTTTTATTACTTGTTATTCTTTCATCACTTCTCGGTTCTACAATGGTTATGGCGCAGACTTCCGGCTCGTATCTTGCAATTTATCTTGTAAAAGACAGCGGAATTATTCCGCAGGGAATATTACTTACCGTACTTACCGTTGCAATCGGCGCAGGTATGCTTCCGGCAATGATTCTTCTTCCGATATTAAGAAAACGTTTTTCTCTTAAACAGATATATATCGGTAGTGCATTTCTCGGTGCGATAATTACGGCGGCTTTATGGTTTGTCGGTTATTCAAACGTTTATGTACTTCTTGTATTCCTTGTTCTTTACGGCGTTCCTCTGGGGATTTTCAATGTTATTACTTATACTCTTGTTGCGGACGCAGTTGATTATAATGAATATAAAACAGGTAAACGTACCGAAGGTGTTTGTTTTGCCGCACAAACTCTTATCAGTAAAGCAAATGCAGGTATTTCAACATTTGCCGTCAGCGTAATGCTTAAACTGATTGATTTTAAATCTCCCGTTGAAGAAATAGTAGACGGTGTTGCAAAAACAACTTATTTTCTCGACCAGGGCGAAGCGGTCAGCACAGGACTTTTTGCAATGCTTACGATTTTACCGTGTGCAGGCTTCTTACTTGCCGCAATACCGATGTTCTTTAATACATACACCGGCAAAAAGAAAGAAATTATTCAGGCTGAACTGAAAGAACGCAGAGAATCTGAAGTTAAGGCTTGATTTTGGAGGAATACAAATGAAACGAACAGAAATAGCAAACATCTATAAAAACGCTGCCGAATATGCCGATAAAAGCATAACGGTATGCGGTTGGGTTAGAACTCAAAGAGCGTCAAAGGCGATTGGTTTCCTTGAAATCAATGACGGCGGATGCCTTAAAAATTTACAGGTTGTTTTTGAAGATGTAAAAATCAATAATTTTAAAGAAATAAGTAAAATCAATGTCGGCGCATCTGTAATCGTTACGGGTACTCTTATTCTCACACCCGATGCCGCACAGGCATTTGAACTTAATGCATCCGAAATAGTAATTGAGGGAGAATCCACACCCGATTATCCTCTTCAGAAAAAAAGACATACTCTTGAATATCTCCGCACGGTAGGTCATCTCAGACCGAGAGCAAATACCTATTCAGCCGCTTTCAGAGTACGTTCCGTTGCATCCTTTGCAATTCACAGTTTTTTCCGGGAAAGAGGTTTCCTCTATGCACATACTCCGCTTATTTCCTGCAGTGACTGTGAAGGTGCAGGCGAGATGTTCCGTGTAACGTCTTTTGAACTTGATAACATTCCGAAAACGGAAGAAGGCAAAGTCGATTATAAACAGGACTTTTTCGGAAAACCCGCTTATCTTACTGTTTCAGGCCAACTTGAAGGCGAAATAATGGCACAGTCTTTCGGTAAAATTTACACTTTCGGACCGACTTTCAGAGCGGAACGTTCATACACACAACGTCACGCCGCAGAATTCTGGATGATTGAACCGGAAATTGCTTTTGCCGACTTACAGGATGATATGGATCTTGCCGAAGATATGATAAAATACGTTATAAAATATGTACTTGAACATTGTCAGCAGGAACTTGAGTTCTGCAATAAGTTTATTGATAACGGTCTTCTTGAAAGACTTAATACCGTTGCAAATTCGGACTTTGCCCGTGTTTCATATACCGATGCCGTTAAAGAACTTGAAAAAAATAACGATAAATTCGAGTTTAAAGCATATTGGGGCTGCGATTTACAGACGGAGCACGAAAGATACCTTACCGAAGTAGTATATAAACGCCCGGTATTTGTAACCGATTATCCGAAAGAGATAAAAGCATTTTATATGCGTCTTAACGATGACGGCAAAACAGTTGCAGCCGCAGACCTTCTTGTTATGGGTATCGGCGAAATTATCGGCGGCAGCCAGCGTGAAGAAAGGCTTGACGTTCTTCTAGACAGAATCCGTGAACTCGGTCTTAAAGAAGAAGATTACTGGTGGTATCTTGACCTTCGTAAATACGGCGGTACACATCATTCGGGCTTCGGTCTCGGTTTTGAACGCCTTATTATGTACCTTACCGGTATTTCAAACATCCGTGACGTTCTTCCTTTCCCGAGAACAACGGGTTGTGCGGAATTCTAATTTATATACGGAAAGTGATTGCTATGAAAAAGTCATATATTGAAATGTCTTCGGACGAACTTAAAATTGAATATTCGGCAGTAAAAGAAAAATATGATTCTCTTAAAAACGAGAATCTGACGATTGATATGTCAAGAGGTAAACCGGGCGCAGATCAACTTGACCTTTCAAATGATATGCTTGATGCACTTAATGACGGTAATTTTAAATGCGAATCAGGTGTTGACGTAAGAAATTACGGCATTTTACAGGGTATTCCGGAGTGTCAGCGTCTTTTTGCCGAACTTCTTCAGGTGAAACCGGAAAATATTATTGTAGGCGGCAATGCAAGTCTTTCAATGATGTTTGACTATGTTTCTCAGTGTATGTATAACGGTGCGGGTTTCGAACCGTGGGCTCAGCAGGGGAAAGTTAAATTTTTATGCCCGTGTCCCGGATATGACCGTCATTTCTCAATTTGCGAATTTTTCGGAATTGAAATGATAAATATTAAAATGAATTCCGACGGTCCTGATGTTGATGAAATTGAAAAATATATTTCCGACCCGATGGTCAAAGGTATGTTCTGCGTTCCGAAATATTCAAATCCGCAGGGTATTACTTATTCCGACGATGTTGTTCGCCGTATAGCAAATCTCACTCCTGCAGCAAAAGATTTCAGAATTATCTGGGATAACGCATATTGTATTCACGATCTCTCGGAAGACGGTGATGTACTTCTTAACATATTTGACGTTCTTCCCGAAAGAAATAAAAATATGGTCGTTGAGGTTGCTTCTACTTCAAAAATATCATATCCCGGTGCAGGTGTTGCGTGCCTTGCATCATCAAAGGAAAATATTGATGCAATTCTTAAACGCCTTACCGTTCAGTCAATCAGTTATGATAAAGTCAATATGCTCAGACATTACCGTTATTTTAAAAATCTTGACGGTATTAAAGCACACATGAAACGTCACGCCGCAATTCTTAAACCTAAATTTGATGCGGTACTTGATAATCTCAGCGAAGAACTCGGCGGACTCGGTATTGCCGAATGGAACAAACCGAAGGGCGGTTATTTTATCAGCCTTGACGTTACCGCAGGCAGTGCTTCAAGAGTAGGCGTTCTCTGTAAAGAAGCGGGCGTTACACTTACAAAGGTCGGTGCTACATATCCTTACGGTAAAGATCCGTTTGACAGTAACATAAGAATTGCGCCTACGTTCCCGAGTGCCGACGTTCTTAAAAAAGCGGTTGAAGTTTTAACAACTTCCGTAAAACTTGCCTGCCTTGAAAATCTTGTAAAATAAGCGTGGTGTTTTTATGCTTCGTATCGGTCACGGATATGACGTTCATGCCTTTGCAGAGAACAGAAAATGTATAATAGGCGGTGTTGACATACCGTGTGAAAAAGGTCTTCTCGGTCATTCTGATGCCGATGTTCTTCTTCACGCCATATCCGACAGTCTTCTGGGTGCTGCCGCACTCGGAGATATCGGAAAACATTTTCCCGATACAGATGAACGTTTTGCAGGTGCTGACAGTCTTTTGTTATTGAAAGAAGTTTATAACATTATTTCCCGTGAGGGGTACCGTGTTGTAAATGTTGACAGCACCGTTATAGCGCAGGTTCCTAAACTTTCACCTTACATTGATGAAATGAGAAGAAATATTGCAGATGCTCTCGGAGTTGACTTTTCATTTGTAAGCGTAAAAGCGACAACCGAAGAAAAACTCGGTTTTACAGGCAGAAAAGAAGGCATATCCGCTCACGCTGTTTGCCTGATAGAAACAATTTAACATTCTTTTTACCCTTGCATATTATGTAGTAATAAATTTAATATGGAAGGGTATTTTTATGGGAAAAAAAGGCATTAAAGTCGGTTCTGTTACCTTTGCCATAAAAGGGAAGGATCTGCTTTTGAAAAACGGTTATAAAGCATACATTACCCGCAATCTTCATCCCGATAACGGAGAAGGGTGCGGGTATATAATATATGTGGCAAATTTCGATAAGAATTGTGTACGTCTTTTGTCGGGAAACGGAATTAAAGTATTCGGTCTGACAGATGAGGGCGGTGCATTATGATTTATCTTGACAATGCGGCTACAACGTATCCGAAACCGCGCGAGGTTACCGAGGCAATAACCAAAGCGATGTTACTGTACGGGGCGAATCCCGGCAGAAGCGGACATAATATGTCTGTTAATTCGGCAATGTGCGTTTATTCCGCAAGAGAAGAACTGAATAAATTTTTTAACGGGTACGGAAGCGAGTATGTTTCTTTTGCTCAAAACTGTACACTTGCTTTGAATGAAGCAATAAAAGGTACGGTAGAAAAAGGCGACCATGTTGTAATATCGTCACTTGAGCATAATTCTGTTGCACGTCCCGTAAACACGCTTTTTGAAAACGGAATAATTACTTATTCTGTTTTTAATGTTGACAAAGATGATTCTGTTACTGTTGAAAATTTTATAAAAGCATTGAAACCGAATACAAAACTTGCTGTTGTAACATCCGTTTCAAACGTTTTCGGTAATATTTTACCGCTTGAAAAACTTTCAAAAGAGGCGCATAGAAATGAAACGCTTTTCTTTGTTGACGGGGCGCAGGGAGCGGGAATTATAGATATTGATATGAAAAAACAGGGCATAAACTGTCTTTGTGTTCCGGGTCATAAAGGACTTCTCGGCCCTATGGGAACAGGTGCGCTTCTTCACGACGGATGTATAAAGAAATCTATTATCGAAGGCGGAACGGGAACATCTTCGTTCAGTCTTTCACAGCCTTTAACTTATCCTGAAATTCTTGAAAGCGGAACTTTAAATGTTCCCGGAATAGCGGGACTTAACGCAGGTGTTAAAATAGTGGAAAGATACGGAATAAAAAATATATTTGAGGAGGAAAGTGAACTGATAAAAACACTTTATGAAGGTCTGAAAAATATTAACGGCATAAAACTTTACACGGAGTATACTCCGGAAAAATATGCTCCTCTTATGTCATTTAATATTAAAGAATTACACAGTGAAGAAGTATCGGCGCTTCTTAACGAAGACGGAATTGCGGTACGGGGAGGGTATCATTGCGCTCCTCTTGCGCATAAAACGTACAAAACGGAAAAATACGGGAGTGTTCGTGTTTGTCCGTCAAAATTCACATCAAAAAAAGATATAAATATTCTGTTAAATTTAATTTATAAAATTGCAATTTCATAATTAGTATGATATAATCTCATAGATTATGGAATATTTTGATTTATAAAACAAAAAACGTATAAAAAGCGGTGAGTGAAATGACGTCTGTTCTTAATTATCTTGATAAAATTGCCGGTGCATTGGTAAGTTTTAAATTTCCTGATTTTCTCGATGTTATTCTTGTTACTGTTGTTATTTATGAACTTGTTAAACTTATCAGAGGTTCAAGGTCTTTTCAGGTTATTAAAGGCATAGTTTTACTCATCTGTCTTTATATTATTGTAAAACTTCTCAACATGGAAGCAAGCGAATACCTGATTTCAAAACTGTTTGAAAACGCTTTGCTTATACTTGTTATTCTGTTTTCGCCCGAACTCAGAAATATTCTTGAGAAATTCGGAAGACGTTCCATTCATAAAATATCGTTTTTTAATTTTAAAAATGACAGCGAGTATGAAAAAGAAGTCACAGACACTGTTAATGATTTTTGTAAAGCGGCAGGCGATTTGAGCGAAACAAAAACAGGTGCGCTTGTAGTTTTTGAGCGTGAAGCGACTTTGCAGGAAGTTATTGATTCCGGCACGCTTCTTGATGCATGTTCCTCGCCCGAACTTTTTAACGGACTGTTTTTTAAAAACTCTGCACTTCATGACGGTGCTGTTGTTGTTCGCGATGCAAAGATTTATGCGGCGGGGTGTATTCTTCCGCTTACTCAGAACACATCTTTGAGCAGTGACCTCGGAACACGTCACAGGGCGGCAATAGGAATCAGTGAAAACAGTGATTCCGTGTCGGTTGTTGTTTCAGAAGAAACAGGCGGAATATCCGTTGCAATAAACGGTGAACTTACAAGAGATATTTCTACGGGTAAATTAAGAGAGATACTTCTTGACTCTCTTTTTCCCGATAATGACGATAAAAGAAAAAAAGAAAAACGCTCGAAGCGTTCGTTTTTCAAAAAGTCAGGCAAAGAGGGTGACGATAATGAATAAAACCGGAAAAATCGACCGTTTGCTTAATAACAATAAGGTTATACTGATACTTTCGTTTTTTACGGCACTTCTCATCTGGTTAATGGTTGTCATTAACGTCAGCCCCGAAACAACAAGGCTTATTCAGGGGGTTAAAGTTGTTATTGACACAACGGTTCCGTCGCAGTTTGACCTTGAAGTTTTCGGTGAAAATGAATTTACTGTTGATGTAACCGTAAAAGGTAAAAAATATCTTATATCTCCTGCGGCTCTTTCTGCGGATGATATTGTAGTTACCGCACAGACAACAAATGTTGATTCAGCCGGAAAGCGAACTTTACAACTTAAAGCAGAATCTGTGTCCGGCTCGTCAAATTATTCCGTATCACAGATTTCACAGAAAACTATTGACGTATATTTCGACACTCCGAAAACCGTTCAGATGGTAATAGAGCCGGATGTTATTACAGGCGATTTTGAAATTGTTAAAGACGGTTACACAACAGGTGACATCAATTTGTCCGAATCGAGTGTATCTGTTTCGGGACCGTCTACCGAAATTAATCGAATTGAAAAAGTTGTTGCACGTCTTCAGATTGACGAACCTCTTACTTCAAACAAATCTGCTGATGCACAACTTGTTTTACTTGATGATAAAGGGGAAGATTCTTTTAAATATCTTAACCTTGATATTGATTCGGTTGTGCTGACTATTCCCGTGTTGCAGGTAAAAACGGTAAGTGCTTCCGTTACATTTAAAAACGCACCCGACGATTACGTTTTAACACCGCTTAAATATACAGTATCTCCCTCGGAAGATGATTTTAAAATTCTTGTTGACGAGTATGAAAAAACATCTTCGTATTCTGTCGGTACGATTGATTTTAAATCTTTATCGCCTTCAAATCACGTGTTTACATTTGAAGCGGATAAAGAAGTCCTTTCCGATAAAAGTGAAACCGAAAACTATGTTGCGGATGTTGATATGACCGGCTTTACACAGGATTACTTTACTTTCCCACGTGAAAGAATTAAAATTAACGCTCATAAAAAGACAACGTATATTGTTTCCGATTTAAACAAACCGGTTGTAATAGTCGGCACGGAAAAAGGTATTGAAAATATCACAGAAGATAAAATATCCGTTGAAGTTGACCTTTCATCGGTAGAAATAAGAAGCGGTCAGACTGTAAATGTTCCTGCCGTTGTTTCTGTCGACAGTCCGTCATGCTGGGTTTACGGGACTTATTCTGTTGATGTAACACTTTAATATTTAAGAAGAAAGAAGTGAAAAAATGAAAAAGACGGCTTTTAAGGTGATTTCATTAATTACCGTATTTATGATATTGATGTTTTCATCAGGCTGTTCTTTTAACTTTTTTTCGATTGAAAGTCTTCTTGCACCGCCGGTTCTTCCGGGAAAAAACGGCGAAGTGCAGACAGCATTCAGCAAATTGATGAATAGTAAAACAATTCAACTGAAAACACCGTCAAAAGGTTCTTATAAATCGTCATTCATATTATACGATATTGATGATAACGGTGAAGAAGAAGCACTTGTTTTTTATACCGACACATCGGTTGACGCTTCGGTAAGACTTGCTCTTATGGAATGTGTTAATGACACATGGATAATTGCTTCGGATGTAAAAGGCTCCGGAAACGGTGTTTATGCGGTTGATTTTTCGGATTTTAACGGTGACGGTAAAAAAGAAATTCTTGTCGGCTGGTCACTTTTTGAAAATAAAACTTCACGTATTATTACTTCATATTCAGCGGATGTCGGCGATACCGGAGTTTTGACGTTAAACACAATATTAAATGAATATTACAATTCCACTCATATTGTTGATTTTAATTCCGACGGAACCGATGACCTTATTCTTGTTTACCTTGATGATTCCGGTGAAACCGTAAAATCTTATTTCAGAGCATTTTCATTGAGTAACGATAATGAAATGGTTAAGTTTTCCGAATTGCTTCTTGACAGTTCGGTGATTTCAGTCTCATCTGTAAAATCCGATACATCATCGTCTGAAAAAGGAGATTATACAAGAGTATTTATCGACTGTTATAAATCAGACAGTTCAATGTTTACAGAGGTTATAGTATGGAATAACAAAAAACTGAAAGCGTCAAGTCTGTTTGATAACGCATCGGTTTCAACATTGCGTTCATCAAAATTATCATCTTCCGACTTTGACGGTGACGGCAGAATTGAAATTCCCGTTACCGACAAACTTCCGGGTAAAGATGAAGACCTTACCGCAACAGTTTCAAATGAAATTTACACTTTTACTCTTATTAAATGGATGAATGTCACCGGTGACAAGAGCGAAGGAAATATATATACGGTTTTTGATCCGATTCATTCTTATTTATTGAGATATACATGGAACGGAAACGTTTCCGTTCGTTACGATATTTTCAGAGGCGCACTTGTGTTTTATAAGTGGGATGTTGAGAAAAACATAATTGACGATGAACTGTTTTCTGTTTTGTTTGTCGTGAACGAAGATGAAATTATTACCGAAGGTATGAAAAAACTTTATGAAAGCGATGACGGGGTGTTTTATTACAGCATAACCGATTCGGGACATAACTTCGGAATAACGGATGATACGTTGGTTTCTTCTTTTATTAAAATATAAGGTGGTAAAAAATGAAAAAAGTACTTATTGCAGAAGATGAAAGTGCCATCAGAGAGATAATTGCCATTACTTTAAAACGTGCGGGTTACGAAGTAAGTGAAGCGTGTGACGGAGAAGAAGCACTTTCTTTATACAGTGAAAAAAACGGTGAATTTGACGTCGTTTTACTTGATATAATGATGCCGAAACTTGACGGGCTTGAGGTTTGTAAAAGACTCAGAAATGTAAGCAGTACAGTCGGCATAATTATGCTGACTGCCAAAACGCAGGAAATGGACAAGGTTTCAGGCCTTTTAATGGGTGCTGACGATTACATTACAAAACCGTTTTCACCGTCCGAACTTATGGCGAGGGTTGACAGCGTGTACAGACGTGTGGCGATGAATACTCAACCGGCAAAAGAGCCGCAAAAGAGTGATATTATTTCAATTCCTCCTTTTGAATTGAACATCAGAAACCGTTCGCTTTATAAAAACGAAGAACAAATTGAACTTACGCAGGTTGAATTTCAGATTATTGAATATTTCTTTGTAAATTCGGGTAAAGCGTTAAGCAGAACGGATATTCTCAAACACGTATGGGGGGAATCTTATTTCGGTGATGAAAAAGTAGTCGATGTTAATATTCGCCGATTAAGAATGAAAATCGAAGATGAACCTTCACTTCCGAAACATCTTGTTACTGTCTGGGGAATGGGGTATAAGTGGAACTGATAAAGAAAGGGCGGTGTTTATGAAAATAAAAGGTATTACGAAGCGCTGGGCAAAAAACACACTGCTTCTGACTGCTGTTATTCTTTTATTTATGAGCATTGCCTCTGTTCTCGCAATAATCGGTTATTACAGAAGTTACGTTTCAACACTTCTTACCGGTTATACAAACGAAAATGTATTAAACTATTTTGCTCCGTATATTGATGCTGCCGATGATTCTTTTGAACAAAAAGCAATAGAATATATAGAAGACTTTGACAGTAAAAGTCTTATGGAAGTGCAGATAGTAAACAAAAGCGGTAAAATATGGTCATCTTCCGGTTTTACCGTAATAAACGATGTTTCCGAAATGGAAGATGTCGGAAAAGCATTTGCCTCTAAAAGCGGTATTGCAAAATGGTCGGGTTTTAATAAAAACGGCGAACATATAATGAGTGCCGCAATGGTTTTTCCGTCACAGACCGGTACTTTTAACGGTGCCGTCAGATTTATTACATCGCTTCACGGCATTGATGTTCAGATTATTATTCTTATATTTGTTATTTTTATTATATATCTTGTATCAATCGGGCTTGTTGCCGTTTCGGGTATGTTTTTTGTTCAGACTATTGTTACTCCGGTTCGTGATATAAATGACATTGCAAAACAGTTTGCTTCTGGTGACTATAATGTACGAATAAAAAGTCCGGGCAATAACGATGAAATATCCGAACTTGCCGAATCGGTAAACAGTATGATTACCGAAGTTGCCGCAACCGATAAATTAAAGAATGACTTTATTTCAACCGTTTCTCATGAATTGAGAACACCTCTTACCGCAATAAAAGGGTGGGGCGAAATGCTCAAAGAACTTGACGGTGAGGACAGGGAACTTTCAAGAAGGGGAACGGAAGTAATAATAAATGAGTCGGAACGTTTATCAAAACTTGTTGAAGAACTTCTTGATTTCTCACGCATACAAAACGGCAATATGATATTGAGACTTGAAAAGACAGATGTTCTTGCGGAACTTGATGAAGCGATATTTGTATTTAAAGAACGCTCGAAACGTGACGGAATCGAACTGAATTATTCTGTTCCGGATATTCCGGCGCCGATGATGGCGGACCCGAACAGAATAAAACAGGTATTCGTAAATATTCTTGATAATTCTTTCAAATATACGGAGCAGGGCGGAAACGTTTTTGTTGAAGCGACTTGTTCAGACGGAATATTAAATATTAAGTTTAAAGATAACGGCTGCGGCATTTCCGAAGAAGATTTGCCGAATGTAAAAAAGAAATTTTACAAAGCAAATTTACAGGTTCGCGGTTCCGGAATAGGACTTGCGGTTGTTGATGAAATAATTAAACTTCATAACGGAGTATTTGAAATTGAAAGCGAAGCCGGTGTCGGTACAACAGTCACCATAATTTTTCCCGTAGAAAAGGTGAAAGTTGAGGAAACCGTAGCGGTAATTGAAGAAATGGCGGTAGTTGAAGATGAAAAACGAAATGAACAGCAACAGTAATTTTCATAAAACATCTGTCGGCGGTCAGGCGCTTATTGAAGGCATTATGATGCAGGGACCTAAAGGTGCGGCAATGGCGGTAAGACTTCCCGACAAAACGATTGATGTTGAAATGCTTGAAGTAAAGCATATAAAAGACAAATTCAAACCTGCGGGCGTTCCTTTTATTCGCGGTATTTTTAATTTTGTCGAAACGCTTATTTTCGGTTATAAATGTCTTACAAAATCAGCCGAAAAAGCAGGCCTTGACGATGATGATATGAATCCCGAAGAAATGTCGAAACTCGATAAATGGCTTACAGAACATTTCGGACCTAAAATGATGGCGGTAATCTCCGCAATAGCCCTTGTTCTGGGGTTTGCTTTGGCATTTCTTCTTTTCTTCTATTTACCGTCGTTTCTTGTTGATGTGTTTGATAAATATGTTTGCAAAGATGCGCTTGCGAATATACATCCGTTGTTTGAGGGTATAATGAGAATGATTATATTTGTATCTTATATGATCATTGTATCAAAAATCCCCGACATAAAACGTGTGTTTATGTATCACGGTGCTGAACATAAAACCATTTTCTGCTATGAGCACGGTCTTGAACTTACTGTTGAAAACGTAAAAAAGCAGTTAAGATTTCATCCCCGTTGCGGAACAAGTTTTATATTTGTCATTTTGATATTAAGTATTTTAATTTCATCCGTACTTGTCGTTGTTTTCCCGTCTGTTGATGACGTAAGAATAATATGGATGTTAATAAAACTTCTTATTATCCCCATAATTGTCGGAATCAGTTATGAGTTTATAAAATATGCAGGCAAACACGATAATTTATTTGTAAAAATACTGTCTGCTCCCGGACTTTGGATGCAGCGAATAACGACACAGGAACCCACCGATGATATTATTGAAGTCGGAATAGAATCTCTTAAAGCGGTTATTACCGATAATCCGGAGGATGACGCCATTTGAGCAACCTATACACAGTTTACAGAAATGCCGTAAAACAGTTATCACAATCCGGGTGCGAATCTCCCGAATTTGATGCAAGGTGTTTTATTGAACATTGTTTCGGCTTGAATAATACGGGTTTTTTACTTAAAGCACAGTCGCAGGCTGATGAAAATAAACTGCTTTTTTTTGAAGATTGTATAAAAAGACGGTGTAATAAAGAGCCGCTTCAATACATCATAGGAGAATGGGATTTCTATAAATACACTTTTAAAGTGAAACCGGGCGTTCTCATTCCTCGCCCCGAAACGGAACTTATTGTTGAATATGCGATAAATAATTTTACAAAATCATACGGCGGTGTAATATACGATTTGTGTTGCGGCAGCGGATGTATAGGTATTTCCGTTGCAAAACAGTTTCCTATGTGTAAAGTGTTCTGTATAGATATTTCCGATGAAGCGGTATCTTTGACCGAAGAAAATAAGGACAGGCTTGAAGCATATAACGTCACTGTTGTCAAAGCAGATCTTTTTGAAGGTTTTTCCGCTCTTTCACTTCCTCAACCCGATGTTATTCTTTCAAATCCGCCGTATATAGCCTCTGACGAAATTGACGGATTACAGGAGGAAGTTAAGTTCGAGCCGAGGCTTGCCCTTGACGGTGGACCGGATGGTCTTAAATTCTACCGTGTGATTGCCGAAAAGTGGTTTCCTTATATTCGGAAAGGCGGTTTCTGTGTTTGTGAATGCGGTGAAATGCAGGCGAGAAACATTCTTAATATTTATCTTAACATTGCCGATAATGCAGATATAATTAAAGATGCGTCGGGTACAGAGCGTGTTGTTGTAACCGGCAGATAAGAATAAACTCGGCATTTTTACTTTGGTATGTATTGACCTTTTGTGTTGTTTATTGTAAAATAAAACTTATTGGAGTGTAATGAATGTTATCTTTTATAAGAGAAGCAATTTCGGGCGAATTAAACATTATTGATGTAATTACCTATTTTGCCGCAATTTGTTATATGGTATTTTGCGCAACGCCTCTTCACGAGTATGCTCATGCAAGAGTTGCGGTCGCTTTAGGTGATGATACTCCGCTTTTAAGAGGCAGAGTTACAATCAATCCTATGGCGCATATCAGTCCGATGGGTGCTTTAATGCTCTTCCTTTTCGGTTTCGGTTATGCAAAACCGGTTGAAGTTCGTGCAAGAAAGTTCAAAAAACCTAAAAGAGATATGGTACTTGTAGCAATAGCGGGTCCTCTGTGCAATTTGCTTCAGGCTGTTGTTTACATTTTCTTGTATGTATTGATTTACCGTTTTTTTAATGTTGAAAATACAGTAGTTTATGCTTCCTGTTATTTTTTCCTTTACGCAGCAGTAATAAATGTAAATCTTGCTGTGTTTAATTTCATTCCGATTCCGCCGCTTGACGGTTCAAGGCTTCTTACGGCGGTTTTGCCCGCAAAATATTATTTTAAACTTATGCAATATGAAAAATATATTTATATTGCTCTTATTGTACTTCTTTTTACGGGCATCCTCTCTACACCGCTTTCTTTTATTTCGGGAGCGATTATAAAGGGCTTGATGTATATAATCGGTCTTCCGTTCGGTTTTTAAGGTGAATTATGGAACAGATTTCTTATAAATTAGAGGTTTTTGAAGGTCCTATGGACTTGCTTCTTCACCTCATTACAAAACATAAACTTGACATTTATGACATTCCGATTGTTCAACTTGTCGACCAGTATACTTCGTATGTCCGTGAGATGCAGGATGAAAATATGGACGTAGCAAGCGAGTTTCTGGAAATGGCGGCAAGGCTTGTCTATATAAAAACCGTTTCTCTGCTTCCCGTTTATGAAGAAGCGGAAGAACTTAAAAAGGAACTTACGGGTGAATTGCTTGAATACCGTGACTGCAAAATACTTGCAAAAAAACTTTCCGAGCAAACAGAGGGTTTTGACTTTTTTGCAAGACAACCCGAAAACATTGAACCCGATATGACATACACCCGTCTGCACGAACCTAATGAACTTATAGGTGCGTATATCGCCGCCGCAGGTAAAAAAATGCGGCGTTTACCCCCGTCTTTTGACTCGTTTAAGACAATAGTTACGAAAAAAATCGTATCCGTTTCTTCTAAAATAGATTCTATTGTAAGTAATCTTAAAAAGAAAAGAAAACGTAAATTATTTGATTTATACCGTGAAGCCGAATCACGTTCCGACCTTATAGCAGCATTTCTTGCTGTTTTGGAACTTGCAAAAAACAAGTCCGTTTTTATTACGGGTGACGGTGCTGACACGGAAATTGAATTGTTGGAAGGAAATGAGAATTCTTGACAGATAAGAGATTGATTGCCGCGGCTGAAGCAGTTTTGTTTGCTGCCGCAGAACCTCTTGAATATAACAAACTTTCATCTGTTCTCGGCGTTGATGATGAAACCATTTTGCAGATTATAGACTGTCTGACGGAAAAATATAATAAAGAAGACAGCGGAATATGTATTCTCAGGCTTGATACAAAATATCAGTTGTGCAGTAAAAAAGATTACATAAATGAAATAAGAGCAGTTCTTGATTTGAAAAGAAATGCACCTTTATCACAAGCCGCATTTGAAGTCCTTGCAATTATTGCTTACAATCAACCGATTACAAAACCTTATATAGAACAAATTCGAGGCGTTGACTGTTCGGGTGTTGTAAGCACACTTTGTCAGCGTGGGCTCGTTGAAGAAAAGGGCAGACTTGATGTTCCCGGAAGACCGGTTCTTTACGGCACTACATCCGATTTTTTAAGATGTTTTTCGTTAACCGATTTAAAAGAACTTCCGCCTTTACCCGAAAATGAAAAAGAAATTTTAATGTCAGATGTTGATTCCGGACAGATGTCAATGTTTGATTCCGAAGAAAAAGAAGACGAAGCCGTACCGGTAGGTTAATTATATTTATATAAACAAAAAGGAGGTATCAGATGACAGCGTTATACATAATAGGCGGTATAATACTTTTCTTTGTATTGGTTTTTTCCGTCAATCTTCATGTTATTGTTGATTACGGCGACAGCACATACGTTGCACTTAAATGGCTGTTTTTAAAGATACCCCTTGTTGATTCAACAAAACCGAAAAAGGAAAAGAAACCGAAAAAGAAAAAGGAAAAAGAAGAAAAGCCCGAAGACGAAAATAAAGATGAAAAGAAAGATGAAAAGAAGCCGAAGAAAAAAAGCGGAAACAGTCTTTTGAAACAACTTTATATCGACCAAGGGTATGACGGAATTGAAAAAATGCTTTATAACATCGGTAAAGCACTCGGCGGGTTTTTCGGTAAACTTTTTAAAACCGTTACCATTGATGAAATGTATCTTAAAATGACAGTTGTCGGTAACGATTCAGCCGAAACCGCTATTTCATACGGTAAACTGTGTTCATGGGTTTATCCCATACTCGGAAAACTTGTTTCAACCTGTAAAGTTAAGAAATATGATGTTGATATTTCACCCGATTTCCTGGGAAATAAAAAAGACGCATCTCTTTACCTTAACGTTCACGTTGTTCCGATACAGATAACGAATGCGGCGGTTGTACTTGTTTTCTCGCTCGTATTTAAAGTATTGTTTAAAGTTCTTTTCTCAAATCAGAAAAGGAAAAAATCCGGAAAAGATTCATCGAAAAATACCGGTGATAAAAACGGTGCGAATTCCAGAACAAAAGAAACAGAAAAGGTTTCATAAAACAATGTCAACCGCTGTTGCGGATTGCATATAAGTCTCAGTTTATAATAAAATCATATAAAGGTGGTGCTCCTTATGAAGGAACAGTCAGCAAACGGAATTTTATCAACTACAATTGAAAAAGTCAGAGATCTTGTAGACGTAAGCACAATAATCGGTGAACCCATCAATCTTCCCGACGGTCTTACAATAATTCCCGTATCAAAAGTTACATACGGTTTTGCATCGGGCGGCTCCGATTTCCCGTCAAAAAACAATGTTGAACTTTTCGGCGGCGCAGGCGGAGCAGGTATAACAATCAATCCTGTTGCATTCCTTGTTGTTAAAGACGGTGAAGTTTCTCTTAAACACATTACTGCAAACGATAACGCTATCGAACGTGCCGTTTCCATGGCTCCCGATATGTTCGATAAGGTAGTTAATCTTGTTAAAAAGGACAAAAAAGAAGAAACCGACTCCGAAGCAGAGTAATTTTCATAATTAAATCACAACCACCTGCATATTATTTTTTTGAGAGCAGGTGGTTGGTTTGTTGAAAAAATACCGTGTAATAATACTGTTATTTTGTTTTATTCTGCCGCAATTTGCACTTTTTGCGTATTGTGAAGGTGAATTATGCCTTTCCGCTTCATCGGCAGTTCTTATGAATGCCGATACTCTCGAAGTGATATATTCTCTTTCTCCCGACGAAAAGCGGGGAATGGCAAGTACAACAAAAATAATGACGTCTCTTCTTGCACTTGAATTCGGTTCTCCGGATGCTGTCATTACAGCGACAGAAGAGGCTGTTACGGTAGAAGGAACATCAATCGGGCTTTTACCCGGTGATAAAATCACAGTTAAAAATCTTGTTTTGGGAATGTTACTTGAAAGCGGAAATGATGCCGCCAATGTGGCGGCTTACGCTGTTTCGGGTAATATAGCCGAATTTTGCAAGTTGATGAATAAACGTGCAAAAGAATTGGGTATGAATAATACTCATTTTGCTAACCCGTCGGGTTTGCCGAACGAAAAACATTATTCAACTGCATACGATATGGCTCTTCTTGCTTCTTTTGCAATAAATGTTCCGCAATTCAGAAATATCTGTTCAATAAAAAGTGCAACCGTATCATACGGAACGCCGGAATATAAAAGAACTTTTACAAATCACAATAAACTTCTTTCACTATATGACGGATGTATAGGTTTAAAAACAGGTTTTACAAAAAGCAGCGGCAGATGTCTTGTATCCGCCGCGAAAAAAAACGGCGTTACACTTGTTGCAGTCACTTTAAATGCACCGGATGATTGGGAAGACCATCGCAAAATGCTTGATTACGGTTTTTCTGAATGCAAAAAAGATTCCGTAGGTAATGTCATTGATGATGTGTCTGTAAGAATAGTCGGCTCTGATGTATCTTCAACAGGCGTTTATCTTGCAGATAACAACGGAATAACTTCTTTTTGTGAGAAAAGTTATCATTCAAAAATATACGTTGAACCTTTTCTGTATGCACCCGTTAAAGCAGGGGATACTGTCGGTAAACTTGTGTATTATGATTCAAAAGGTAATAAAATTTCCGAGTTTTTACTTTTTGCTTCGGATAATGCGGAAATTTCGGTGAAAAACACCGAAAACAGTTCGTTTATTAAAAAAATAATCAATATTATAAAGGATTGCCTAAATGGCTGATTAACTTATGGCTCAGGAAAGATTACAAAAATTTTTATCCGAGTGTTCTGTTGCTTCGAGAAGAAAGTCCGAAGAACTTATTCTTGAAGGCAGAGTATGGGTAAACGGAAAAAAAGCAAATCTCGGTGATAAAGTTGACCCGAAAAAAGATACCGTCACCGTAAACGGTAAAAAAGTTACCGCTGTAAAAGATAAATATTATATTATGCTTAATAAGCCTCGCGGATATGTTACCACTATGAGCGATGAACTCGGCAGAAAATGCGTAAAGGAACTTGTTTCGGATGTCGGTGCGGTAGTTTACCCCGTGGGAAGACTTGACAGAGATTCCGAAGGACTTCTTTTGCTTACAAATGACGGGGATTTTGCAAACAACATTATGCACCCGAGAAAACACATTTCAAAAACTTACAGAGTTACAGTCCGTTCATTGATAACGTCCTCTCAGGTTGAGCAACTCGAAAACGGCGTTCTTATTGACGGCAGAGAAACACTTCCCGCCGAAGTGCACGTTATTGAAAAGAAAGAAAACAGAAGTGTACTCGAAATTATTATTTATGAAGGCAGAAACCGCCAGATAAGAAAAATGTGCGAGGAAACAGGTCTTGAAGTAATAAGGCTTAAAAGGAACGCTGTCGGTTCAATAAAACTCGGTATGCTTCCCACGGGTAAGTGGCGTGAACTTACAGATGATGAAGTTCACAAACTTTCCGTAAACACAAAATAATTACTTTATTTGACAATTATTATGTAATTTAGTATAATATATTACCTGATAAAAGAGGTTGTTTTTATGATTAAAAGTATGACAGGCTTCGGAAGAGCGCAAGGTTCTTTTGAGCATTTTAATATAACAGTTGAAATTAAAAGTGTAAATCACAGGTATTTTGAATTTTCGTGCAAAGTGCCTCGTCTTTATTCGTTTCTTGAGGACAAGCTGAAATCTGCCGTTTCCGCTAAAGTGTCAAGAGGTAAAGTTGAATGTTACGTTACCGTTGAAGCGATTGCCGATGACAGCGTTGTTGTTGAAATAAACGAACCTCTTGCAAGAGGATATGTAAATGCAATTCAGTCTCTTTCCGGTGAGTTTTCATTGAAAAATGATTTATCCGCACCGCTTCTTGCACGTTTTCCCGACATTTTCAATATAACAAAAAATGAAGTCAATGAAGAAGAACTTCTTGAAAACGTTTTATCTGTTTTAAATGATGCACTTGACGGTTTTATAAATATGCGAACTGTTGAGGGTGCAAAATTAAAAGAAGATGTTCTTTCCCGTGCAGACTTTATACTCCAAAATGTTTCTTTTGTTGAAGAACGTTCTCCCGAAACGGTTAAAGAGTATAATGACAAACTTCTTGAACGTATGCGTGACGTTCTCGGTGATACACAGGTTGATGAAGCAAGGCTTCTTACAGAGGCGGCTATATATGCCGACAAAATTGCCGTTGCCGAAGAAACAGTCAGGTTGAGAAGTCATATCGACCAACTTCACTCAATGATGGAATCCGAAGAAGCAATAGGCAGAAAACTCGATTTCCTTGTTCAGGAAATTAACCGTGAAGCAAATACAATCGGCTCAAAAGCACAGGATGTTGAAATTGCCAAACGTGTTATCAACATAAAAGCGGAAGTTGAAAAAATAAGAGAACAGATTCAGAATATAGAATAACATATTATTTTTTACGAACGGAGAAAAAATGAAACTTGTCAATATCGGTTTCGGCAACCTTATAAATGCCGACCGTGTCGTTTCAATAGTAAGTCCCGATTCTGCACCTGCAAAACGAATGATTCAGGAAAGTAAAGAACGGTCACTTCTTATTGATGCCACACACGGCAGAAAAACAAAATCGGTTATAGTTACCGACAGCGATAATATTGTTCTTTCATTTCTGTCCGCCGAACAACTTCTCGCAAGGTTTAACGATGAAAAGGGAGGTCGTGAATTTGGCTTCGGAGAATAAAGGTTTACTTGTTGTCGTTTCCGCTCCGTCGGGTTGCGGTAAAGATACTGTTTTGAGCGAACTTCAGACAAAAGAAATTGATATAAAACGTTCCGTTTCAATGACAACACGTTCCATGCGAGACGGTGAAGTCGACGGTGTAGACTATTTTTTTACTACTGTTGATGATTTTAAATCGAAAATTGAGCAGAATTATTTTATTGAATACGTTAATTACGGCTCGAATTTTTACGGTACACCGAAAAAAGCAGTTGACGAAATGCTTGAAAACGGCTGTTGTGTAGTTTTGAAAATTGAGGTTGAAGGCGCAGGAAATATCCGTAAACTTTACCCGGACTGTGTTTCCGTGTTTATAGTTCCTCCGTCAATCGAAGAACTTAAAAAACGACTTATCGGCAGAGGAACGGAAACCGCAGAAGAATTTTCAAGACGTGTTGAAATTGCCGAAAATGAACTTAAACGTGCAAATGAATATGATTATGTCGTTGTAAATGATGATTTAACTCAATGTGTTGACGATATATGCTGTATTCTGAAAGCAGAATCTCATAAATACGGTCTTATGAAAGATTTTGTAAATAAATTAACAAATAATTAAAGGTGGTAATAATAATGCTTAATCCTAATCTTAACGTAATACTCGACCAGGGCATAAGCCGTTATTCTCTTGTTACGGCAACTGCAAAAAGAGCGCGTGAAATCGCTTTGAAAAATCTCGAAGAGCAGAATCATTCAACGGAAAAACCCGTTACAGAGGCTCTTGATGATATTATTAACGGCAGATACAAAATTGTAGAAAATAAGGATATAATTGACTGATATGCAAAGTAAAGTTGCCGTTGTTGCAGTTGAGGGTCTTGTGTATCATTTTGATTCTCCGTATTCATATCTGATTCCGCAAAACCTTGACGGAAAAGTTCTTCCGGGATGCAGGGTAATGCTTCCTTTCGGAAACGGCAATAAAAAGAAACAAGGGCTCGTACTTGAAGTAAAAACGACAGATGAAGCCGAGCAGGGGATAAAACTCAAATCTGTTGCAGCGGTGCTTGATGAAGCGCCGCTTTTTAACAATGAAATGCTATCTCTTGTTAAATGGCTTAAAGAAAACACGTTTTGCACTTTGTTTGATGCGGTAAAGTCAATGCTGCCTTCGGGTATAGGTCTTAATTATGTCGTTTCATTTATTGCGAACGAAAATATACCGCAGAATGTTTTACAGAAACTTTCAGATGATGAAAGAAAGATATATGATTATTTAAACGGCGGGTGCAAATTTGTAAAAAAAGAAACGATTCTTTCGGCGGTTGATTTACCGGCAGACAGTAATCTTCCCGAAAAACTTGTAAAAAAGGGCGTTTTACTTTCAAATGTTGACGCAAAAAGAAAAACCGGCGACCTTACTGTAAAGAATGCAAGACTTTGTATATCCGAAGAAAAAGTTGAAGACACGCTTTCCTCTCTTACGTCTAAACAAAAATCCGTGGCAAAACTTCTGCTTGACATAGGGTGTGCATCTGTAAAAGAGATTTGTTATTTTACCGGTGTTACGCCGGCTGTCGTTACGGCTCTCGAAAAGAAAGGTCTTATTGAGATTTTTGACTGTGAGGTGTACAGACGGCCTCAGTTTGATAAAAACAAAATGCAATCTTCTCCTGTTCTGACAAAAGAACAGAACATTGCATTTGAAAACCTTTTATCCGCGTATAAATCCGGCAAAGGTTCTGCTTCACTTCTTTACGGAATTACGGGAAGCGGTAAAACGCAGGTATTTTTAAAACTTATTGAAGAAGTTATAAAAGACGGAAAAGGCGTAATCGTTATGGTTCCGGAAATATCGCTCACGCCTCAGACGCTCGGTCTTTTCTATTCGCATTTCGGTGATAAAGTCGCTGTTTTTCACAGTGCTCTTTCGGCAGGCGAAAGAATAGATGAATGGAAGCGTGTTAAAAACGGTGATGCAAAAATTGCAATCGGAACACGTTCTGCTGTTTTTGCTCCGTTTGAAAATCTCGGACTTATTGTAATGGACGAAGAACACGAGCATACATATAAATCGGAAATGTCACCACGATACCACGCCCGTGACGTCGCAAGATTCAGATGTGCGCAGAACAACGCCTTGCTTCTTTTGTCATCTGCTACACCGTCGCTTGAAACTTATAAAAACGCCACAGACGGGAAATACGGTTTTGTAAAACTTACAGAGCGTTACGGTAAAGCGGTTCTTCCCGAAACGGCGACTGTTGACATTTCCGAATCAAACGGAATAATAAGTACCGAACTTTATAAAGAAATTTCGGAATGTATTTCAAATAAAAAACAGGTTATTCTTTTAATGAACAGGCGCGGTTTCAATACGTTTGCCGTTTGTAATACGTGTAAAACAGTTCTTACCTGTCCTAATTGCAGTATATCTTTTACATATCACAGCGCAAATTCAAGGCTGATGTGTCATTATTGCGGACATTCCGAAAAATATACGCAGATTTGTCCGGAATGCGGAAGCAATTCAGTTCGTTATGCAGGCTTCGGTACACAAAAAATCGAAGATGAACTTGAAAAAATGTTTCCGGGTGCAAAAGTTCTTCGTATGGATGCCGACACAACAATGTCACGGTATTCTTATGAAAATAAACTTTCGTCATTTTCAAAAGGTGAGTACGATATTCTTCTCGGAACGCAGATGGTTGCCAAAGGACTTGATTTTCCGAATGTTACTCTTGTCGGTATTATTTCAATAGACCAGCAACTTTGCAATGACGATTTCAGAAGCAGTGAGCGTGCTTTTGACCTTTTGACTCAGGTTATCGGCAGGTCGGGAAGAGGCGATTATCGGGGAAAAGCGTTAATTCAGACGGTTATGCCCGATAATGAAATAATAACTCTTGCCGCAGAGCAGAACTACGAAGCGTTTTACAATATGGAGACTGCAATACGCAAAGCAATGGTTTATCCGCCTTATTGTGACATTTGCCAGATTTCTTTTATCAGCGAAAATTATTCAAAAGCGTATTCTTCCGCTGTTTCATTCCTTGACAGTGTTAAAGAAAGCGTATCAAAAGATTTTTCCGATGTTAAACTGACGGCATTCGGTCCTGTTCAACCCCGTGTCGGTAAAATAAGTAATAAATACAGATTCAATATTACGGTGAAATGCAGAAATTCAAAACGTTTCAGAGAAATGATTTCAAATAATCTTGTTTCGTTTATGAAAAATACAAATAATAACGGAGTAACGGTTACTGCCGACATAAATCCGTTATAAAATGTTTTAAAAATTTTAAAGGTGCTTTACACCTTGTGGGAAGTGTTTTAATTGGCAATAAGAAATATAAGAGAAGACGGCGACCCTATTCTCAGAAAAAAAGCAAGGGTAGTAACAGAGTTTAACGAGCGTCTTTTTGAACTTCTTGATGATATGGCTGAAACTATGTATAATGCACCCGGCGTAGGTCTTGCAGGTCCTCAGGTCGGAGTTTTGAAAAGGGTAGTCGTGTTAGATGTAGGCGACGGCCTTATTGAACTTATAAATCCCGAAATAACGTTTGAAGAAGGAGAACAGACAGGTGAAGAAGGCTGTCTTTCTTTACCCGGACTCTGCGGTCCTGTTACAAGACCTCAAACGGTAAAAGTAAAAGCGCAAAACCGAGACGGTAATTGGTGCCTTTATAAAGGCGAAGACCTTAAAGCAAGATGTTTCTGTCATGAAATTGACCATCTTGACGGTATTCTTTATAAAGATAAACTTGTTGAAGGTGAATCTTTAAAACGTGTTGAACAGGAGTAAACAGATTATGAATGTAGTTTATATGGGTACTCCCGATTTTGCCGTTCTACCTCTTAAAGCGCTGATTGAGAACGGATATAATGTAACGGGTGTAATCACTCAACCCGATAAACCCGTGGGAAGAAAATCGATTCTCACGCCTCCGCCTGTTAAAACCGTGGCTGTTGAGAACGGTATTCCCGTTTTTCAGCCCTGTACTTTAAAAAACGGTGAGGGTGTAAAAATTCTTCGTGAATTAAAACCCGATGTCGTTATTGTAGTTGCATACGGCAAGATTTTGCCGGCTGATTTTCTTGAATTTCCGAAATACGGCTGCATAAATATTCACGGCTCTGTTCTGCCGAAATACCGTGGCGCCGCACCTATTCAATGGAGCGTTCTCAACGGTGATGAATATTCAGGCGTTACTTCAATGCAACTTAATGAAGGTCTTGACACCGGTGATATGCTTATATGCGAAAAGTTGAAAATCGGTGAAGATGAAACTTCCGGAGAATTATACGAAAGACTTTCGCCTTTGGGTGCTTCTGTTCTTTTAAAAACTCTTGATTTGTTAAAATCGGATGCTCTTTCTCCCGTAAAACAGAATGACAGCGAAAGTTCTTATGCTTCAATGCTCGACAAATCAATGTCACCTGTAGATTGGTCTTTATCATCATCCGAAATTCATAATAAAATAAGAGGACTTGACCCGTGGCCTGTTGCTTCAACGTTATTAAACGGTAAAACCTTAAAACTCTTTAAATCTCATATTACCGGTGAAAAATCACAGAAATGTGCCGGCTCTGTAATTACTGATAAAAACGGTCTTAAAGTAGTATGCGGAGACGGAGTGTGTATTTCAATTTCCGAAGTTCAGTATGAAGGTAAAAAAAGAATGTCATCCGTTGACTTTTTCAGAGGGTTTAAAACCGATTCCGATACTGTTTTAGGAAATTGTTAAAATATTATTCAAATTTTTCTGTGTTTTATTTAATTTTTACGATATACAATAAGTAATAACAAATATAAAAGAGGTATTTTATATGTATCCTTATTACTATTATTTTTATGATTATTCGTACATCATATTTGTTCTGCCCGTTTTGATTGCTTCACTGATTGTTCAGTCAAAAATGAAACGAACTTATTCAAAATATTCGAGAATTGCAAATTCCCGTCATATAACGGGAGCGCAGGCGGCGGAGATAGTTCTTCGTTATTATAATATTTATAATGTAAATATTATTCCGGTAAACGGAACTTTAACCGATGCTTACGATCCCCGTAAAAATGAAATTCGTTTGTCATCGGATGTATTTAACGGTTCTTCTATTGCGGCAATAGGCGTAGCCTGTCACGAAGCCGGTCATGCGGCTCAGTATGCGGAGGGTTATTCACCCGTTAAATGGAGAACTGCTATTTTTCCGGTAACACAAATAGGAAGTTACGCATCAATTCCGCTTTTGCTTATTGGTTTGTTCCTTTCATTTGACCCGCTTATCTGGATAGGAATAGGATTTTTCGCATTTACAACATTATTCCAACTTGTAACACTTCCGGTGGAATTCAACGCAAGCAGAAGAGCGCTTTCCGTTATAGAAACAAACGGGCTTCTTACTGTTGAAGAAAAAGACGGCGCAAGAAAAGTTCTTACTGCAGCGGCAATGACATACGTTGCGGCACTTGCAACAAGCGTTGCACAATTATTGAGATTAATAATAAGGTTCGGCGGTAACAGAAGACGATGAAAAAAAGTGCAAGGCAGCAGGCCTTTGAAATTCTTTTAAAAATTGAAAAAGATAAGGCTTTCTCTAACCTTGCATTAGACAGTGCTGTCAAAGAATATTCCTGTGACAGCACCGACCGTGCTTTTATTTCAAGGCTTGTGTACGGCGTGGTTGAACGCAAAATAACGCTTGATTATGTTTTTTCTTCTTATTTAAAACAGAATGCAAATAAATTGAAACCCGAAGTTCTTACGGTATTGCGGCTCGGTACATATCAACTTTTGTTTACCGACAAAATACCTGCATCGGCGGCGGTTAACGAATCTGTAAAACTTGCAAATAATAATTGCCGCTATGCTTCGGGAATGATAAATGCCGTTTTGCGAAAAGTGTCACAAAACGGGTTCTCATTTGATGAACTGTCGGATGAGCCTGAAAAACTTTCCGTGCGGTTTTCCGTGCCTGTTGAACTTATAAATTTTTTTATTTATCATTACGGCGTTGAAAATGCGAAATCGTTTTTTACTAAAACGCTTGAAGAAAAAGTAATTACTATAAAAGTGAATACTTGCAGAATAACGGTCGAAAATTTAATTGACGAATTGGAAAAAGAAAATGTAACCGTAAAAAAAACATGGCTTGAGAATGCTTTAAGAATAGAGTCGCCTTTACCGGTTTACGAACTTGAATCTTATAAAAAAGGTTATTTTCACGTTGAAGATATATCTTCACAACTTTGTGTAAAATCACTTTCACCCCAAAAAAACGAGCGTGTTCTTGATGTTTGCGCCGCACCGGGCGGTAAAACCTTTGCTATTGCCGAAAATATGGAAAACTGCGGTGAGGTTGTTTCGTGCGATATTTACAGTCAACGTGTCAAACTTATTGAAAACGGCGCAAAACGGCTCGGTCTTGACATTGTAAACGCTGTTTCAAACGATGCCACAGTATTTAATGATGATTTAGGTGAGTTTGACAGAGTTCTGTGCGATGTTCCTTGTTCCGGACTCGGAATAATCGGTAAAAAACCTGAAATAAAATATAAAAAACTTGATGATATAAAAACGCTTTTGCCTATTCAAAAACAGATACTTACAATATCTTCAAAATATGTAAAACACGGCGGAACACTTGTATATTCGACTTGTTCCGTAAATCCTAACGAGAACCGAAAAATCTGCAATGATTTTCTTGAAAACAATCCGGAATTTTCAACCGTTAAAGTTGAGCCGGATGTTAAACGTGCGGTTGATGAGGGTGATTATTTGACTTTGTTACCGCATATAAATGACTGTGACGGTTTCTTTGTTGCAAAATTCATCAGAAAGTAAAGGGGAAAAATGAATAAAAAAGATATAGCATCCTTTACAATGGATGAATTAAAGGACGAAATAAAAAATATGGGTTTGCCTGCGTTCAGAGCAAATCAGATATATGACTGGATACATAAAAAAGGCGCCGTTTCTTTTGATGAAATGACGAACCTTTCAAAACAACTTATATCAGAATTAAATGACAATTTTGTCATTTTTGCCTGTACTATTGAAAAAAAACTCGTTTCGAGGTATGATGAAACGGTAAAGTACCTTTTTGCGCTTAATGACGGCGAATATCTCGAATGCGTTGTAATGAAATATAAATACGGTTACACAATATGCGTTTCAACACAAGTCGGTTGTAAAATGGGGTGTGCTTTTTGCGCTTCCGGCATAGGCGGTTTTAAAAGACACCTTCGCCCGTCTGAAATTTTAGGGCAGATTTACGCCGCTCAAAGAGATCTCGGTATTCGTATATCACGCATTGTGCTTATGGGAATGGGCGAGCCGCTCGACAACTTTGACAATGTGATGAAATTTCTTACTCTTGTCAGTGACGAAAACGGTCTTAATATCGGAATGAGGCACATTTCTCTTTCTACAAGCGGAATTGTTCCCCGTATATACGACCTGCTTGAACGTGATTTACAGTTAACCCTTTCGGTATCGTTACATGCACCGAATAATGAAATCAGGTCAACTATAATGCCTGTAAATAAAAGTTGGGGAATTGATGAACTGTTAAACGCCTGTAAAATTTACGGCGATAAAACATCACGAAGAATTTCATTCGAGTATGCTATGATGAAAGGTGTAAATGACAGTCCCGAATGTGCTTTTGAACTTTCAAAAAGGCTTAAAGGCATACTTTGTCATATAAATCTCATTCCTGCAAATGAAGTTCCGGAAAAAGGTCACGAAAGAAGTTCGGATGATTCAATAAATAAATTTAAAGAAATACTCGAAACGGCAGGGTATGCCGTAACGGTAAGAAGAACATTAGGTTCTGATATTAACGCTTCCTGCGGTCAGTTGAGGCGGGAAAAAATATTAAATGATAAATAATCATAAGCGAGGTGAAACAAGTGGATTATTCGGCATTTTCCGACATAGGTAAAGTAAGAAGCAGTAACCAGGACTCATACTTATGCGGTGAATTTGATGACGGTACGGTATGGGCTGTTGTCTGTGACGGTATGGGCGGTGTCTCGGGCGGAAAAGTTGCGAGTAAGATGTGTGTTGAAACTGTTTCAAATCATATTTTGAAAGGCTACAGACACGGAATGAGTTCTTCATCCGTAAAAAATCTTCTGGAATCCGCTGTTTCAACTTCAAATATTGAAATATTTGATACAGCAAAAGATGACAGTTCTTTGTACGGAATGGGTACAACCGTTGTTGCCGCATTGATTTTCGACGGCATAGCGGTAATTGCACACGCAGGCGACAGTCGTGCTTATCTTCTGAAAGACGGCACAATATCCCAAATTACCAAAGACCATTCCGTTGTTCAGTATCTTATTGATATAGGTAAAATTACACCCGATGAAGCAAAGACTCATCCCGACAGAAATGTAATTACCCGTGCTGTCGGTGTGGATTGTGAAATCAGAACTGATATTGATATTGCAGATTTTGAACCCGGTAATTTATTATTGCTTTGTACAGACGGTCTTACAGGGTCTGTTTGTGATGAGGAAATATATAATATATCAAAAGAATCCGTTGATTGCGAAACAATTTCAAAATCACTTGTATATGCGGCAAATGAGTGCGGCGGAAGAGATAATATAACCGTCGTTTGTATAAAGCGATAGGAGTGGAGATATGGATAACTACGTTGGTAAACGACTTGACGGTCGTTATGAAATACAGGATATTATCGGTGTCGGCGGAATGGCTGTTGTATATAAAGCGTACGACAGTATTGATGACCGAATAGTTGCCGTTAAAATTCTTAAAGATGAATATCTTGCAAATGAAGAATTTCGCAGAAGATTTAAAAATGAATCAAAAGCGATAGCAATTTTGTCACATCAGAATATTGTAAAGGTTTACGATGTCAGTTTCGGGGACAGGCTTCAGTATATTGTTATGGAGTATATCGAGGGTATAACTCTTAAAGAATATATTGAACAGCAGGAATGTATTGACTGGAATGAATCACTTTATTTCATTATTCAGATTCTTCGTGCTTTACAGCATGCACACGATAAAGGCATTGTTCACCGTGACATTAAACCGCAGAATATAATGCTCCTTGAAAACGGCACTATTAAAGTTGCCGATTTCGGAATAGCGAGATTCAGCCGCGGTGAAACAAGAACAATGACCGAAAAGGCTATCGGCTCCGTTCATTACATAAGTCCCGAACAGGCTAAAGGTGAAATTACCGATGAAAAGGCAGATATTTATTCTGTCGGCGTTGTTTTATATGAAATGCTTACGGGCAAACTTCCCTTTGAAGCGGAAAGTGCTGTTTCGGTAGCGCTTATGCAACTTCAGAAAGAGGCAGAGCCGCCCCGTTCAATCAATCCCGATATTCCCATGGGCTTTGAACAGATTACAATGAAGGCGATGCAGAAAAACCCCCGTGACCGTTATCAGACTGCTGCGGAAATGCTTCTTGACCTTGAGGAGTTCAAAAGAAATCCGAATATAAAATTTGATTACAATACATATTTTGTCGACGAAGAACCGACAAGATATATCGGAAAAATACAGGAAAAAACATATTCGTCCGATTCTCAGGCTAAAACTATTGAGCCTTCAAAACCTATTGTTTTGGATAATCCTGTCAGTGACAACAATACGGAACAGAAACCCGAAATTAAAGAAAACAATAATTTAAGTATTGTTGCCGACGTTGAAGAGAAAAAAACGAAAAATAATAAATTAATACCGATTCTTGCGAGCGTTGTTCTTGCAATAATTCTTATTGCCGGTACCGTTATAGGTATTCTTATGAAAAAAGGTACTATTTCAATAGGCGGAATAGGAACAAAAAAGATTGAAGTTGAAAGTTTTCTCGGAATGTATTATGACGAATTGATAAATAATCCCGAGTATACCGAAAATTATAACTTTGAACCGGTTTATGTTGCATTTTCCGATGCAGAAGAGGGTACTGTATATAATCAGGACCCCAAAGCCGGTGATACTATTACAAAGGGCGGAACGGTTAAACTGTTTATTGTAAAATCCGGTGAGGGTATAATCATTCCCGATTTTTCGGGAAGCAGTTATAAAGAAGTCGGAGACAAACTGGAGTCTATGGGTTTTTTGGTAACATTTGTACCGGAGTCTTCGGATTCCGCTTCGGTAGGTGAAGTATTAAGAACAGAGCCATCGGCTAATTCGTCTGTTCTTGCAGGTTCATCGGTAACGGTTTTCTATTGTGCTGACAGCAGTTCCGATGCATTATTTAAAATGCCCGAATTAGAGGGCAAATCACTCGCAGAGGCAACTTCTATTATTGCCGACAAAGGTCTTGTTCTTTCAAAAACCGAGGTTGATGACAGTACCATAGCAAAGGATTATGTTCTTGTTCAGTCGCCGTCGAGCGGTTCTCCGGTCAGAAAAGGCGAAGAAGTCATTCTTACCGTCAGTTCGGGTTTTCTTTCCGGAACAACAAAAATCAGTATTCCGAAAACAGGCGGCAGTTTATCGTTGAAAGTAACTGTTGACGGTGAAGTTGTTGAGAACACAACAGTTGATACCAATACTACATCTTCATATGATATTACCGTAAAAGGTAGCGGTAATAAGTCTCATATATGCATATATCTTGATGATATGCTTTATATGGAAATGACGGCTGACTTTACGAAAGAACCGGTTAAATTTTCAAATGTAAATACTCATCAGTTGTTTTTCTATGCAAATGTAGTCGGAATGACTGAAAGTGAAGCAAAAAGCACTTTAAGCAAAAACGGTTATAAAAATATATCGGTTGTTTATGAACCGAGTGATTATCCTGACGGAACAGTTTTAAATCAGTCGCCGTCGTATTCGTCTGCTCCTCATGTTGACAATACCACAGCAATTGTTTTGACAGTATCAAAAGCGGTTCCCGATGAATCAATACAGCATCAGCCGGAAGAATCTACAGAAGAAGAGTTCCCTGAGGACGAAACAGATGACGGAGAAAATTTTTGAAGGAATAATAATTAAAGGCATCGGCGGTTTCTATTATGTAGAAGCCGCCGGTGAGGTGTTTGAATGTAAAGCGCGCGGCTCATTCAGAAAAAAGAAAATCACCCCTCTTGCCGGTGATAAGGTATCTGTAACCGTACGTGAGGGTAAAGAAAACACAATAGATGAAATTTCAGAAAGAAAAAATTATCTTATCAGGCCGCCGGTTGCCAATATTGACACACTTGTTATAGTGTCATCAATAAAAGAGCCGTCACCGAATTTACTTGTTATTGATAAACTTATTTCAATAGCCGTAAATAAAGATATTAAACCTTGTGTCGTTTTTTCTAAATCCGACCTCGGAGATACAACCGAATATGAAGAAATTTACAGAACTGCGGGAATACCGGTTTGTACAGTTTGTTGTAAAACAGGCAAGGGTATTGACAAAGTTCGTGAAATGATAGGTGACGGCATAACGGTATTTACCGGCAATTCGGGTGTCGGAAAATCATCTTTATTAAATTGCCTTGATGAGCGTTTTTCACTTACGACAGGCGAAATAAGTGATAAACTCGGCAGGGGAAGACACACCACGAGAGATGTGTGTCTGTTAAAATCCGATGGCGTTTACCTAGCTGATACACCAGGCTTTTCATCACTTGAAATAGCAATGAATGAAACAATTTACAAAGATGATTTACAATTCTGTTTTCCCGAGTTCAGTGAATATTTAGGTAAATGCAAGTTTTCAAGTTGTACTCACACGGTAGATAAAGGGTGTAAGATTATTGAAGCTGTTGAACAGGGTAAAATTCATAAAAGCAGACATTCAAACTATGTCGCTATGTATAATGATGTGAAAAACATAAATGAGTGGGACTGATTTAATATCAGTAATTTTTTAATTATATTTTCGGGGACGGTATTTTATGAAAATTGCCGAAATTAAAGGATTGTGTAAAGAATATCTGTAAGAAGATTTGAAAAAACAGATTTTTAATTTGTTCTGTAACATATTTTATTAAAATCCATATTATGTACTGTATCCGAAATAAATTCAGAGGTGATTACGGTGAAAGTTGTAGTATGGAAAAGTCCTAAAATGTTAAAGGGTATTCTTAAACTTGTTTTCGGAATTAAAGATGACTGAATTCCGAACATACATAATTGAATAACAAAAAAGATTTCAGGGCTTATTTGCCTTGAAATCTTTTTTAATAAATATGTTTTATATTACTTTTTCACCTGTATGTGCGTTTACAAGTGCTTTATATACTCCGATATATTTATTTGAAATATATTTGTCAAGGTGAAGACTTCCGTAAAACCAACGGTCAAATTCAGCACATTTTGAAAGTTCGTCAAAATATGCGTTGAGTGTTGTAACACGAACATTTTCGCTGTCGCCCAGTTTCAAAAAGTCTTTTATTGTCGTTGACGGTTCGTGTGTAATAATAACGTCCATTTTGCAGTTGACTTTGTCGAGATTATTTGCACCCTCAATAAGTTCTTCTTTTGACGGAATTTCATATTTCAGCCACGGATTATCTTCAATTCTTGAATCAAGGTCGGCACTTTCGCCGCCGCCCATTGTAAAAATTTTAAGTCCGTCAATTTCAAAAATCTGTCCTCGCATAAGGTGATAGATGTTATCTGAAATTTTATGAGTTTTACCGCCGTTCCACGAAATAACCGGGTATGCGTTTAATAAATCAAAGTTTTCGTGAGTACCGTCAATAAAACATATATTATAATGTCTTTTTGAAAGATTTTTAAGTATTTTTTTCTCTGTTTTTGAATCGTTCCAAATAAAACCGAAATCACCGCATATTATTAAAGTGTCACCGTCTTTTAACGCTTTAAGAGCATTTTTGGAAAGTCTTTCGGGGTCACCGTGAGTGTCACCGGTAACATAAACCATATTTTCACAACCTTTTTTTACAAAATACTATTTCATTTGACAGAAAAAGATGATATACTGTAAAAGATATATTTATATTTTATACTATTTTTCGGGTGTTGTCTATGAAAAAATTACTAATTTATTTAAATTGTTTTCTGATTGCGTTTTCACCGATAACAATTACCGCTTTTGCGGGTAAAAAATCCGGTACATCATACGATATTGATGCTCCCGAATATGAGTCTGACATAGCACTTCTTGTCAATGCCGATACCGATACCGTTATTTATGAAAAAAATGCAAAAAAAATAACAGCACCGGCATCATTGACAAAAATCGTTACCGCTCTTGTAACACTTTCAAAATGCAACGATCTTTCAAAAAAAATTAAATGTGCTCCCGAAGCCGTTGACAGTATTTTGGGAACGGGAAGTTCAATAGCCGGTTTATACGGCGGTGAGGTTACAACTCTTGAAATGCTTTTATACTGTCTGTTTTTACCGAGTGCCAATGATGCCGCCGCCGTTCTTGCATATCATTTTTCAGACGGCAATTCAGAAGCATTTGTAAATGAAATGAATGAATTTGTGAAAACACTCGGTTGTAAAAATACGTTTTTTGTTAACCCTCACGGGCTTGATAATGAAGCAATAAAAGGCTATGACGGTGAAACACAGAACCAGACAACCGCTTATGATATGTATCTCATTGCAAAAGAAGCATTGAAAAATGAAACGATTGTAAAAATTTCGTCAAAATACGGCAAAACAATGCCGGCAACAAATAAAAGCGATGAAAGGTATCTTTATAATACAAATCCGCTTTTGAACAATTACTCATATTACTATTACGAAGATGCCGTCGGGCTCAAAACCGGCACAACGGATAAAGCCGGCGCCTGTCTTATCAGCAGTGCCGTTAAAAACGGATATACATATATTGCAATATCAATGCACGGAACACTTGATTATGTTCTTGACGGTGAAAAGAGAAATACCGCTTTTCTTACTTGCAGATATATGCTTCGATGGGCATTTGAAAATATGCAGATGAAGGTACTTGCCGATGATTCGAGGAATATGGGTGAAGTAAAAGTAAAATACGGCAGGGGATGCGATTATGCGGCTCTTGTTCCTTCCGAAAGTATTTCTGCGGTAGTGAAAAAAGATATCGGAATAGATGATATGAGAGTTGTTTATTCGGATGATTTTCCCGAAGAAGTAAAAGCACCTGTAAAAAAAGGTCAGGAAATAGGCAAAGCAAAATTGATGTACAAAAAAATTAAAATTGCAGATATAACACTTGTTGCACAGCAGGATGTTAAGAAGAATTATTTATGGGCAATTTTCAGTTTTTTTGAAAAGATTGTAACATCAAAAGTATTTTTGTGTTTCATAATTTTTGTTGCGGTTATTTTATTTGTTTTTTATAACGGAACAAAAAAGAAACGTAAAGCAAAAAAACGTCGCAAAAACAGCGTTGAAGTTGTTAAAGATTTCAGTACACTCGGTAAATAATTAAATTTATTGAATTTGGTGAATGAGAAAACAGTATGAAAACAAGAGAAAAATGAAGAAATAGCGAGTTTGCGTGATTTATTTCATTTTTCCTCAAAAAAAGTGTTGACACTCCCGTATTGCTGTGATAATATATCAAAGCAATGCGGGATTTTTCCCAATACTATTACGGAGGTAACTCTTATGTCTACTTATATGCCTAAAGGCGATGTTGAGCGCCAGTGGTATGTACTTGACGCAGAAGGCAGAACTCTCGGTGAAGTTGCTGTTGAGGCTGCTGTTCTTCTTCGCGGCAAACATAAACCCACTTTTACTCCTCACGCAGATTGCGGCGACAGCGTTATAATCATCAACGCTTCCAAAATTGTTCTTACAGGTAAAAAACTTGAAAAGAAAATGTACTATCATCACACAGGTTACATCGGTCATCTCAAAGCCGTTAAATACGGTACTCTTATGGCTGAAAAACCCGAATTTGCTGTTGAGAAAGCAGTTAAAGGTATGCTTCCCGACAACACCATCGGCAGAAACGCATTAACACGTCTTCGTGTTTATGCAGGTGCAGAACACAAACATGAGGCTCAGAAGCCCATCGTCAGAGAGTTTTAAGAGAGGAGGCAATTCAGATGTACGAAAGTAAACCTTATTTCTACGGCACAGGCAGAAGAAAAAAATCAGTTGCTCGTGTACGTGTTTATCCCGGCACAGGTAAAATAACAATCAATGAAAGAGATATCGACGATTATTTCGGACTTGATACTCTTAAACTCATCGTTCGTCAGCCTCTCGCTCTTACAGAGTCTCTCGAAAAATACGATGTTGTTTGCCGTGTTGCAGGCGGCGGCGTTACCGGTCAGGCGGGCGCTATCCGTCACGGCATTTCAAGAGCACTTCTTCAGAGCGAAGACGATGTTCGTCCCATACTCAAAAAAGCAGGACTTCTTACCAGAGATCCTCGTATGAAAGAACGTAAAAAGTACGGCCTCAAAGGTGCCCGTCGTGCTCCTCAGTTTAGCAAACGATAACCTTTTACCGAAAAATTTCAAAATCCCGATTCCGCAAGGTTTCGGGATTTTTTCTTGTTTATTATGGTTCTTTGCCAAGCGCAGGGGATTTATTATCGTTTGAAA